>CAYYXR010000041.1:0-22576 GCA_964475755.1 uncultured Rhodobacterales bacterium
AACCAGTTTGATGGGCTCCACGACCATGGCCGGCCCCGGTCATACTTTTTACCGCGCGAGTAAAGCTGCCCTTGGGATGAGTATGCGTGTAATAGCGGGCCACCTACGAAATGACGGCGTAACCGTTGGGGTTATAGCGCCCTGCGTAGCCGACACGGATATGCTGGACGACATAGGGTACAAAGGCCCGCTAACCATATCGGCCGCGGAAGCGGTGGGCGGTATGCGCGCAGTCATCTCCGACCTGAATCAGGAGACTGCAAGAAAGCCGATCAATTGTGACGGTAAGCCATTCGAGTGGTAAGAGAATCAATCAATTAATTAAAGGGCCGCCGCGAGCGGCCCTTTGAGTTTTGGGAGGGGTCATGATCCGGCAAATAGCAGCTATGTGGTTGGCTACATTGTGTTCGCTTGGCGCGGCGCATGCGGAGACCGTTTTGATTACGGGTTCAAATCGGGGATTGGGACTCGAGTTCGCAAAGCAGTATGCCGAAATGGGCTGGCATGTCATTGCCACGACCCGGAATCCGGCACGTGCTCAGGAATTAAACGCCTTGGCAAAGCAGTTCGGGAATATCAGCGTCGAGGAACTGGACGTTCTAGACTTTGAAGAGATTAATTCCCTGGCGAAAAAATACCGTGATACGTCCATTGACGTGCTTATTAATAACGCTGGCGTGTTGGGTGACCTCGAGGGACAAACTTTGGGCACTTTCGATTACGACAACTTTCAGCGCGTTATGGGTGTTAACGTGTATGGCGCACTCGCTGTTTCGGAAGCTTTTCGCAAACATGTTGCGGTAAGCGAACAGAAAAAAATTATTGGAATAACGTCGGGTGCGGGAATCATCTCAAGAGGCAGCAGCGGTGGAAATATCTATTTCTATCGGGCCAGTAAAGTTGCGTTGAACATGGGCCTGAAAGGCTTGGCGGCCGATTTGCGAAATGAAGGAATTGTCGTAGGCATTGTCGCGCCGGGCGCGGCGGATACCGATATGCGCCGCGAATTGGTTGGTGATCGTGCTGACCAAGACCAAGATTCAGCATCAAGCGTCTCTGGAATGATCAGGGTGATTTCGAACTTAACTCAGGCGAACAGCAGCCAGCCGTTTAACTATGATGGCCAGCCGATGCCTTGGTAGCCGCTGCTTTCCTCCGTGTTACCGTTTTGCCATTCCGGCCATAATTAAGGTGTCATAGTATCCTCACTTCATTCGATGGGAGGATTTGATGAGCCGTACTTTCGCCATTGTGGCATTTTCAATTAGCTTGTTTATTGCCGGCGCCGCGCAAGCCGCCACCGTGCTTATTACCGGCTCCAATAGAGGGTTGGGGCTTGAATTCGCCACCCAATATGCTGAGCGGGGTTGGGATGTCATTGCGACCTCGCGGAGCCCCGCAGACGACGAAGAGCTGAAAGCGCTGGCGGCAAGGCATCAGAATGTGACCATTGAGCAGCTCGATGTCACCGATACGGCTGAAGTCACCGCATTGGCGGCCAAATATAGAGGAAAACCAATCGATCTGCTTCTCAACAATGCCGGTGTTCTTGGCGGTGGCGAAGATCAGTCCCTTGGGACATTTGACCAAAAGCGATTTCACCAAGTTATGGACGTCAATGTATTTGGCGCAATGGCGGTTTCGGAAGCGTTCCGGGAAAACGTGATCTTGAGCGAGGGCAAAAAGATTGTCGCGCTTACCAGCGGACTTGGCTCGATTGCCGGCGCCGGCGGTATGCCAAACGCACCTTATTACTATCGTATCAGCAAAGCCGGATTAAATATGGCTATGCGCGCACTGGGCGGAGATTTGCGTGCGAGCGGTGTAACAGTGGGTGTCGTTGCGCCCGGCACCGTTGAGACGGATATGCTAGATCAGGTGAACGAAGAATTCTTTGCCAAACTCAACTTGCCGTCCATAACGCCACAGGAAAGTATATCCAAGTTGATCGATGTTATTGACGAATTGACACCGGAGAATGCGGCTAAAGGCATTAACAATTACGATGGCAGCGTAATGCCTTGGTAGCAGTGCATCGGAGGCAGTACGAATGAATAAGACAGTCCAAATCATCATTGGTCTTGTTTGCTTTGTAGCGGCAGATATAGCGCGTGCCGATACTGTTCTCATTACTGGATCCAACCGAGGGCTGGGGTTTCAGTTCGCTAAGCAGTACGCGGAAAAGGGTTACACAGTTATCGCAACGTCTCGTAGTCCCAAAGATGACGTGGAGCTCAAGGCGCTCGCCGCCGCGCATAAAAACATATTTGTCGAAGAGTTGGATGTTCTGGATGAGGCAGAGCTAAAGGGATTGGCCGCGAAATACAAAGACAAGCCCATTGATATTCTCATCAATAACGCCGGCGTTTTAGGTAGCGGGTCATTTTTGGAGCCCGACAAAGATGAATTTATGCGCGTGATGGCTACGAATGTTTTTGGAGTTCTCGCAGTATCGGAAGCGTTTCTTGAAAATGTCGCAGCGAGTAACCAAAAGAAAATCATCAGCCTGACAAGCCCGGCCGGCACCTTCAACATACAAAGTCTTTTTGTGAACGGCAAAATGGCGGGGCTGCCGGCGCCGGGTGAAGAAGCCAAGCCCGTCGACCGTGATGTCGATGTGGCTGAGGGCGGTGGCTTTTATTATGGAATAAGCAAGGTATCCGTTAATCTCGCCATGAACAAAATTCGCGGTCAGCTCAAAGGGCGCGGAGTTGTGGTTGGGCTGATTGCGCCAAATGCCGTTGATACGGATATGCTGGCTGAACTGGGTTACAGCGGTTCAAAAACAACGGCGGCAGATGCAATCGCGAGCTTTATCGAAATTATAGATGGCATGACCATTGAAAATGCAGACCGCCCCATTGTCCAAGATGGCACGGTCTTGGATTGGTAAGGCGCCCAAGGCGGGGGGGGCGGTTAGGTTTTAGTGGAGAAGGCCGGGCAGGGCACTGACGTGCCTCCTAGCCCGCAGTATCCCCCTGGGTTTTTGGCCAAGTATTGCTGGTGATAATCCTCGGCATAGTAGAATTCAGGGGCGTCTATGATCTCAGTTGTAATTTCACTATGTCCCATCTTTTTCAAGGCTGATTCATAGGCGGCCTTCGAGGCAATGGCCGCCTCGCGTTGAGAGTCGCTATAGACATATACGCCAGAGCGATATTGAGTTCCGACGTCGTTGCCTTGTCGCATGCCTTGCGTGGGATCGTGGCCTTCCCAAAATTTCTTTAGTAGCGTTTCGTATGATATTTTTTGTGGGTCAAAAACAACACGCACCACCTCATTGTGACCGGTATGCCCCGAGCACACCTCGCGATAGGTCGGATTCGGAGTAAATCCGGCCGCATAGCCAACTTGAGTGGAATACACTCCAGGCAGCTGCCAAAATGCTCTTTCAGCCCCCCAGAAACATCCCAGGCCGAACAGGGCCATTTCCAATCCCTCGGGAAATGGCGGGATTAGGCGGTTACCGCTGACAAAATGCAGGTCCGGAACCGGAATGGCCTTGGATCGGCCTGGCAACGCGTTTTCGGCAGTGGGCATCCGTGTCTTAGTGAAGAACATTTGGGTCTCCATCGCCAAATTTAAATCTCAATTCCGCAGCATGATATGCCAATTCTCTCAATTGGGTATATTGGGTTATGGACCGCTCGCAAGCCAATGCTGCCGCAACTAACCTCTCCCGATCCGCTGTCATGGCCACGGCTTCAGGCGGCGTAGTGCTTTTGGCACTGTCATCCGCCTGCGCTGTGCTGACACGCTTCGACACATCATTTGTGGCCGGAAGCATCGCAATCTATTTGCCTGCAGCTCTTATAGTTAATGCTCGAATACGCAAATATCATCCACACGAAGAATTTGGATCCGCGAATATCATAACGTTGGGCCGACTGGTCTTGGCCAGTTTGATCGCGGGCCTCTCCCTTGAATTGGCGTTTTCGAAGGTCACGATTACACCAATTGTAGCGTGGTGCTTCCTGACCATGACGGTCATCGGGCTGATTTTGGATGCCATTGATGGCCCTGTTGCGCGGCGGGAAGGGCTGACGTCACGTTTTGGTTCACGTTTCGATATGGAAGTCGATGCCCTACTAATCTTAGTGCTGTCCGTTGCGGTATATTTTCTTGACAAGGCGGGGTGGTGGGTGCTGATTGGCGGATTGTTGCGCTACGCCTTTGTTGCTGCCGCCTATATATGGCCCCAGTTGGCATCTGACTTACCGCCCGCATGGAGGCGCAAAATTATTTCCGCCGTACAAGGCGGCGTTCTGGCAGCTTTGCTCGCGCCAATTATTGTCCCACCTCTAAGTACTATTACTGCGGCGATTGCCCTTGGGCTTCTTCTGTATTCGTTTGCGGTTGATGTGGTTTGGTTGGCGAGAAGAAAGCGGGCTTTATTATGAATGCCTGGGTCAGATTTATTGGCGCTTTGGCCATCCTCCATTTGGCGCTCGTTTTGCCGGACTGGCCGGGAAATTTGGTTTCGTATTCATTTCTTCGATTGCCAGTCGAATTACCCTTGATGATTGTTGTGATGTTGGCGGTGCCCGCACGAGCACAGTGGCATGCCCGATGGGTATTGACCTTGGTTTTGTCGACCGTTGTCGTCCTGAAAGTAGCGAATCTCGTGACATTCGAATTGTTTGCGCGCCCGTTCAATATCCTTGTCGATCCAGGTTTAACATTCACGGCATTGATGACAATTTCTGCGGGGCAAGGCGTTGCAATTGCAATGGGTGCGATAGCGCTTTCAGTTTTTGTCGTTGCTGCGATTTTTGTGATGCTTTGGTGGTCCATTTCGCAAATAGGGACCTCTATTTCTCCGCTCTCACTAAGGACGTCTATGGCATCAGCAGCTATGGCGCTCTTGCTCGCCGTGCCGTTGTCGAATGTGAAGTTCCGGGAGTCGTGGTGGTATATCGCGGGTTGGGACTCGAGCAAATTCGCCTACGCGCGTGCAACTTCAATTATTGAGGGATTGGAGTACGACGCCGCATTTCGGGAGGAGCTCGCGGCGCTCGAATTTCAAGATGTTTCGAACGATGTATTGCTAAAGGACTTGCGAGGTGTCGATGTCATTTTGGTTTTTGTAGAAGCTTACGGGCGCGCGGCTATTGAAGAGCCATCCATCGCGCCAAGTATTCGAGCGTCACTTGAGCAATTTGAAACCACACTGCAAGCGCAAGGTTTTGCAGCTCGCAGCACGTGGATGACATCCCCAACATTTGGCGGTCAAAGCTGGCTCGCACACAGCACGTTTGCAACGGGCCTTTGGGTGGATAACCAACGTCGATATGAAAGCCTATTTGTGAGCGAGCGCGAGACTCTATTCCATGATTTTTCGCGCGCAGGCTGGCGTACGGTAGGGGTTATGCCGCAAATCATCTATGGATGGCTCGAAGGACAGTTCTATGGCTACGACAAAATTTATGCAGCCGCTGACCTTGAGTATAACGGTCCGCGATTCGACTATATGACGATGCCGGATCAATTCACGCTTTGGGCACTACACAAGCGTGAATTGACCGATGACAACAGAAGCCCAATAGTGGCCGAAGTTGGACTTATATCCAGCCACCTACCGTGGACGCCATTACCCAAAGTCGTACCGTGGACCGAGATTAAGAACGGTGAGGTGTTCTTTGAGGCGCGTCACCCGCGCGCCGCCATTGATTGGACCGATAGCGAAATTATGCGTGCGAACTACACAGCAGCAATCCACTACGAATTGGAAACGTTGGAATCGTTCGTGGCCAACTTGGTAAAGCGGCGAACGTTATTGATCATAGTCGGCGATCACCAGCCTATCCCGGTGGTTAGCGGAGACGGCGCACCCCACCATGTTCCGGTACATTTGATATCCAATGACGTCGCACTTATTGAAGCGGTGGAGCATTGGGATTGGACTCCAGGCATGATCCCTGGGGCCTTCAGCCCGGTTTGGAGGATGGACGCTATGCGGACTCGTCTGCTTGATTCATTTACACCCAGTGTGTCAACGTCTTCTCTTCCGGTCGCCCCATAGGAGGAGCGGGGATGTTTGTCGAATTCGGTCAGATTACGCAGACGGATGCTATAGCCGCAAATAGTGTGGCCATATTGCCTTTAGCCGCCATGGAAGCGCACGGCCTTCACCTGCCACTCGCTACCGATGCATTGATTGCAAATGCAATTGTGGATACAGCTGCAAAGAGCGATTCCAGTAAAACGCCCTTTTATCGGTTGCCGGCCATTTGGTTGGGTGCATCTACCGAACACGCAGATCGTGCGGGGACACTAACAATTGAGCCGGAGTTCTTAGTTTCCCAGATCGTTGCTATCGGCAAAGGGCTTGTCCAAAGAGGCATCCACCGCATCTTGTTGTTCAATGCCCATGGCGGGAATATTGCCGCGGCCAGTATCGCAGTTCTCAAGTTACGTACCGAACTCGATATGCTCGCTGCAAACGCGCATTGGCTGGACTTAGGGCTGCCTGATGATTTGGAGGAACCAGCGCCTGTTAAAGGCGATGTCCACGGCGGATGGATGGAAACCTCAATGCTACTATCTTTTGCGCCCCATCTCGTTCGTATGGAAAAAGCCGCACAAAACACCGCTGAAGCGCCGTCGAGCAGCCTCTTTCCTCATGGTCAAATCAATTGGGGGTGGAAAATGGACGATTTGGCGCAAGGGGGATGGGCTGGACGCCCGGACCTCGCGACCCCTGAAATCGGAGCAGCGTTGGTAGAGCATGCCGCAAAACGATTGTGTGCAGTTCTCTCGGAACTCGCGGCGGCAGATTGGCCTAAGGCAATTTAATTACTTGCGGCCGCCTTGGCGGACAATTTCCCCGAGCAGGTGGCCAGCGCGCTGTGCCTTGGTTGTCAGGTAGTTATGATTGTGCGGATTGACGGGGCCAATAAGCCTCCGGTGGCCAACAACCTTAACGCCGAACCCTTCCAGCGCGCTTATCTTGCCGGGATTATTGGTCATGAGTGTAACCTGCTTAAAGCCGAGGAGTGTTAGCATGGCGCCGGCCACCTCATAGCGCCGCTCATCTGGTCCGAAACCCAAAACGGCGTCTGCATCTACTGTGTCGTGACCGAGTTCCTGAAGGCCGTATGCTCGCATTTTGTTTAGTAGACCTATCCCTCGGCCTTCTTGGTCGAGGTACAGTAATACGCCGCTGCCTTCTTCGGCTATTTCGGCGATGGCCAATCTAAGCTGATCTCCGCAATCGCATTTCAAACTGCCAAATAAGTCTCCGGTTAGGCACGCAGAGTGAAGTCTGGTTAGAACCTGAGTATTTGGTTGGGGACTTCCCACAATAATTGCTAGCTGATCATGTAGTCCGTCACCGCCACGAAAAACGACAAACTCAGCGTTTGTCGCATCTGCCAATGGCACGCGTGTTCGTGCGGCAATAGACAAATCTCTTGCGGCGAGTTCGTGAAAACTTTCAACAGCCTCGACTGAAACACCAACCATTTCTTGAGTATCGAACCCGGTCGCCGGCAGAGCCGCAGCGGCGGGCAATAGATAGGCGCGCTTTACGAGTTCGAGCGCCGCAGACTCGCTGTTTGAAGCGGGCCTTAGAGGGACAACCGGTACATTCGGGTCCGTTGCCAGCAACATGGAATCGATTTCATCATCGTTGAGACCTGACAGGTCGAGGCTTGATGTTCCCTGAGCGACAAATCCTAAATGTAAAAGCCGCGGCACCGGGAGGATCAGGCCAACTTTCCCCCCGCTTTCCCTGTGCCAAGCGGCGATCCGCCCGCCGCCCAGCATTTCAGCTGCCGCGACAATGAGGTGATTTCCATCGCGCCCACGCAGGTAAACGGGCCGTCCGGCGCGCAACTCGCCTATGGCCCGTTGTACGGAAAGGCGGCCCGGATCCCCCAAGCTATTTGTGATGCCCCCCCCGGGACCAATTTTTCCATCTTCCTTAGGCACGGAATACCTGCAAAAAGTCGAGTGTCATGGAACTGACCAATATTGTGGACTGGGAACACGGCTCTTCGCAATGGTCTGCGGTGCTCGCCGCAGCCCAAAGTTGTAACGTGGCTGCTGGCGAAAAAAGCGCGCTTTGGCCCCTTTATGCCCCCCTTGTGCAAAGTGCGGTATCGCGAAGCCCAATCGTTGTAGGCCAAGTCGGCCAATCGCTAGATGGACGAGTCGCCACTGTTACAAACAATTCGCATTACATCAATGGATACGCCGCAAGAGTCCATCTTCATAGACTCAGAGCGTTAGTTGATGCGGTGATTGTTGGTGCCGGTACTGTGATAGCGGACGATCCGCAATTGACAGTTCGCCTTACAGAAGGTTCGAGTCCCACGCGCGTGATTATTGACCCAAACGGAAGGGTCCCGGACCACGCTAAATGTTTTCACGGCGACGGTCCGCAAACGATTGTGGTTCAGTCGTGCAATAGAAAGCGCCCTTTAGAGGTCAAAACATTGCAGGTGGAAAACCTAAACGGATCGATTGATTCTGCCGCTCTCATTTCCTCCCTCGCGGAGTTGGGCCTTAAGCGTATACTAATCGAAGGTGGACCTTTGACTTTGACGCAATGCATGTCGGCTGGGTGCCTCGATCGCCTTCACGTGATTGTTGCACCGATGATCATCGGCTCCGGCAAGTCCGGAATGCAGCTGCCAGAGATATCGACGTTAGATCGTGCATTACGTCCGGCTACAGATTTGTATGTATTGCCGGGAGGGGATGTCGTATTCGACTGTGATATGCAGATTGCTGACAGACCGATCAAACTTTAGGGGAAATATATGTCGGCCAAAAATGCCCGGTATCATCCTGTGTCTAAACTTCAGCATTGGCTGACGGCAGCGGCTATTTTTTGTGTGGTGCCACTAGGCATTGCGATGACTAACGCCGACCCAGGACCAGAGCAAAACAGATTGTATGATCTTCATCGTTCTTTTGGAGCGGTAATTCTTTTGCTGTCCGGCTTGAGGCTTTTGTGGCGGCTCTATTCGCCGCCTCCGCCCCTCGTTGCCGACCTTCCAGAATGGCAAGAGTTAAGCGCGAAAGTAGTTCACCGCGCACTTTATGTTTTGCTCTTTGCGGTTCCGATCTTGGGCTGGGCCGGCACGTCCGCTTTTCGCGCGCCTATATTCGTATTTGAGCTTTTTGAACTCCCGCCCATTTTGCCGGAAAACAGAGATCTTTCGGAGAGTTTGCTGGAAATTCATGAACTGTTGGCGTTCACGTTGTGCGGTGTATTGCTGCTTCATATCGCCGCCAGCCTCCAGCACCATTTTATCCGCAAAGACACAACACTTAAGAGAATCCTGCCGCGCGCGTTGGGCGGACTATAACGTCCGTTCGGCGAATATGTCTGTATGGCCAACGATGAATTGTTGAGTGCCTCGGAGACGGTCGTTCAGCCACGCATCCGCATCACGTTTCTCAACGTGTCCAATTTCCATCGCGGCGAATGCAATGCCCTTGAGGGTCTCTTCCATCAGGGCTCGATTGTCGTTACCGAGAATCCACGGGCTTTCACCCTCAGCCACGGTGAAGCCTGCTTCGATTAATCCGTCTCTCAACAGTGACACTGCGTCCGGACCTGCCGCAGCGCCAAATCCTTTGTCTGTGCGCTGATGTGCTCTAAACGCATTGAACATAGCTTCGTCCAGGTCGTGGTGAGGCTCGGCGTTCATTTTTCCATTGAAGGTCAAAGTCGCCAGCAAAGACGTATTTCGCCGACGTAGAATTTTAATAAACTCGGATACCCAAGGTGTGGAGACCAGATCAAACACCGCGGACGCTGTAATGAGTTGCGTCTCGTCAGGCCAGACCTCGATAGTTTCTGATAAATCCCGCTTCAAAATGCGAGTGGATATAATTTTCTCATTTAATCTTACCGAACATTCGGTTTCTGATTTGGAAATTACATCCCCGCGGGCAGATAATAGTGCTAACGACTTGTGTAGATTCGCTAAATCTGCGTCAACGAGAGTCCAGGTTTGTTTTTTCGGCAAGAAATTTGAAAATGCGCGCACTGATGCGCCCGTCCCGGCACCAGCGTCACAAACCGAAATGTGGTGAAATCTTCTGAAGGCGTTCTCACACGCTGCCAAGACCAATGCATTTCGAGAGATTTTGTCAGTCGGCTCTCTCAGCGCCAGCCAATCCGCGGTAAAGCTGTTCATGCCGCGGCTGCGTCGAGTGCTTTGGCAACTGAGTGCGCTGTATCCGACCACCTCGGCAATGTCTGACCGTGGCGCCAAGACGCATCGGATAGCACAGAGTATTTCTGTATGTCCGTTATCAATGTTCGCAGCGCTTGGGCAAATGCGGCCGGGTCTTCGGGCGGTACGAGCAATCCAGCGTCAGCCGGAACCGTTTCAGGAACCGCACCGGCGGCGCAGGCTACTATAGGCAGGCCATGAGCGAGAGCCTCCGTGAACGCCATGCCGTACCCCTCGTGCCGCGATGGCAGGACGAAGATGTCGGACTGCATGTATAAATGTTCTAGATCGTCGCCCGATAGCTCGCCGCACAAACGCACGCGGTCATCCAATGTGTGAACCGATATAGCGTTCCTTATCTGAGTGACGACGTTCGGATCGCGCTCGAGGCTGCCGACACACGTGCAATTCCAAGAGAGTTCCGCAACTTTTGACAGCGCCTCAACGAGAATATCGTGACCTTTGCGGTAGGTTAGAGTTGCCACGCATAACAGCGTTGGCGGAATGTTAAACCTTGGTGCGCGTTGCGCGGGGTTGGTGCCGGGGCGGGCGACGAAAAGTTTTTCTAGAGGTGCTTCATAGCGTGAAGCGAGTGTGCGGGCCGTGTCTGGGCCTGTCGTTATGATCTGCGCGGTAAAGCGTAAAGCGCCCTTTTCCGTTTCATAGAAGTAATCGGTATCGCTCTCGGAAAGCCCGCTCTCTAAGGCCAGCGGATGATGCACTAGCGCAACAATGCGAGCCTGAACCTTATCCAGGATTTTTTCAGGCGTTGCGCCGAGTACCAATCCGTCCACCATCAAGACAGCTCCTTTTGGGAGCGCCGAGAAAATTTTATGCGTTTCGTCCAAGTCGGCGTCGGATGGGTATGGAAAGGCATTTGGTAGACGCAAAACCTTTGGCGTCCATCCAAATTCGGGAAGATGTTTTACAAGTTTCTTGGCGTAAATGTACCCGCCCGTCAGAGTCTCCAAGTCTCCCGGAATCGCAAACCACACCTCACGCATGGTGGCCGCCCGTTCAAATATCTGCTTCGTATGCCGCAAGCGCAGCATGAGATTCGTGCAGAGTAATTTTTAGCCGGGAGATGCCAGACGCGGATGGTCCGAGCTTTCCGTTTGAAATGGCGGTTTTAGTTTGATCGAATATCCACTTCGCCACTGCTTCAGTCGTCGAGCGGCGCCCCACAAAGTCCGGGTGCTCATCCAAGTTTGAGTAATTGATTTTGGATAATATATCTTTGAGGGCGGTGGTCGCCAATCCGATGTCCACAACTATATCGAATTCGTCCAATTTCGTTCGATAAAAGGTGACGTCAACAACATACGTTGCCCCATGTAACCTTTGGGCTGGCCCGAAAATCTGGCCAGGAATGCTGTGTGCGATCATTACGTGATCGCGAACTTCAACTGAAAACATTGTGTGTTCCCATCTCAGTTGTAGCGAAGGATGGTCATTAGACCGGCAGCATTGCCAGATAGAATGCCCGGAATCCGCTCAGGCGCTTCGGAGAAATCTATTTCGTTGGTAATCAATGCATCAAGCAATTCATCATTTAGATGATCCAGCGCTTTTTGTATTCTCATTGTAGGCGACCATTTTGCGCGCTGGGACGGTGGAATTGCGCCCACTTGTGACGAAATGAGCCGTAAGCGCCGCGAATGAAACGTTTCTCCTAGTGGCAGAGCAATAACTTTGTCTCCAAACCAGCTCGCCTCAACTATACGGCCATCTGGGGCGGCGTGGTTCAATGCTAACATAAGTCCATTCTCGGTAGCACTAGTATGAATTATAACGTCGTAGTCCATTTCGATATTCTCTGGTCTTGAATACAGTGCACCCAGCCGCTCAATTACTTGCGCGCGTGTTGCCTGCGGATCGGCGACCGTCACTTGATTCTGATCTGCTTGAACAATTAGTCTGGCGATGAGTAATCCCAGTATACCTCCACCGATAATGAGAACATCTTCGTTTGGTTTGAGTTCGGCATCCCAAATGACGTTGACGGCGGTCTCCATATTTGCTGCGAGTGATGCGCGCCGCGTAGCCGTGCCCTTCGGAATTTGATGCAAATTATCTTCTTTTATGCAGGCAAGCTCTTGGTGTGGATGTAAAGCGAAAACAAATTTTCCTATTAAGTCGGACGGACCTTCCACAACTTCACCGGTCAACGCATACCCGTACTTTACAGGAAATGGAAAGGCCCCCGCTTGCATGGGACAGCGCATGCGCTCGTATTCAGATTGCGGAACTTGCCCATTAAATATAAGACGCTCCGTGCCGCGGCTAATTCCGGAATAATGGGCCTTAACAAGCGCTTCGCCTTTGGACGGGGGCGGCACCTGTTCGTTTCGCAGTTCTACTTTTTGCCTTCCGACGTACCAAAGGGCCTGACAATTTATCATCGCCGTAATTCGCCTTATTCTGCAGGTAAGAGAAACCCAAATCTAAGAGTAGCGGTTTAGTCGCTGGATTTCGAGTTATCGCTATACTGTATCCACGCCTCACTCCTTGCTAAATTTATTTTGTTCTTAGGGAAATCAAGTCTGTTGATTGTTCAAAGATTCATCAAGGTCGCCCTTTGCGTAGCCAGTCTCGTTATATGGCAAACGTCTGAAACGCAGGCTTCTGACGACGCTTCCATGGGCGTCGGGTATTCGGTCGAGATTGGTGGCGTAGAAGGCAGGCTCGAAACATTGGTTCGCCAATCCTCGCAATTGGTGACGTTGCGGGATCGGTTGCCGACAACGCCACGCGCTCTAAATCGGCGCATTAATAACGATGTTTCGAGATTTCGAGCCGTGTTGGAATCAGAAGGGTTTTATGCGGGGTCTATTGATTCCAGCACCGACTTCAACTCCAAGCCTGCGCAAGTAAGAATCCAAATCGAAACTGGGCCACGATATTCGGTGGCAGCACTTCAACCGCAGCCTGAAGAGACATTCGATCAATCAAAGCCGAATATCCTAACCGGCAGCTCTGTTAATGCGCTGCTTGCGAAAATAATCGGGCGCCCGGCTCGGGCTGAGGATGTAATATCTGCAGAGCAGTCCGCAATATCTGAGGTGCAGAATAGCGGCTATCCATTTGCCCAAGCCGGGATTCGGCAAGTCGATGTGGATCATGAAGCAAGGCAAATTTCGATTACTTTGCCCGTTCGACTGGGCTCATACGCTTTGCATGGCGAAACTCAATTCAGTGGCTATGAAACTGTTAAAGAATCGTACCTGCAAAAATTAGTGCCCTGGGAAACCGGAAGTGAGTTTAGCGTGGGCGCCCTCGAAGATTATCGCCGTTCCCTGGTAAATTCAGGATTGTTTACCAGCGTCCGGGTCTTTCCTTTTGGTGAAGAAGAGCATTTGGAAGGCGCTCCTCTCGACGTTGATGTGGAAATCGACGAAGCCGCACATAGAACTATCGGCGCAGGTGCAAAATATGGGCGAGACCGCGGGTTTGGGGGATCGGTGTTCTGGGAACACCGGAACTTTTTTGGAGAGGCCGAGAAATTGCGTCTTTCGCTGGATGGAACAGAGCTTGATCAAACCGCCAGCGCAGAGTTCCGTAAGCCAAATTTTATTTCTTTAAACCAAACACTTATTCTCGGATCTGAAGTAAAACACGCGGATACCGATGCATTCCGCGAATGGAGCGGCAACTTGAGCGCGGCCCTTGAACGGGAACTCGGCGCTCATTGGACAGTTAGTGCAGGAACAACCTTTGAAGTCGCATCTCTAACTGAAGACGGTTTTACGCGTACATCTTATTTAGCTGGTCTGCCATTGTCGGCAATTTATGACGTCAGCAATGATGTGTTAGACCCGACAAATGGATGGAGTGTTTCCGCCGGGGTGACGCCTTATGCAGGTTCCTTTGACGGCTCTGTTTTTTTTGCGAAATCGGAAGTAGAGGGCAATGTTTATGTGCCTTTCAGCGATAGGGAGCGGATTGTTTTTGCGGCTCGACTCGCTTTGGGCAGCATTGCTGGATCTGCAACCGATCAGGTGCCGGCAAATCGCCGATTCTACGCCGGCGGAGGAGGGTCGGTGCGCGGTTTCGGATACCAGCTGGTGGGGCCACTGGATGGTTCGGACGAACCAACGGGCGGCCGTTCGTTGATTGAGGCGTCGGTAGAAACACGTATTAAGGTCGGCAACTCAATTGGCGTCGTGCCGTTTTTCGATGCAGGACTCGTATCTCTTTCGTCACTGCCTGGTGACGGAGGAAAGATTCGCACAGCGGCTGGAATTGGCGCGCGGTATTACACGGACGTCGGCCCACTGCGCCTCGATATCGCTATTCCTATTAACCGGCGCCCCGGAATCGACAAAAGTTTTCAATTCTACATCAGCTTTGGTCAGGCGTTTTGATGATGTCAATTAGAGCTGACATTGCAAGAGGTCGCGCGATACTAACAAGTAATGCCATTAAATGGTCAGCCCTTGCGATCGCTGCCATAGCAGCATTTTTTGTGGTCAGCGTAGCTCTGCTCGTTTTTACATCTGCCGGTCGCGGGTTTTTGCTCAGTGAATTTTTGGAGATCGCTGAGGAAGCTGCGGGGCAGAATATTAGCATTGGAGCGGTGGGGGGCAGCTTTCCTAACAGTATTGAAATATTAGATGTGACGGTTTCCGATACACGTAGCGTTTGGTTAACCGCAGATAAAATTCACATTGATCTCAAGCCGGCATCGCTACTTCGAGGCCAAGTTCATATCGCGAGTACGGAAATTAACGCGCTCAAAGTTGAACGTCTGCCGTTATCCGGTGGCGACGAGTCCGCAGGCAAGATTACCTTTCCTACACGGGCTAATATTTATGATGCGCTCTCTTTTATAACGGTTGAGCGTCTATCTCTAAACTCGCTATTGCTGGAGCAGCCGGTACTTGGACAACGAACCCTGGTCCGTGCTCAGGGCTCTTTAACTCAAATTCAAAGCGCAAATACAGCTGAGCTCAGGCTAGAGCTCCAACGCATCGACCGGAATGACGAGACCTCGATCGTTCTGCGGTCATCAAATGCTTCCGCTACAGTCCACATTCAGGGTGGTGTCGCTGGGTTTGGTATTGAGGGTGACCTTTCCATCGCTCGACGTGAAAGTCTTTCGGGGGCGGTTAATATTCGTTGCCAGGACACGCCTTGTTACACATGGAACAACGGCCACATTGAAGATGGCAACATTTCGCTCGGCCTTGATGGTGCTTCATCAACGCCTCGAATTACGGGTTCGTTTGGAGTAACTGGAATTGTGGGGGGCGGCCGGCAGTTGCCGCAGTTTCAGGGCGAATTTACGCTTGAGCAAAAGGAGGATGGCTCTGCTCTTGTGGATGGGAATGGCCTAGTGCGGGGTGTCCATCACGCGGTGCCTGAGATTTCCGATGTGGCAGGCGATACGGGTGATTGGCGTGTGAAATTGGTTCTTACGGACGGGTCCGCAGAATTTCAGAACGTTCAATTGCAGCTTGCCGATGTCACTTTGTCGGCGTCTGGATATGCGGAACCCGGGGGAATCGGTCCGGCAAATATATCCGTGGCGATCAAAGGCGGCGGCCGTCTTGTCAACGTGCCAGCGGATACCTCGAACTTCCGCATGACCTTTAATGCAGACCAAATAAATTCACTGAGTGATTTTAGTGGCTTGCTTAATGTTCAGCTTTCTGGCGCGCCCGCAGCCGAGCCCCTATTTGATGGAGCGTTGAGCGCTCAGGCGCGGGTAGTGGGAGTTGGCGACAAAATACAGGTTGACGAGATTTCTGTGAAATCATCGACCGTTGCTCTGTCCGGTAACAGTGAGTGGGAGGTAAAAAGTGGTGAAGTTAATCACACCTCTACAATGCTGCAGGCCAATATTCCTGCTGCCAAATTTGCAGAATTGTTGCCCGAGACCATAACCGCTAATGTCGAGCTAAGAGGGCCCGTATCAAATCTTCGGGCGACCGCCGGGGCGAATGTTCCATACATTGAACTCGGAGAGCTTTCCCTTTCCGATATCAGGGCCGACGTCCAATTGGAGCAGTCCGGCGAATATTGGAGAGGCCAAATTCATAGTACCGGGATGTGGCTTGGTTCGCCCTTCAATCAGGCCGCTGACGGGATTGCGATAAATGAAAATGGTATTTCTATTGATAATATTTCCTTTGCTAGTGATGCCGGTAATTTAAACGCCCAGTTGGCGCTGGACTACAAGGGTGCATTGGACGGGGATGCAAAAGGCAATGTCGGCGACCTATTGCCACTGACCTCGGCTTTGGGATTTCCAATCAAAGGTGCGGCAAGCTTTGATGCGAAATTAATCAGCGAGGGGAAATCTCAATCGGCAAACGTCAATTTTCTAAGCAAAAGAATGACCGCCATGGGGGCGACCGTGGATGATGTGTCTTCTTTCGTCAAATTTATAGATGTGTTCGGCCAACAAAAATTCGACGGGACCTTAGAGGCGACTTCCATTGTAGTCGCAAACAGAACGCTTGAGGCTGTTCATGCGTCTGTCGCCGGCAATTTTTCCGAATTCGATGTCACCGTGTCATCAAAGTCATCCGACAATCAGCGGTCTAGTTTGTCGGCAGCGGCGCAAATCGCGCTGAGTAAAAAAACAGAAATAGAGTTGGAGAAATTTGCGTTTGATGACAGACTTTACGATGTTCAACTTCGTGAGCCGGCACGCCTATCGATTTCAAACACGGAAACCGTTTTGGAGTCTGCCCGTGCGACGTTCGCTGGCGGAATTATCGAAGCCAATCTCCAGTGGGACAAAACTAGTAATACGGTATCCGGGCGTGCAAACGTTCAAAATGTAATCGCAAGCAAAATACTGGGCGAGTTCCAAGACGAACTACCCGGAACGCTTTCAGGTGAGATCGTCATGTCCGGACTCGCCGAGTCCGCGACCGTTGACATCTCCGCATCTGCTCATTTTCCGGCGCCGGTTGGCACCGGTGCGCCGCCCGTAGATATCGAGTTTCAAGCTTCAGTCGACAATGGGCAGGCCAATTTTGCAGGCAGAGGATCCGGCCTGTCTGAAACGCCCGGCACATTCTCCGCCCAAATTCCAATGCTAATAAATGTTGCTGAGGGACGATTGGTTGTGGATGTTGATGCACCCGCGCGTGGGCAAGTTGATTGGGCTGGTGATCTTTACGCTCTTTGGCGCTTGTTGCCTGTCGATAATCATTTGCTGGCTGGTCAAGCCGTCCTTGAGGGGTCGTTCAGTGGAACGCTAGCAAACCCGCAAATTACAGGCGGTCTTCAAGTTCTAGACGGTGAGTACGAATACTACCCTGGTGGAACCATTGTCACGAATATGGATTTGGAAATATTGGCGGAGAATGCCGATGTATTCGTATTCTCTTTAACAGCTTCCGACGCGGACAACGGCAATCTTTCCGGTAAAGGCAGCATCAGCCGGTCTAGCGGCCAAAGTGATTGGATTGCTGATATCTCCGCGGATCTTGATCGATTTGGGCTCGTGAATCGCGACGATGTGAGTGTCAGTACATCGGGCACCGTTTCGTATACCGGTGCTTTCCTAAGCGGAACAATCCAGGGTGAGTTGCAGGTTGTGCGCTCAATTGTTCGCCTTGACGCTTCCTACGCCCCCGAAGTGCCGTTGCTGCGGGAGCCGCCGGCAAATGGAGCGGCACCAACACCAAGTCAGACAGCTAAACGTGAACCCATTAAACTCAACGTTATTTTGTCTATTGATGACCAGCTTCGTGCGGAAGGTCGCGGCCTTGAATCGGTGTGGCGCGGTCGCATTAGAGTGGGCGGTGATATACTGCAACCTGATATAGCAGGATCAATCTCTCTAGATCGCGGCACTTTTTCGTTCATCGGCCAAACGTTTACACTGGATTCCGGTACAGTCACGTTTACAGGTGGGGGCAGAGTCGACCCCCAACTTGGGATCACGGCTATTCGGGAAACTGAAGACATAACGGCTACGGTCTTTATCTCTGGCCGTGCCAGTGACCCGCAAATTACCTTATCCTCACGCCCGCCACTACCGCAGGATGAAGTGCTTTCTCGATTGCTGTTCCGCAAGGGGTCGGGTCAACTCGGGCCGTTGGAGTCAGTTCAATTGGCAAGCGCGGCCGCTGATCTCTCAGGTCTCAGTGAAGGCGGCCTCAACGGCCTGTTGCGCAGGACATTCGGCCTCGATGTTATCAGTATTGGCGGTGACGAAGGCGATTCCCTTGTTGTCGGTGAGCAGATCGGTCGTAATATTTACTTGGCCATAGAACAAAACTTAACTGACAATAGCCGCAAATTTATTGTCGAATGGCGCCTTACGCCCTCTATTTCACTTCAATCAACAACAAGCGATGAAACTGGTGCAGATTTTGGCGTCCTGTGGCGCCGGGATTACTGAGTTGTTATGAGCCGATCTACTCTTTAGATTGCCAATGCCATTTGACTTTTGGGGGGCGGCGGCGTGGAATTCAAAGACTACAAAATCGAAACGTCCGAACTATCCGTGAATTACCTACGTGAAGGTAAGGGGCCGCCACTCATCCTTTTGCACGGCTGGCCTGAGTTTGGTCGTGTATGGAAAGAAAATATCCCGGCGCTTGCTGAAAAATTTGATGTTATCGTCCCCGAACTTCGCGGATTTGGCGATACGCGTCGACAGGATGGAAAACCGGTTGAAGGGACTACTGCGGATATTCTTACTAACGATTTAAAGGAGTTTTTGGATGCGCTTGGCATCAGCCGTGTTTCAATCGTAAGCCATGACGTTGGCGCATACGTTGCGCAAGGTTTTGCGCGTGCATATCCAAATCGGACAGCAGCGCTCTTTTTTTTCGATTGTCCATATGCGGGTGTAGGAACGCGATGGGGCGAAGCAACCCATCTCAAGGAAATGTTCTATCAGTACTTTCATCAGTGGCCCATGGCTGAAGAGCTGGTTGGTTATAACCACGATACGTGTCGTATTTATTTCAAACATTTTCTAGAGCGGTGGTCGGCCGACCCTCACGCATTCGACAAGGACATAGAATTATGGGTGGATAACTTCATGAAGCCCGGGAATATCAAGGGCGGCATGGAATGGTATCGTGGTGCTTTGGCGATGCGCCTCAAGTGGATTACCGAAGGCGCCCCCAAAGTCGAGCCCATTGCGTGCCCGACCCGTGTATTTTGGGGCCAGGAAGACCGTATCGCGAAAATCGAATGGGCTGATAAGCTTGATGAATATTTTTCAAATCTAAAATTTTCAGCAGCGCCGGGAGCTGGGCATTTCGTTCACTACGAAAAGCCAGAGATGTCGAACAAGGAAATGCTGAACTTCTTTACGCCGCTCATCACTGGGGACGCTTGGAAATAGGTGAGTTGCTCTAAGTGGGTCATGCGGTTAAGAGGAATCTATTACATATATTTCGCGCCTTTAGCTGCGTCCAAGAAATTTAATCCGCTTTTCAGCCCTTTTTCCACTTCCGCATCCAGCAGAAATTTTCTCTCCGCTAATTTTACCGTCTGCTCAGTGATGCTCTTCGGTATGACGACGATGCCGGTTTCATCGCCAATGACGAGATCGCCGGTCATCACATTAATTCCACCAATCGAAATCGGAACATTTAGGGAGTCCAGTTTCACACGCGATTTGCCGGTGATTGGCACTACATGGCGTGTCGCAACCCACAAACCTGTTTTGCGAATGTCTTGTAAGTCGCGGCAACCGCCATCTATGATTACCGCCGCAGCGTCCCGCTGTTTGGCATTCAGGGCAGCAAGACCGCCAAAGGTGGATATGTCGCCGCCGCCCATGTCGACCATGAGAACCTTGCCGGGCCCAAGAGCATCCAGCATTTTGTCAGCCCCCAACTCGACTTTTTCAAACTCTCCAATACGGCCGATGCGCTGTTTAGCAGTGATCGCGATCGCGGCGAACCGGCCTTCACCGCTTCGCTGTGTCAGGCCTCTGACCACACCCTGAACGCCTAAGTCATCCAGCGCGTCGGACCACGTGCTCGTGCCGATTCGCTCGCAATTCCTCAAAAGATCGTGGATGTCACTGCTCATTGGAAGGGGCCTAGCTGCTCAATATCCTCAATTCAATGATCGTTGCATTTTTAGGCTAAGCGAGATTGTCCGTTCTCTGGAACTGTGGCAGAAAACGCCTATACATTGTTGTCGGAAGACCTAGCGGTTCAGGGAGGAGAATTAGACATATGGCCCGGAAGCTCGACGCACGCAGAAAAAAACTCAAGACGGAATTCACCAAAGCCCGTGGCTACTGGAATGCATTGTGGAATGACATTCTTGACCTGTCACCGGAGTTTTTTGAAGCGTATATGAAATTCTCCTCGGTGCCGTGGAAGAATGGGCCGCTGGAACCCAAAGTCAAAGAATTCATATATATTGCCATCGATGCAGCCACGACCCACCTCCATGATCAAGGTCTGCGCGTGCATATGGGCAATGCCCTGCGTTATGGCGCGACCAAAGAAGAAATCATGGAGGTTCTTCAGCTAACGTCGGTGTTGGGAATCCACACCGTGACAATGGGCGTGCCGATTCTGTTCAAGCAACTTGAGGATGCTGGCCGTGGCGCAGAGGTGGCCCCCAAGCCGCTCGACGCGCGCAGGCAAGAACTCAAGGATCAATTCGTAAAGAATCGCGGTTACTGGAGCAGCCTCTGGGATGGTGTGTTGCAAAATTCACCTGATTTCTTTGAAGCATACATGGACCTTTCTTCCGTGCCATGGCTCCATGGTGTTCTAGAGCCAAAGGTTAGGGAATTTATCTACATAGCGATCGACGCATCCACGACCCACCTGTATGAACCGGGCACTCACGTGCATATTCAAAATGCACTGAAGTACGGAGCGACCGTCGATGAAATCATGGAAGTTTTCCAGCTGACCGCTGTGCTGGGCATCCATACCTATACTTTGGGAATCCCGGCGCTGTTGGACGAGATGAAAAAGGCCAAAATCCCTGTTTATGGGCCGGTCAAAAAATCCGCCACGAAAAAGACAAAAAAGAAGGCAAAGAAGAAAGCAGTGAAAAAGGCGCCGAAAAAGAAGGCCAAAAAGAAATCAGCCCGGCGTTAGGCCGCGAAATTGTATAAATATGGAGTTTCCATGGACGAGTGCCGCACACTAAAGGCTATTCTTTGTGCATTAGCCGTTTTCACCATGGGCGCAAATTTTGCTCGGGCAGCAGAGTTCACTCCCGTCATTGAAGGTGCTACCGTCAAAATCTACAGCAGTTCAGATGAGGTTCTAGAGTGTTACCTCGTTTTGCCGTTTTCCTACTGGTACAAAGGACAGCGGCATCATACAGAAACGCACTGTCCTGATAAGATTATCGCCATCTCCGAGAAATCCGAAGTCTGCTATGTGGAAGACGTACAAATTGTAAATCCAAAGATTGAAGGTCCGGTTCAGGCGGATTGTCACAAACCGGCCCAGGAGTAATTGTCGAAAAGACAATTTATTTCGTCATTGCCTCTTTGCACACTTTGGCAGCCGATTTTAGTGAGCGGCCCAGCCACTTTAAGTCGATCGACAGCACTATGAATTTGGCGCCTTTGTCGCGCCATTCTGGCAATTCGCTGGGATCGTTGATGTACATTCCAACAGGAATGCCCCTTTCTTGCGCAGCACGGAAAACTTTGTCCACAGCGTTTAAAACGATTGGCTCGCGGACTCGGCCATGAACACCTAAAGATGTCGATAGATCGGCTGGGCCAGGCATAAGCCAGTCCACTTCCTCTCCTGTGTCCAGAATTTCTTCAATATTCTCGATGCACTGGGCATCTTCCACCATTCCCACGGAAAGAATGTTCCGATTTGACTCGGATGCAACTTTTCCAAATTCCGCTAATCCATAATCTGCAGCTCTGACACCTGTACACGTCGGCCTGACGCCATCCGGGTGATACTTGAGTGTTCTGATGGCCTCGCTGGTACCTTTGCCCGGCATGCCAAGGTGCGGGAGAAAAACACCTTCGCATCCTGCATCCAGAAGTCGGGGTATATTGGATAAATCAGCTTCACCCACGCGCACGAGCGCATGAATGCCGGCCCCACGCGCCGCTCTTAAATGAGCAACCGTTGACCCCATATCATTGAGCGCATGTTCCATGTCAATGATCACGAAATCAAATCCGGCGGCCGTATAAATTTCCGCCATTGCAGGCTCCGTCGAAAATACGAAACCGCCCAGCAGCATCGAACTGTCACTCAGACAAGTCTTCATGCGCTCTTTTAGGCTGACGGTAGCGGGCGCCAAATTCATTCCTCCTAAACCTGCGCGCTCTGATCCTCGCATGGCTGTTTAGCACGAATGTGTGTTCGACGGGTCCATTGTTTTTGGCTAAGCTTGCCATATCGCCGGAGGGTGCGCTGTTTGGTCTGTTATGACCGCGGCTTGCGGAATGGTGA
>CAYYXR010000042.1:0-21532 GCA_964475755.1 uncultured Rhodobacterales bacterium
CACGGTCATATGCTCGCTTGCGGCATGGACCCGAAGGGTGTGATGGCCGAGTTGACTGGTCGCGCCACCGGATATTCGAAAGGCAAGGGCGGGTCGATGCACATGTTCAGCCGGGAAAAAGGCTTTTTTGGCGGGCATGGCATCGTCGGGGCGCAAGTTCCTATCGGCACCGGTCTAGCCTTCGCACACAAGTACAACGACGATGGAGGGGTGTGTTTCACCTACCTCGGTGACGGCGCGTTTAACCAAGGTCAGGTTTATGAATCCCTGAACATGGCCTCGCTCTGGCATTTGCCCGTTATCTACATTGTCGAGAACAACAAGTACGGGATGGGGACGTCCGTGGAACGCTCTTCGGCGTCAAAAGACCTCGCCAGCCGCGGCCAACCTTACAACGTAAAAACCATGGTGGCCGACGGTATGGACGTTACGGCGGTTCGCGAGGCGGGCCTGGAAGCGACCGAGTATGTTCGCGCTGGCAAGGGCCCCGTCCTGTTGGAAGCAAAGACGTACCGATACCGCGGGCACTCAATGTCCGATCCGGCGAAATACCGGACGAAGGAAGAACTCCAGAAGATGCGTACCGAGCACGATCCCATAGAACGCTTGCGCCAATTACTTCTCGATCAGAACGCCATGGGAGAGTACGAATTCAAGGCCCTGGATAAAGAGATCAAAGAGATCGTTCTGGAGTCCGCTGAATTCGCGCAGGAAAGCCCGGAGCCGGACCCGTCCGAACTCTGGACCGATATCTATGTGGCTGCCTAAGCGGTTGGGGAAAGAATAGGTGGCAACAGATCTGTTATTGCCCGCTCTGTCTCCGACGATGACGGAAGGCAAACTCGCGAAATGGCTTGTCAAAGAAGGCGATAAGGTCAGTAGCGGTGACATGCTCGCCGAGATCGAAACAGATAAGGCGACCATGGAAATGGAAGCCGTTGATGAAGGCGTCATCGGGAAAATTCTGATCAAGGAAGGGACCGAAGGCGTAAAGGTCAACGAACCTATCGCGGTCCTATTGGATGAGGGTGAAGACGCCTCTGATATTTCCGAGAGGGAAGAGGCCTCTAAAGCTGCCAAAGAACCTGACAGCGCAAACGAACAATCATCAGACAAAGAAGAGTCCAAGGCAAAGGCGCCGGCGGCACCCAAAGCTCCATCTAAACCTGTTCAGGATGCGCCTGTGTCGGAAGATGAGGCGCAGTACTCGACCTGGAAAACGCAGACCGTCCGTGAAGCCCTGCGCGATGCCATGGCGGAAGAAATGCGCATAGACCCTCGTGTGTTCCTGATGGGAGAAGAAGTTGGCGAGTATCAGGGTGCTTACAAAGTTAGCCAGGGGCTACTTGATGAATTCGGAGCCAAGCGTGTTATAGATACGCCGATCACTGAGCACGGATTTACGGGTCTCGGTGTAGGGGCCGCATTCTCTGGCCTGAGACCGATTGTCGAATTCATGACTTTCAATTTCGCCATGCAGGCGATTGACCACATCGTGAACTCGGCGGCTAAAACTCTGTATATGTCCGGCGGCCAGATGGGCAGTCCGATTGTGTTCCGCGGGCCCAACGGTGCGGCGGCACGTGTCGGCGCGCAGCACTCTCAATGTTACGCGAGCTGGTATGCGCATGTTCCGGGATTGAAGGTGGTCGCGCCTTGGTCGGCGGCCGATGCGAAAGGCTTGCTCAAGGCGGCGATACGGGACCCCAATCCCGTGATCTTCCTGGAGAACGAAATTCTTTATGGTCAAAGTTTTCCCGTTCCCGATTCAGCGGACTTTGTCGTGCCGCTGGGTAAAGCAAAAATTGAGCGGGAAGGGAGCGACGTAACGATCGTCGCCTTTTCCATCATGGTCGGCAAAGCATTGCAGGCGGCTGAGAAACTGGCGGAAGATGGAATTGAAGCAGAGGTCGTCAATCTGCGTTCAATACGGCCGCTTGATACGGAGGCGATTGTCTCGTCGATACAAAAAACCAATCGGTGTGTGACCTGCGAAGAAGGCTGGGCCTTTTCGGGTGTCGGCTCCGAGGTGGTGGCGGTCATTATGGAGCAGGCGTTCGACTATCTCGATACTCCGGTTGCTCGCGTTGCGGGTAAGGACGTTCCAATGCCTTATGCCGCAAACCTGGAAGCTGTGGCTTTGCCGCAAGTTGAAGACATCGTAGAAGCGGCCAAAGCCGCTTGTTACCGCTAGGATCGCCGCATGTCTATTGAACTGCTCATGCCCGCTCTCTCTCCGACTATGACGGAAGGCAAGCTCGCAAAATGGCTCAAGAAGGAAGGCGATGAGATCAAGAGTGGAGATCTGATCGCCGAAATTGAAACTGATAAAGCCACAATGGAAATGGAGGCGGTGGACGAGGGGACACTCGGTAAAATTCTCGTCAAGGAGGGCACCGAAGGTGTAGCCGTCAATCAGCCCATCGGGATTTTGCTCGAAGAAGGCGAAAGCGCCGACGATATCAACGAAGGTAAGTCAAAAAAGCCTGCAGAAAAGAAGGCTGAAGAAAAACCAGAGCCCAAGAAGGCCGAGCAGGCACAACCGAAAGCGCCAGCGCCTCCTAAAGGCGCACCAGCGGAAAGTAAAAAAACGCCGACTAAAGGGGGCCGTATATTCGCGAGCCCGCTTGCCAAGAGAATTGCCGAGGACGCCGGTTTGGACCTTAGCCAAGTCCAGGGCAGCGGACCGAACGGGCGGATCATCAAAGCGGACGTTGAAAAGGCCGCGAGTTCCGGCGGCGCTCGCCGTCCGGCCGCACCTTCGCAAGCGACTTCTTCCGGACCAGTGCCGGACTTTGGACAGTCGTACACGGAAGTGCCCAACAGTGGCATGCGCAAAACAATTGCGCGCCGGCTTGTGGAAGCCAAGAGCACCATTCCGCACTTTTATCTCACAATCGATTGCCGCATCGATGAACTCTTGAAGATGCGCAAGGACATCAACGGAGACGGCAGCGACGGTTACAAGGTGTCCGTCAACGACTTCGTCATTAAGGCCTGTGCCCTCGCGCTGCGCAAAGTGCCTCAGGCCAATGCGACTTGGACCGAAGAGGCCATCCGTTTGTACGAAAATGTCGATATCTCAGTGGCCGTCGCCACGCCCGAAGGGCTGATCACGCCTATCGTCCGAAACGCGGACACAAAAGGCATCGGCGCAATTTCCTCGGAGATCAAAGATTTGGCTGGTCGCGCCAGAGACAAGAAATTGAAACCCGAGGAATTTCAAGGCGGCGGGTTTTCCGTCTCAAACCTTGGCATGTACGGAATCCGCGAGTTTTCAGCGATCATCAATCCGCCGCAGGTTTGTATCCTTGCGGTCGGCAAAGGCGAGCAGCGCGCCGTCGTGGTGGATGGGGAATTGACCATCGCAAATTTGATGACTTGTACGTTGTCGTGTGATCACCGCGTCGTTGACGGCGCCGTCGGCGCCGAGTTTTTACAGGCGTTCCAGAACTACATCGAAAACCCCTTGCGTATGTTGATTTAGGACGGGGTCATGGCGAATACGAATTTTGATCTGATCGTTGTGGGCGGTGGGCCTGGCGGGTACACCGCAGCCATTCGCGCCTCGCAATTGGGCATGAAAACGGCCGTGGTCGAAAAAGAAAATCTCGGCGGGATTTGCCTTAACTGGGGCTGCATCCCGACCAAAGCGCTTTTGCGTACGGCTGAGGTCTACCACCTTATGCAGAAGGCCAAGGACTTTGGTCTCAAGGCGGACAATGTCGGGTTTGATCTAGAGGCTGTGGTTAAGCGCTCGCGCAATGTCGCGGGTCAGTTGAACGGCGGCGTCAAACATTTGATGAAGAGAAACAAGATCGAGGTGTTTGACGGGCACGCAAAGCTCGCCGGCAAGGGCAAGCTCAACGTTTCCAAAGACGGAAAGACCGTCGCCGATTTGACCGCCAAGAATATCATTCTTGCGACCGGCGCCCGGGCGCGGGAACTCAAAGACATGGAAGCGGACGGTGAACTGATTTGGTCTTACCGCCATGCCATGGTTCCAAAGGTATTTCCAAAAACGCTTTTGGTTATCGGGTCCGGTGCTATCGGCATCGAATTCGCAAGTTTCTATCAAACCCTAGGCGCGAAGGTGACAGTGGTTGAGATGCTCGATCGCATTGTTCCCGTGGAAGACGCGGAAATTTCCGCACTCGCGCAGAAACAATTCGAAAAGCAGGGCATGGTCATCAAGACCAAGGCGGGCGTGAAAGCCCTCAAAAAGGGCAAGAACAGCGTCACCGCGACGATCGAGCGCAACGGCAAAACGGAAACGGCGGAATTCGACCGCGTGATTTCAGCCGTCGGTATTGTCGGCAATGTCGAAAATATCGGCATTGAGAACACCAAAATCAAAGTGGAGAAGACCCACATTGTCACCGGCCCATACTGCGAAACCGGCGAGCCAGGCGTGTATGCCATCGGCGATGTTTGCGGACCGCCCTGGCTGGCGCATAAAGCGGGGCATGAAGCGGTGATCTGCGTCGAAAAAATCGCCGGCAAGAATCCGCACCCACTAAACACGGCTGGAATCCCGGGTTGCACGTACTGCCATCCGCAAATTGCCAGCGTCGGACTGACCGAACAGGCGGCGAAAGATAAAGGCTACAAGGTTCGCGTGGGACGCTTTCCTTTCATGGCCAACGGCAAGGCGATTGCTTTGGGTGACCCAAACGGCCTCGTCAAAACGGTTTTCGACGAGAAAACAGGCGAACTGCTCGGCGCGCATATGGTCGGCCCCGAGGTCACGGAAATGATCCAGGGCTATGCCATTGCCAAGGAACTTGAAACGACCGAACAGGAACTTATGCATACGGTCTTCCCGCATCCGACTCTTTCTGAAATGATGCATGAATCGGTTCTGGATGCGTATGGCAAGGCCCTGAATTTCTGATTTGAGACCTGAATTATGAGCAACGCCGAGCCCATCACAGATAACAAACCGCGCCAGCCCAAGCCGGCCTGGCTACGCGTAAAAGCGCCGACGTCTCCCGAATACCAAAAGACCAAGCGCCTCATGCGCGACTTAAATCTTCACACCGTGTGTGAAGAAGCCGCTTGCCCGAATATCGGTGAGTGCTGGGCACAGCGCCATGCCACCATGATGATCCTGGGCGATATCTGCACCCGCGCGTGCGCCTTCTGCAATGTCAAAACTGGGCGACCGGGCGCCGTGGATCCAAATGAACCAGGGCATGTCGGCGAAGCGGTTAAGAATCTGGGATTGAACCACGTGGTCATTACGTCGGTCGATCGGGATGATCTCGATGACGGCGGTGCGGCGCACTGGGTTGCCGTTATCAAAGCGGTGCGCGAGGCTGCACCCGAGACAACGATCGAAGTGCTGACTCCGGACTTCCGCAAGAAATTGGGATGCGTCGATCTCGTCGCAAACGCCAAGCCGGACGTCTACAACCACAATCTCGAGACCGTGCCGCGCTTGTACCGGAAAATTCGCGCCAGTGCGCGGTACTACACCAGTCTGCGGCTGCTTGAGCGTGTGAAGGAAATCGATCCGGCCATGTTCACCAAGTCCGGCATTATGGTCGGATTGGGCGAAGACAAAGAGGAAGTGCTGCAGGTCATGGACGACCTCAGGGCCGCCAATGTGGACTTCATCACTATCGGCCAGTATTTGCAGCCGACCCAGCGCCACGCCAAAGTCGAACGTTTTGTAACGCCGGAGGAATTCGCCGAATATGAGCGGATCGCCCGGGCTAAAGGCTTCCTGATGGTATCAGCAAGTCCGCTCACGCGTTCGTCGTATCATGCTGATGCGGACTTCGCGAAAATGCGCGACGCCCGCAACCGCCAACTCGGGAACGCATAAACCTACAATGCCGGTGCATCGTGAAACTCGGGTGCTGCCGTATGCGCCGGAGCAGGTTTATGACTTGGTTGCAGGCGTAGAGAAGTATCCGGAATTCTTGCCCTGGTGCGTGGCTTGCAGAATAAAACAGCGGGAAACGCCGAACTCATTTACGGCTGATATGGCTGTCGGCTTTAAGATGGTGCGGGAGAAATTTACCTCGCGCGTTAGACTCACGCCGAAATCGGCGATCACGATCGAATACCTGGATGGTCCGTTCGAGCATTTAACCAACGAATGGACATTTTCGGCTGATCCAAACGGCACAAAGCTGGCCTTCTACCTGGAATTTGAATTTCGCTCCAAGGTGCTGCAGAAACTCATCGGCGTTCTGTTCGAAGAAGCGGTGAAAAGAATGGTTGCCGCGTTTGAAGCCCGCGCGGCGAAGATTTATGGGAGCGCAGGAAGCGTAGCTAAATCTCCTTGAGTCGTCCCAATAGGAGCTCAAGCGCGGCGGCGACCGTCGCGCGCCGAATGTCCGTTCTGGTGCCGGCGAATACATAGCGCTTAACCATTGCATCTTGATCCGTTTCGGCCAGGGCCAGAAACACCAGCCCGACTGGTTTGTCCTTTGTGCCGCCATCCGGTCCAGCAATCCCGGTGACGGATATGGCAATGTCCGCGTCGCATTGTGCGAGCGCGCCTTCGGCCATGGCGGAGGCCACGATGTCGCTGACAGCACCGTGATCAGAAATTGCATCACGCGGCACGCCCAGCAATCGGCTTTTGGACTCGTTCGAATAAGAAACGACACCGCATTCAAATATGTCGGACGAGCCAGGAATCGCAGTTAGGCATGCGCTGATCAATCCACCGGTACAGGATTCCGCCGTGGCGATTTTAATGTTGTGCTCTTTGGCAGCGACAAGGACGTCTTTAGCTAAGTCCAGAAGATCTGTCGGCAGTTCAGTCATGCGCCCAATTTATCCAACTTGGCCCCAGAGGTATTGGAGAACAACAAGAGATATCGCGGCATACAATCCTGCGAGCATGTCGTCCAGCATTATGCCGAGTGCCCCCGGTAAGCGTTGATCCGCCCAGCGCACCGGCCATGGTTTGAGGACGTCAAAAATACGGAACAGCGCAAATCCTGCCGCGAATAGAAATGGATTCAAAGGAGCGACTGACAGCGCTAACCACTGACCGGCTACCTCGTCGATTACGATCCATTGCGGGTCCTTGATATGAGGATTGGATCGCAAATGCGCGTGGCTAAGAGCCCATCCCAGCAGAAACACCGCAATGGACCCTAGGAATAGAGCTGGCTGACCCCATAACCAGGTTATGAGCGCAGCGAACGGGAGGGCGCCGAGGGAACCCACGGTGCCCGGAGCGAATGGGGAAAAACCACACCCGAACCAACTTAGAAGTGCACTGCGAGAACGATGCATAGGCATAGATGAGAGCTTTCCACTTGGGAAAAGGAAAATATTTTTAAGGAATTGAAATTAAACAAATAATACGAACAAAACTTGTCGATCGGCTAGCTTGAGGCAGTGATGTTTTTCAAGGATTTAACGTGTGTGACCAGCGTTTGCTGAGAATATATCCTGCCTGGGGCAGAAATGCCTAAGTCATTCATATGAAATAATTAGTTATCCACCGGATTTACTTTCTCTTTGAATTTGGCCGGTAAAATCGGCAGGATATTAGCGGGTGTTTGCGGTTAATCCACATAACAAGCGGGATTTTCGCGAGCGCAGCATGCAGTGAGTTCAATTTACGGCTGACTGTGGTTTGCGAGAGGTGCTTGGTGCGCGCATTGTTTCGTGTGCGAAGCATGAACGGGGAAAATTGTTAGAACGAGTATTAGCTTCGCAAAACAACAACACGGCTTAGCGAAGCGGCCAAGGGCAATAATGGTTTAGAGGGGCACGCGTGTTTTCGGGCAAACAGCACTCGAAATTTGATCCAAGGGATCGCGGACTAAACCGCATCCAAAAAACACTCCAAAGATTTTTCCCCGAGCGGCAATTGATTGTTCGCTCGGGCGAGCGCATGCGTACGCTCCGGTTGTCGACCAACCGGCAAGCGATCATCGTTGTGCTTGGCTTGGTTGTTGGTGCCTGGACTTTGTTCAGCTCTGGGCTCGCGATGAATCACAGCGAACGCATCAGCGCGAAGAACGTCGAAGTAAAAGACGCGCGCATGGGGTACGAACAACTTCTAGCGCAAGTCACGATCTATAAGGATCGAGTTGCGGACCTCACTTCCGAATTGGAAGACAACTACTCTAAGTCATTGGAATTAGTTGAGAAAGAGGCCGAGGCCCTCAAACTCAAAGCCGAAGAATTAGAGCAGTCCGGACAAAAGAAAACACTCACGGCGAAGCTGAAAACAAAGGCCAAGGAAGCACTGGTTGATCCCACTGGGTTGATCACGGGCGATGGCTCGAGCATCGACCTGGTATTGAGCAAAGCGCGATTGGATCGTGGGCACGCCGACGAAGAGCGTCATGTACTAATGGCGGAACTCGCCGATCTTGAAAACTCGATGGTGAATGTCGTGAGCCACCATCAAGGCACGCAGTTCGTGACGATGGATAATTTGGAACTTCGGCAGGTTGTGCTGCAGCGGGACTTAGCGATGGCGGAGCGGGAAACGTTGTCGAAAAAAGTCGGTCAGCTTGAAGAGCAAATCCGGGACATGGAGAGCAATCAGCTCTTGCTGTATCACCGCTTTTCCGAAGTCGCCGAAACCAAAATCGCAGACATTGAAACGTCTCTAAGCATCACGGGCTTGGACATAGATTTGCTTGTACAGCGCCAACGCGCACGCGGGCAGGGCGGGCCCTTCATTCCGCTGGACGCGGTGTCCGAGGAATCGGGGCCGCTGCAGGAATCACTTTTTAAGTTAAACGCGAAGGTTAATCGCCTGCAGGACCTCCAGGGCCTTCTCATAAAATTACCGCTGAATGCACCGGTTGACGATTTTGATCTCACCAGTGGATTTGGTGTGCGCAAAGATCCAATCACCGGACAATTTGCACAACATCTTGGGATCGACCTGGCGGGTGTATACAAGGCATCCATATTGAGCCCTGGTGAGGGCAAGGTCATCCGCGCCGGCTTTGACGGATCCTATGGCCGCATGGTGGAAATCGACCATGGCATGGGGCTGGTTACCCGCTTTGCACATATGTGGAAAATTGCCGTCAAAAAAGGTGATACTGTGGTTCGTGGCACCGTGCTGGGACAGCAAGGGTGCAGCGGCCGTTGCGTAGGCGAGCACGTGCACTATGAAGTCATTCACAACGGCAAGCATCTTAACCCTCTAAAATTCTTGAAGGCGGGTAGCGATGTTTTCAAAGGGTAAAAAGAAACTGGGCGCTCCCGTTTCAGACGCACGCGAGGATGCACCTACGGCCAAGGCAGTTCCTTCGATCATTAGCGCCGATTTGTCGTTGGAAGGCAACATTGTTTCCAATGGTGAAGTGCAGATCGACGGGGCAGTCAAAGGCGATATTCAGTGCAAGGCGCTTATCGTTGGCGTTAAGGGTTCCGTTGCCGGAGAGGTAACGGCGCAATCAGTGCGTATGCATGGTTCGATCAAAGGCATGATCCGGGCGAAAAGCGTATTTCTTGCGTCCACTGCACGCATGTCCGGTGATGTTGAACACGAGAGTCTCGCGATCGAGCCTGGCGCCTTCATGGAAGGGCATTGCAAGCGTATTGCCGAAACAGCGATCGCTCCGGTAGCCGAACCAGCCCGCCGGGTTGAACCGCCGAAACCTACGACGCAAGTAACGTCCGTCCCGACGCCGCCGCGTGTATTGCCGAACAAAGGACCGAAGCCGGCAATCGCTGCGACCTAAACTCTGGGATCAGCATTATCTATTTTGTGGCGGTTGGCACTGGTCGGATTAATCCGGCCTTCCGTATTTCAGTGCGCTTTCCAGGTCCTGGGGTATGACCCGGGTGCCGGCGATAATCGACCTGTAAACTGTTAGGTTTTCCATTACGCGCTGTACATAGTTCCGAGTTTCGGAGAATGGAATCTTCTCGACCCAATCGATGGCGTCGACATCTTCGTCGCGCGGATCGCCAAATTCCCGAATCCATCTGCGTGCTCTATTCGGCCCGGCGTTGTAGCCGGCAGCCGCCAGGATGTATGAGCCGTCAAACGCGTCGACAAGGGCACTCAAGTACGCCGATCCAAGTTGGATATTGAGCGCCGGGTCATCTGTCAGCTCATCGCGTGAGTATCGGATACGTGCAGCCCGCGCCACCGCACGGGCAGTCGCGGGCATGAGTTGCATTACACCGCGTGCGCCGGCGCCGCTTCTTGCCGTCGGATCGAAATTACTTTCCTGCCTGGATATGCCGAGGATTAGAGCTCTCTCGGGGCGGTCCGGGTAATTGTAGAAGGGGATGGGGTAGCCATACTGGACGAGCGTGATTTTGTCCGCGGCAGACTGGCGCGCGACCCACACACCGATATCAGGGCGTGCCAAGCGGCTTGCAAGCTCGGCAGTCAGATGTTGGACGCCGCCAAATCCCGTTGAGGCCGCCAAGGCTTGGGCGAAGCGGCGCTGCGTGACTTTCTCATCTGTCAGCAAAAGCAATTGGAGGGCGTGGGTCAGATCATTCGTTTCGAATCTCTCACGGTCTTCAGCTGTTGGCGTGGGATCTTGGGGAAGTTGCGGAACGACACTGTCCTTTAGACGGGATATGGCGAGTTGACCGTAATAGGTTGTCGGGTAAGCGCCCGCGCGCAAATACCATTCCTCAGCTATGTCAGGCCGTCCTAGAGATTCAGCTGCTCGTCCCGTCCAATACGCTCCTCGGGACAAGCTGATTGGCGTTTGGACGCTATCGTAAACCTTCTCGAAATGAGGAAGAGCCTTTTCTCCGTCGTTCATGTACCGAAGGGCAATCCAACCCGCCAGCCATTCCGCTTCCGATACGCTTAACGCATCACTCGCGCCGTGATGCCGGGCGATTTCGTATGCTTCCTCGATTTTACCTTCGGACAATGCGTCGCGTGCGAGGATGTGGCGCTCGCGCCACCAAAGATCGGGGCGGGGACCTTCAGGCGGGTAGTCCGGGATGAGCTCGCGGGCATCATCATAACGGCCGCGCTGGCGCCGCCATCTGACGCGGTCATAGAGGAGCCCGGCATCGTTTTGAAGATGTTCGGGAACCCGCGCAATCGACGCATCAACCCCGCCGCGCGACGTGACCAGGGCTATGCGCGCCCTGGCCAGGAGTTGCCGGTCTTTGCTGACATACCGAAGTGATCTGTCCGCAGTTGAGGTGTACTCGATATAAAGAAGTCTATCGATACGCTCCCAATGGTCGTCTTCATTCAGATGCTCGCCGAATTCCCGCAGAAGTGTTTGCTCTTCATCCCGACCGGATATGCCATCCACCCAGGCTTGGCGCGCAATGTCAGCTGCGCGTTGGGTATTGCCGCCGTCCCGTAGCGCAAGGGCATATGCGAGTTTTCCTGCGTCTGTCAGCGGCGGGTATTTGGCAAACCAGGCGTTTAAAGCTGTGGCGGGCACGTCATCGTCAATGACTTGTTCAGCGCGAATGCGTAGTTCATTGATGAGCGGCCAATCCGGATTTGCCGATATGAAATCCGCACGGGTTTGAAAGTCCACATGTGCGCCAGGTTGACGCATATAAATCCAATCAATGATTTTACGCGGCACGGTGCTTTCCGCTTTGGCGGCGATATCTTGCGCTTGGCGCCAACGTCGTCGGTCGGCTTGCTCCATCGCCTCCAGGAACAATAATCTGTCTGAAGCGGAAATCGGGTGAGAATTGGAAACCGCCGCCCGTGGCTCATCCGCAGGTGCGGGCTTGACCGTGGGAAGGATTGCCGGTGACGGTAAATTAGCGTTTTGAGCCACCGCGCTGGCGCAGTGCGCGCCAATGAATAAAACCGCGGCAGCATGCAAGACGGCAAATCTTGAATTGAAAAAGCGGGACGATGCCATGCCTAAATCCGCGTAGCCATTGGTCGCAATAATATCTCCACGTGTTGTGACCTGCCCACCGGCATACATATCTGTACGGGGAATACGCGGTTGGAGCAAGCGGACTTGAAAGTGCCTATTGCTCGCCGCCTACTTGTGGATAGGGCTTGCTGTGGTAATGTCCAAGTGACCGGCGCCTAATTGCCAATTTTTCTCAATTTTAACCGCCTAGGGGAGTGGGCCGATGTTTCGCGGTGCGATTACAGCCCTGATCACGCCATTCAAGGATGGCGCAGTAGACGAAAAGGGTTTTCAGGAATTTGTCGATTGGCAAATTACTGAAGGCGTGCATGGCCTAGTGCCGTGTGGGACGACGGGTGAGTCTCCGACTTTGGACTACGATGAGCATAATCGAGTTATCGAACTGTGTGTAGAAGCGGCGGGCGGTCGCGTGCCGGTCATCGCGGGAACGGGATCGAATTCCACCGACGAAGCGATTTTTCTAACAAAGCATGCGAAAAAGGTCGGGGCGGACGCGGCTCTGATTGTGACCCCGTACTATAATAAGCCGAGCCAGGAAGGAATGATCCGCCACTTCACGACGATCGCGGATACTGTCGATCTGCCCATCATTATCTACAATATCCCAGGGCGCTGTGTCGTAGACATGTCTATCGAAACCATGGCCAAGCTGGCGATGCACGACAATATTGTTGGCGTGAAGGACGCAACCAATGATCTTGGCCGGGTAATCCGCATGAGATTGGAACTTGGCGAAGAGTTTTGCCAACTGTCGGGTGAAGACCCGACATCGGTCGCGTTTTTAGCCCATGGCGGCAAGGGCTGTATTTCAGTGACGGCGAACGTCGCACCTCATTTGTGCGCCCAACTACAAGATGCCTGGCATTTGGGCACATATGAAGATGCATTTCGTCTGCGGGATATTTTAATGCCCGTCCACGACGCAATGTTTGTTGAAACCAATCCCGCACCGGTCAAATTTGCCGCCAGTATGCTCGGAAAGTGCGCTCCGGATGTGAGATTGCCTTTGTTACCGGTCGGCATGAAGAGCAAAGCGCGCATTGAGGAAGCGATGCGCGGCGCTGGACTTCTGGACTGACGTTAGTAATAGGTGCTTAGCGTCTTGGTGCCGTCGCACCTCGAGGTTATTCGGCAATAGCAATGGCTAAATCACTCATTTCACATGGCACTGTCGCGCAGAACAGAAAGGCGCGGCATGACTTCGCTATTGAAGATACCATCGAGGCTGGAATCGTGCTGACCGGCAGCGAAGTGAAGTCCTTGCGAAATGGACGTTGCACGCTTGTGGAAGCATTCGCACAGCCGGAAGACGGCGAGATGTATCTGCTCAATTGCCACATTCCGGCGTATTCCGGAGCCAGTCATTTTCAGCATGACGAGCGCCGCAAGCGTAAGCTGCTTTTGAAGAAGAAAGAGATCGATCGCTTGATGGCCGCCGTCGGGCGCAAGGGTATGACTCTTGTGCCTTTAAGTATTTATTTTAACCCTCGCGGTGTTGCGAAGGTTCAACTCGGATTGGCCAAGGGTAAAACTCATATTGATCGGCGGGACGATATCAAGAAACGCGAGTGGCAACGTGAGCAATCACGAATCATGCGTGCAAAGGGATAGCGTGAGCGGACCGCGGGATCAGGACCAGATCAACGAAAAACTCGTCCGAGTGAAAGAGCAATGGGCGAGGGATGGCCGGGGCTTGACCGGAACGTCGTCGGATTCAAGTCAAGGACGTCGCCCACCCGGCCAGCACGTGACCAAGGACTTCCCGGTTCTTGACTTAGGCGTGCAACCGAACCTAACGCAAAGGGAGTGGAGCCTGACGGTTGCCGGTCGCGTCTCCGGACCTCTTAAGTGGGACTGGAGCACGCTCATGGCCCAGCTGCAGGTGGACTTCCACAATGATATCCATTGTGTGACAACCTGGTCCCGCTACGACAACACCTGGACGGGCGTTCCCATGCGCACGTTTTTGGCGGCGGCAAAACCCTTGCCGGAAGCCAAGTTTTTGATGATCAAGGGTTTCGACGGATATGCTACAAATTTGGCATTGAGCGATGTGGATCGGGACGACGTTTTCTTGGCCCATACGTGGAACGGACAGCCGCTGACGCGCGAGCACGGAGGCCCGGTTCGGTTGGTTGTTCCGCATTTGTATTTTTGGAAGAGCGCCAAGTGGATTAGGCACATTACGTTTATGGAAAAGGATCAACCCGGTTATTGGGAAGCGCGCGGTTATCACATGCGCGGCGATCCTTGGAAGGAGGAGCGATATGATTAGGAATATAGCCACAAAACTTTTTGGTCTCGCCGCTTTTCTTTTTACGGTTTCGATAGGAGGTACGGCGATGGCGGCAAACGCACACGATTTTTCCTTCGATGCCATCGAAGGCGGACCGCTACCCATGTCCAAGTTCAAAGGCAAGGCGGTTCTAGTTGTAAACACGGCGTCGTTTTGTGGTTTCACACCTCAGTACGACGGACTTCAGGCTTTGTGGCAGGACTATCAAGATAAAGGCTTGGTCGTGCTTGGCGTGCCGGCGAACAATTTCGGTGCCCAAGAGCCCGGCAGCGACGAGGACATCAAGCAATTCTGCGAAACCAACTTCTCGGTCGATTTTCCGCTGACGTCTAAAGTTTCGGTTACGGGTGAAGATGCGCATCCATTTTATCAATGGGCAAAAGATGCGCTGGGTGCAGACAATGCTCCCAAGTGGAACTTCCACAAATATTTGGTGGACCCTAACGGGAATTTGGTCGCCGCGTTCCCAAGTGCAGTCAAGCCGCAAAGCCGGGAGCTGACAAGCATTGTCGACAAAGCGCTGTCACCTTGAGGGTGAGTTCCGCGGATCGTTAGCTGTAGGTCGCGATCCGTCCGACAGGCTTGAAGCCAAGCCGCTCGAAGATGGCCCGGCTTTTTTCCGGGGTCTGAACGCTCGCTATACGCACTGGCCTTCTTGGCTTCTCGCAAGGCCGCGATCATCAGCGCCGCGCCATACCCTTTACCGGCCGCGCTGGACAGCGAAGCCATGGCGTAAAAATTAAGGATGCCATGTGCGCTGTAGGCTTCCTGCACGGCGACCGGTTTATCGCCAACGTATCCCACATACAGGCGCAACGGTGATGTGGGGGCGGTAGCCGCCTCTTTCGTGTCCATGTATATCGTTTTTATGTTCTCGTCCGGCGGTTTGGTCGCGGCGGCGAGAACGTTTGCAAAGTCTTCAACGGCGGCGCTGGTTGAGGCCCGCTTGATCTCGAGTTCTTTCGGCAAATTGCCCGGAATGTTCACGACCTTGTCCAGGGCCATGGCCATGATCCATTCCTCTTCGGGACAACTAAGTCCATAGCCCTTGAGCGCGGGTTCCATCGCGCCGTGTCCGGAAAGGGGACCAAGCACCCATGTGAACGGAACTTTCTTACTCTGGAAATGTTTGATGGCGGCCTCGGCCCGATCTAAGCCGAAGCGGGGATGCAGCGATGACTTTCCGATGGTGTTGAACGTGGCGCAGGGAATCCCGGAATCGATCAAAAGCAGATCGGCGGAGTCCTAAACCACGCCGTCCTTCCTGGCCTTGGACAGGTAAGCGGTACGGTCCCACAGGTTGGCCTCGAAGGCCTTTAGGATTGCTGCACGGTCCATGCGTGTCAGACCAGACTAAGGACTTGTTTTACGTGTTGCACTAAGTGCCCTCCCGAGCGCCTCATGAAACATCGATTCCGTCAGCACACCGGTATTCACGTTATACCGGGAACAGTGGTAGCTGTCGGTCAAAGATAGTTTTTTGTCAAAACGATGTATAGCACTGTGGCGAAAAGGATAACTCGATTTTCGTAAACCTAAAGTTGACAAAACAGCGTCGTGAGCGATCCGTCCAAGCGCCAAAATCGAGGTCAAGCTATACATGGCCTCGATTTCCGACACCAAAAACGGCCGGCATGTCTTCTGTTCCACCGACGTCGGCTTGTTGGCAGGCGGTACGCATCGCACGGCATTCGTGATCCTGCAACCCCTTAATATTAAACCATCATTCGCCGCAGCGCCGTAGGTGCCGGACGCCAAACCGAACTTGATAAGGCTTGGGTACAGGAGCTCGCCCGCATAGTCGCCCGTAAATGGCCTGCCGGTACAATTGGCACCTTTAAGGCCGGGCGCGAGACCGACGATTAGGATTTCCGCATCCAAATCGCCGAAAGACGGGACCGGACCGTTAAACCAGTCCGGATATTTCGACTGATTTTCCTGTCTGAATTCGACCAATCGAGGGCATAACGGACAGTCTTGTGCGGGGGCGGCGTTACTCATGGCTCTATTGCGTTAAGGCGCATTGCTGTCGGATTGGCTCTGTGTCGCGTTCGAGGGTCGCGCGATGGCAGCCTGTAAATCGGCCAGTTCCAAAAAATTATCCGCTTGGCGCCGCAGGTCATCGGAAATGAAGGCGGGCTGAGTTTTGACGCTCGATATCACCGTCACGCGGACGCCTTTGCGCTGCACGGCGTCGACCAAGCGCCGAAAGTCTCCGTCTCCGGACATTAGTACCGCATGGTCAACTGACGGGGCCATCTCGAGCATATCTATAGCAAGCTCTATATCCATATTGCCTTTGATGCGTTTGCGACCAGCGTGATCCGTGTATTCCTTGGCCGGCTTGGTCACCATGGAAAAGCCGTTATAGTCCAGCCAATCGACCAAGGGGCGCAGGGAAGAATATTCCTGATCCTCCATCAGGGCTGTGTAATAGAACGCGCGAATGAGGCGTCCTTTTGCGCCGAACAGGGCAAGAAGGCGCTTATAATCGATATCGAAGCCGAGGGTTTTGGCGGTGCTGTGTAAATTGGCGCCGTCAATGAAAACGGCGAGGCGTTCCTCAGGATAAAAAATCATGATAATTCCATATAAAATATATAAATCAATTTATTATAATGTATTTATGATAAATAAGATTAAGTAAAGGAAGCAACGGTCGAAAAATAACCGGGAGAAGCGTACGCGCTACCCCAATTTGAGGCAAGGATTCGGATGATCCTCATCGGCATCGGAGGAAACCTAAGCAGCCGCGTCGGCACACCGTTGGAAACCTGCGAAGCCGCAATATCGGCTTTGGAGGAGAGCGGATGCCAGATCGCGCAACGTTCACGGTGGTACGAAACAGCGCCGGTCCCGGTATCCTCCGATCCTTGGTACGTGAACGGAGTGGTGGAGATCAGAACCGGTCTTGGTGCGAAGGACCTTCTTGGCCTGCTTCATGAAATTGAAGGCAGGTTTCAGCGGGTACGTATGCTGCCAAATGGCTCTAGGACTCTGGACATGGATTTGCTGGCATACGGTTCGGAAATTAATGGGTGGCCGGAAACCCCGCCGATCTTGCCCCATCCGCGCCTGCACGAGCGGGCCTTCGTCCTTGTGCCTCTCGCGGACTTCGCCCCGCATTGGCGGCACCCAAAATCGGGAATTTCCGCGGAAATGCTGCTCCAAAACCTCCCTTCCGGCCAGGATATTCGGCCCTTGAGAACCGTGTGAAATCCAAGTAAAACAGCGCCTCTTTCAAGCTGGGCGCCGATTTCCTATATAATCTGGGATTTCCAGGGCGGAGCGTATTGGTCTCCTTCTGGATTGCGCGCACTTTTGATAAAAAGTGAGGAAATACAATGGCCCGTGTAACGGTCGAAGATTGCGTAGAAAAAGTCACCAACCGTTTCGAGCTCGTGATGGTGGCATCTCAGCGCTCCCGCGAAATTTCATCCGGCGCAGAGCCGCGCCTAGACCGTGACCGCGACAAGAATCCGGTCGTTGCCTTGCGCGAAATTGCCGAAGAGAAGGTCAGCCCCGAAGAACTCTATAATGGGCTGGTTCAAAGCCTTCAGCGTCATGTTGAAGTGGACGAACCCGAGGAAGACGGTTTTGATGCCATGGCGTCAAATCCTGAATTTTCCGGCATTGGTGACCGTGACACGCCCGACGCTGATGACTCATCTGACGCAGATGATAAAGGCGCCGAAGCCCCTGAAGCCGCATTTTCGGATGATGCGGACGAGACTTTCTCCGCCGATGCGGCCGGTGACAGCTACTTTGAATCTTCCGAAGATAGCAGTGATGACGATGGCGATCTCCAGCCGGCGGCCACTGCGGATCATCCTCCGGTGACGTACGAGGATGCGGAAGAGGACGACACCAAGGGGTGACGCCATGGCGCGCGAGGTCGGTGCATGACGACGCGCGCTTATGACCGGATTTTCACAAGTATTCCTGGGCCCGCTCTCGGCTATAATTGTCCGATCTCGGTACGAGGTGGACAGTAATGCTTCGACAATTCGAACTCGTCGAACGGGTGAAGTCCTACGATCCGGCAGCGGATGAGGACGCGATCAACCGCGCCTATGTCTATGCCATGAAAATGCATGGCTCGCAAAAACGAGCCTCCGGCGACCCTTATTTCTCGCACCCGATAGAAGTTGCCGGGATTCTCACGAACTACAAGCTCGATACAGCCTCCATTGTCACGGCGCTGCTGCATGACATCGTCGAAGACACGCTGTCTTCGCTGGACGAGGTTCAAAAACTTTTTGGAAGTGAAGTCGCCAGGCTGGTGGATGGCGTTACCAAACTCACCAGAATTCAAATTCAGAGCGTTGAGACAAAGCAAGCGGAGAATTTCCGGAAGTTCGTTTTGGCGATGTCCGAGGACATTCGCGTTCTTATGGTCAAGCTCGCTGACCGGTTGCACAACATGCGTACGCTGCATTTTATCTCCAACGCGGATAAGCGGCGAACCATTGCTTTAGAGACGATGGAAATATACGCGCCGTTGGCGGAACGCATCGGCATGCAGGAAATCAAGACGGAACTTGAGGACCTCGCCTTCGCGGAGCTTCATCCCGAAGCGCGCAACTCCATTTTGACGCGCCTGCGGTTCCTGGAACTTCATGGCGGAGAACTTGTCGTTAAAATCATGGACGAGTTGGATCAGGTGCTCACAAAAGCCGGGGTGAAAGGGTACGTGTCCGGGCGGGAAAAGACGGCTTATTCCATCTGGCGGAAAATGCAGATTAAAGACGTCAGTTTTGAACAACTGTCCGACATCATGGCGTTCCGCATCATGGTGGACTCTGTCGAGGATTGTTATCGCGTGCTAGGTGTTGTTCACACCGCATACCCGACGGTGCCGGGCCGATTTAAGGATTATGTCTCGACCCCCAAGCGCAACGGCTACCGCTCAATCCACACTTCTGTGATTGGACCGGAAAAACACCGCATCGAGATTCAAATCAGAACGCACCAGATGCACGAGATTGCGGAGTTGGGCGTTGCCGCACATTGGCGGTACAAAGTCTCTGATTTGTTTGGCAGCAGGTCCGAGAAGCCAATGGAGGGGCGGCAGTACTCCTGGTTGCGGGAACTATTGGATATTTTGGAGCACGCGCAAACCCCTCAGGAGTTTCTTGAGCACACCAAACTCGAGATGTTCCATGACCAGGTGTTCTGCTTCACACCTAAAGGGGACCTCATCGCTTTGCCGAGAGGCGCAAGTGCTGTTGACTTCGCCTATGCGGTTCATACCGAGGTTGGCAACACCTGTGTTGGTGCAAAGGTGAATGGCCGCATTATGCCGCTGCGAACACGCCTTCAGAACGGCGATCAGGTGGAAATCGTGACGTCGTCCGCACAAAAGCCGTCGCCGGAATGGGAAGGTTATGTCGTCACGGGTAAGGCTCGCGCGCATATTCGCAGACGGTTTCGTGTCGAAGCGCGAACCGAATACATCAAGCTCGGTCAAGAAATTCTCGGCAAGGCATTTTCCAAGGAAGGGCTTGAGCTTAGCGAGAAGGGCTTGAACGGCGTCCTCGATATGTTTGATGCGTCTTCCCTGGATGATCTTTATGCCTGGGTGGGCGAGGGCCGCATTGTCGGCCGGGAAGTGCTGCTTGCTGTTTATCCAGGGGCTCGCGACGATGGAAATGAAAATGTCGTGAACCTCTCGCAGGCAAGGTTGAAACATAGCCAAGACAAAGATAGCGCGGTGGCCATTCGCGGTTTAACCCCCGGTATGGCGGTTCACATTTCAACCTGTTGTCATCCGCTCCCGGGCGATCGCATTGTCGGCATTGTCAGCGACGGACGCGGCGTTGACATACATACTATTGATTGCGAACAGCTGGATGGGTACACAGACGAACCCGACAGGTGGATTGATTTGGCGTGGGATCCCGAAAAGGACCGTGATGTTCATATTGGGCGCGTAAATATCGTGGTTGCGAATGAGCCGGGAAGCTTAGGAGAGCTCTCGACGGTTATCGCGCGCAATCACGGAAACATTTCCAACATTAAGATAGGGAATCGGGCGCCAGAGTTTTTTGAAATGATGCTTGATATTGAAGTGCGGGGCGTAAAGCACCTCACAAATGTAATTGCCGCTTTGCGCGCAACCCCCGCGATAAATTCAGTCGAACGAGCCCGCGGCTAGAGGAGTGCGCCGCCAAAATGTTTAAAAGACGTGCAGCCCGCCCGGTCTTCGCGAAAATCGCGAGCCTGTTCTGGCCAAAAATGGGATGGCGGCGGGCATTTTCCTACTATTGGCACAGGCTGAAACGTATTCCCGGCACGCCGGAGAGTATAGCTATGGGCTTTGCCTGTGGCGCCGGCGCGTCGATGCTGCCGCTGATGGGATTTCATTTTTTACTTTCGGCGTTCTTTGCCTGGGTGTTTCGCGGAAGCATTATTGCCTCGGCGATAGGAACGGCTGTCGGCAACCCATGGACGTTTCCGTTCATTTGGTTAGGCACGTTCGAACTTGGAAAACTCGTTTTGCAAATCGATACGGAAGTTGTTGGAGAGCGTCCATTCCGTACGATGTTTGAAGGGTTGTACAGCTCGGTTCGCAATTTCGATGGGGGAATGTTTGTCGATCAGGTATTACCCACCTTCTTGCCCATGCTTTTAGGTAGTCTGCCAGTGGCCATCGTTGCCGGCGTCGTTAGCTACTTTGTTGTGTTGAAGCCGATCCGGACAGTTCACAAGATCCGGCACGATCGCAAAGAAGCGCGTAAGGCCAATTATGTTTCTGCTGAAAGCAGTCGGTAGAAAATGCACGCGCAAAGCTCAAAACGTCTGAGACTGGGTGTAAATGTTGATCACGTGGCAACTGTCCGCAATGCGCGAGGTGGGTTGCATCCCGATCCCGTTAGGGCCGCGTTACTTGCTGCAGATTCGGGAGCCGATGGAATAACGGCACATTTGCGCGAAGATCGCCGGCATATTTCCGACAGTGACATTTCTCAGCTCATGGGTGAGCTTAAAATTCCCCTCAATTTAGAGATGGCGGCCACTGAGGAGATGCTCTCCATAGCTTTGCGCCATCGCCCGCACGCCGTTTGCATTGTTCCGGAGAAACGCGAGGAGCGCACGACAGAAGGTGGGATTGATGCCGCGGGAGGGCACAATCACTTGGCGCCCTTTGTTTCCAAACTCGCGGATGCGGGATGCCGCGTTTCGCTTTTTATCGAGGCTGACAAAAGGCAATTGGACGCCGCAGTTTCTCTAAACGCTCCTGTTGTGGAACTTCATACCGGTGCGTATTGCGATGCGATTCCTGGCCCCGAGAGAGAGAGTCACCTTAAACGAATTCAGGACGCGGCTGCATATGCCGAAGATATCGGTCTTGAGTGTCACGCGGGCCACGGCCTTGGATACGACACAGTTGGCCCAATCG
>CAYYXR010000043.1:0-20396 GCA_964475755.1 uncultured Rhodobacterales bacterium
AGCCCATCAAACTGGTTAAAGCAACGATCTTTTTTTGATCGCTCGCCACCACATTGTCCTTAAACGCTTCTGTAACGGAAATGGCGCCGTACACATTTGTACCCAAAACAAAATCGAAGGTATCTCGGTCAACGCTTCCGAAGGTTTGCGTCGGTATATCGCCGAGAACGCCAGCGTTGTTAATAAGAAGATCGATTGGTTTGCCTTTATATTTTGCCGACAACGCTGCGATCTCTTGTTCGTCCAAAACGTCCAATCGCTCGACGAACACGTTTTTATGTTTGGCGGCGATCGCATTTAACTCGTCTGCTTTTTCCGGTGTGCGGCAAGTTGCAATGACGTCCCAGCCTTCATCCGCATATTGTTTTGCGAATTCAAGGCCCAAACCGCGATTCGATCCGGTAATGAGCACCGTAGCCGCCTCGGCCATCTGGACACTTAGCATGCCAATTGTCAGCACCATCGCCGCTAGAGCTTTTTGCATGTGACTTTCCTCCACTTTCTCATTCAAAATAACATTGGCTAGTAATTTTGTCGGCCGACGCGCTTGTGCGGAATTACCTATGCGAACCGCACGGCGTAAACCGGGGGCAAGTGCGCTGATAGTAAGGCCCAATCGTCTCCACCACTGTCTGACGTCCAGACGGCGCCGGTTGTTGAGCCCATCGCCAAAGAGTCTCCCGTCTCATCGACAGCCAATCGATGGCGATACACAAGATCAAACGCGTTGTCCTGGGGGAGGCCGCCCCTTAATTCTTCCCAGCTTTTTCCGCCGTCGCGCGTTCGCTGAACAGCGACCTTTCCGTCTACGGGAAATCTCGCCTCATCTTTTTGAGCCGGTACAAACCATGCCGTGTTTGGGTCTTTCGGGTGAACCGCTACCGCAAATCCAAAAACAGAGACTGGCGCGTTGGTAATTTCATGCCAAGATTCCAAATCATTGGTGGATCTGAAAATTCCGTTGTGGTGTTGCACCCAGTAAATTTCCGGCGAGGTCGGGCTCTGCACCATCATGTGAACATCTTGTGTTACAGGATCCTCTTCTTGGTCAGGCGGCGTGTAGTCGCTGCGCATGCCGTGTCCGGCGACGCTCCACGATTTACCCCCGTCTTCTGTAAGAGACACCCCCCCACAGGAGACCGCGACCGCAACGCGGTCCGTGCTACGCGGGTCAACACAAATTGCATGCATAGCCGTGTCGACCGTTCCGCCACCAAACCAGCGCTCACGCTCAGGCATATTCCACAGCGAGTCATTGAGCGACCACGTATCTCCCAAATCCGGGGAGTAAAAGAGTCCCGCTGGCGCGCATCCGCACCACACTGCTCTCGGATTCTTTGAATCTGCCCACTCAAGGCACCGAATCTGATTGACCGAGGGTGCCGCGTCGTCTTTCTCGCCACCCTCTACTTTAGGGAATTGCGGTGGAGTTAGTTCAGTCCATGTCTTTCCGCCATCGGAAGATCGATGTAGCTTCACCCCGAAGTGTCCCAGGTTGAGGGCGGCGAACACGACCTGGCCATCTGGTGACGTCAGCATCATGGTGACCGGATGCCCCAGAAATGCCGTAGAGGCGTGATGCCAACCACTGTCATTTCGTTGATAAGTAAAAAGCCCTTTGCGGGTCGCTATTTGAAGACTCGAAGCCATTTCCAACTCCCGAATTATCCGCCCGATAGGGCCTGCAACACATAAAGTTCGCTGTTTGTTTTTAGAGAGTGATCCAGCACCCTCTTTCGCACATGCTCGCCATCGACAAACACAGCGATATGGGTGCGAAGCCGTTATTGGTCGTCGAGAACGTACCCCTTCAAGCCCGGGTGACGGGCAAAAACATCGGCCAGCGCCTCTGATACCGTCGCACCGGACGCTTCTACAGGCCCATTAGGCGCGACATTTCTGAGATGCGATGTGAAGTGTACTTGGACCACGCTCATCTCGCCCCTTCTAAAGAGCGGCCGATGGTGCAGCCAGATTGGCCTTGGCGCAAGACAGTTTAATGGACGGACAGGCGAACGGAACCTAGGATGCACAAAATGTTCACACATGCGCGAGCGATTTAGCCCACATGAGCCTCAGTGACGACGACTTGCGGTCAGCATTCGCCGGTGGAATATACTTACACGCCGTCAATGGGCCACTCACTCATAATGCCGGATGCCTAATTGAAGGACTCCTAGATCTCGGCGTCCCTGTAGAAATTTCCACGGACAAGGTTACTTCGCGGCCGGTATCCATGCCGTTAAAAGATGTCGAATTAGATAAAATGGTCGCACCGCCGCGTCATGATCACTCCGGCTACGTTGTCGATATATCCCATACAAATACTTTTACCCCGGTTGAGGGCGTAAAAACTTCACGCGTTGCCTATTTAAACCAAAGCGACATTGGATTGTTTTGCAGCCTTCCAGAGCAGCACTTACTGTTCATTGCACACAGCAGCACATTCGCCAAAAAAGGAGGTCTTCGTTACCCTGTCGCCTTTGGATTAAGTAAGGGACTAATAGATTCAACTGATCAACGCTGCGCTTTCTCAGAGAGACGGCCAATAGCTCTTAGAAATTTTCGCGCGACATTGAGTCAAAGTCTTCGCGCCCTTCTAGATATTTCGTTTGTGTCCATGCTTGAGCGTAAGATCGAGATAGATTGGAACAATTCTGGACCGGGCCAATACTTGAATGCAATGCTAAATTCAAAAATGTGCTTGGCATACGGGGGAGATTTTTACACTCCGATTTCGACGAACCCTTGGTTTAAAAAAAATCAACCTGATCTTGCGCAGGTGCATACCTTTATCGATATGGAAGTGCCTGCTTTAGTTCAAAGATGGGACAGTTTTCGACTTTGGGAATCATTTGCCGCAGGAACGCTGGCTATCCACTTGAACTTCGATAAATATGGATTTTCGTTGCCAGAAATGCCGGTGGCTTGGACCCATTATGCACCGATTGATCTGGACGATATCGCGGGATCCGTACGCGAGATATTGAATCGTGAAGATAAGTGGGCAGAGATAGCCGAGATGGGGCGCGCATGGGCCATTGCGCACTATGCGCCAAGACCCACCGCCATTCGAATGCTATCGACCATGCTTAATTATCGGAAAAATTCAGATTGATGCCCGAAGAAATGTCCAACTGGATTCCTCCCTACACTCTGGAAGAGCGTATAAAGTACTCGCTCATTCCTGCACGCATATACATGTGGCGCTTAATACGTAAACACATGCGGAAAGGTGAGCGGGAATTTAGGTTTCTTCCCAATCTTGTTGATCGCAACCGGATTGCGATTGATATTGGTGCAAACAAAGGTGTCTACACGCATACGCTTGCCAAACTGTGCCAAAGCGTCGAGGCATTTGAACCCAATCCAAAAATCTATCGAATTCTGAAAAGAACTCTTCCTGACAACGTTGTCGCACATCAAGTGGCGCTATCTGACTCGGTGGGAACAGCCGAATTAATCGTGCCGATGTATAGGGGCGGTTTCTCAAATCAAACAGCCTCCTTGAACCCGCGCAAGCGAAATGAGGGTGCCCGCAGTGTGTCGGTGCCTCAAAGAACCTTAGACTCCTATGGATTTACAAACGTGGGATTCATAAAAATCGACGTGGAGGGATTTGAGAGGGCGGTGCTCTCGGGATCGCGTGAAACAATATTACGTGAGCGGCCCGTTTTGCAGGTCGAGATCGAAGAGCAGCATACGGGTGAACCGGTGTCGAAGTCCGTTCAGCAACTGTTTGATATGGGTCTTGACGCATTTTTCTTAAAAGACGGCGCTCTGCGGCCATTTGAAGACTTCGATGAAGCCTCAAATCGCTCGGCAATTAAAACACCGGCCTACATAAACAATTTCATATTTAAGCCACGCCTACGCGCGGCTTAATCGCGCAATTCATTTGCCCCCGGCTTGCAGACGCTGCAACGACCTGATATTGACCGCAACGTGACATGGAAGATTTTGAGCATTCGAATTAGCCTCCCGATTCTTATTTAAGAATCGGGACAGCGCTATTTTGTTTGCTTAATTCCTTTTAGGATAAATCTGCCATGCCTTCCTCATCCTCGACTCTTGATGCCTCTACAGTGCGTGCAGCTCGTGAACGCACTGTAGGGCAATTTATTGTTACGCCCACACTTTTGCGCCCCGCTCTTTCGCAGCTGACCGGCACCAATACCTATGTGAAGTATGAGAACATGCAGCACACCGGCGCGTTCAAAGCGCGGGGTGCAATAGCCAAGCTAACCACTCTTACGCCGGGGCAAAAAAACACCGGCATTATCGCAATGTCTGCAGGTAATCACGCCCAAGGCATCGCCTATCATGCCAATAGGCTGGGGATACCTGCTACGATTGTCATGCCGGAAGGCACACCATTCAATAAGTCTACGAAGACACGCGACTACGGCGCGGAGGTTGTGCTTGAGGGGGACAATTTCACGGAGTGCTCTGCCGTCGCCATTCGCCTGGCGGAAGAACGTAAACTGACCCTAATACATCCCTACGATGACGACGAGATTATCGCCGGGCAAGGTGTTATCGGCTTTGAAATGCTTGAAGCCGTCCCGGATCTTGACACCATAGTTGTTCCTGTAGGCGGCGGCGGATTGATTTCAGGCATCGCGCTCGCCGCTAAAAGTGTCAAACCCGACATCCAAATAATAGGTGTGGAACCAGAACTATATCCCTCGATGAGCAATGCTCTATCACAGGGAAATAGCGAGTGTGGCGGGTCTACAATCGCGGAAGGCATTGCGGTACGCGATGTCGGCAAAAAGTCCATTCCGATCGTACGTGAACTCGTAAAAGAAATGCTAGTGGTGAGCGAATCCGGAATGGAGCGAGGCGTGAGCATGTTCGCAACGATGGTAAAGACCGTCGCCGAAGGTGCAGGTGCGGCTGGGTTGGCCGCGATGCTGGAATATCCTGAAAAATTCAGAGACCGGAAAGTCGGCTTGGTGCTGTCCGGAGGTAATATTGACGCACGCATGCTCTCGTCCGTTCTCATGCGCGATCTTGTGCGCGTTGGCCAAATACTCACAATGTCTATTGAAATGCCGGACCGGCCCGGTTCACTGCACGCAATTAGTGCTATCTGTGCTGAAATGGGCGCCAATGTGCTTGAAGTTTCGCACGGACGCTTTGCGCTTGATCTGGCAGCCAGTGCGGCACGCCTGCATATCACCATCGAAACACGCGACAAAGCTCATGCGCAGATGGTTATGGACCGCATCAGCAAGGCCGGCTTTACGCTCACAATCCAAGATCCAAGCGAAATCTAGAACCGCTACGTCTATTTTATAAGCTTGGAAAGTTCTTTGAATTCTTCGGTTCCGGAAATGTAAAGCCATTCGAATACGGCCATTTCCGTATTAATTACGGTAATTCCAGCAGAACGCATCCTGTTGGTCGCTATATCTACACTTTCCGGATGGCGCGAGCTGACGGCATCAGCCACCACGAAGACGTCCATGCCCAAGCCTTTAAACCCCAACGCGCTTTGCATAACGCAAACGTGAGATTCGATACCACATACAACCATTTGAGAGCGGCCTTCATCGACAAGCGATTTCACCCGCTCAGCAATATTGGGGTCGGCCGCACATGAAAAATGGGCTTTCTCCATGATTGGCGCATCACCTTTTACATTGTCCAAGCGGGCAATGGTCGAGCCGAGACCTTTACGATATTGCTCAGATACCGTCGTTGGGATTCCAAGCCGTTGCGCTGACTGCATGAGTATCGCGCATTTGTCGGCCATGCGCTCCGCCTCGTGCACAACCGGCATAAACCGCTCTTGCACATCAACAACAAGCAACTGGCTGCGGGCGCGTTCGAGTAACATATGACCTCACGATATCTAAATTATCGGATATATTCTGCCTTTATACAGGTCCACCGCTCAATCTTCCACGCATGGGCTCATATATTTATTCACCAGAATCAATCACATTGTATTCTACGACGCGGTCATTGCTTCGCCGTAATACCGCGTTAGAGTCTCTTTTTTGAGGCAGCCGTCTTCTCTCAAGCCTAGAGGCCGGAGACCGCCATGAATCGAACCCGATTAATCGTTTTGATGACAATCGCAGTGTTTATAGTGCTGGGATCGATAACAATGCTTTTTTTCGGAGGCATACCGCCGTGGCCGGTGATTTTGTGCTTTGCTGTAAGTCACATAACGTTTTGTCTAATTGTCGCACGGGTAAAACCCTATGCGGGGCCATACCTTAAACCAATGGCTGAGCCCACGCCGGACGATTGGCCGCATTAGGAGAAAGTCGTGGCATCTGGCAAGAAAGATGGACGGCAGCCAAAATCAAAGAAGCCCAAGAGGAAAGGTAAAAAGGGGTTAGGGGCTGACGCGCGCACAAATGTCATTCCCGCTGCGGAATTGGATGATAAACGGGCCGAGAAACGTGTTGCTGCATTGCGCGAAAAATTGAGGAAATCGATGGAGGATCCAGATATGCGCAACCAAATGGTTCGCGCCATCCGGATCATGATGAACGAGAAATGAGTATGGAACATTTTGTTCAGTCAGGTCTAAAGACGCTTTGCATTTTGCTATTTGCACTTGGCGCTACGGCATCGGCCAATGGTGACATGAGCGTCATTGACCAAATGGGTCTGGAGGAGAGCTCATCTCCACTTCGCGAGATGTCAAACTGGGCGCCTCCAAAAAAAATTGTAGTGCTGGCAGAGAACGAGGCTCGAGTGCAGTATTTTTTAAAGGCTGCACCAGACGTTCAAATCGTTGGGGTTCGCGGACCACGAGAAGCGATGGCTCAGCTATCGGACGCGGACGCGCTTGTTGGAATGTGTTCTCCTCAGTTGGTCGCAAATGCACCCAAATTGAAGTGGGTGCAATCCCAATTGGCCGGCGTTGATGATTGTATTGAAGTGCCGCGCATTCAAAATGGTGAGATTCTGTTTACAAACATGCAGCGCGTCAATGGCTCCAATGTAGCGGAGCACGCCATGGCACTGACGCTTACGCTGACACGGCGATTAAATGCAGCTCTCGAAAATCAGGCGGAAGGATCATGGAATCGCAGAGGGCTAGGGCCGCCGTTGGACCTCGATGGCGCGACCATGCTGGTGGTTGGTCTGGGTGGTATCGGTACGGAAATCGCGCGGCGTGCAAGTGCGTTTAATATGCGTGTGATAGCTACCCGTAATTCCAGCCGGAACGGCCCCGCATTCGTGAGTTATGTGGGGTTGGCCGACGAACTCCCGGAACTCATTTCGGAGGCTGATGTTGTGATCAATGCAACGCCCCTCACGCCTGCAACTGAGGGACTATTCAATTCCGAACTGTTCGGAAGAATGAAACGCACCGCCTACTTCATTAATATCGGGCGCGGCGGAAGCGTTGTGACCAGCGATCTCGTAGACGCGCTGCAGTCAGGCACGATTGCCGGGGCCGGACTGGATGTCACAGACCCAGAACCTTTGCCGGATAATCACCCGTTGTGGAGCACGCCCAATGTCGTCATCACGCCGCACGTCGCCGGCGCGTCGCAAATCAAACTGGACCGCATGTGGGCTGTTTTTCGGGAAAACATCCGCCGCTTTGCTGCGGGCGACAAAATGCTTTCCGTCGTAAGTGTGGAGCAAGGTTACTAGAGAGCTATCTACTTCGCGGGCGCTTCAACGGCGCAGATCTGCGCCGGGGTTTGGGCTTTGACTTAGAAGACTTGCGGGCCTTAACGGCCACATCGTAGGCCTTCATGGCCCACGTTCTAAGAACTTCTTGGTCTTCGATGATCTCTTCCGGCACGTACCAATAGGACAAGCTGGCTGTCTTTCCTCCCTTTTTCTCGTAAGTAAATGGTTCAGATTTGATGGCTTCGAAGTCCGGGCGGTTTGTGGCATCAACTTTGAAATACAGCTCCCCGTCCGCGATGAGCGCGAACATGAGCCCTCCTTTGAACAATCCCTGCCCTCCGAACATGCGGCGCGCGCCGACACCTTCCAACAGACCAAGCTGTTCCAGAACGTACTCTGTGAACCAAATGTTCGTCATGGCCGATCGTTAATTTCTAAAAAAACGGAAAAGCAGGCTTTCGCTTTCCCATGAAAGCGGCGTGTCCTTCGGCAAAGTCGGGCTCGGAAAACGCATCGGCAAATCTCTTTAAATTCTCTGGCCCGTCATCTGATTCGCCATCCAGAATGTTTTGCACGACCCCTTTGGTCGCACGAATAGAGTACTGAGAGTTTTCACAAATTAGTTCGGCGTATTCGGTAACGGCAGCGTCCAGCCCATTGTCAGACACCAATGTATCAATCAGCCGAACTGAATAAGCTTCTTCGGCACTTAATATTCGCCCAGTGTAAAGTATGTCTTTTGCTCTGGATGGGCCCACCACATCCACGAGGCGTTTCGTATCCGATAGGGTGTAAAATAAGCCCAGCCTCGCAGGTGTAATTCCGAACCGCGCCGTGCTGTCCGCCATACGAATATCGCAGCACAGCGCAATGCCGCAGCCGCCACCGACGCATGCGCCTCGTATCTTTGCAATTGTCGGTTTCTTACACCGGTATAGCCGCTTCTGTGCGTTGTAGGTCGTTTGGGCCGCGGTCTCGGCAGCTGTCGGGTCAGCGAACGTTTTGCCGAATTCTTCAATGTCCGCACCGGCCGCAAAAGCGCCGCCCTCTCCTGTCACAATAACCACCTTGATGGCGGCGTCCGCCTCAACTTCATCAACGGCAGCCATTAACCGCTGCCACATGTCCATATTCAGCGCATTGCGTTTGCTCGGGCGGTTCAGATGGATCGTAGCAACAGGGCTAGACCTCGTCAGAAAAATAGGATCGTCGGACATGAGCGGTTAATTGCTCTCTAGCACGGCATCATTACTGCGCCGGCGCGGGATGGGCACCCGGAGCGGTTCCCACTTCTGCAACCGCGCTTTCATATTTTCTCCCAAGCTTCAACCCGACGAAAGCCCACACCGCAGCAATTGCGGCGCCAAATATTGCAATTCCCGACACACCAAGCCCAACTGCGCCAAGGCCAGCCTGCACCCAAGCTTGGCTCACATCGCCAAAGCGATACACGACCGTGTCCAATACGTTTTTGGCTTTGTACTTGCTTTCTTGATCGACGATGGTGAACAGCATTTCACGCCCCGGCTTAGCGATAGCATATTCGCTTACGCGCCGAACAACCTGAACGCCGAGCACCACCATTAGAACAGGCGAAACTGCCATGGCTAAAAAAGCCAACAACATTATGCCGGGCACAAGAACGAGGGCAGACGTAACACCGAACTTGTTGACAAGCCTACTGGTTCCAAACAACTGGATGAGTATTGCCAGCGTGTTCACCACCAAATCTACCGAAGCAAATATCTGCGTGCGCACATTGGCGTCCTCCGACGCCGCCTCAACCATGTAAGCTTGTTGGAAATAAAGGATGGTTGATACCCAGGTGAGCAAAAGAATAAACACCGCAAACATCATCAGGTATGGCGATTTCAAGACCTGTGAAAACCCAGCAAATGGATTAGCTGTCTTATTTAGCTTGTGATCTAAAGTTGTCCGCTGAACGTCCTCTGATGAAGCGAGGAACTTAGCCTTTTCTCTTTCCAGGGCAATAACAAGGCCAACCACGACCACGAACCCCGCCGCCGAAATGAGAAGTAAAGTTTCATTGCCCAATACAGTCACGAGCGCAGCTGTAACGGCCGGTCCCGCAGCGGCGCCGAAACTGCCGCCGGCGGCGATCACACCATAAAGACGCTTTGCTTGTTTTCGTGAATAAACATCGGCCATGAAGCTCCAAAAGACCGATATAATGAACATATTGAATACACTCACCCAGATGTAAAATGCTCCTGCAACAACACGGGTCTCAAGACCCGAGGTGAACATTGCGTAGAATATGAGAATATTGATTACAAAAAACCCATAGATCCAAGGCAGAAATCGGGAGAGACGAACACGGCTTGCGACCCACGCATAGAGGGGCGCGGCAATAAAGGTCGCAAAGAAAACGTAGGTGAATAGTTGCTCTAAATTCTCAGAGCCATAAACTGTTCCCATTGCGTCGCGCATGGGGCGGAGAATGTAGTAGCTGCCAAGCAAGAAAAAGAAATAGAGAAAAGATATGACGACAGCCCGCATCTCATGGGCTTCTATCAGCGCCATGGCTTTTACTGCTCTTGAAAAGAGCGAGGCTTGCTTAGCAGAATCGTTCATGATGGCTTAGTCCTCCCCAACTAATTTCTTTGACGACTATAGTGGTTTTTGCTCTGTGAAGAGAGCCCAGATCATTCTTTTATTTGCGCTTTTTGTGTAACGCTTATGGCTCAACTCATACCTGACTTTTCTGCCGCCCGGCGGGTATTCACGAATCGCAATTTCGCGATATTTACTGCCGGAAATTCCGTGTCGGTCGTGGGTGTATGGGTACAGCGTATCGCGGTGGGCTGGCTTACTTGGGATCTCACGCACTCAGCGGCCTGGCTCGGTGCGGTAGGCATGGCCGAGTTTCTACCCGCCATAGTCATGGCCCCCGTTGCCGGTGCCCTGGCAGATCGCCTGGACCGGCGGCGAATTGCCGTCATTGGGCAAATCCTTGCGATGGCACAAGCAAGCACATTGGCAGCGCTATCAATAACGGGCGCTATTGTTCCGATTTACATTTTTGCTTTGCAGTTGTTCTCAGGGTTCGTGCAACCATTGATGCAAACGGTGCGACTGGTGCTGGTCCCCACCTTGCTGCCGCGCGAGAATGTCGGAAGCGGCATAGCTATAACGTCACTTACATTTAACTTGGCCAGGATTCTTGGGCCTGCGTTGGCAGGCGTGCTCATTACCTCGGTCGGCGTCGGGTACGCCTTCGCTTTTAATGCCCTCACTTATCTTGGTGTGATAGCCACGCTACTGAGTCTCAAGATTCCCGCCCAACTTAACCAGGGAATCGATCCTCGTCCTATTTTCTCAGGGCTGTGGACGGATATTGGTGAAGGTGTGCGCTATACATTCACTCATCCGATCCTGAAGTGGATCATGCCTATGGTCGCTATCACCGCAACACTGACCTGGCCGCTCAACGATCTGATGGCTGGTATTTCAGATCAAGAGTTCGCGCGCGGCGCATCAGGGCTTGCCATTTTATCTTCGGCGCAGGGCGTTGGCGCGATAGTCGGTGGCTTATTTTTAGCTCAACACGGCAACAAAGACCTCGATTGGATTTTCATGGCCGCTATGGGGGGCGTCGGTATTTTGGTCGCTCTGTTTGCAATCACTAAAATATTTTGGCTTGCCGTTCCACTGCTAGCCGTTCTCGGTGTTTTTCACATCATTGTTGGGGTTGGATCACAAACCGTCGCTCAGACCATGGCTGCTGATCACATGCGAGGTCGGACGCTCAGTGTGTGGTATACAATTACCCGATTCGGCCCTGCAATGGGAGCGCTTGGCCTTGGTATATTGTGCCAAATTTTTGGCTTTACGTTTCCAATTTTAATGGCTGGATCAGTTACTTTGGCGGCGGCGATCATGTTTATTTATAAACGGCGCCGCGCACTCTGAAAAACTCGTGACGATTGGCTTCTTTAGCTTTCCGATCTCAGGCATGACATGAAACATATGACCAATGCAGAGCAAGAGCCCTTCATCAAAAGGACAGACTCAAACGGCATCGCAACGCTAACTTTAAACAGGCCAAAAGCACGAAACGCCCTGACGAAATCAGGGATCGCCGAAATCTCGGCAGAGTTAGCACGAATTAAGGAAGACTCCTCGATTAGAGTCGTGGTGCTTGCCGGCGCAGGACCTGCGTTTTGTGCAGGACATGATTTAAAAGAACTGCGCGCAAATCCCGACCCGAAGTGGACGCGGGATCTGTTCAACGCTTGCAGCGAGATGATGCTATCCATGACCCGGTTACCTCAGCCTATTGTTGCCCGCGTTCATGGCATCGCAACTGCTGCCGGATGCCAACTGGTTGCCACGGCGGATTTGGCTGTTGCCTCGAGATCAGCCACTTTTGCAACGCCAGGCGTAAATATAGGTTTGTTCTGCTCAACGCCGATGGTCGCGCTGTCACGCAATGTAGGCCGCAAGAAGGCAATGGAAATGTTGCTGACCGGGAAACCCCTGAGTGCACAAAGCGCAGAAGCGGCAGGGCTAGTTAATATGTCCGTCTCCGACGAAGAGTTGGATGAAACGGTGTATGGTCTTGCTCAAGTGATTGCGAGCAAATCGGCCAAAACTTTATCTATCGGCAAGAGAGCGTTTTACGAACAAATAGAATTGGGACTGGTCGACTCTTATAGCTTTGCCGGTGCTGTCATGGCGAAAAATATGATGGAGCCTGATGCCTCCGAGGGCATCGATGCTTTTTTGGAAAAGCGAAACCCCGTTTGGGCAAATAACTAACCCTCAGTTAGCCCGCGTAATACAAAACCGTCCCCATTGCCACGTAAGTTATAACGGTATTGGCACCGTTAATTAACGACAAGTGCGTAGAAAATCCGTGAAATCGATCTCGCATCAACTGATGTGACAAGACCAGCCCGATTCCAACAGCAAGAGATATCATAAGCGCGTCTGTCGACGTTTCAGCGCCTTGCCAGCGAAAGACAATCGAAAGAGCAAACGCGGACACAAGGTTCATAATGACTGCGTTTATGATGGCCTTCTTCGGGCTGCCCAATTCTTCTGGAGACTTTTTTCCTAATTCCTTGAGCCACGCTGTTCCGAATAACCGCGGGGAGTACCACAAAGCACCAATAATGATGGCGACAAGCGCCGCCAAAACGACCGCGATCAGGTTGATTCCGAAAACCATATTGCCCCCGTGTTAAGACGCTAGAGATATGTCCTTTTTCTTACCAAAGATATGAAAACCCCTGCCGAGAACGCAAACCAGCCGATCATTGCGGACACGCCGCCAACAGGCGCCAATACACTCGATCCGCCAAAGGATGCCCAATAAAGGGAGCCTGGAAACAATACGATTGCGGCCCCGAGGAATACGGCTGCGCTCCTCATCCAGTTTCGGGGCGTTCCGCGTTCCGCAAATTCGGAAATGAAAGCCACCAGCATCATACCAAGCCCGTGAAACATCTGAAAATCCGCAGCCTGTGCAATTCTGGACGCAGCGCTAACTCCCTCGATCGCCGCCTGAGAGGCGCCATGAGCGGCAAATGCCGAAGCGGCGACGGAAATAACTGACGACACGCCACCAAGCAAAAATATTGCCAGTGCAAACCGACTAGGTTTCATGACTTTCCCCTTCCCACGGCGTCCGCGACCGCCCGGCTATCGAATCTGTAATTTCATCGCTTTTTCCAAAACGCGAAAGCCTTCGATGAATCTCCGCTCGGCGTCCGCGACCGGTAAAGGCTCCAGTTTAATATCTTTTAGCGGCTTCTCCTTGAAGTTGAGAACCGATTTGCATTCCTTTTCGGTGAAGCCGGCCAACTGCACGGCCTCTGTGGCGGCCGCAATCTGATCCGCCTTTTTAATAATCGCACGATCGCCTTCGGAGAGGTCCGCCGGAAGGCCAAATCGCACAAAAATGGCCGATGTCAGCCGCTTCTCGACCTCCTTGAACACGTCCCCAACGACGGCTTTAAGCGGCGTAATCAAGTCATGCGTGACGTATTCAGAGGCATCGTGCAGCTTGGCGGCCATCAGTAGACGGGCTTGTGCGCGGGGCTTGGTTCTACGAACAATTTCAACGACGAAGTCTGAATGCTGCGCAACGCTCCACCCATGCGCCCCCTTAGTTTGCCCATTCCACCGGGTATTTCTGGCCAATCCGAGGGCAATATCCTCGATTTCGATGTCCAAGGGCGAAGGATCTAACAAGTTGAGCCTCCGGCCGGACAACATGCGTTGCCAGGTCCGGGGGGCGTGGGCCGCCAACTTCTGGGAAGTAGATGAGGACGTCGTTTTCACTCTGAAAAGTCTCTTGATGGGTTTAATTTTTTCAAGAGGGATAATACCTTATTGTATAAGCCTAAGTTCGAACGGGGCTTTGGGGTGGACTGAGCGGCGCCGAAAACGCGCCCGTCCACGGAGGATTATGGGCGCTAAGGCATGGTGACGGCCACTTCAGATTATCTGAAACCGATCAGTTGTCCGGTCGTCGACGACCGCGCCTACATGCGCCGGGTCATTAAGGGTATTTTAGAAACCCTCGGCTGTAAGCGTATCGACGAAGCAAAAGACGGCCGCGAAGCTTTGAACATCATGAAGAGTTGGGCGCCGGATATCGTCATATCCGAGTGGCTTCTTGAACCTGTTAGCGGCCTAGAAGTCTTAAAGGCGGTCCGCGCGGATACCTCAAACATCAAATTTACGCCTGTAATCATGATAACGTCTGAGACGAGGCGGGAGCGGGTCATCATGGCGCGCAACGCCGGCGTAACCGAATATGTGGCAAAACCATTCAATGCCAAGAGCCTCATTCTCCGCATTAAGGAGGTGATTGAGCGGCCCAGGCCATTCGTCGATGTTGGAGTGTATTTCGGGCCCGACCGGCGCCGACGTACCGAAGTTATGGCGGAAGGCGAGGACAAGCGCGGAAAAGGTGGTCCCCGCCCCGCAACGGCACCAGAAGACGAAAAAGCATCGCTCACCCAAGAGCAGATCTACAAACTCGTCGCCGGTTCAGAAATCAGCGAAGATTGATCTTAGCACAGCATCAAAATTCAATGTTGATAGTCGAGCAGCTATCGCGAGCGGTTGGATATTAAATGACAGACAGCATTGTCATCGTTGGCGGCGGGCAGGCCGGCGCTCAGTCCGCTATTACGCTTCGTCAGAACGGGTATGAAGGTTCCATTCTGATTCTCGGCGAAGAGCCTTTCATTCCATATGAACGGCCCCCTTTATCAAAACAGTTTCTGGCGGGCGAGGTCGGTATAGAGCAGCTTTATATGCGAAATGCTGACTTTTACACCGACAAGACCATAACTATTGAATCCGGCTCGCATGTCTCGCGCATCGACCGAAAGAAAAAGACTGTAGAGGTCGTAGGCGGAAAACTTATTCCATATTCAAAGCTGATTCTCGCCACAGGTGGCCGGGTCAGAAAGATGAATTGCCCGGGTGCGGATTTGCCTGGAATTCACTATTTGCGGGGCATAAGTGACGTAGAGCAATTCCGAGACAAACTGGATGACCGCACGCGGCTCGTTATTGTCGGGGGCGGATACATAGGCCTTGAAGTTGCCGCCGTCGCGGTGAAACGCGGGTGCCATGTAACTGTTATGGAAATGATGCCGCTCGTCCTACATCGCGTCGTCTCTCCGGAGATGTCGAAGTTCTACATGGATGTGCATACCGCCGCCGGTGTGAACATTCACACCTCAACGGCCGTAAAAGCGTTCGAGGGCAGTAACAGTGTCGAGTGTGTCAAATGTCAGGATAAGCAATTTGATGCGGATTTGGTCATCATTGGCATTGGGATCGAACCAAATACCGAGCTCGCCATCGAAGCTGGACTCGAGGTGGATAACGGTATCGTTGTCGATGAATGCGCGCGAACCGCTGACCCTGACATATTCGCCGCCGGGGATTGTACCAACCATCCCAATTCTATCCTGGGACAGCGACTTCGCCTTGAGTCTGTGCCGAATGCTCTCGCGCAGGGGAAAGCCGCTGCTTTGGCCGCCATTGGAAAGCCGGCGCCCTACGCGGAGGTGCCGTGGTTTTGGTCTGACCAATATGACCTCAAGCTTCAAATGACCGGCATTTCGAGACCGGGCGATCAGGTCGTCATTCGGGGCAGCATGGAAGAGAGAAAGTTCTCGGCGTGTTATCTTCGGAACGGCATATTCGTGGCTTGCCAGGCGGTGAACGCGGCGAAAGACTTCATCCAGTCCAAGAAGTTAATCGCCGCACATCACCAGCCCGATCCCATACGGCTGGCAGATGCATCTATCCCATTGAAAGATCAGTGAAAACTGAAAATGTGGCAACCTTGAATTTAGGGTTGCAATCGGTGGTTGGCCTTTGAGAGGTTATAAGCATCGGTATCACAGGGCCGAGGCGCATCATGAATGAGACCAACGGGATATCAAATGAGTTGGCTGGGGTCTTTCAGCAAACACAGACGCCCCGTGCTCAGACGCAAGCCGTGTCACAGAATCCTAATCCGCCGCCTGAACCCACGATAAAGCAGCAGGATGAGCCGAGCCCCCACCCGCACCGCGGTCAAAATCTAAATACAACAGTGTAAGATTTTCGGAAGATTTGCGCCCACACCCAGATCGGATATGAAAGGACCGCAAGCCTTCGCGGGGAAACATGTCCGAGCACACGTCTGCCAATCTTTTTAAATTATTTAGAAGCCGGTTTCCCAAAGACCGCGCCTCACTTTTTTTGCGGACGAATGACGACAATCGGTATTCGTACGATGATCTCGAAAATTTCTCATCACGGTACGCACATGTTCTAACCGATCGCGGCTTAAAGCCGGGCGATCGCGTCGCCACTCAAATTGAAAAATCTCCGGAAGCCGTATTTTTATACTTGGCATGCCTTAAGGCCGGCGGAGTGTTTCTTCCTCTTAACACAGCGTATCAAGCCGACGAACTAGAGTATTTTCTGGATGATGCCGAACCCTCCATTGTAGTCGGAGATTCTCGTCGCAAAGATCTTGCCGGCCTGTGCGCCGCGCGATCGAAGACGGTTTATGTGACCCTTGATGCGGATGGCTCGGGAACACTGCCAAACGCTAGCGCAGAAAAGCCGAGCCAGTTTCAATGCGTCGATCGATCCGAATCAGATTTAGCTGCAATTCTCTACTCCTCCGGCACCACAGGCCGCCCAAAAGGCGTGATGCTGAGTCACGCAAATTTGGCAGCTAATGCGTCTGCACTGCATGAAGTGTGGGGGTTTGCTAAAGACGATATTCTTCTACACGCCCTTCCAATCTTCCATACCCACGGATTATTCGTCGCGATCAATACAGTTCTACTGAACGGCACGGGTATGATTTTCCACAACAAGTTCAACGCTGATGCGGTTGCAGGAGACTTACCCGACGCAACAGTGTTTATGGGCGTGCCCACCTACTACGTCAGGCTTTTAAGTTGTGACACGTTCACCCGCGATTCTTGTAGAAACATACGATTGTTCCTTTGCGGATCGGCGCCATTGCTAGATGAAACCTTTAAACAATTTGAAGGGCGAACAGGAAAGCAAATCGTGGAGCGCTATGGCATGACCGAGGCCGGAATCATCACAAGCGCAGACCCGCGCAAACCCCGCAAAGCCGGAGATGTTGGCTGGCCGCTGCCCGGCGTATCCTTGCGAATTGCCGGGGAAAACAATCAGGATTTAGCTCCGGGCGAAACCGGGGAAATTCTAATTCGAGGCCCTGGTCTGTTTAGCGGGTATTGGCGGAAGCCTGAGAAAACAGCCGAGGAGTTTACCGCAGGCGGCTATTTCAAAACCGGCGATCTTGCTCAACTAGATGAAAATGGAATGGTCGCTATTGTGGGCCGCGCCAAGGATATGATCATTTCTGGCGGCTTCAACGTTTATCCCAAAGAGATTGAAGCCATTGTCGACGGCCTTCCTGCTGTGGATGAGTCCGCTGTGGTCGGCATGCCCCATCCGGATTTTGGCGAGGCTGGCATGGCGGTCATTACACTCCTTACGGGCGAGGAGTTTGACGAGTCCGCAGCCAAACAGATTCTGAAGAAAGAATTAGCCAACTATAAGGTGCCAAAATTCTTCGTCATCGCAGACGAATTGCCGCGCAATGCAATGGGCAAGGTACAAAAGAATGTGCTGCGCGAGCGCTTTCAGGCCGACTGGAACGCGCATTTGAAGACATCAACGGCTTGACGCGCCGGGCTTCACCATTACACGCCGAGAATTGCGTGAGATGTCATTGAAAGAAAAATACATGGTCACAGAGACTAACCGGGGAAAACTAGGCACGTTTACGGGCGTATTCACGCCAAGCATTCTCACCATCCTCGGCATAATCCTGTTTTTGAGAATAGCCTATGTCGTCGGCGAAGCAGGAATACTGGCCGCACTTGTCATCATTGTTGCTGCAAACGCGATATCTCTACTAACGAGTTTTTCAGTCTCGGGCATCGCGACAAATCTTCGAGTTAAAGGTGGCGGTGACTACTACTTGATTTCAAGGACTCTCGGCCCGGAGTTTGGGGGGCGCTATCGGCCTTGTTCTATTCCTCGCGCAGTCTATATCCATTGGGTTTTACTGTATCGGTTTTGCGGAGGCCGCCGCCGCCCTTGCTGGAACGCAAAACCCGATACTGATTCGGCTCATCGCCGCAACGGCGGCAAGCCTTCTTTTTATCCTAGCGTGGCAGGGCACCGATTGGGCAACCCGGTTCCAGTACATCGTGATGGCGTTAATTGTCGCCGCGCTAGTGTCCGTCGTCCTCGGTGTAAGTGGCCGGTGGAATACAGAAATTTTCAACGCCAATTTGCGGGCACCTGAAAACGGCCTTTCCTTTTGGGTTGCCTTCGCCATCTTTTTTCCCGCTGTCACCGGATTTACTCAAGGGGTCAGCATGTCTGGAGACCTTAAGGACCCAAGCAAAAGCATACCTAGGGGCACGTTCATTGCGGTCGGGCTCTCTTTTGTCGTTTACGTTGGGGTGGCTATAGCGCTGGGTGCATCCTTAGCCGCGGCTACCGATGCTTTGACTGATTCCGCCAGAGAAATTGAGCGCGTTCGTGCTGATATTAAGAAAACAAAGAACCGGCTTGAACGAGCAGAACAATTACTTTCGGAAAAGAAGGTCGACCCAATCGCAGAAGAAGAGGAACTGATAAAGCTAGAGGGGGAAAAAGACGAAGCAAAATCCGCCTTGTCTGAATTGGTTGGCCGCCTCGCTCCGCTTCGCCAAAAAATTCTGGAAGCTGAAAAACGCCTCATGGATTTAGGTATTGCGAAGGAAGACGAGGGGCCAGAAAACGACTCCGAAAAGACGAGCGAGTAACTCTAGCTTTCGGGAAAGTAGCGGCTCATCATTCGATCGAAGTGAGATATCAAGTTTGAGTGTTTAAGAGCTGCCGACTTCAGCGGGCTCTCCCACGGCGTTCGCACAATGGCACCAACAAACGAATACAAACACGCATCGACAATGGTCGGGGTTTCGCCAACCCCCCATTGACGATTGCCAAGCCAGTGGGACAGCGCCTGAATATCCGAGGCGCCTTGTCGCCAAATAACATCCGGTGGATGCCTTCCAATTCCTTGTTCTTTGAGTGTCCGTGCGATCGCTCGTTCCATCTGCGGCGCTAAAAACGGCAAAAGCCAGCCCGGAATACCGGTGAGCTCTTTGGCATATCTGCGCGTGGCAGAGCGGGAATTCGGATCAAGCCAGCGCATGTAAACCGCAACCCAATAAAAGTGTTCCTCCATGAGCCGTTGCAACGCGAGAGACTCCGCGCGCTGTGCCAAAGTCAGCCGGCCATCAACAGGGTGTCCCCGCGACTGCTCCAGGTAATTGATGATGATTCCCGAGTCCGTCAGGATCTTTCCGTTCTCCTCAATGTAAGGCGCCTTTCCGGTCGGCGACTTTGCTCTCCCATTTATTGTGTGAACCGCGTGCTCAATACCGGCCATGCGCAGGTACGTCTCGAGTTTCATGCAAAATGGACTGGCGTTGGGCAATCCAAACATCGGTCGGTACTGGTAAAGCGAAATTGTTATTTGAGAGATTTCCAGACGCACAAAGATGAGGCGCAAAAGTTTGATTTTCAGACTCTACAGTCTGATCAAGTTCTCTGCTGAATTGAAGCGCCGCAGAGCAGCAATCACGCTTTGTCGCGCCTACTGGCCCTCAGCGTGCACGTAGTGCCAAACGGGACTGTCCTGCGGCACATTGTTGCCGCTGAAATCGGCCGGGCTGGTATCCTTGGCAAAGGTGTACAGGGGCCTTCCGCGAAAGGCCCACATTTTGGATCCATCGACCCGGGCAATCACGGTCCACTCACCCAAGTCCTCAGCATCCTCCGCAGCCAACAGCGGCGGCCAATACGTCGCACATTGATTGTTGCAGACCGAACCGCCTTGCGGCCGGTCCATGTCAAAGATGTAAAGGGTCATACCGTCGGCATCAGCAAGCACGTTCACCGGTCCGTCGGGCGTTACGACTTCCTTGAAATGCACACCAGCCGGCATCGCATCCTGACTCACCGCGGCTGGGCTCAAAAATAGTCCGATCAGCACGGCTGCCGATACTGCCGCAGCTTTGAAATCGGTTCGCATGTTGCCACCCCCATTCAAGCCTGCACACTCTAGGGGAGCGTTCAAAAATGGACAATCGTATGCGTTTTAACGCGGTCTCGTCGTCTGCGCCTAATGGGTGCAAATCGGGAGAATTATGCTGAGGGGAAGTGGCGCGCCCGAGAAGATTCGAACTCCTAACCTTCTG
>CAYYXR010000044.1:0-20181 GCA_964475755.1 uncultured Rhodobacterales bacterium
TGGGGGAAGAATAACAAACGCGGCGTTTACGACTGCATTATCGGCGTCAGCGGCGGCAAAGATAGTCTTCGTCAGGCGTTTTATGCCAGAGACGAATTGGGGCTGAACCCGCTCCTCGTGTCTTGCGTATACCCGCCGGAACAGCAAACGCAACGGGGCGCCAACAATCTTTCGAATCTGGTTGAACAGAGCTTTGACCTGCATATGGTCGGGCCGGCACCGCGTGTTTCGAAACATCTCACGCGGTTCAGTTTTCTGAAGTTCGCAAATATCTTCAAGGCGAGTGAACTTGTTTTGTATGCATCTTTGCCGCGTGTTGCGATTGCCTATGGAATTCCCCTCATACTTCTCGGAGAAAATCCGGCGTTGGCCTTTGGCGGGAGCGTGGGGTCAATTTCAAGCGACGGCAACAAGCAAAGGTTTCACAATACGCTGGGCGGCGGAAAGATAGATACGTGGCTAGAGAGTGATCTCAAGGCCAGCGAGATGAATTGGTACGTATATCCGTCGGAGCATGATTTCGAGCGGGCGCAATTAAGAATCATATACCTTGGATACTATATGCGGGATTTCAATGATTTTGCGAACGGGGCGTTTGCGCTGGATCACGGGCTCGAGCCTCGAAAGGGGATTGACGCCCTGCCTGAAGAGACAGGCTCTCTCAACGCCTTTGAGGCGGTGGATGACGATTTTGTTCACGTCAATCAGATGATCAAGCAACTCAAGCTCGGGTTTGGAAAGGTTGTGCAGCAAGCGAGCGTGCAAATAAGACTTGGTATGATGACGCGTGAGGAGGCCGTTCAGACGGTCGAAGAGTACGATGGCAGGTGCAGCGAACGCTATATCGAAAAGTTCTGTCATTACGTCGATATTACGCGCGAACAGTTCGACGAGGTTATCGACGGGGCCAGGAACAAAGATCTCTGGCAATTGAACAATCAAGGGCAATGGGAACTGCGATACAAGCCGTCTGCTAGGTCTGAGTTGGGTAGCTAAGGGCACATGGCGTGACGCAGGGCTCAGAAGTTTGCATCATAGATTACGGGATGGGAAATTTGTCGTCGGTGATTTCGGCCTTGGCGACATTGGAATGCCGCGCGGAATCCACGTCAAATCCGGATGATATCGCGCAGGCTCGGGCTCTGATCCTGCCGGGTGTCGGCGCCTTTGGCGAGGCAATGCAGCGTATGCGCGCATTGAATGTCATCGACGCATTGTCGCGCAGGGTGCTGAACGACAAGGCGCCCTTTTTGGGCATATGTCTGGGCATGCAGTTGATTGGACAGAACTCCACCGAAGGCGGTCTTCACGATGGACTTGGGTGGATAGAAGCTAAAATTGACGCTTTGCCCGCCGATGCCGCGATTCGTGTGCCCCATATCGGTTGGAATGAGGTGAATTGGTCGGAGGACGGGCCAATAAACCAAAATGTTTCCGACGGAAGTCACTTTTATTTTAATCACTCATATTGCATGACCAGCGCAAATGGCTGCGTTGCGGCCATAGCGGACGTAGGCAAGCCAATCGTTGCTGCCATTAGAAAAGACAATATTTGGGGCGTTCAATTTCACCCTGAAAAGAGTCAGAACAACGGGCGGCGCCTATTGAGGAACTTCCTCAATAGCGCCCAGGCGAGAAAAGGCTGATCGTCGTGCTCAAGCAACGCATAATTGCCGTCCTGCCTATTCTCAACGGCATCGTCGTTCAGAGCATGGGGTTCAAACGCTTTTTGCCTGTAGGCAAGCCGCCGGTCGCCGTCGAGCACCTGAACAGGTGGGGGATCGACGAAATCGCCATGCTGGACATTTCAAGGTCGGCATCCAGTGGCTTTGCTCTTCAAACCTACGTCGCGGATGTTGCGCCATACTGCCTTGTACCCCTGGCTGCCGGCGGCGGCATCCGAACGATCGACCATGTTCGCGACGTCATAAAATCGGGCGCGGATCGTGTGATTTTGAATACGGCTGTGTTTGATAACCCTGCGCTCCTCTCACACGCGGCCGAACGGTTTGGCATCCAATGCATCATCGCCGCAATAGACGCGCGCCAAACAGACGGGGGACGCTACGAGGCGTTCGTAGATGGTGGTGCCAGGGCCACCGGGATGCATCCCATTCAATTGGCAAAGCAAGCAGAAGACAGCGGCGCGGGGGAAATTCTTCTGCAAAACATCGACCGCGACGGCGCCAAAACCGGATACGAATTAGAGCTCATCGAAGAAGTCGCCAGCGCAGTGTCTATACCTGTTATCGCGCTTGGTGGTGTAGGCGTACCGAACCACTTTTTACCGGCAGCGAAAATCGAGGGTGTGGGCGGGCTGGCGGCCGGAAATTACTTTCACTACACGGAGCATACAGCCACAGTTGCGAAAGCCGCACTAGCGGCTGGCGGCGTCCGGCTAAGGCACGATAGTTACGCCGACTATCGTGAGAGCAAGATCAACGCTCAGGGGAGGCTCCAAAAACTTCCCGACAAGAAATTGGAAGCTCTTTTATTTGTTCACTATACAGACGAAGTGATTTAGCGATCCATGCAGTTCTGCGCCCGCTGTTTATATCCGTCCACGCACCCTCTCAACATCGTGTTCGATAGCGAAGGCGTGTGCAGTGGTTGCCGTGTACACGAGGAAAAAGATCATCTCGACTGGACAAATAGGTATGAAAAGCTCGAGAAGCTCGTAGGCTCATACCGCAATAAATCCGTTTCAGGGTACGACTGCATCGTGCCTGTGTCCGGCGGGCGGGACTCCTATTTTATTGTTCACACCGTTCGCAAGAAACTTGGCCTCAATCCGCTGCTCGTAAATTACAACAAGCATTACAATACACGCCGCGGACATAGAAACTTGGCGTACTTACGTACAATTTTCGATTTGGACATTTATTCCCAGGTCATCAAACCCCAAACCATAAAAAAAATTACGCGAGAGACTCTGCGTTTACGTGGAAGCATGTACTGGCACGTTTTGGCAGGCCAATCGGTTTGGCCGGTTCAGGTCGCCGTCCGTCATAAAATACCGCTGATCATTTGGGGTCATCATCAAGGCCTGGATCAGGTGGGCATGTTTTCGCACACGGACGAAGTCGAAATGAGCCGCAAATACCGCAAGGAGCATGACCTCATGGGTCTGGAAGCGGAAGATGTCGTGGCGCAAAGCGACGAACTCACCGAAGAAGACGTGCAGGCCTTTTACTATCCACACGACAAAGAAATTTCAAAAGTTGGTGTGCGCGGCATATATCTCGGCAACTACATTCGCTGGGACACGAAGCGGCAGCACGAAGATATGATCGATCTCTATGGCTACGAAACAGCGGTTCAGCAACGCACTTTCGACACCTACAATGACGTTGATTGCATGCACTACAGTGGACTGCACGATCACATAAAATATTTGAAAACCGGCTATGGCAGAGGCACCGATCATGCAACGCGGGAAATCCGGTTTGGCCGGCTCACGAGAGAAGAGGGGTTAAAGCTTGCCCTGGATTACGAAAACAAGCCGCCGAAGGAACTGACCCAATTTCTTGAATGGAGCGAACTCGCGGAACGCGAATTCTACGAGCGCGTCGATATGCACCGAGATACGCGAGTCTGGACGAGAGACGAAAATGGCGCATGGCAGCGCGCTTCAAGCTTTGACCAAGAACGTCTAAATGCTGGCCGCTCGAACGTTGCTCTCGGGGAAACAGAGACCTGGGAATTCAAAGTTACAGAGTCGCGCGATCCACAGGCCCGCGAAGACGAGTACGTCCTGATAGACCGTGGCTATGTGGATGGTTGCCCTGCGCCTATACCCTAACTATGGCCCTATTTCTGGAGAGCTTGGAACATATGCTCTGCCGTTTCCCAGTCTTCCGGGGTGTCGATATCTTGCACCAAATAACGCGGCAGAATGATGGGGCGTGAATCAGCTCCATACAATTCCGGCGCCTTCATGAAGCGCGCGACATCCAGCCAATAAAACTGCCCCGCATCGTGGAAGGTCTCCGGCAAATCCTGCGATCTCGTAAGCTTGTGCTCCGGCCACAGCATTTCGAGCGTTCCCGCGGCTCCTATTTTGAGAGCACGGAAAATGGGGAAGGGGAACGACGTGACAGTAAATGCGGTGGCAGCGTGATTGTTTTTGAGGACATCCAGTCCGCTTATTATGTCTTGTGCGCGTACAAATGGTGCCGTGGCGTAAATGCAGCAAGCATATGTCGCCGGCGTCCCCGCTTGAGACAGCCAATTTAGGGTGTGGGCTATGACCGGAGCGGTTGCGGTTTGATCGTCCGACAGGTCCGGCGGCCGAATAAACGGAACTTCCGCACCGTACTCTTTTGCCACCGCCGCGATTTCCTCCGAGTCCGTTGAGACCAAAACTCGATCAAATAAGTTCGACTTAATTGCGGCCTGAATGGAATATGAGATCATCGGCTGCCCGGCAAAGGGCTTTATATTTTTGCGAGGAATGCGTTTGCTCCCGCCGCGGGCAGGAATAATAGCGACGTTAGTACTGCTTCCGGTCATTGATTCTTATTCCTGGTAAGTTCCAAGGCGATATCCATGATACGCTGAGGTGCACGTGCGTGAACTTTTGCTTCCTGCAATGGCTCCGGCAGTTTGCCCGGTTCGATTGAGTCAATCCAAGAACGAATTGTCTCCTGGGCATTGTCATAAGAATCTATCAACTTTAACCCATCTCTATATCCGAACTGCCCCAGATTCTCCTGAATCATTCCTGGTTGCAGGCTTAGGACAGGAATTCCCAAAAGCCAGCACTCGTATAAAAGTATCGATGCCATTCCAATGACAGCGTCGATAGTTTCTAAGGGTGCCTTTTTCAGTCCTTGGGGCAATATGATGCCCTGCAATTTGCCCCTGCTTCTCTCCCACACCGCGCCGACGCTTTTCGGGTTTTCTCGGGGATGCGGCAGAATAGATATGAAGACGTGCTCCCATAGCGGCTGAAGTGCGTTGCACAAAAGCTCAAGAACTTCGATTTCGGTATACCCGCGGTAGGTAGCGTCTTCGGCAGATACGCCCTGGTCAGAACTCGCCGGCTCGGAGATAAATAACAGACGCAACTTGTCCGGTTTTTGGTCTGCTCGCTGAGTCGAATACACCTCGGAATAGCGTTCCAGCATATTGCTAAGGCTGGGTTGGCCCGTAATGCGAAGCGATTGCGGAAAAATGCCTTCTCTTACCGCCGCGTCGACGGCAATTTGGTCCATTGCCGTATATATATCCGGAACAAAAGATCCCCGATTGTCGATGTTCATTCTCAAAGTGTAGGCGGCCCAGCTGTCAAGGACATGGATTACCTTGATGCCCAAGCGTTGCGCGGCACGTGCAAAGGCCAATGGCAAAGAATCTTTTAAACTGGACCCAAAAATCATCACATCGGGATTTATGCCCTTAATGAGTTTCTCTTGCTGTTCGGTATTGTCTGCGTCCGGAGGGTCAATCCAGGATGTCGTCAAATCGGCATTTTGCGCGAGGTAGCTGTGACGCAACGTAAACACGTCATGGCCCACCGATGCGGCAAACTCGATTATGGGAATAAGCGCTCTCGCTCCTCCGACATCACCGGCAGCAAAAAGCAGCGATATGGACATTGTTTGCAGGCCACTTCGTTGTCATGACGAACAGCTAATGCCATACAAGAGCAAGTATTGCTATTGTGAAGGCGCGGTTCGAGATATTGTCGTGATTGCATACAGATTTGTCACCATTTCAGGCCCTCCTTGTATTGTGACCACAGTGAAAGCCATGATATCGACTGGTGGCACAACGCTATGACCCCGATACGGGTAGTGACCGGCTATATGGGTCTTCTTGGACATCTTGATGGATAAATTGGCGCTCTTAGGCGGCGAACCCGCAGTAAAAGAACCGCTGCCCCATTACCGCACAATGGGCGATGAAGAAGAATCTGCGGTGCTTCGCGTCATGCGTAGCGGAAATCTTAGCGCTTATTTGGGCGCGTGGTCACCGGCATATTGGGGCGGCCCGGAAGTGCAGGCGTTTGAAAAGGAATGGGCCAGCGCATTTGATGTGGAATATGCCGTTGCAGTGAACTCAGCGACATCAGGGTTGATCGCGGCGATGGGCGCGGTCGGAATCGGACCGGGCGACGAAGTCATTGTGCCGCCCTATACTATGTCGGCAACAGCTGTGGCACCCTTGTTTTATGGCGGCATACCGGTTTTCGTCGATATTGAGCAAGACTGTTTTTGTTTAGATGCAAAGCGCGTCGAACAAGAAATAACGCCAAAAACGCGGGCAATTATTGCCGTCAATCTTTTCGGACAGCCTGCGGACCTCAAGGCATTGCGGGACCTGGCCGACGCGCATGGTCTTTACCTCATTGAAGACAATGCGCAAGGACCCTTCGCGATGCAGGGCGGGCAATTGGCAGGGACCATTGGCCATATCGGCGTCTTCAGTCTGAACTATCACAAGCATATCCATACCGGGGAAGGTGGGGTGTGTGTGACACGGGATAAGTCCCTCGCGGAGCGCCTTGCGATGATCCGTAACCACGCCGAGAACGCGTCAGAACATATTGGAGACGGTGATTTTACCAATCTAATAGGCCACAATTTTCGGATGACTGAATTGGGCGCGGCTATTGGACGCGAACAGTTGAAGAAGGCTTCTGCATTTGTCGGGCGCCGAATTGAAATCGCCGACCGTCTGACGGAAGCAACATCTGGACTAACCGGTATTACCGCCCCAAAAGTCAGACCCAGCTGCCGCCATGTCTATTATGTTTGGGGTGCGTTGTATAATGAGGCCGAAGTCGGTGTTTCTCGCGAATTGTTTGCTAAGGCCTTGGAGGCCGAAGGCGTTCCCGTGGGTGTGGGATACGTCGCGCCCTTATATCTGCTGCCGCCGTTCAAAAACCGAATCGCTATCGGTTCTAAAGGATTTCCATTTAACTTGACCAACCGTGTATATCAGGCTGGCCTCTGCCCGATTACGGAACGCCTGCACCACAAGGAAATGCTGACCTACTTGATTTGCAGCTTTGATCCGTCCGACGAGCAGGTTGATCAAATCATAGCGGCTTTCCATAAAGTTCACGCGCACCGCGAAAACCTCGCCACTTCATCCGTGTCCGCCGCCTAAGATTAAGTACGACATCAATGAAAAAATCCGGGTCAATAAAGGTGGGAATCGTAGGCCTGGGCAACATCGCACAGGCTTATGACACGCCTTCCGGCGATGCGATCACAACGCATGTAAAGGCATGCATCGCCGAGCCATTGATCGATATTGCCTGGGTCAGCGATATAAATAAAAAGAAAGCGGAGGACGTGTGCCGTACGTGGAATATTGATGCGCAAATTTTGGATGCGGAGAGTGCCGCGCGCAAAAGCGCGGATATCGTATGCATTGCTAGCCCCGATAATACGCATACCGACTGGGTCAAAATTTTCTTAAACGCACACCCAAAGATCATTTTCTGTGAAAAACCCCTGGCAGCAAATGCGAGCGAGCACAGAATGCTCATTGAGTTGGCCGCAGAACGGAAGAAAACGCTTGTCATTAATTATATGAGACGCTGGCTCCCTGGTGTAAGGGCGTGGCTGAAAGCGGCTGCCGCGGGCGATATCGGAGGTGCGCAAGAGGGTACGGTCAATTACTGCCGCGGCTTAAGGCATAATGCGTGCCACGGATTTGATCTCATAGGGTCGGCGATGGGTTCTGCCATCAAAACGGTGACACACACCGGTAGCCCGTTCGACGACTTCAGCGCAAACGATCTCACGACGTCGGGTGAGATGATATTGGAGGTGCGCGGTCGGTCCGTTCCAGTCCGATTCAAGGGATTTGATGGCCGGGAGAGATTTGTGTTCGATATCAACGTGAAGTTTGAAAATGGCCGATTGAAAATCTCAACTGAAGACGGTTGCCTCGTGTGTTCAATGTCGGGTCCAGGAGAGGCCTACCACATGTTCCGAGATGATCCCCCCCAGCATATGTCTTTTGTCTGGGCCAATTTGGCGGCTCATTTAGTGAACGCGGAGCCGCTGGCATCTCAAGCGGTTGAGTCTTTGGCTGGTGCGGTCTTGGTTGATGCGGCAGCTGCGGCGCAGGGTCAAGCAGTGGGCACATCAAATGAATAACAGGAAAGACGTGTCTGGTCTAAAGCGTGGACTGTTCTTGGACCTGGATGGAACGCTGGCGAACAGCCTTGAGGTCATGCGTGCTGTATATGGAAAATTTCTAAAAGAATTTGATGTTGTTGGAACAGATGAAGAATTTGCTCGTCTCAACGGCCCCAGTTTATCGGACGTTTTGGCAATACTTAAAGTCGAGCACAATTTATCTCCCTCTCACGATGAATTGCTGACGCGATACAAAGCTATCCTAAATTCGTCTTATGAAGACGTAGAGCCAAATATCGGTGCGTACGAGCTGATTGGTGAGGCGGTCGCACGGGGATGGAAAATAGGTGTCGTGACGTCGAACGTACATAAAACTGTTTCTGGGTGGTTGTCCCGCGTTAAGTTGAACAACTATGTGCACGTGATCGCGACGGGCGAAACAGTGGCGAGCGGCAAGCCGGCGCCCGACCTTTATTTGAAGGCGTTGGCGGATAGCGGATGCGACGCTAGGAGGTCTTTGGCTGTGGAAGACACGGCAACAGGCGCGCGTAGCGCCATAGGTGCCGGCCTGCAGACGTATGGTCTCGCGCAGGGGGACGTTGACTCAAGATCGTGGCCAAACGGCGTACGCTTTGTGCGAAGCCTCGTTGAACTCATCAAGGTTATTGAGCAGGCAGATGGCGAGTGAGTCGCAATATCGTCTATTGGTCGAAGGTGAAGTCAACGTCACCGAGTCCAGATCTGTGTCGTCTTCGATTGAGCGGGATGTTTTGTCCGAAGTAGACCGCATTTGGAGAGAGGCGAGGTCTAGACCCTCAAGTCATTTGCACAATGGTCCAATCTTCAGTGTTGGCGACGTCAAAGGTTCAGAAATTACCGGTAGTTTTACAGAGTACAAGTATTGGTTCGCTCAATTGCGAGATCCTAACCTCTTTAGTGTACTCAAAGTGCGGCCACTCGCCGTCACGGGAATTACCCGTGTCCAAGGCTCAGTGTTGATCGGGCAGCGATCACGTGAAGTCACACAGGATGCAGGTTGTTGGGAGCTAATGCCGTCTGGCGGCGTGGATATGAGTTGCCGTACTGAAGATGATTCAGTCGATATTGTCGGTATGCTGTCTCAAGAATTTACGGAGGAATTAGGTCTTTCTTTTTCAAGCATCAGCAATATCGTGCCGAAAGGTGCAATTGAAGATATGCGCTCGCATGTTGTTGATATTCTGTTCGATCTGGAAGTCACTTTGACTTTGCCCGATGCCCTTAAAAAAATCAGCGGACACCTGAATAAGGAACATACGGAGATAAAGTTCCTTGATATGGGGTCCGCGGGAGACGAGCGGCGTGAGTTGGAAGGAAGTCTTGCTCCGCTCACTGAATATCTATTCAGGCACACCGACCTGTTGGTCGCTGAATCCATTCGTTAAGTATTCAATGCCCTGCAGATGCGTTCACTTTCTGAATTTCTTTAATACTTAAAAAGTGAGGATTCGTGCCGGAGCTGTACTCAAATTCTTCCGGAACAGGTTTGCCGATTTCACCGACGCCGTCCTTTAGATAGTCGGCGCTAAAAACATCCCAAAACTTTATAGCCGGACGAATGACGTAGTGGCCGTCGAATTCCACGGTAAGGTGAGAGTCGTCTGAAGGGCACATAACTTCGTGAAGTTTTTCACCGGGTCGAATGCCAATCACCTTCGTTGGCGTGCTGGGCGCCATTGCCGCGGCTAAGTCCACAATGCGGACCGACGGCAATTTTGGGACATAAATCTCACCGCCACTCATCCGGGAGAAGCTGTCGATTACGAATTGTACGCCTTGATCTAATGTAATCCAAAATCGCGTCATACGCTCATCGGTAATTGGAAGATGATCGGTGCCGCGTTTCAGCAATGTCTCGAAAGCCGGGACAACAGACCCTCGGGACCCAACAACATTTCCATACCGCACGACCGAGAATCTGGTTGGCGAATCACTTCCGACCAGGTTGTTTGCAGCGACAAACAGTTTGTCCGAGCACAGCTTGGTTGCGCCGTAAAGGTTGATCGGGTTCGCAGCCTTGTCGGTGGATAGAGCGATGACTTTTTTGACCTTGTTTTCGAGCGCGGCGTGAATGACATTTTCGGCGCCGTTAATGTTCGTCTTGATGCACTCGATTGGATTGTATTCAGCTGCGGGCACTTGTTTCAGTGCGGCTGCGTGCACGACGAAATCTGCATCACGCATCGCCATTTTGAGTCGGCTCTGATCTCTAACGTCACCTATAAAATACCGCATGCATTTTTGTTGGAACTTTTCCTGCATTTGCGATTGCTTAAGTTCGTCGCGCGAATAAATGATGAGCTTCGCGGGCTTGTATTTCTGGAGCATAGTTTGCGTAAACCGATGCCCAAACGATCCTGTGCCACCCGTTACTAAGATTGTAGCGTCATCAAACATGCATTCGGTCCAATTCGGAATTTACACCGGCAAAGCCGACGATAGTATTTTCAGTAGATTAGCTTTATGTACAAGGCGCGACATACCTACAAGCTTGACCTTGTCGGAAATAGCTTTCCGGCTTTTGGAATCACAAAGAATTAATGTACAAATCCCTCAATGCGCCAGTTGATCTTAATTTAGTGAATTATTGATGGAACCTATCGCCTATTTGGCAATGGAGATCAAGCAGCGGGAGCTAGACTCTCGAGTCCTCATTGCTTCTCACTTATTGAAATCCGGCATTGCCGTTATTTTCGGGCAGCAGTGGTCGATCTTTGCGAATGTTAAAGCGCTACCCCCCGGCATTATATTGTTCAAAACAGTTAATAACATCCAAGGGCGTCTCATGTCCTCCTTCAGGGCGGCCGGCCATTTGGTGGCCGCAACCGACGAAGAGGTTTTGGTTTGCACGCAAGATGAATGCTTTCTTGAGGTGTTCAGCAAGTCTGCGGCTGAAAATTGCGATCTTTTTTTCGCCCAAAGCAATTTCCATAAAGACGTTGTTGAGCGTAATTTCCCTTCTCTTAGAAACAGAACAGCAGCCGTTGGAAATGCGCGAATTGATTTCTTAGCGCCAAATCGTAGGCGTGTTTTCGAACCAGAAGTTGCAGAAATCAAACAAAAACACGGTTCTTATATCCTTTTCAATACCAACTATTCGCAGCTGAACAGCATTTGGAATGATGTCAATCAGGTTACGAAAATTGCAGCGCAAGCAGGAATGTTTGATGCATCCAATCCTGACAGTGTCGCAGAGTACAAAGCAAAGTTGAAATGGGAGTGGCGCAATCGGGACGAGATGGTCAAACTTTTGAACTGGACGGTTCAAAATGTTTCATCAAAGAAGATTATTCTTAGGCCACATCCTGGAGAGATCGCGGAATTTTGGGCGGAGCGATTTGGCAACAATGAGCGTGTGCATATCGTTCCGAGATCAAACCCTCATCCTTGGATCATGGGGTCAGATCTTGTCGTTCATACGTCTTGCACCACGGGGCTTGAGGCGGCCCTTATGGATAAACCGGTTGTGAACCTTGTTCCTGCCGCCCATCCGACGTTTGACTTCATCACCAATAAAATTAATCCGACATTTCCGACATGGGAAGGCGTGGCTAACGCCATGGATGTGTTTTTTCGCTCAGGGGGCGGCCCAATTCGCCAAAGTATTGAAGAGCGCGGAGCGGTTCTGAGTGAACAGTTTGAAATGTCCGATCGTGAAGTCGCTGAAAAAATAGCTGAGCGGCTAATTGCCGAACTTCGAGATCATGGGGCCCCTAATTTTGATGGTCACGTTCCAAGATTTTTAGGGGATGGGTATCAGCGCACCGCGCGCGGAGAGACCATGAAAGATAAATTCATGTTGGAACAAGGTGAGATGGCTTCCCGCCTGCAGGATGCATTAACAGGAATGGGAGCTTACATCAGAGTGAAAATACTTGAGCTCGACGACAGCGTTTTTCTTCTGTTGCCGCAAACCTAGTTCAAGCAGTTGTAATCAGAGCTTGGGGAACGGCTCATCGAATAGTGCGGCATGTACGATATCAACTTCCCTGCCGTTTATGATGAGTTGCTTGACGCGTTTTCCGTCTTCTCGCATGCCACTGCGTCTCATAATGCTGAGCATGCCTGCGTTATTTGCGCTAGTGCCTGCCGTTACTTTCCGCAGCTTCCGGTCCGTCAATAGAAATTTGCAGAAGGCGCTCCAAACTTCGGTTCCAATACCCTGCCCCCACGCGCCTTTTTCACCCAATAGAATGCCGACATCGGCTGTGCCGTTGTTGACATCGACATATGCATTTAAGTTGCCAATGTGGCCTAAAGCCTGATCTTTGGAGACAATCGCCACAAAGTAATGCGGGGTGTCCGCAAAAGAATCGAAGTATTTTCTGCAAGAGACGAGGTCATGTGTACGGTGCCGTTGCTCGCTGAATTTCACGACATCGGGGTCGTTCAGCCAAGACACATAACGCTCCGTTAGATGTTTTTCCGCGAATTGTTCCAACACGCAGCGATCTGTTGATATGCCCGGAAATGTGACCACGGATGTGCAGCTCCAATGTCTCTCGATATTTCGCGCATTTGCCCGATCTGGGGGTACTTTAATAAATTCTTCCAGCCGCTTGCCCCAAGGCATTCTATTCTGGATGTGGGCATGAAACAAATGCTCTCCATCCACTGCATTCAAATTCTCTAGTTATAAATCCGTGCAATGAAGTGTATCTTCATTCGAGCGCGTACATCTGGAGACATTAAATGAGCAAGCGTAAGGCCCTAAGTATTTCTGAAAGTCAATTGAGGGAGATGATCAACATTCTCGTGAAAAATCCTTCCGATTTTTTTCTGAGTGGCCAATGCCGTCGCTATTTAGCCCTGGATCGGTGGAAATCAGGGGGGCGTTATTTAAGAATCCATGAAGAGCTTGACGAAGGTGTAATGCCAGGTGCGGTAGAACACAATCGGAAGGAATTAGAGCGAGACGATTTTGGTTCTTATACAAGAACGTTGCGCCTTATCAATCCCTTGAAGTCCCTAGATCCGGTTTACGGCGGCGCGCCCAATATGGCCGTTTTGACAATTGGCCCAAGAACCGAAATGGAGATTTTCCATTTGATTGGCGTGGGTTTTAGTCCGTCAAACATTACGGCGCTTGATCTCATTTCTTCGTCACCCCTGATTGATACAGGAGATATGCACAATCTCCCGTACCCCGATCGAAGTTTTCAGGTCGTCATTTCAAGCTGGGTCATAGGGTACAGCAGTTCTCCGCAGCGCGCGGTGGATGAAATGATTCGCGTGTGTGCAGATGGCGGGCTTGTGGCTATAGGGGCGACCTACGAGCCCACCCTTGGGCGCGGCGTGATAAACAAACGGGAAAGCGACTCTGATATCAACGGGTCGATGTTTGGAAGTGTATCCGAGTTCACCGATATGATCGGTGATAAATTAAATTACATATGCTTTCAGCAAGAACCGGTTGGGGAGCAAAAAGGAGCAGTTATGCTCATTGCCCGTATTAAGCACTAGCCGTTAAATATAGATTTGTCGCGTAGCATATCGGACCAATGGGTCAATGCTATCTGGGTCCTCAAGAAATGGAAGCTCGGATCGCGAAACCGGAACAAGCGTTTCATTCAGTTTTGGAAGAACAGAGTAAACAATTTCAAATGCTAAACGGGGTCCAGCAAGTGGGATGGTTGCTTTATGAAGTCCGCGCGTGTCTTCCAAAAAGCTTGTTCCTTTGGGTCCGGTAAAGACTTGAACATTACTTTCTCCAAAATAATCGTAAACCTCCTGGTCAGGTTTGCGATGTTGCTCCATCCATTTGAAGAATTTTTTCAGCTTCGCTGGATCGTTCTGCAGAATCTGAGTTGCGTATGGGTAGAGTGTCCTCATTTCATGGGTTTTAGGGACAAAGGCATGGGGTCCGGTCGCCTCGGACACATCCGTTAGGTACACAAATAGATTGCACGACCGGAAGTCGCCGCGATCATGGTGAAACATTTGCATTCCACCCGGCGGTTCGGATGAGGGGAATGACCACCACATGGTCAGGGTTGATATAGTTGCCGGTGCGCCGAGATAAGCTGTTACGAGGCTAAGCAACCTCTTATCATTGGCAATTCTGTAGGCAGAGGGGCATCTGCAAAGCTCGTTGGTTTTGTAGTGCGCAAAACGCACCTTCGGAGGCACATCAGAATACAAACATGCGCCAGACAGTCCGGCATCATTGAAACTTCCTCGACCATATTCCACTTCAGATTCTTTCGTGAATCGATCCAATTCCGAAAGTTCTTCAGGTGAGAAGGCCGGATTTAATATGTCAAAACCATTGAGCTGCAACGCATCGAGAGATTGCTTGTCCCGAGGCTCCAAACGGATTCCGCCAGGCCCGATCGTCTTATTAGCCGTCTGCATTTCGACAAATCGAGCCGCGGCAAATCCGATCGAATCCCGAGTGTTTTTGTCGATCCCCCCTTTTAGGAGGAACAACAAAAAGGTCTGCAGATCCTTTTCGGTGCGCAGGAAATTATTGGAATACAGGTGCTGTACAGTTTCGTTCATTGCGTAGTAGTGGCTTGTCAACCACTTGCTGTCCGGAGTTAGAAGATTGCCCTGACAATATGGGATACATAAAGACGATTGAAATAGGAAACTTAATCTTCATGCAGCACAATATCTACATGGCATTTCGCCCGATAAGGACGAAAACACGTTGAGAGCGCAAGTGACAGCTATAGTTACAAGACTATGGGCTTGTTTATTATCGAAAACCGACATTCAAAAGATATGAAGACGTTACCCGATTTCTTTTGCGGCAAGCAGGATAAGGCAGATGCTCGACCGCAACGATTTTGATTGAGGCGGGCGGTTTTTTACGAAACAAGGTCCGCTATATCTCGATCATGATGCACAGTGAGAAATTGGTTAAAGTTTCCCGCCGCATTGATTTGACAAGGGACAAGCTTGGTTTGCTCCTCCAGCCGGCCTCCCTTTTCTATAATTTTGAAAACTTTATACCCAAGCGGAGAGATCATCTCGTTTATGGCGTCGCAAGATTTTTGCGAGAACGTTTCTAAAATAATATCAGGCTTAATCGACAACACCTCTTGCATGCCAAGAAACGCGTTAACCTCGGTACCTTCCACATCCACCTTTACGAGAGGACGCTCACCTAGCATTCCGGCGAGACCCGAGCCATCCAGCACTACTGTCTCCGCAACGGCATGCTCGCGCCCGCTCGAATTGTCGCGCTGTACCAATGCGCCGCCTGAAGATATTTGAAGCGTGGGTTTCTTTGTCCACGACAAATTTGTGACCCCGTTCTTATTAGAAACGGCCACTCTGTGCTCGGCAATATTTGAAAAACCATTCACCATTTTGTGGATGCGTAATCTGCTGAATGCATAGGGGTTGGGTTCAAACGCGTGTATTTTGATATCTTGGCGCAACGATGCGGCGGCGAGGCTATAAACTCCTACGTGCGCGCCAATATCCAATATTCCCGACGCACTTTTTGCGAGCAGGCACCAAATTTTCATAGAAGTAGGTTCAAAACGGCGGAGGAAGAGAATATCCCAGCCGCGGGGGCAGTCGTTGCTCGTAAACATCAAAAATGGCGGGCATTCAAAGATATCTGCTTCATAATAGCCATAGTACGCGAGTTCTGGGTGCTCGGCGTAATCAATCGCACCCCGGTCGCTGCCGCGGATCGCGTCCAACGCTTCCGCATTTTTTATTTCTATATCTTTCAGTTTCATCGTGTATTCCGTAGAAATATCATAGTCGACGCCCCAATCGTATATCTGCCCTGTAATGAATAATTTCTGATCCTAAGTGGTATGGTCTGCCGTCAATTGATAGATAATCTGTATATTACAAAATACCACCATTAAGTCAGACAATCATAGAAATGAACGATAGATCTGGTTTTCTTCCCTACGGTCGACAGGCGATTGATAGTGACGATATAGATGCCGTCGTAGAGGTTCTGCGCTCCGACACGTTGACCGGCGGCCCCGTCGTTGGGCAGTTCGAAGCCGCGTTAGCGAAGGACCTTAACTCGCCAAGTGTCGTAGTGTGCGCCACCGGTACGGCCGCACTGCATTTGGCTGTTGTCTGTGCCGGCGTGCGGGCCGGAGACACTGTTATTGTGCCCTCTCTTACCTTTCTCGCGAGCGCAAATGCCGTGCGCTACGCGGGCGCCGACGTCGTGTTTGCCGACGTGGATGCCGAAAGCGGGCTGATGACCTCTGAGCATTTTGAAGATGCTCTGAACAAAGCCGCCAGGAAAAACGTCCGAGCTGTAATTCCTGTCCATCTCAACGGCCAGCTTTGCGATATGCCGAAAATTCAAAAAATCGCAAAATCAAGATCAATTAAAGTCATTGAAGATGCATGCCATGCAATCGGAGGGAAGTATTCCGATGGGTCTCCGGTAGGATCGAGCGAATTCAGCGATTTTACATGTCTTTCATTTCATCCTGTGAAAACAATTGCGATGGGTGAAGGCGGCGCTGTGGCAACACGGGATGCAAAGCAGGCCGAGCGTATGCGGATATTACGCAATCACGGAATGGAACGTCAGCCAGTTGCACCAACGTTTCCGCATCAGGCTCTGTCCGGGCAGGGAGAATCAAATCCCTGGTATTATGAGATGCGTGAACTTGGCTGGAATTATCGCGCAAGCGACATTCATTGTGCGCTTGGATTGTCTCAGCTTAAAAAACTTAAGATGTTCGTCGATCGTAGAGTCGCATTGGTGCAAATGTATGATGAATCTATCGCGGACCTCGCACCGAACGTACGGCCTCAACGCAGGCCGGGTTCGCAAACAGCTTGGCATCTTTACGTGGTACATATCGATTTTGAAAAACTTGGTCGTACCCGGGCGCAGGTCATGACCAAGTTGAAGTCGTTGGGCGTCGGCTCTCAAGTGCACTATCTGCCCGTGCACCTCCAGCCGTACTATGCAAATCTATACGGGCCTCAAACGTTGCCGGGCGCAGAAATGTATTACGGGTCTTGTCTCTCTCTGCCGCTTTTCCCTGAAATGAAAAATGAAGACGTTGACCATGTAGTAGATGCCTTGCGGCAGGCTACCGGAGCGTAACTTCACTCGCTGTTGTTCAGCGCTTCACTCAAGTCACTGCAGCCATTGTTCACGACATCGATTGACGAATTGTGTTGAGTTGCGGTGCTTTGGCGCCTGTTGGCAGTGGAACAGGATTGGTCGAATAACGTCGCAATTTGATCCAATAGCGCCTGTGGACATGTGACCTCGTCTTCGGCACGAATGGATGCGTATACGGGAATCTGTCCTTCCATCATGGGCTGACCGCCGAGCATAATTCCTGTAACAGGGCTCTCTGTGGGTATCACCACGCCTTCTGCATCAAGAAAAGTTACGTGAACGCATGTCGCCGCGTGGGCCGGAAGAGTCAATGTTGCAGCGGTCAGTACGGCGATACTAAAAAGAAATGCTGAAATACAGCGCGGCATACTAAGTCCTAGAATGGTTCGAGAAAATATGAGTGTCTATCCACATTGTGTCATGAATGCGATGCGCTTGCCAATTTCGCGCGATTCAAGCGTTTCTAATTCGGAAGAACGGCTCTCAGCGGGGCCGTGCATCGGGTCGTTGTCCATCAACATGCCGCATATTCGATCTAAATAAGGGTCTTTTCCCGGCTGTAGATCTGCGGCTGTTTCATATTTTGGCTCGCCGACATACCAACTCGACTGCTCGACCATGGGGAAGGGAAATGATTGGCGGAAAAACCAAACATATGAAAATCTCCAAGCGCCGACGGCCCGGTTTATATCGACGGCTGGTGCCGATTCATTTTTTAGTTTTTCAAGCAATATAGGGTAATCGGCCTCGCTGTCGGTGCTTTCTAGGAAATCGCAATAAGCAAGCCAGGACCTTCCTGCGCGCACCACGCGTTTACCCATGGCCGCTATTTCCAGGACAATTGTCGAGCACCAAATCAATCCCAAGTCCGCAGCGGATGCCAATGTGTAGCTGCTGATGTCATCATCGGCTGAAACAATGCAGACATTTGACGGAGCATTTTCGGCAAGTCGCTCGTAAAATGCGACGTCCTCTTGATTCTTACCGAGAGAGCGGGCGCTGCCGGCATTTGGGTGGACGCGCACAGCCAGTTGAATATCCGGATAGTGACGAACGTAGTCGATCGTTGCTTCCACCCAAGCGTTGTGCGTTGTAAAGGTTCCCTCCTTGCGCGGTTTATCAATGGTTTCATCCATGCTGGAGGTGAACAGAACCCAAAGCCGTCTGCCTTCGGTTACTTTGAGTTTTTTTAGGACGTCCGACGTCGGCTGCATTCGCCGGCTGAAAACAGCAACGTCATCAAGTGTTCCTTGCCATCTGCTGCCCAAAAATTTCGACATTTCATCGATCTCATCCACGGAAAGCGGAGTATCCTTCCATGCCTCCCATAACTTATCCGTATCCCTAACACTCAAACAGTTTGCGTCGTCGAATAACCGGATTCGCCCCACGATTGGACACCGTTCTTCACAAATGGTGCGAATGCCGCGTTGCTGAGCCAGTTCTAGAGCTATTCGCGTCGTCGACATTCGCCCATTAAAGAGCAACTGTGCGTCGGGTTTCTCTTCGTCCATAACACGAGATAAGGCGAAACATGCGAGCAACCCGCTATAAAGATAACTTCCATAGGTCGCCGCGATTTTCGGATCATCCATGTCGAGGTGATTAATGCGAAAGTGGGTATGAACGCTCGATTTTACCCACTCACCAATTTTCCAATCACCGTAAGCCGCCTCGGGACGTTGGTGAGGACCGACCGATAAAACCCACCTGCTGGCTTCCTTTTCGTCGTCGCGAGTTATCCACCTTCCGATCCAGCGATATGGCATCGACCAAGCCGCCAGGCGCGCGGCCACTGACGACTGGCATGTGAGACAGGTATTTTCTTTCCTGCCGAGGGTTGCTCCCGTAGCCTGTTGTGTGATGTCGCAATCTGAAAACGCCGCGTCACACGTGATATAGGACACCGAGCATCCGCGTACCCTAAGAGCCTGCAGGATAGTAACCTGACGGGAACTATGAATGGACCATGTCGTGTACGGAGCGTAACAAAGAATGTGTGGTGCGCGGGCCAACTGGAATATCTCGACTTAAATCGTAAGATTGAGCCAGGGTAGGTTAAACAGGGCTGCTGTGAAAACGCCCAAGATGCCTGCCGCCAGTCCCGGGCCGAGCGGCATTTCACCTTTCCATACGGGCTTTCCCGTGATCCAGGACGCGAATCCGGCGCCAAGAAGCGTCAGTATTCCACCTGCCGCCATGATGTAAGGTAGAGCCAAAGGGCCCACCCAAATACCGCCGACCGCCACTAATTTGATGTCGCCAATGCCCATGGCATCGCGCTTTTTTAACTTGCTGACGATTCTACGAAGACCCCAGAATAACCCGCCGTTTATAACGGCACCAAGAACGGCCAATTCCCAGGTTATCCCTATTGGGGACCCATATAGACAAACGCCGATTCCTATCAGGGCGAGTGCTACTTGGAGTGGGTCGGGCAAGTACCCTGTTCGAAAATCAATTACCGATAGAGCGGTCAATCCGATGGCGAGGACGGCTAAACAGGCCAGCGGCCACAACTCCATAATTATGCACTCCAAGAAACAAAAGGCGGTCAATTGTTAATTTGCCCAGCCGGGCGCGTCGCATTTTGGACTTGTTTGCCGGTAGGCGGTAGTCAAATATCTAAACCGCTGCGGGTGTAGTTCAATGGTAGAACGAAAGCTTCCCAAGCTTTACTGAGGAAACCATCCCCTGATGTTCTCCAAGAACTTTTGGGACAAACTCTGGCCTTGCCAGACATCACCATACGCTACCTCTATAGTCGTATACAGAGTTTTTATTGCACTGCTGTGGCACGACTGTGGCAAGATTTGTTCAGAGATATTGAGCTAGGAAAGCTTGTGGGGTGGATTACGTGGCACTGCAAGACGCCAATTTTGAAATCACCTAATAAACCCGTTGCAAGGTAATTGAGCCCGCTGAGGTGCCCCCATTGAGTGGTCCGGTTTGAATGTTAGTTGAGCGGTCGCG
>CAYYXR010000045.1:0-18865 GCA_964475755.1 uncultured Rhodobacterales bacterium
GCGCCGGCATCGCCCAATTCCATGGCGAGGTGCCGCGAATCCTTGCAGGTCACCACCACAATACCGCTGCCCATAAGGCGCCGGGCTTCCTCATAGGGCCCGTCGTCCTGTCCGATATGCACGCCGTCGCACAGCAATTGGGCAGCTAAATCCGGGCGGTCATTGAGGATAAACGCGACATCGTGCGTGTGGCACACCGGCATGAGCGCGTGAACCGCCGCAGTAATGATGTCGTCGTCCGCGTTCTTGAGGCGCAATTGGAAGCAGGCAACATCGCCCGCCGCCAGAGCTTCGTCCAATACCGATGCGAATTCCGCCAGATCGGGAATTCCGTCGGGCGAAATCAGATACAAGCGGCAGGAGGTGTCGGTACGTTCGGCCACCGGCGGTGCACCGCCCTTTAGGCGTTGCCCTTGTATATGTCCACGAGTGTGCCGAGCAGTTTCAGGGCGTCTTCCTTCGAGCGCTGGAAGGAGTTGCGCCCTATGATCGAGCCGTTACCGCCGCCGTCGCGGATGGCGCGGGCTTCGTCGAACAGGCTGTCCTCACCTTTTTTGCCGCCGCCCGAGAACACCACGATCCGGCGCCCGCCGAAGCAGCTTTGAACGACGTGGGAAACCCGCTCGGTCAGGGTACTGCGGGGGATGTTTTGGGCTTCGTAAACCTTTTTGGCTTCCGCCAGATCCAGGTGATCGGTCGGCAGTTTGACCTTGATGACATGCGCGCCGGCAAGGGCGGCCATGTGCGCCGCGTAAGCGACAATATCGAAACCTGTTTCACCGTCCTTGGTGACGTATTTTCCGCGCGGGTAGGACCACACCACGGCGGCCAAACCGACGGATTTGGCTTCGGCAATGAGTTCGCGCAGGTCGTTCATCATGTCGTAAGCAGCGCCCGAGCCCGGATAAATGGTGTAGCCGATGGCCGAGCAGCCGAGGCGCAGGGCGTCATCCACCCCGGCAGTGATCGCCTGGGACGGAGCTTCTTTTTCGCCGTTCAAGGAGTTGGCGCTATTGACCTTGAGAATGGTCGGCACCGCTCCGGCAAAGGTGGCTGCGCCGTCCTCGATCATGCCCAAGGGCGCGGCGAAAGCCGACAACCCGGCGTCAATGGCCAGCTGCCAGTGGTAGTGCGGCTCATATCCCGCCGGGTTGGGGGCGAAGCTGCGGGCCGGGCCGTGCTCAAACCCTTGGTCCACGGGAAGGATCACGAGCTTGCCGGTGCCGGCCAATTTGCCGTGCATCAAAATACGGGCGAGGTTGGTCTTGGTGCCCGGATTGTCGCTTTCATAGGCGGCTAGGATTTTCTTCACCCGCGGAGTGATCTTCATGAATTCGTCGTCCCTTTGCTGAACTTTGGGGGCCGGATTGGGTGCCGGCGCGACCAAGATGCGGACATATAAAGGCACCGCCCCCCATTTGAATAGACCTGTTTCAAACCCTTGCGGAAATGACCGGTGCGCATGGTCGTTGACGCCGTCACGAGTCCCTCATATGCTTCATGCAACATTCGAGGAATTTACTCTATTTAATTGAAAGATATTAGGAACTGAACTTGGGGCAGGTTCAAGCAGCACTTAAGCATTTGGATGAAGCGGTAAGCAAACTTGAATCGGCCCTGGGCCGAGTTCAGGCCAAATTGCCGCTGGCGGACAACGCAGCGGTACTCGAGCAAAAGGTGGGTGAGCTTACTAAGCAAAACACCGATCTCAAGATGTCCGCCGGGCAGGTCGCCGAACGTCTGGACGCGGCCATTGGCCGTCTGTCGGCGGCGATGAAGGAATAGGGTGGGCAGCCGTTTGGGCCAGGTCGCAATCACAATCCGCGGGCGGCAGTACTCCATCGCCTGTGATGACGGGCAGGAAGCCCATCTTGCGCGTCTGGGCCGCTATCTCGACCAGCGCGCCGAACAACTTGCGGCAAGCGCCGGGTCCATCAGCGACGCACTTTTGCTGGTGATGGTGGCCCTTGTGGTCGCCGATGAGCTTACCGACACCGTGGCGGAGCTTGAAAACGCCACCTCCGCGGCTAGTAAGCAGGCCAGCGAAAAGGCCGAGGCCGAGACGGTCGGGGCGCTCAAGGCTTTGGCGGAACGCATTGAGCGTATTGCTGCGAAGCTGGAAGAAACCTAAGTTGAGTTCGGAGCTGCCCGGTTCGTTAGTCCTTTGAACCCCCAGGGGCGATAGATACCGCTCGGGAGCTGTCACTCGCCGGATCTTGGTCCGGTGATCACGGCGCCCACTTTAACTCGTGGCCCATTGGGAGGTCACGCAAGGACGACGGCCACGGCGGCTCCACATTATTTTATATTGTTCTTAATCTCTTAGAGTCCTTCCCTCAGATTTTTATTGAGCCCAGTTTCCCGAACATGATGACGCCTGCGGATCCGACGATAGACCCGAAAGGGGCTTTGCGCCGCGAAGCCCTTGCGCGGCGTCAGGCTGAATTCAAGGTGCGAGGCGAAGAGGCTGCGCAGGAAATGACAGGAAGGTTGAGGGAGCTCGGCTTTGATCGCGGCAAAACAATAGCCGGCTATTGGCCATTAGGTGATGAAATAGACTGCCGGCCTGCACTGAGCGGCTTGGCTGAAATGGGTCATCAAATTGTGCTGCCCGTGGTGGCGGGACAAGGGCAGGTCTTGATTTTTAGATCTTGGGCACACGGGGACGAGTTGGAGGGCGGGCCGTTTGGGACGTCTCATCCGGGCGCAAAGGCGCCCGTGAAAACGCCGCACGTGATCCTTCTGCCCCTTATCGCTTTTGATAAGACGGGCCATCGCCTGGGCTACGGCGCAGGGTTTTATGACCGGACCCTCGCAGCGCTACGCACACAAGGTGAGGTTCTCGCGGTCGGTGTTGCTTATGATGCGCAAGAAATCGAACGGGTTCCGGCAGGCCCCCATGATCAGCCCATGGACGCGGTGGTGACCGATAAGCGCACATTGTGGTTTAAAGAGCCTGCTTCGGCGTAAGACTAGACAGTGGTTAGGTATGAAGTTTCTCTATTGTGGTGATGTGCTGGGAAAGTCGGGTCGGCAGGCCCTGGCGACTCATCTGCCCACGCTACGCAAAAATCTGAATTTGGACTTTGTCGTTGCCTGCGGTGAAAACGCCGCCCACGGCTTCGGCATTACGGCGGCAATTTGTGAATCCATGCTGGAACAAGGCGTGGACGTGGTCACGCTTGGCAACCATGCCTGGGATCAGCGGGAAATCATTTCTTATATTTCGGGTCAGCCCAGGCTTTTGCGGCCTCTCAATTACCCGCCGGAAACTCCTGGCCGGGGCATGGGGCTCTTCAAGACGGACGGCGGCCGCCGTGTGATCGTTATCCAGGTCATGTGCCGCCTGTTCATGGATGCATTGGACGATCCCTTTCGAGCCTTGGACGAATGCCTTGAGCACCATCCTCTTCGCGATGCCGCGGACGCGATCATCGTCGATGTGCATGGGGAGGCGACGAGCGAGAAAGCAGCCCTCGGGCATTTGGCCGACGGACGCGCCTCGCTGGTGGTGGGCAGCCATTCTCATGTGCCGACAGCCGATGCCCGCATCATGCCCGGAGGCACGGCGTTCCAAACTGATGCAGGCATGTGCGGACACTACGATTCCATTATTGGCATGAAAAAAGAGGCGGCGACGGCCCGCTTTGTCACCAAGATCCCGACCGAAAGATTGGAGCCGGCCGAAGGTGAAGGCACGCTGTGTGGTGTGTACGTTGAGACCGATGACCGGACAGGTCTGGCAAAGTCGGTGGAGCCGGTCCGCGTCGGCGGGCTTCTCAAACCCACGCATCAGGTGTAAGTGACCGCAAACACGCAGCGGCGCAAAAACCTCGAAAATCAGCGCGACTCTAGGCGTAGGCTACCACATTTGGTATAAGCCATAGGTTTTTCGTCATTTTGTAGAATGATTTAGACAGATTGAGACGGATATCGAAGTCACATGGCCGGCCATTCCCAATTTAAGAACATTATGCACAAGAAGGGCGCGAAGGATGCCAAGCGCGCCAAGATTTTCACCAAGCTCGCCCGCGAAATAACCGTAGCTGCCAAGCTCGGCATGCCCGACCCCGCGTTCAATCCGCGTTTGCGCGCGGCCATTACGGCGGCCAAGGCGGAGAGCATGCCCAAGGACAACATCGAACGGGCAATCAAGAAAGCGACGGGTGGAGACTCAGAGAACTACGAAGAGGCGAGATACGAGGGGTACGGGCCGGGCAATGTGGCCATCATTGTCGAGGCGTTGACGGACAATCGAAATAGAACCGCCGCCGAGATGCGGACCCTGTTCAACAAGAACGGCGGCAACATGGGTGAAACCAATAGTGTCGCCTTCAATTTTCAGCGTGTCGGATTGATTCGCTATCCGGGCAGCGCGGGCGGTGAAGACAAAATTATGGAAGCCGCCATCGAAGCCGGCGCGGAAGATGTTGTCTCCGGGGAGAACGGTCACGACATTTACTGCGGCCCCGATGACTTGCACGCCGTTCAAAAGCAACTCGAAGAATCCCTGGGAGAGCCGGAAACGTCACAGCTGGATTGGCGCCCTTCGATGACTGTGGATGTCGGTGACGATCAAGCCGAGCCTCTCATGAACCTGCTGAATGCGCTGGAGGACAACGACGACGTTCAGCGCGTTGCGGCCAACTATGAAATGTCCGATGAGGTCATGGCCCGCCTCGGCGGTTAAATCTTTGGCGAAGCCGAACGCCGGGAGGAAACCTGCTCTGGTCGAGGCGGGAGGCGGTGAAGGCGTCCGCATTCTCGGGGTCGATCCGGGATTACGACATACGGGTTGGGGCGTAATTGAAGCGCGCGGCAATCAGCTGAGTTTTATCTCCGCCGGCGTCATTGAGCCGGACCCGAAAGCGCCGATGTCAGAGCGTTTGCGTCAACTTTTTGAGAGTGTCTGTGACATTGTTTCAGCGCAGTCACCACAGGAGTGCGCAATCGAAGAAAGCTTCGTAAACAAGAATCCGACCTCGACACTGAAGTTGGGACATGCGCGCGCCGCCGCGATGCTTGCACCGGCGATCGCGTCGCTACCGGTCTTCGAATACAAGCCAAACCTCGTCAAAAAATCCGTGGTGGGCGCCGGCCACGCGGAAAAGGCTCAGGTTACGGCGATGATCAAGGTATTGTTGCCGGGCAGCAAGTTGGAGACCAAAGATGCCGCAGACGCTTTGGCTGTGGCAGTTTGTCACGCCCATCACCGCGCAACGTCCCGACGGACAGCCGCCGCAAGAGGTGCGTTGTGATTGCCAAGCTTCGCGGCCGATTAGACTCAACGGGTGACGGATGGGCCGTGGTTGATGTGGGCGGTGTCGGCTACATGGTTTTTTGCGGTGCCCGCACTTTGGCGGCGTTGCCGGCAAAGGGTGAAGTCGTCGAACTCGCGATCGAGACGCATGTCCGCGAAGACCATATTCATCTATATGGGTTTTCGACAACGTCCGAGCGCGAAATGTTCCGCGTACTGACAACTGTTCAGGGCGTCGGCGCCAAGGTCGGAATCGCCATTTTGTCGGCCCTGTCCGCTTTGCAGGTCTCGCAAGCGATTGCCGCGGGCGATGCGGCGGCATTCAAAAAAGTAGGCGGGGTCGGACCGAAGCTCGCGGCGCGATTGGTTTCAGAACTCAAGGACAAGTTGCCCGTATTCCCTGGATCTGGTGTGCCAGCCTCAATACCTGCGCGTGGTGCGAAGGCCGTCAATGGCAAAGGTGGGAACATTGTTGAAGAGGCGGTGTCCGCGTTGGTCAATTTGGGGTATGGGCGGACGGATGCGTTCGGCGCGGTGACCCGCGCTGCGCAAATTGAAGGCGAGGGCGCGGCATTGCCGGCAATTATCCGTGCCTCTCTTCGCGAATTAGGAAGCGCAGATGGCTGAAGCGCCTGACAACGATCGAGTGATCTCCGCGCAGCGTCAGGACGACGACGCAGACGTATCGCTGCGTCCTAAAAAACTATCGGACTTTATCGGTCAAGCGCCGCTCAGAGACAATCTGTCTGTGTTTATCCAAGCCGCACGAAAGCGCAAGGAGCCTTTGGACCACGTGCTGCTGCACGGTCCGCCAGGTCTGGGCAAGACCACCTTAGCGCAAATTGTTGCCCGGGAGTTGGGCGTCGGTTTCCGGGCGACATCCGGGCCGATGATCGCGCGGGCCGGAGATCTGGCGGCCATTTTGACTAATTTGGAAGCCAACGATGTCCTGTTTATTGATGAAATTCACCGCCTTAATCCCGCCATAGAAGAGGTTCTTTATCCCGCAATGGAGGATTTCCAGTTGGACCTGATTATTGGGGAAGGTCCGGCGGCCCGCTCTGTGCGCATAGACCTGCAGCCGTTTACGCTGGTCGGTGCCACCACGCGGTCGGGACTTGTGACAACCCCTTTGCGCGATCGTTTTGGCATCCCGCTTCGCCTCGAATTCTATGAGACGGATGCGCTGGTTCAGATCGTGCAACGAGGAGCCGGGGTCTTGGGATTGGCGTTGACGGAAGACGGCGCGCTTGAAATCGCAAAGCGCTCGCGCGGAACGCCGCGCGTGTCCGGACGCTTGTTGAAGCGCGTTCGGGATTTCGCGGCGGTGGACGGCACGACCAAAGTTGATGCGAAAGTTGCCGACAAAGCATTGCGGCGGCTGGATGTGGATGTCCAAGGCCTGGACGCCATGGATCGCAGATACCTCGCGTGTATCGCTGAGAATTATTCGGGCGGGCCGGTGGGCGTTGAAACGTTGGCGGCCGCGCTGGCCGAAGAGCGGGATACGCTTGAGGACGTCATCGAGCCTTTTCTGATTCAACAAGGGCTCATTCAACGTACGCCGCGCGGACGGGTGCTCTCCGATAAGGGGTACAAGCACCTTGGCTTCAAAGCGCCGCCGCGAGATCCAACGCAGTTGGACCTTATGGATGGAGAGGGCCGTGGTGAATGAGTGCTATGGACCCAACCCCAGCAACGGGAGCGCTGAATGGCGCAACGCATTTGTTTCCTGTGCGTGTGTATTACGAAGATACGGACGCGGGCGGAATCGTTTACCACGCAAGCTATTTGCGATTTGCTGAGAGAGGCCGTACCGAAATGTTGCGTGCGCTGGGAATTGAGCTGAGCCGCCTAAAGAAGGAGTCCGGGCTTATTTTCGTCGTCAACAAGGCGGACATGCAATACCGGCAGTCGGCGGCCCTTGACGACCGGCTGGTCGTTGAAACAACTCTCAAAGAGTTAAGCGGCGCGTCGGTCCGGCTTGCGCAATCAATACACAAATTAAGTGAGGCCGGAGAACGGGCCGGAGAAGTTTTCGAGTTCGATGTTCAGGTGACGTGTGTGAACGAGAATGGAAAGCCTGCGCGCTTGCCGGCATCGATACGGGAAAAATTTAGCGCGCATTTGTGAGTGTGAAATTTAGATAGGTTCGAGAATGGAAACAGAAGTTTTAGAAGCGGCGGGTAAGATGGCGTCCGGGGGGACGATGGAGCTCTCGGCATGGGCGCTGTTCCTTCAGGCCGATATCGTTGTCAAAAGTATCATGATTATTTTGGCGTTCATGTCGGTGTGGAGCTGGGCGATCATCTTCGACAAAATTTTGCGCATGCGCACCCTTTGGCGTAAAGCGGAACAGTTTGAGGAAAAGTTTTGGTCGGGCAGTTCGTTGGAGGATCTTTTTGAACGCGTCGGGCAGCGCCCGAAGGAACCGATGTCCTCCATGTTTGTCGCGGCGATGAAAGAATGGCGCCGCTCTTCAGGCAAAACGGGACAACCGTCACCGGGAACGGGTGCGGTCCTGAGCGAGCGTATCGACCGTGTTATGAAAATCAGTCTTGAGCGGGAATTGGATGGCTTGAGCCGCCGGATGACATTCCTGGCATCCACAGGCTCGGTTGCACCGTTCCTGGGTCTGTTCGGAACGGTTTGGGGTATCATGAATACCTTTACGTCCATTGGGGCGACGGCCGACACAAGTCTTGCGACGGTTGCGCCGGGCATCGCCGAAGCACTGTTTGCCACGGCGCTTGGACTGATCGCCGCCATTCCAGCCGTTGTTGCTTACAACAAGCTTTCCAGCGATCTGGCGCGCTATGCCCTTCGTCTTGAAAACTTCGCCGGTGAATTCAGCGCTATTCTGTCTCGGCAATTGGACGGGAAGTAGGCCATGGCGATGAGTTCTCCAAAAGGCGAAGGATTTGGCCGCCGCCGCGCATTCGCGCCCATGTCAGAGATCAATGTGACGCCCATGGTGGACGTCATGTTGGTGCTGTTGATCATATTCATCATTACGGCGCCGCTGTTGACGACAGGTGTCAACGTCAACTTGCCGCAAACCCGGGCACGGTCTTTGCCGCAGGACAATAAACCGTACCAAATTACCGTGGAAAAAGAAGGCAAGATAACCATCGGCACTGAGGCCGAGGCGACGCTTGAAGAGTTAGGACCAATGCTTTCGGCTGCGTTGGAAGGCAATCGGGAATTGCGCGTTTATGTGCGCGGCGATGAAGACGTCCCCTACGGATTCATGATGCAAGTTATCAGTGAGATTAATGCTGCTGGTGTGTCGCAGGTCGCATTTGTCACACAACCGCCAAAAAATTCATCTAGGTAAACCCGCAGGGTAACTTACGTGAGTGCTGGTTCTGTACCGATGCTGGGTAATCCGACAAATCAAGGGTACATGCTTTCCCTCATGCTGCATGCTGCGGTGGCATTGGCGGCTTGGACAAGCATCCCGTTTCTGAAACGGGATTTACCCGAGGAGACGGCGCTGATCATTGATCTGGCGCCGATCGCGGACCTGACAACCGCAGCGCCAAGACCTGCGCCGGAACCGGAGCCTGAAGAAGAGCCCGACCCGACGCCTCAGACACCGGAGCCCGTGCAAGCCGAAGCGCCGCCGGCTGCGGAGGAAATGCCGCCTCCGCCACCGGTGGAAGCTGCAGCACCCGAGCCCGAGAAAGTCGCGGAGGTTCCTCCGCCGAAAGTCAAACCACAGGTCAAGCCGAAGCCGGCGCCGACCAAGCAAGACGACATCGCGCTCTTGAACAAGTTGTTGAAAGACTTGGACGACAAGGAGCCGGCTAAGCCCAAACCTCAGGCTCAGGCACCGGATACGGAGCAACCGAGCAACAATTTCGCGCGTACGTTATCCAGTACGCCGACCATTTCCGAGCTGGATGTCATTCGGCGTCATATTGAAAGCCATTGGCGTATTGATCCGGGGAAAGAGGGCGTGGATGAACTGAGTGTTGAAATCAAAATTACCGTGAGTACCGACGGCACCGTTCAGCAGGCCCAGATCGTCGATACGTCACGTTATTTGTTGGACAGCACCTTTCGCACGTTTGCGAATTCCGCGCGGACCGCAGTGCTGACAGCGAGTCCTTTACCGATCAATCCAAACAATGCGGATGCGTTTCGGGAGATGATCCTGAATTTCTCCCCGCAAGGGCGGATTAACTAATTTGAGACTAGACTGACACGCGGTCGCCACAATTGACCGCCAGGGTGCTGAGGGAATTGGCAAGCGCCCAACATTAACGGAGTGAGTGGGGTTATATGTGGGACAATATTTATCGCGCAGGATGTGTTTCGGTTGCATTCCTGATTATTTTGACGCTGTCGGTGTCGGTCGCCGTCGCGCAGGTCCGTCTGGATATTACGCGCGGGCGCGTCGAGCCGATGCCGATCGCGGTCACGCATTTCCCGGGAAACTCGGAAGCCACCGAGCAGGTTGGGAGCGATGTCTCCGCGGTGATCTCCTCGGACCTCGAGCGGTCCGGTTTGTTTCGCCCGCTCGATCGGAGAGCATTCTTGCAGGAATTGACGTCGCTCGACGTGCAGCCGCGTTTTGCCGACTGGAAGGCGCTGAACGCGCAGGCGCTGGTGCAAGGCTCCGTCGAAACACTTCTCAACGGGCAGATGCGTGTGGCGTTTCGATTGTGGGATGTTTTCGGAAGCCAGCAGATTGTCGGGCAGGCCTATGCAACGCAGCCTGAAAACTGGCGCCGTGTTGCGCACATCATCGCGGACTTGATTTACCAGTCTATTACCGGTGAGACCGGCTACTTCGATACGCGCGTCGTTTATATCGCGGAGAGCGGGCCCGCGAACAAGCGTATCAAGCGTCTTGCGATTATGGATCAAGATGGCGCGAACCACCGCTACCTGACTGACGGAACAAATCTTGTTTTGACTCCGCGTTTCTCGCCGACGAGTCAGGAAATCACATACATGTCCTATTTCAGGAACGTGCCGCGCGTGTATCTATTCAACATCGACACTGGCCGACAGGAAGTGTTGGGCGATTTTCCAGGTATGACCTATGCACCGCGGTTTTCTCCCGACGGCAACAAAGTCATTCTGTCGTTGGCGCAAAGCGGCAACTCAGACATCTATGAAATGGATTTGCGCACGCGCAGGACATCACGCCTGACGGATCATCCTTCCATCGATACGTCACCGTCGTACTCGCCGACTGGTGACCAGATCACATTCGCATCGGACCGCGGCGGCAGTCAGCAGATCTATGTCATGAATGCGGACGGTACCAATCAGCAGCGCATCAGCTTTGGGACCGAGGGGCGGCGCGGTAGATACGGCACGCCGGTCTGGTCGCCGCGGGGGGATTTGATCGCATTTACACGCTATGCCCAGGGGGACGGCCAATTTTATATTGGTGTCATGAAACCCGATGGTTCGGGCGAGCGCCTTCTGGCTCAGGGCTACCTGGTGGAAGCGCCGACCTGGGCGCCGAATGGACGAGTTTTAATGTATTTCGCCCAATCCCGGACTCGCGCCGATGGCACAGGCGGGCGTACGCGCCTCTTCTCGATTGACCTAACTGGTTATAATCAAAGGGAAATATTGACTCCGCAGGACGCATCGGACCCAGCCTGGTCGCCGCTCATACCTTAGATTTGATGACCGGATACTCGCATTGCGGGCCGTTAACCTTGGCCAAAATCAGCCTTTCGGGTGCTGCACTTTTGTCACTGCAACATTTTTACAACGGCGGAAAAAATTGTATTATAGTGGGGTGTTAGGGCCCGGCGGGGGTCGGCGTCCTATTGCTTAGGCGCGTTTTGCTGGTAAAAGGATGGCGCAATTGCGCTTGGTTCAAAAAACAACAGGCTCGACAATTTCGCGTCGTCATCATTCGTGAACTTAGGGGACACTATCAATGAACCTTAAACTAGTTAGCGCGGTCGCTGTTGCCGTTATGCTTGCCGCCTGCTCCACAAAACCCGTGGAAGAAGAAGCAGCTACCGCGCCGCCGCCGCCGCCGCCGCCTCCAGCGAAACCGTCTGGTCCGGCACCCGACTCACTTGAGTACTTCAACACAGTGGTCGGCAACTCCGTCAACTTCGATTTCGATCAGTATGATCTGCGCTCAGACGCGCAGGCCACACTTCGTGCGCAAGCCGCTTGGCTCAACCAGAATCCGTCCCGCACGGTTACGGTTGAAGGCCACTGCGATGAGCGCGGCACACGCGAATACAACCTGGGTCTCGGCGAGCGCCGCGCGAATGCGGTGAAAGAATATCTCGTCACCCTGGGCGTGGCGGAGAGCCGGTTGAAAACGATCTCCTACGGTAAGGAACGCCCGCTGTGCGTTGAGTCCAGCGAGTCCTGCTGGGGAATGAATCGCCGCGGCACATCTGTCGCGCAATAACTGAGTAAATTGCGGCTCCAGCCAATCGGTTGGGGCCGCTTTTCTTTAGGGCGCATCCGACCCGGCTTTGGCTGAGGGTTGCATGCGCCTTATTGTTGCCTGGAAACTGAGGCAGGCTCCGGAGATGATAACGATGCGCCTTTGGATGGCGCGCACCACTACTTTAATACGCGCACGCGAACGGGATAGTGAGCGATGACTGTTAAATTTGGATTCTGTTCCCTTGAACTCCCACACCTCCGGCGGGGATTGATGTTCCTAGCGCTGAGCGTCGTTGCAATTGCAGTGTGGCACACCTCTCCGGCCGACGCGCAGAGCACACGTGAATTGGCGAGCCGCCTGGAACGCTTGGAGCAGGAGCTTCAGAACCTTAAGGGCGGTGACGCCGGAGTGGATGAATTGAGCCCGCAAGAAGCGGCCAGCGTCCAGGTGCGGGTTCTCAAGCTAGAACAGTTGGTTGAGCAATTAACGGGTCAGATCGAGGAAACGCGGTATCGGGTCGGGCAGATGTCGACGGAGCTGCGCCAGCTGTCGGATGACGTAAACTACCGGCTCGCAATTCTCGAGCAGGCGCTGGGTGTGACAGGCGCGGTCGCGTCCGCGCCGCCGCCTGCCGTGCCGAACACGGGCCAGGCCAATAGTTCGCCGCTCGTTCAACGCCAGCCTGCTGCGTCGGCCACGCCGCCCGTTCAGGCGCCAAATCAGCAGGCCGCGCAACTTAGCGGTGATGAGCCGCTGTCGCAGCCGGTTGCTTCCCAGCCGCGCCGCTCGGCGCCACAAACGTTATCGCAAGCGCAGATTCAAGCCGGACCGCCGGAAAGCGTGACTCAGGACGGTCAGATGATCCTCAGGACCGACGAGAGCGGCCAGGCATTGGCCGCCGATCCCAATGTGCCTGCGGCGCCCATTGTCGCGAACGAAGAACCCGCTATTGCGCCGCCGCCCGCTACCGCGCCCAACCCAGGTGCCGTCACGTCCAATCAGCTGGCGTCATTGCCGCCGCCCAACAGGGTGCCGCTTCCCGACGGAACGCCGAAAGAACAGTACGACTACGCGTTCGGCTTTTTGACCCGCAATGACTTTGCCAGCGCGGAAGTCGCGCTCCGAGATTTTCTAAGCCGCCATCCCGATGATCCGCTGGCGGGCAATGCCCAGTATTGGTTGGGCGAAACCTATTATGTGCGCGGCGATTACAAACAGGCCGCTGTCGAATTCATGGCGGGCTATCAGAAATACCCGAAGTCCAATAAGGGGCCGGACAATCTATTAAAGCTCGGGATGTCCATGGCGAGCCTCGGACAAACACAAGGGGCATGTACGGCGCTGAGCCGGCTTGATAAAGACTACGCCAATGCGCCGGATCAAATCCAAAAGACCGCTGCCGCCCAGCGCCGGGATTTGAAGTGCCGGTAGCACCCACCTTCAGGGTCAAATAAGGATTGCAGGATATGCGAAAGGCGGCAGAGGACGCAGGACGGGATCAGGCTTTGACTCCGGACGCGTTCGAGGACGCCATGGCGCCGTTCCAGATCGCACCCGGCGCACGTGTGGCCGTCGCTGTTTCGGGCGGCGCCGATAGCATGGCGCTTACCCTGCTTTTATCGCAATGGTGCGAAGCAAATGATGTCTCGCTTTTCGCGCTGACGGTTGACCACAATTTGCGCGCTGCGGCCGCCAATGAGGTCCGGCAAGTTAGTGCATGGCTTTCGGCGAAAGGTGTGTCGCATACAGTGTTGAAGTGGGAAGAGGGCCGGGCGCTACGCGCCGAGGCAAGCAGCCCTCAGAACGCCGCGCGGGAAGCCCGCTATGCTCTAATGCTCGAGTGGTGCGCCGAACACAATTGCTCCCATCTATTTGTGGCTCATCACGCCGACGACCAGATTGAAACGTTTTGGATGAGACTGTCTCGCGGCAGTGGGATTGACGGTCTTGCCGCGATGTCCGCATCAAGCCGGCGCGGGGGCGTCACCATCGCGCGGCCGTTGCTGGACTTCCCCAAGAGCGATCTTATTGGGCTGTGCGAACAGGAAAGGCAGCCCTGGGTCGATGATCCTTCTAATTCCGACGAGAACAGCACGCGCGTTCGGTTCCGGAATACGCAACGGCTTCTGGAACGAGAAGGGTTTACGCGGCCCCGGCTTCTTTCCACCGTGCGTCATATGCGCAGGGCAAAAGAAGCATTAGATCAACAGGTTGCGGCGTTTCTGGACGCCAGTTTCACACTCGATGCCTACGGGGTCGGCCGGCTTTCGATGGACGCCCTTGCAGACGCGTCACAGGAAATCGGCCTTCGCGCTCTATCCCGCATTCTCTCGCGTATTGGCGGCTCCGTTTATGGGCCGCGGTTTGAAAAACTGGAGACGCTGTACGGGAGGATTGTCGGCGGTCCGTGGCAAGGTGCAACGCTGCATGGATGCGTTTTGGCGAGGGATGGAAGCGATCTTGTCATCATGCGCGAACGTGCGCACATTGAAGGTGCGAAAGCGGTTTCAAATGCGGCGCGTGTAATTTGGGACGGCCGCTTTCGACTTACAGTCGGCGCACGTGATTTAAAGTTCGATGTAAAAGGACTCGTTGTGGAGGGGCTGTCTCCCGACGATTGGCGTGTCATCACAGAAAGCAAAGCGCTGCAGGAGAGACCGAATCTTTCACCTGCAATTCGGGAAACTTTGCCTGTTATAAAAGATGAAAGAGGCCTGCTGGCGGCGCCTCATTTCGAATATGTGCGAAAAGATATCAATTCGGAACTAATTGTGCACCTTGAGCACCTCTGATTTTTGGCAGTATTCCGCCAAAAATTTTTGCCGCTGCTCAAATGTTACACCTTTGACAATACCGTGCGCGGGCCGTCCATTATCGCTTTGCTTGCGTTAGGTCTTTGGCGCACTATTTATTAAGAACCTAGGTTTAGCCGTTGCTGAATTGGGAGCGAGCGCCCGATGGGGGAGATCGGGCAAACAAGAACCATAAGCGTTAGTCGAGGACGGACTTGAATATCAGCAGAAATTTAATGCTCTGGGCCATCATCCTGGTTTTTGTGGTCGCCCTATTTAATTTGTTTCAAAGCAACACGCCGAGAAGTGCGAGCCGGGAAATTTATTTCTCCGACTTCATGGCTGCTGTTGAGCGCTCTGAAATTCAGGAAGTCACTATCCAGGGCGAGAACATCTCCGGCACGTTCAAGTCGGGTGGCGATTTCCGAACCTTCGCGCCTGAAGACCCCGAACTGGTGCCGACACTGCGCGAGAACGGTGTGCAAATCAAAGCCATGCCGACCAATGACAATGAGTTGTCGTTCTGGGGTGTGTTGATTTCCTGGTTCCCCATGCTGCTCCTGATCGGCGTGTGGATTTTCTTCATGCGCCAGATGCAATCCGGCGGCGGCAAGGCCATGGGCTTCGGGAAATCGCGCGCCAAAATGCTCACGGAAAAGCAGGGCCGCGTGACCTTCGAAGACGTCGCGGGTGTAGACGAGGCCAAGCAGGAGCTTGAAGAGATTGTCGAGTTTTTGCGCGATCCGCAAAAATTCCAGCGCCTCGGGGGTAAAATTCCTAAGGGCGTGCTTCTCGTTGGCCCGCCGGGTACCGGTAAGACGCTGCTTGCCCGGTCGATCGCCGGCGAGGCAAACGTCCCGTTTTTTACGATTTCAGGCTCCGACTTTGTCGAAATGTTTGTCGGCGTGGGTGCGTCACGCGTGCGCGATATGTTCGAGCAAGGCAAGAAGAACGCACCGTGCATTATCTTTATCGATGAAATCGACGCCGTCGGTCGTCACCGGGGCGCCGGTCTCGGCGGCGGTAATGACGAGCGCGAGCAAACGCTCAATCAGCTCTTGGTCGAAATGGACGGCTTCGAAGCCAATGAAGGCGTGATCCTTATCGCGGCGACGAACCGTCCTGATGTTCTCGACCCGGCCTTGTTACGGCCCGGCCGCTTTGACCGTCAGGTGGTCGTGCCCAATCCAGACATTCTCGGCCGCGAGAAAATCCTGAGCGTCCACAGCAAGAAGACACCGCTCGGCCCGGACGTCGAGCTAAAGGTCATTGCACGCGGCACGCCCGGCTTTTCGGGTGCCGATCTGGCCAATCTCGTTAACGAGGCGGCATTGCTCGCGGCACGCAAGGCAAAGCGCGTGGTCGGTATGCTGGAATTCGAGGAAGCCAAAGACAAGGTGCTTATGGGTGCCGAGCGCCGATCCATGGTGATGACCGAGGATGAGAAGAAGCTGACGGCCTATCACGAAGGTGGGCACGCGCTGGTCATGATGCATGTGCCGAGCCACGAGCCGCTACATAAAGTGACAATCATTCCGCGCGGCAGGGCTCTTGGCGTTACGATGTTCCTGCCTGAGCGGGACAAGTACAGCATGTCCCGTCAGGAACTAACCGCGCAGCTTGCCAGTTTGTTTGGCGGCCGTGTTGCCGAGGAAATCATTTTCGGCAATGAAAAGGTTACGACCGGTGCCTCGGACGATATTCGCCGTGCGACCGATATTGCCCGACGCATGGTCACCGAGTACGGCTTTTCGGAAAAGCTCGGGCCGCTGCGCTATAACGAGAACCAGGGTGAGGTTTTTCTGGGCCACTCCGTAACGCAACAAAAGAACGTTTCCGACGCGACCGCCAGCATTATCGATGAGGAAGTCAGAAAGTTCGTGGAATCCGGCGAGGCAACGGCCCGGAAGATCATCACCGATCACCGTGACCAGCTGGAAATCATTGCGCAGGGCTTGTTGGAGCATGAAACCCTGACCCGCGCAGAGATCGAAGCGTTGCTGCGCGGTGAATCCATCGACAAATCCGACAAGTCTCCACCCAAGCCTAGAGAGCCGGGGCGGCGAGCGTCCGTGCCGACGGCCGGCGAAAGCAAATCCGGTCCTTCGAGTTTCGGGCCCACGCCCGAACCGCAGCCTGACGGCTGACGAGCGCGGACAATCGCGACTATACTCAGAGCCCCGCAACATGGCGGGGCTTTTGATTTTAAGAACCGGATAGAGCGTTGACCACCCGTACATACTTTACGCCGCGCGGATTTCTTTACGGCGAGGCCGCCGTCTCGGGGACGGTAAGCGCGGTGGCGTGGCCGTTGCCAACAGCGCAAGGGCGAATTTCTTTTATCAGCGTCGAGCGCACGCTCGTCGAAGATGCCGAAATCCGAAACGAAGTGTTTTCGCGGGCACAGGTTGAAGATGATAAAACGGATCATGGCCTTGCGAGGGCTATGGATCCGTTGCTGCGGGCCATACAAAAGGCTCCCCGGACATACGGAGGCAAAGACCTATCTTGTCCCATCTTGATGGGAATCGTGAATGTCACGCCGGATAGTTTTTCCGATGGTGGCCATTACAGCGATCCGGGCTCGGCAATCCTGCATGCACGCGCACTACTTGACGCTGGAGCGGACATTGTCGATGTCGGCGGAGAATCCACGCGGCCCGGCGCCGCACCGGTGGCGCCTGACGAGGAGATAAATCGGGTGATACCCGTGATCAAAGATCTGGCCAATGCGGGCGCGTGCGTTTCCATCGATACCCGTCATGCATTGGTTATGGAAGCCGCGGTTGCGGCCGGGGCGCGAATCATTAACGACGTTACCGCGCTTTCAGGCGAACCAGAATCGCTGAAAACTGCAGCCAAGGCGAAGGTTCCGGTCATCTTGATGCATATGCAGGGCGAGCCCCAGACCATGCAGCACAACCCCACTTACGTGTGGGCGCCGGGCGACGTGTTCGATTACTTGCAGGGGAGGATATCGGCGTGCATGGAGGCGGGTATCCCTCAGGAGTTAATTGCAGTGGATCCAGGCATTGGATTTGGCAAATCAGTTCAGCACAACGCTCAGATCATGAACCATTTGGCTCTGTTGCATGGTTTAGGTTGCCCGATCGTATTTGGAGCTTCGCGTAAAAGCTTTATCGGGCGCATGAGTCAGGGCGAGCCTGCGGACCAGCGATTGCCTGGATCACTCGCCGCTGCACTCAACGCCGTGAGCCAAGGTGCGCAAATTCTGCGTGTTCATGAGGCTGCGGAGACCCGGCAGGCTCTGGGGATTTCTAAAAATATAACGGAATCAGAAAGTTAAAAGGGCCGCGCCCATGGGGCCCTGCCTCTTGACTTATTTATAAATATTCATATATTCAAATATATGAATATAAAGACTATGAGGAAAAAGGCGGGGCAGGTCAGCGAGTTGCTGAAAGTGCTATCGCACCCGAAGCGGCTTCTTATTCTTTGCCAATTGGTGGAGCGGGAGCGATCCGTCGGTGAGCTGGCCGAGCTTCTTGAGTCTCGCGAGTCCGCTGTTTCCCAGCAGCTTTCTCTTCTCCGGAAGGACAGGTTGGTGAAAACACGGCGAGACGGCCAGACGATTTACTACAGCCTTGCGCGGAACGACATCGAGAAGCTGATCGGTTTTTTGTACGAAACGTATTGCGTTTAGATGCGAGAAAAGGAGCGCAAACTCATGAGCGACTTTACTCCAGTATCGGCATTGATCGGCGGCGCGCTCATTGGAGCGGCGGCGGTCCTATTGATGCTGCTGAATGGCCGTAGCGCCGGCATAAGCGGTATCACGGCAGGGCTGCTCGGAGGTTCGGGCAGTGCAAGAGATTGGAGCTGGCGCGCCGCTTTTGTGGTGGGGTTGATTGTCGCGCCTGTTCTTTTGTCGTTGGGAACGGCATCCGCGCCATACATCTCGTTTGTGGCATCGTGGCCGGTTATGGCCGTCGCCGGTTTCCTGGTCGGCTTCGGCACGGTGCTGGGCAACGGTTGCACAAGCGGGCATGGCGTTTGCGGGATCGCGAGATTTTCGCGCCGATCCATCGTTGCGACCGGCGTTTTCATGATCGCGGCAATCGTCACGGTGTTCATAGTTCGGCACGGTATTGGAGCATAGTCATGGGACGCGTGTTTTCTGGATTGATCGCAGGACTGGTCTTTGGAGCAGGATTGAGCATTTCCGGTCTCATGAACCCCGAAAAAGTCGTCGCTTTTCTCGATCTTGTGGGAGACTGGGACCCCAGCTTGGCGTTTGTGATGCTTGGCGGCGTTGCGGTATCGGCGGCCGGTTTCAAGTTGGTGCTGCGCAGGGATCGGCCGATCTTTGAATCGAATTTTGCCGTTCCGAACCGCACTGACTTGGATGCCCGGCTTCTGACAGGGGCGGGCATCTTCGGGATCGGCTGGGGACTGGGCGGGTATTGT
>CAYYXR010000046.1:0-18492 GCA_964475755.1 uncultured Rhodobacterales bacterium
ACCGATCCCCGAAACTCTGTCAACAAATGGTACTGAACTTGGGGGCTAGACAAGAGCGAAGCTTGTTAGGTTCAAGATGTTATAAGGGGTCGAGTAAAATATGACGGCAATAAATCCGCTCCGGGGGATTCTCGTCCGACTTTGCCCCGTTGATTTTTAAATATCCTTTCGAATTGGTCGTATGAACAAAACGCACCTTCTGATTACAACCTCAGCCGGCGATTTTCGCCAAATCGGGGTCAATGGTGAAGCCGTTATCGGTGCCGCTACTGCGATACTTCAAGAGGTCGAGCGGCGGCTGTCGATTCGACACCGGCGACTTTTTGCCGAGCCTGTCGAAAACCATGATCGCTCAAAAATCGATTGGTGGACGGACGCGCCGGGCGGGGTAACGCCCTTTGATACGTTGAACGATAACGAGAAGGAAGAAACGCTCCAGGAAATCCGGACTCTCCTCAAGGACGTCGGTGGGATCGCAGAGGCCCTTAAAAAATCCAACGTGGCCGACAGCATGCTTGTCGGTAAATGGCTTGAAACCGCAACCGTATCGCCGGCTCCGACCGGTCTGTTCAAGGTCGGCGACCAGCCTGTTATGACGTTATGGGCACATGAACCCGATGCCGTCTCGTCAGGTACGATGGCGGCGCCGCTCATGGCGGTGTCCGGGGAAGCGCCTGCGTCGGTCGAGGTTTCGCCGATTTCGGGAACGACGCCGCAAGATGCGCATTTCGAAGAGGTTGACGGGGCGCAGAAGCGCGGATGGAGATGGCCTTTTTCGTGGCCCTGGAGTTGGTCTTGGTCATGGTTGCCGTTCTCAATTCCTGGCTGGCTGCGCGCGCTTTTGATGGCTTTGCTTTTGCTGCTTTTACTCGGGCTGCTTCTGCGGGCATGCAGCCCGAGCTTGCCGAATTTCTCATTGCCGGGATGGGGCTCGGACGCCGGGGGGAGCAAGGAAGCGGATAAGCCGAAAGAAGGCGCCAAAAATGAGCCCGAGGGCGCGTCAAAGGATCAGGAAAAGCCACAATCCACCGAGTCGCCGTCGGATGCTTCGCAAGTGCAGCCGACGGTCCGGGATGAGACAAAACCAAACACCGGCGGCGGCGGTAATACCTATGTCGTGCCGAACACCGGATCGGCTACGTCCCCGCGCGGCAGCGGAAGTGTCGCTGCCCCCTGGGTAGAGGAAACGCGGCCGCCGAATGTTGTCGTGACGCCGGGCGTTAGTGTTCCCGGCGGTACTGTTGCGCTCCCGAATCCCTCGCAGCCGAACGGGAATATGGACGAGGAGACCCGCATCACGATCTTGTCTCTTGAAGAAGAAAGGGCGACGGAAGCCGAGTTGCGTCGACGCATTGCCGAGCTCGAGAACCTGGTGGCGGCGAAGCAAAAGGCCTGCGCCAACGGCATTTGTCTGCCGAAGACCGAGAGTGAGATAACGCCGCGCACCGAGACGACGGAGCCAAGTCCTCCGATTGAGGAGGTTCGTCCAAGCGAGCCGGATCCGCAGGCGTCGCTCGACGGCACGGAGACGGCGCCGACGCCCCCGGCGCAACCGCCCGTGCAGGAACAACCGCGGCAAGAAGCGGCGCCCACCGAATCAACGCCGATTGAGCCGGGGAGCGATCAAATGATCTGCACCCCCGACAGAGAAAGTTGGGAGGCGCCGGAAATTGTCATCATCATGGATACTTCGGGTAGCATGGCTATCGACAAATCCTATCCCTCGTCCCATGTCGACCCTGTTTTGGAACGCGCCCAGGCGGGCGATCCGGCCGCACTCAATCAGATTCTTTCGATGCGGGCTGCGCCTGAAAATCGGCGCATTGACCAAGTGCAAGACGGTGTGACATCGATGATTCAAAGGCTGCCGTCGGATGTCGATATCGGTTTTATCGATTTCGGTTCTTGTGACGCCGTCGTGAACCATAAGTTTTATTCGAGCGGCCAGCGCGGCGAATTGATATCGATCATCAATGCCACCCAGCCCAACGAGGGGACGCCTCTGGCGCGCGCTTTGGAGCGCGGGGGCTCGATCATCAAAGGCAGAACCGAAGAGGACAAAGGCGTCATTATTCTGATATCCGACGGATACGGCACGTGCGGGGGCGACGTATGCGCCGTCGCAAGAAACATCGCGTCCCGGAAACCGGGCGTGACCATCAACGTGGTTTCGCTTGGGGCCAAGAATGCGGCGCAATGTGCCGCCGATTTGACCGGCGGGCGGGTCGTTGATGTCGAGAATATAGGCCTCCTTCAAGCATTGAGTGATGCTTCGGAGGAGAAACAGGCCTCCGGCGCGTGCAAATAAACGACGTCATGAAGAGTGCCCTCGAAAAATGAGCGGATACAGCGGCTCGCTTTTGTTCAGCTCGAAACTGAGTGACTTCGAGCCGATCGGCTACGAGGGTGAGCCGGTCTGGAAAAGTGCCGCGCAAATCGGCCATATTTTGAACGGACGCCTATCCGCCGATCACGCGGCTTTATTGGCAACCCCCGTCGTCGACGAAACGGACAACCGTATCGATTGGTTTGCAGCGTCAAAGGGGGCGTTTCAGCGCTGGAATACGCTCGATATCGACACGCAAACCGAAATTGCGCAAACGGTCGAAAGCTATGTCGCCGATATCGAAGCGCTATCGGCAAAACTCATCGACAGCGATGTCAGCGACGCCGTCAAGCTGGGTGATCGACTTCGCGGCGCCTGTTACGCGGCAAGCGAAGCGGACGTATTTGTCGTCGACGGCAAGCCGGTCGTGGCAAATTGGAGCTTACGCCCGCGCAATCATCCGAGTACGCCCTCCGTATTGCCGACACTCTCGCGCTTGGTCGCCGAACCCGTTGTCGTGAAGGAGACGACAGAGCCGGTGCACGATGTGGCGCGCGGCCCAAGGCTGCCTCGGCTATTATGGCTTCTGCTTCCACTCCTGCTGATCGCGGCGCTGCTGATTTATTGGTTCGGCTCGGGAAATGCGTCGACGAAGGAAACGACCCGACTTGAAGCGGCTACCGAGACGGGCGAAAGCACGGGGGAAGCCCTCAGCCTCCCTGCCGCGGCCTTGGAATTCGGGGATCTCTCTTTTCTCGAAGGGCGTTGGCGGTCGGTCAGCGGCCTTATAAACATATCGACTCAAGAACCGATTGTGGCAGAGTACAACTTTAATAAAGACGGCACGGGAACCAAACAGATCCTGGAGAAGCGTCAAGCCTGCGAAACGCGCGTTGTTGCAGAAGTTATCGACGGAAGACTTCATATTAAAGAGAAGTCTCAGGTGAAATGTCCAGACGGCAGAGAGTATGTTTTATCCGAGACGATCTGTAAGCCGGGGAAGGATCAAACGGCGTTGTGCGTGGTCTTGCAAAACGGGATTAAAGAAGAGACCGTGGTCGTTATAACAAGAATTAGGGACTAAAATTGGAGCTGGGTAGAGATGGCGGAGAATAACAAAGAAGGAGAGGACATTATTCTGGTGCCGTGGAGCGGCATCCAGTTTTTGGACTTCGATTTGTCTCTCGGCGGCAAGAAAAGCATCGACGCAATGTTTTTAAGCACCGAGAATCACGACATCATTCTTCTGGAAGAGGATGCCGAGGGTAAGCTCAGCTATATAGACGGCGAAAACAAGGAGCACGTCGTCAAAAAAGAAAACTTCAGTGTTCCGTTCAAAGACGTCGTCAAAATGTTCTCACGCGAGTGGGTTCCGCTTCCATATTTCCGCTGGAAAAAGGCCGCCGCACCTCATAACGGTCCGATAAATTGGGTCCGGGCGAGGGTTGTGGAAACTGCGAGCGCGGCTGAACAGGATGCTCGCGAGAAAGAATTCAAGCTAACGCTCGCCGCGGACACCAGCTTGATGCCGCGCACCGACGGGCGCGATTATCTCGCCCCCTCCGAAGACGATGTAAAAAACGGTGACGAGTTCAGCTTTATCTCGTTTCAACCACATCTTCTCGATTTCCTCGATATGGAATGGGTCGATGATTGGATGTTCGAGATGTTCAAGGATCGATTATTCAGAGCCCCGCGCGGGGCATCGTATACGGATGACGATGTTCTCGAATACATGATCGATACGTTTGAAACGCCACGATATCACATGGCCTGTTATCTGGCCTTTCTACAAATATTAAAACGGCGTTTGGACGATATTTCTCTGAAACTCGTCAGGAGTGAACCTGCATTCGATGTCGATCTCGTTTTGGACCTCGGTAATTCGCGCACTTGCGGCCTGGTCATCGAAACCGTTCCCGATAAACAAAGCGCAGAGCTCAACCGGGCCGAGGCTTTAAAAATCCGGGATTTGTCTTGTCCGGAGTTGCGATCGAACGGCGAGCCTTTCGACAGTCGGATCGAGTTCAATACCGCCTACTTCGGTAAGAACAATTTTTCCATGAAAAGCGGTCGCGCCGATGCGTTTGAGTGGCACTCCATGGTGCGAATTGGAGACGAGGCATCCCGGCTTTCGGGCCAGATCGACTCACGCATCAGCAATTCAGGCATGTCCAGTCCCAAACGCTACCTTTGGGACGAGGATCGCAGAGAACAGGATTGGGTTTTTAATAATACCGCGCCGGACGGTACAGTCCGACTAAATCATGGCTCCGCCGCCAAGAACACAAGATTCAGCCTCATGGTCACGAGCAGCGGCGAACCGCTCTCCAGTTTTGAACCGGATGACCCCACAGCCGTTTTTGCGGCCGAAGCGCGGTATTCGCGAAGCTCGTTGATGGCTTTCGCGATCGCGGAAATTATTATGCAAGTCCTGTGCATGATAAATTCATGGGAATACCGAAAGCACAAAGGAAATGCGTCCCAACCGCGCAGGTTGAGATCGCTGGTGATGACGATCCCGTCGGCGATGATCGCCCAAGAGAGAGACATTCTTAAAAACCGCGCTCAGGCGGCAATTGATCTTGTTTGGGCGTGCCAGGGCATGGATGCCGCAGGTATCGAAAAGCCCCAGTTGGAAGTCAACTGGGACGAGTCCAGTGCGACTCAGCTTGTGTATCTTTATTCCGAAGTCGCCGAGACCTTCTCCGGCAATGCGCGTAGCTTTATCAAACTCACGAAACGCCCCTTCATGGACGATCAACGACCGGATGTCCTTCGTGTGGCAAGTATGGACATCGGTGGCGGTACAACCGACCTCATCATCACCGATTACTCGGTCAAAGGCTCGGGGGGCATGGGCGTTATTGAGCCGAATCAAATATTCCGCGAAGGGTTCAACATCGCCGGTGATGATGTGTTGCGGGGCATCGTCAAGCAGCACGTGCTCAGCGTCATCAAGGAAGCGGCGATAGACTGCAAAGTGGACCCGCAGGTCGCCGAGAGTATCATGGTGAGGTTGTTCGGCGGCGACTCCAGCGGAAAAGGAGCCGAAGAACAGAAGCTGCGGCATTTGTTCATCAATAATATTGCGATCCCGATTGCCTTGAAAATTCTCTCCCAGTACGAGAAATATGATCCGTTGGAGACGTCCTCCGTCGATATGGTTCGCTTCCGAGACGTTTTTCCGGCCGAGATCGAAACGGAGGGCGGCGAAGGGTCGATCGTGCGTGTGCGTCGCTTTTTGGAGGAGGCGATTATCGAGAGCGGGGGCGTTGATTTTGTGCTCTCCGAGTTGAATTTTCCTGTCGACGTCAAAAGGATTTGGGCAACGGTCAATTCCGTCATGGGCGCGAGTGTCGACGCAATCTGCGCCGTTCTTGATGCTTACGCATGTGATGTCCTCTTGTTGTCCGGAAGGCCGTCCCGGCTCCCGTATTTTATCGAAAAGATACAGTGCTCACATGCGCTTCCGCCGGATCGTATCATTCCGCTGAATAGTTACAGCGTCGGGGCCTGGTATCCGTTCCGTGACACGAAGTCACGCATCACGGATCCGAAAACGACGGCGGCGATGGGAGCATCCATCGGCGCGGTTTCGCGAGGGAACCCGAAGAATTTCTCGTTTAGAAGCGGATTGCTGGAGTACGCGTCGACAATGCGCTTCATCGGCATGATCGCCGACGGCAGGATTCGTGATGAAAACATTTTCTATTCGAACGTCGATCTCAATGATGAGGACTATCAGTTCGAAGGCGATGGGGGCGAGTTCAGCGGCAAAATGTATATCGGATTTCGCCAACTTCCGTTGGACTGGTGGCCAGCCACTAAAATCTATGAAATCGATTACGAGTATGAATCGGTCGAAAAATTGAGGAAATGGGTGCCGCTGAAAGTGACCTTTAAACGCGAGAACTTCAAAAGCGGCTCGATCAACGAGAAGATCAAGATCGACATGGTGACGCACGACTCCGACGAAGCCCCCGGGTTTTCTCGGAGAAACTTGACCTTCAAACTAAAGACGCTTCGCGAAGATGACGGCTACTGGCTTGATACGGGTATCGTCTTCAATAAATAGGGGGTCGACCGGGACGAGATGAGTTTGAGAGATGGATAAAGAACAGAAAGAAAGCCTGATAGCCGACTGTACGGCGCTCGAAAAAGGGGCGAGTGCCGCCTTGGATTGGTTGGCCGAAGTAGCGTCGCATAACGACATCGTCGCAGAGCAAGCGCCAAATCTGCAAGTGGCGCTGCAGCAAATCCAAACGAAGGCGTATCGGTTGGGAGAGGCCGCCGAAAGACGCATGTGTGTCGGCATTTACGGTGAAAGTCGGGCCGGAAAATCGTTTCTGGTCAATAGTCTCGCAAAGGGCGAGAACAAAAGTTTCACCGTCGAAATCGGCTCCCACGAAATCGATTTTTTGGACTGTATCAACCCGTCACCCAGTGCAAGCTCGGAAGGGACGGGCGTCGTCACGCGATTCACAGCGAAACCAAAAGACGGGATCGACGATCACCCCATCTTTATCCGAATTCTATCCGAAATCGACATCGTTAAGATATTGGTCAATTCCAGCCAAAAAGACATCAATCACAATTTGGATAAACCGTTGTTCGTGCTGCAATCGGCCGCCGAAATCGGCGAATTGCTCGCCGAAATGGAAACGCGCCCCACAGCGACCGATTTCCCCGACGCACGACATATTTACGAACTCGAAGAATACATTCGTTTTAATTACAAAGACATATACAGGGCCTTATACGGCACCGAATACTGGCGCAAAACGGCAACCCTGGCCCCGCGTCTCTCGTTGCAGGATCGCGCTAACTTGTACGGCGTGCTGTGGGGCGGCCAAGAGGACTTTACCAAATTGTTTCTGGATGTCGCGTCTGCCGCACAGGAACTGGGGTGGTGTTCCGAGGCTGCCTGCAGAATCGATGCTTTGGTAGAGCAAACATCGGAGGGGCTTAAAAGGTTGTCGAAGCGGACCTCCGATGGTGAACATCGAGAGGGGTCCATCATCAGCGTCGATTCGTTGAAGGAACTCGGTCTCCAAGATCAAGACAAAATATCGGTCGTACCGCTTAACGGCAGCAAAAAAGGTGAGCCTGTCAGTCTCCCGAAATCGCTTGTTACGGCTTTAATTGTGGAACTCGAATTGAAGTTGGGGGCGACCGGCTATTCGTTTTTTGACACGGCCGACGTTCTGGACTTTCCCGGTCTCAAGGAACGCCCCTCTTTGCCTACCTTCCACGCCGAAACATCGGAAGGTGGAAAAGAGCAAAATCGATCCGCCCATTTTTTTCTTCGCGGCAAGGTCGACTATCTTTTCCAGCGCTACAAAGCGGAAAATGAAATGACGGCCCTGTTCGCTGTTTTAAACCATGGGGCAATTAAACTTGTCGAGATGAGAGATCGGGTTAACGACTGGGCGTGGCACACGTTGGGTGATACGCCGGAAATACGGGAACGCAACCCGAACACATTGTTTTTTGTTTTCGCTAAGTTCGATATGGATTTGGCGGCGTCCGGCGGGGGCGAAGACGAGACGTCTCTGCGTAAGCGTTTTCAAGATCGCATCAAAGACGGTCTTCTCAAGTTTTGGGAACCGTCCGAATGGCCGCTTAATTGGGACCAGAAGCCGTTCCGAAATTGTTTTTGGATGCGCAACCCGACAATGCCCTGCTCCGTGATCGAGAAAACATCCGATGATCAGGAAGCCGGAATCAAACCTGATGAACAAGCGTACGTCGATCAACTGCGCGAGCTTTGCATCAACGATGAGCTTGTCAAAAAGCATATGCACGATCCCGAGAAAGCATTCGATGCCGCCATCACGCCGAATGACGGCGGTATCAGTTATCTCGTGGGAAATTTGACTACGGTTTGCACACCGGATTTGAAGATAAACCTTCTGCGTAAAAGCCTCGAGAAAGAGCAAAATCAGTTTTGGCTTCTCCTGGGGTCGCTGTACGACGACCCGACGGGAAGCGATCGCGAGGTGTTGCGCAAGGAGGCTATAAAAACCGGGGCTACCTTGGTTAAGGGGGCCATGACAAAAGGTCGGTTCGCAGAGCTTTTGAATCTGTTGCGATTGCCCGATGAGCAAATCGCAAGCGCGCACAGCCATCCCGGCACAATTTACGAGGATGAAGCTCCCGACGCGGAAGAAATCCCCCCGGTCTCGGATGACACTGAAGAAGACATAAATGCGCTTCTCGGATTCCACGACGGCAAAGATGAAGACGACCAAAAAGCGGTCGTCGAATCCAAGCCGGCCGTTGCGGGCAGCGGTCGGTCATCACGATTTGCAAGAGAAGTTGTTCAGCAGTGGATCGAGCACCTTAATCGATTGCCCTCCAACGAAGCGGTTTTGCACTTCGCGTCAATCGACGAAGGCAACATGAGCAATTTGGTGACGAACATCTCTAAAGGTGCGGAGCGGAGCCGGCTGAGGGATAAAATCGCCAATCATGTCGCGGAAGAGACCGAGGGTGTCGGTACAAACTGGCACGATGTCGGAAGGCGTGTCGTGTCGATCACTCGTCGTCAAATTGCTGATTATGTGACGTGGCTCGGATATTCGGATCAGCCGCGTGGCGCTCGACCGGTGATTCCCCACAGTTCACCGGAAATACCCGTTTTCGATGATCCGCAGCCGATCGACGTCAAAAACCCGGCCTTGTCGCCGACCCCACCCAGCTACGACGACGAAAGAAAAACATTCGAAAAGCATTGGATTATCGCATATATGGCGATGGCTGTGGCGAATGCTGATGTGAAGGGGGGCGGGATCCTCAATGAACGCGATAACGATCGTTTGGGCGACATCTTGACCGGCGTCGGTCGTCGATCAGTCGAAGAGGGGGCCAGCAGTGAAGGTTAAAATCACTGTATCCGAGAGCCAAAATCACGCTGCCGGACATGCGTTGGTGACGATCGTCGGCATCGGCGAGGTCGCTCAGGATTATGTCAAAACCCTTATCAAGAAAACCGATCGAGACGATCCGGTCCTCGGCCCCGACGGATGGCAGCCGAGTAATCATTTCCATGACTTGCCCGTCGTGGATCGCGCCGACGGACAGGTCAGCGTCATAATGACGCCGGAGCAGACGGCACGGATAGCGCCGAATACAGGAATCATCTTCGAGTTTACCGAGCCGTTCGTGGCCACCGGCCAAATCGGATGGCCGGCGATCACGCAGCAAACAGGTCGTGTCTCAGGCAGATACCGCAGGCGCGCGGTAGCGGAAAACAATACAACCGTTGTTTCGGCACCCACCCGAGATACGTCGGCGGACGCAAGCACCGAACAAGCGAGCGCACCGGATTCCGAGGGCGGGCAGGCGCAGGTGGAAGCGCCTGCTCCGAAACCGGGCCCGACGTCCGGAGGGCTGCCGAAATCGATCATTTTTGGCGCAATAGGCGCGGTGCTTCTGGCCGCCGGCGGATACTTCGCTTTTTCGAGCGGCCTCTTCGACTCGGCTGAACCCGCGAAGTCGGCATATTGGAGCGACGAGCAGGTTCGAGAGTATTTGCAAGATCAACCTGCCGCGGAGACCAGCCTGGAACAGGCGCACAAACTGATCGAAGCCGGCAAACCTGATCTCGCATTCTTGCTGCTGAAACAGGCGGCATCGAGCGGTGCCGCCGAAGCACAACGGATGCTCGGCGAAATGTACGATCCGAAATTATTCAGCGCGGCGACGAGTCCGCTGCCGTCGGCGAACGGCGAGATTGCCGCGCGCCACTACCGATCTGCCGGAGACCAAGGGGATGCCGTTGCGCAGCGCCAACTCGGCATCTTGATGATCGAAGGGCTGCATGGCGGTGAACCCGATGTCGAAGGTGGCCGCGCTTTGCTCAAGCGTGCGGTTGCATCCGGCGACGACGAAGCGAAGACGTATTTGGATAAGTTGAAATGAGAATTCGAGAGTTTATTCCCGGCGCCGTGACGGCATTGGCGTTGTTACTGCCGCCGGCAGGCCTGCCGGCGAGCGAGGCCCAACCTGCGGCGCGTGAGCCGCTTTTGATGGAAGGCAAGAAGACCCTGGCGCGGAAGGTGCTGATGCGGCCGGGTGCACAAATTTCCGCCTCGGCGGGCGCGGCGGGCACCACGCCGTCGGTGCCTTTTTCCGTGAATTTCGTATACGCCGAAAAGGTGATCCGGCAAACGACGTGGTTGGAGGTCGGACCGGATCGATCGGGCACCATCGCCGGATGGGTCCCGATAGACCAGACGGCAGAATGGCGGCAATCAATGACCCTCGCCTTTACCAACCCGGCCGGTCGCGAACGAACCTTGTTCTTCAAAAACAGAGAGGAATTGGAAGCGCTTCTGGGAGCAAGCGACTTGCTTGTGCAGGCCGAGAGCTTTCGCGAGAAAATTCGGCGAGGAAATCTCCCGGAAGACTCGCCCGTTATCTCGGTAGAGCCCGAGAACCACATCGATATTCAAAAACAGTTTTATCTTTTGCCGATATTGGAGGCGGAAGAAATTTATCTCGATAGCGGCTTCCCGACCACGCTGTTGAAGGTGAGTTCCGTCTCCGACGAAGCGATGATGCCGAGTTCCGAGGAACCGCCGGCAGCCCCTAAGTTAGCGGAACAAGAGACGCCGCCGGACCTTCGCTCAGCGATCACTTTCGTCGTCGATGCCACATCGTCGATGGGGCCCTATATCGAACAAGTGCGCGCCGTCGCGAAAGATACGTTTAAGCTCATCCAGTCGAATGACCTGTCGGAACATGTTCGTTTCGGTTTGGTGGCCTATCGAGACAGCACGGATGCCGTGCCGGGGTTGGAGTACGCATCGAAGAAATTTGCCGATCCCAACACCGTTTCGGACGGCGATACCTTCTTGAACCAAGTTCGCGATCTTGCGCCCGCCAGTGCTTCCAGCAAAGGATTCGTCGAGGATGCGTATGCCGGTGTCGAGCATGCCCTGACATCGATCGATTGGGCCGGCTATGCGGGCCGGTTCGTGATTTTGGTCACCGATGCCGGTGCCAGGGAGGGTAGTGATCCGTTGTCCGGAACGGGCATGTCGACCGAACAAATGCGTCAACTAGCGCTTAGCCGGAACGCATACTTGTATGTGCTGCATCTGCAGACTCCGGAAGGAAAGGCCAACCACCAGAGCGCGGCATCCCAGTACACCAGCTTGGCGACGATGGGGGATGGTTCGGGGCGGTCGCTCTACTATGCAATTCCATCCGGCGATCCGAAAGTGTTCGGCGAGATTGTGCATGATCTGGCGCGGCAGATTACCGAGCATATTCGCGCGTTCCGTGACGGAAAGGGCCGGGCGGATCAAGAAGCTGAAATTGAACAGGCACGTAAAGAGCTCGAAAAGGCCGAGGGCGTAAAAGAGCGTCTCGAGAAAGAATTGAAATATCAAACCGCCCTCGTCGGGCTTGCGATCCGGCTGACCTACGTCGGTGAACGCGAGGGCGATAAGGCGCCGAGCATGTTTTCGGCATGGCTCACGGATCGCTCGTTCAGAAACCCCGACAGATCCGTGGTCGATGTTCGGGTTCTGTTGACTAAAAACCAACTCAGCGATCTGCAAGAGACGATGCAGCGCGTTTTGGAGGCGAGCGAAACCGGCCAAATTGCGCCGGATGACTTCTTCTCATCGTTGCGCGCAGCGGCTGCTGCGATGGGTCGATCGCCGGACAAAATCAGCGGCGCCGAGAATATTACCGACCTCGGGTTGATCGGGGAATATCTGGATGGGCTGCCTTACCGCAGTCAGGTCATGAATATCAGCCAAGACATTTGGACGTCGTGGAGCATCGGCCAACAGCAACAGTTCATCGACACGATTAGTTCAAAAATCGCGCTTTATCGCCGATATCATGACAACACCGAGAATTGGGTTTTGCTCAACCCGGCGGCGCCCGCCGGTGAAGCCGTATATCCGGTGCCGCTCGACTCGCTTCCCTGATGGGCGCTGCTTCTAGCTTAGAACTTCGGGAGTTGAAGTTCCGGCGTGCGCAATCGAACTGGACCTTCGATCTTATCGTTGAGGCGCTGGCGCTAGACCCGGAACGGCCGCGTGCCGTACTGGGAAGTTCCGGATGCGGTAAAAGCACGCTCCTCGATCTCCTGTCATTCTCATTGTACCCGGACAAAGTGGGGTCGTTTTTACTGCACACGCCGGACGGGCAACTCGATATCGCCGCATTGCTGGCAAGAAAATCCGAGGACCTGGCCTTTGTACGTGGGCGTTATATGGGGTACGTGCTGCAACAGGGCGGCCTTTTGCCCTTCATGACGGCACGGGAGAATATCCGATTGCCGGCGGAATTGTTCTCCGTCGAAGAAAGTCACGACATCGACGAACTTGCCGCGACACTGGGTATCGAATCTTGTTTGGATAAGCGCCCGACAAGTTTGTCGGTTGGTGAAAGGCAACGGGTCAGCATCGCGCGGGCGTTATTTCATCGGCCGCACATTCTCATTGCCGACGAACCGACGGCGTCGATCGATGCGTCGAATGCGACCCAATTGGCGGAATTGCTGCTCACCGTCGTACAACGCTACAAAGTCGCTCTGCTTGTGGCGACGCATGATCAATCAATTGTCTCGGCGATGCAGCTTGAACCTTTGACGCTTGAGACCCGCGCCGGCGAGACCGGGTCCGTCACGACAATCAAAGGATAAGCGTTCCATTGAACATCCACGCCACCCCATCGATGGACGCACACTTAAGACCCCGTCGCCGCCGCGTCTTTTTGCTCGCGTTTCGTGTCGCCGTTCGCGACCTTGCGATTGATTGGCGGAACGTGCTTTGCGTTATTTTGGGCTTTTCCGCCGTCCTTACCCCAATCATGGTTTTGTTCAGCCTCAAGTTCGGGATTATGGATACGCTCCGTCGCGATATGCTCGACGATCCTAAAACCCTCGAAATCGTACTTCGCGGCAATCACCAACTCGACTTGGAGTGGTTTCAGGAGATATCGAAAAACCCCGGCGTCAAATTTGTCGTGCCGAAGACGCGCTCTATCGCGGCGACCATCAATTTACAAAATCTCGGTGGGACGCGAGTCGGGCGCGCCGAACTTGCCGAATTGATCCCGACCGGGCCCGGGGATCCTTTGTTGGCGAAAATGCCGGGACTGAGCGAGTTGGATCTCGTTGTTTTATCGGCGGCGCTTGCCGCCGATCTCGGCGTGGTGGCGGGGGATGCCGTCACCGGCTTCGTGACCCGCACGGCGGACGGGCGCCGTGAGCGTGCGGACATCGAACTCCAAGTCGCGGGTGTTCTTGGCGCGTCAAGTTATGGTCGACCGGCGGTGTTCACGCCGCTGGGGCTTCTGAGTGCGGTAGAAGATTATAGGGATGGCTTTGCCGTCGATCGTCTCGGATGGCCGGGTAAGGCGAGAGAAGCACCGCGTACGACTTATGCAAGTGCTCGTTTGTATGCAAAGGATTTATTGAGCGTTCCCGCTTTGGCTTCTCATCTCGAGGATGTGGAGGGCATTCCGGTCGCGAGTAGAGCGTCCGACGTCGCGGGATTGTTGGGGCTGGACCGAAGCCTCACTCTCGGCTTTTGGATTATCGCCGGCATGGCCGGCGGCGGTTTCTTTTTCTCGTTGGCCGCGGCGCTTTGGTCGAATGTCGAGCGCAAGCGAACGGCTCTCGGTACACTGATGCTGATCGGCTTCAGCAAAATTTCGTTGATGGCTATTCCGACCATTCAATCAATCGTTCTGGGCATTCTGGGCGTCGTGATTTCCATGAGCGGTTATCTGCTTGCGGCGCTCTTTATCGAACACCTGTTCGGCACCGTGGTCGGTATTCCGGGTGCGGACATATGCCAATTGCTGCCGTCCCATATCGCCGCCATGGCGATGATGGTCTTTGTTTTCTGCGTAACGGCGGCGATGTGGGCGACGTCGCGTATATTTGATGTCGGTGTCGCCAATAGCCTACGCGAAAGGTAAATTGGATGATAAGAATCGCAAGTGCCGGGGATCGTATCTTGAAATTAAGCAGTCGTGCACTTCATCGCGCCTTGGCCGGGGGCATGGCGGCGCTGGCGCTGCTCACGTTCGTCCCGACCTCCGCAACGGCGGATGCCGTCGAGTGGGACGAAAAATTCTATAATCCCAAACCCGCTGATTCCGATTTCGTCTTGCCGACACCGTGCGGCGGCGCGATGACCTTCGTTCCGGTCGCTTTGGCATCCGAATCTTTGATGCGCGATCAGAGCTTCCCTCTCGGTTCATCGGACCCCGATAACGCTTTTACCGAGGGCACGCGGACAGCGTATTTAAGCGGATCTTTCGGTGATGCCGGAGACCAAGCCCGCCGTTATTTCTATATCGCAAAATATGAACTCACCGCGGATCAAGCATCTGCCATTCGGGGTGATTGCCCCAAGAAGCCGAGCGTAAAAGGGCGTATTCCGGCGCTCGGGTTAAACTGGCATGACGCCGTCTCGATTTCTCGTCTGTACTCACAGTGGTTGGTTGAAAAACACCCCGACCGATTGCCCCGCGAGGATGGTCAAATCGGTTATGTACGACTGCCGACGGAGGCGGAGTGGGAATATTCGGCCCGCGGCGGATTGATGGTGTCGCCGTCGGAGTTTGTCGGTCGCCTTTTCCCGATGGACGAAAAAGTGGACGCCTATATTTGGTACTCGAGCACATCGTCCGCAAACGGCAAGCCGCGGCCGACCGGACTTAAAAAGCCGAACCCGCTCGGCCTTCATGACGTCATCGGCAACGCGGAAGAAATTGTTTTCGATAGTTACCGGCTCACTCAATTCCAACGATTGCACGGTCAAGCCGGCGGTTATCAGGTCAGAGGCGCCGGTTATTTGACCGATAAAAGTGCGCTGCGTACATCTTATCGCCAAGAAATTCCTCATTTCGACGCCGAAGGCGAAAAGCGAGTGCCGACGGTAGGGGTGCGCTTGGCGATCGGCGCGCCTGTCATCACGTCGCGCGAACGGCTGTTGTCCTTTCGCAAAGAGTGGAATTCCTTGCTCTCGGATTTGTCCGAACAAACAGAAGAAGCCGCACCCAAAGAGGTTGAAACCAACCTCGGTGAACAGAGCGACAATCCGCTGGCCGAACTGGATACCTTAAGTAAGGCGGTTCAGTCGGATGAAATACGCGACCGATTGAACGACTTGTCGCTCAGGGTCAGCACATTGATCGATACCTTGGAGCGGCAGCGCCGCGCCGCGATCAACAGTCTTCTTCGCCAAGGAGGGCTCTACGAGCAATCGCTGGCCGGTGACGCGAACGTCATCGCGCGTTTCGAAAAAGCCATTGAAACCATAAAAAAAACCGGTACGAGTGCGGGTCGGCTGAAACGCATTTTGAGCGCGCAAGAAGAGCGAAAATCGGCTCATGAAGGCAACGTAAGGCTATACGCCGACTTGATCGTCTCAACGGGGGCGACCTTCGATATCGGCGCGATTTCCTCGCAAAAAAGCGCGCTAAATGTCGAATTGAAAGAACGAAAATTCGATGATATGGTCTCGTTCGTCGACCATTTCTATGAAGAAATTAGAGGGTATCAAAAATCGAATGTGATCGATTTCGATACCTTGATGAACAAATTTAGTGTTGAAAAATAGGGATCCGATGATCACCTCCGCCCCCCGCTTCGAGAAAATGAAATCGATTGTCGCATCTTTTTTGGTTGTCGCGATGCTCGCGGGATGCGTGACCACGCCGTCCGGCAGTTCGTCGCAACCCTTGACGCCGGAAGAGGAACGTCTTCGTGCGCAGGCCGACGATTTCAATGTGACGGTGTCACAAGCGGCAATCGCCGGGGCCGTCATCGGCGGAGTTTTGGGCGCTCTTCTGAACCGGAACAATCGGGCGAAAGGCGCGGCCGTCGGTGTGATGGCCGGTGGCGCTTTGGGTGCGGCCGGTGGCTACTACGTCGCGCAACGGAAACAGGCGTATGCAAACGAGCAAGCGCGGCTCGACGGCATGATTAACGACGTCGATGCGGACAACCAGCGTTTGACGGCTTTCATCTCCAACACGCGTTCGGTCATCGCGAAAAACAAGGCCGAGCTTGAGGAGATGGAAAGACAAATTGCCTCGGGTCAGAAAAAGAAATCCGACAAACGTGCGCTTTTGGCCAAAGTGGAAACAAACCGCGACGCTGTTGCAGATGCGCTTGAACAACTGCGGGAGAACGAAGAGCAGTACCAGCTGGCATCGAACCAGATGAGCAAGGATACTGCCGCCGACACTTCTGAAATGGATGCTGAAATACGTGAGCTATCCAATCAAATATCTCAACTGGAAACGCAGTTGGATAGTTTGAACCAAGTTATTGAAGTTCATAAGTTGTCCTGATCGATGAGAAATAAACCTTCGATGATCGCCGATACGGCCAAACGCTTGTCGCTTTCCATGGCCGTTTTACTATTTGCGAGCGCATGCCAAACGACGGATCCGACGAAAGGCGGCTTCTTCGGTGGTGTCGGCGGCCTCGCATCCGGTAACTATCAAGCCGGCGTCGATGAGCGGAAGGCAAAATTGGAGGACGCGCAGGATCAGCAAGTCGCCCTCCAACGCGAGGCGGAGCGCGTCGAACAACAAAACGCGGCGATGACGGCGGATATTCAGGAAGCCGAAGCGCAAATCGCCGCTTTATCTCGAGAACTGACGGAGCTGGATAAAAAAATCGATGTCGCCCGTGCGGGGGCCAAAGTCAATCAGGCGGAGGTGGATCGAATCGAAGCGGAGCTTAGCGATATCGGAAACGAACTCGAAGCACAGCAGCTCACATTGGACGAACAAAAAAAGCTGACGAAAGTACAGCAACTTAGACGTCGCAAACAACAGCTTGAAGAAGCTCTGCTCGCACTTATCGAGTAGCGGATTATCCGGCCGGGCAACTCTCGGTCGACTTCTGTACGGATAAACCGGCGGCATTCAAAAAGGCGAGAATTTTGTCGCTGCCCAGCGCAAAGCCGGCGCGGCTGGCGCTTTCCTGATTGGCTGTGATGAAAGTGTTTATGCCGATCACACGCCCGCATGCATCAATCAACGGGCCGCCGCTGTTGCCGCTGGCAATATCCGCCGTGTGGACCACAACCGTTCCGTTGTCTTCGGCTTGCTGTAGTGCGCTGATGTGACCTTGGTTGACGACCAAGTCCGGGGCGGCGCTTTCGTTGCCTTTGAGAAGGTCTTTGAGCGCTCTGTCATTGGCGACGACGATACCCGGGTAGCCTGCGGCCAGCACTTCATCCAGCTTATTGTATTTGGCGGATAGTTTTAGGACCGAGTATTTCTGCGGTTGCCCCATCAGTTTCAGCAGAGCGAAATCCGCACCGCCCATTTCTTTGCCTTCGGCACTTGCGACGATCCGCGCTTCGTAAACTTGGCCGAGATGACGGCTTGTGACGAAAATCGCGCCCTTTGCGTCGGCGCCGATCCCTTTAACCACGTGGTTGTTCGTCAGCATCAAGCCGGGCGCGATAAAGAAACCGGATCCGCTGCTTCCGGTGACCGTCAGGATGAATCCGGAGCCGGACTCAAGTATCTCCAATAATTGCAAAGAGCTTGCGCGGCGCGGTGGGCCGAGGCTCTCGGTGTTTCCTGCCGCCGTTTCCGTCTGCGTGTTCAGGGGCGGCTCTGCGGATGACCTCTCCGAACCCAAGGGTTGGGTGAAATCGATGAGTGTCGAGGGAACGATGCAGCCGTCCACGCCGGTGGTATCCAGTGCCGAGCAGACATCACCGTCGAGTTGGGCTTCCAACTCCCGAATGCGCTTTTCCAAGGCATCGTTCAATGTTCGTTGTTGTTCCAGTCGTCGCTCGGCTTCCGCCTTCAGATCGGTGTCTTGTTGCGACCAGGCAGGTTGCGAAAACGTCCACCCGACGACGAGCGACATCAGAAATAATTTACTGAAAAAAGACCGGGTCAGCTTACTGCCGCTCATCAATCAATCTCCAAGGCCGGTGCCCGACGGTCTAGAAAGAAAATCATCAAAATCCGTCCTTTTCAATTGCCGAATGAGTGTCAAACAATGCCGAACGTGCGGTCAGGTAACCCGGCGTCCCATGCGCGTTCATTAAGTGGTCGGCTTAAGGTCATACGGAGCGTCAAAGAAGATTTCGCCTGTCTGACCTGCCCCCACTGACTGGTCCGGTTTGAATGTTAGTGCATCATTCGTTTTT
>CAYYXR010000047.1:0-18269 GCA_964475755.1 uncultured Rhodobacterales bacterium
CGCAGCCGCCGACGAATTCACCCTTCACATAAAGCTGGGGGATGGTCGGCCAGTTGGTGAATTCCTTGATGCCTTGCCGGATGCCGTCGTCTTCAAGCACGTTCACGCCTTTGTACTGCACGCCGAGGTGGCCGAGTACCTGCACGACGGCGGCGGAAAAGCCGCACTGGGGGAACGTCGGCGTGCCCTTCATGAACAGCACCACATCGTTCTCGCTGACGTCTTTCTTGATCTGTTCGATCGCCGGATTATCGCTCATGGAAGCCCTCGTAATCTGCCGGGCGGCCGTTTAGACCGCGCGGTCTGTTTGGATGGTGGCAATATAGGCGGCCTGCGCCGGAGTACAAGGCCCGCGAGGCCGCAATATGGGTCGTTTATCTAGGCCGGCGCGCTGGTTTGCAGGGCCAGGGCATGCAATTCGCCGCCCATTTTGCCCTTGAGGGCGGCATAGACCATCTGGTGCTGCTGCACCCGGCTCTTGCCGTCGAACGCCTTGGAGACCACGACGGCGGCGTAGTGGTCGCCGTCACCGCGCAGGTCCTCGATGGACACCTGGGCGTCGGGAAAGGCTTCCTTGATCAGGGCTTCGATTTCTGAGGCGTCCATGGCCATGGTGAATTCCTTTCCGTGCCGCTTAAGACTTGCCGCTCATATAGGCCGGGAACCAGCCCTCATTCAAGGCGCGCAGCTTTGACAAATCTACTGTTTCGCCGCCGAGGGTGATGGCTTTGCTGCCGGTGGTGCCGATCTTGCGGGCGGGTACGCCGACTTTCGCCGCTTCGTTGAGCAGGGCGTCGGCATTGGCGGATTTGGCGGTGACGACATAGCGGCCCTGGTCTTCGCCGAAGAGGCGGTCGTGCGCGGCGGTGCCGTTCAGTTCGCAGCCGAGTTTTCCGGCGAGTGCCATCTCGGCAAGTGCGACCATGAGCCCGCCGTCAGAGATGTCGTGGCAAGCCGTGACGCGGCCTGCGGTGATCAGCCCGCGAACGAAGTCGCCGGTTCTGCGTTCATGGGCGAGATCGACCGGCGGCGGCGCGCCTTCTTCAAGGCCGCAGACTTCGCGCAGGTAAAGCGACTGGCCGAGCCAGCCTTCGGCGTTTTCGTCTTCGCCGATGATGAGAATGGCATCGCCTTCATTCTTGAACGCCAGCGTGGCCATGTAAGCGAGATTGTCGAGCAGGCCGACACCACCAATCGCAGGTGTGGGCAAGATCGCTTTGCCAGCGGTTTCGTTGTAGAGCGAAACGTTGCCGGAGATGACCGGATAGTCGAACGCCGTGCAGGCTTCGCCGATGCCTTTGATGGCCTCGACGATCTGGCCCATGATCTCGGGCTTTTCCGGATTGCCGAAGTTGAGGTTGTCGGTGATGGCGAGTGGCTTCGCGCCGACGGCGGTGATGTTGCGCCAGGTTTCGGCAACGGCCTGCTTGCCGCCTTCGAAGGGATCGGCCTTCACATAACGCGGCGTGCAATCAGTGGAGATGGCGAGCGCGCGGTTGGAGTTGTGCAGGCGCACGACCGCGGCATCGCCGCCCGGGCGCTGTGTCGTGTCGGCCATGACCATGTGGTCGTACTGTTCCCACACCCAGCGCCTGCTTGCTAAATCCGGGCAGCCCATGAGCGTGGTGAGCGCTTCGGTCCAGGCAACCTCTTTGACATCACTTGCCGAGAGAACAGGCAGTTTTTTTGAGGGCACCCACGGCCGGTCGTATTCGGGCGAGGCCTGGGCAAGCGGGTCGATGGGAAGATCGGCGACGGTTTCGCCGTGCATCTTCAGGACCATGCGTCCAGAGTCTGTCAGCGTGCCGATGATGGCGAAGTCCAGTTCCCACTTCTCGAAGATCTTGCGGGCAATGTCTTCCTTGCCGGGTTGCAGGATCATAAGCATGCGTTCCTGGCTCTCGGACAGCATCATCTCGTAGGGCGTCATGCCTTCCTCGCGGGTCGGCACCTTGTCTATGTTGAGTTCAACGCCCATGCCGCCCTTGGAGGCCATTTCGAACGAGGAACTGGTCAGGCCCGCCGCGCCCATGTCCTGAATGGCAACGATGGCGTCGGTGGCCATCAGTTCCATGCAGGCTTCGATCAGGAGTTTCTCTGTGAAGGGGTCGCCCACCTGCACCGTGGGGCGCTTCTCGTCGGCGTCCTCGCCGAATTCCGCCGAGGCCATGGTCGCGCCGTGAATGCCGTCGCGTCCCGTCTTGGAGCCGACATAGACAACGGGATTTCCGACACCAGCGGCGGCCGAGTAGAAAATCTTGTTCTGATCCGCGACGCCCACGGTCATGGCATTGACCAGGATGTTGCCGTTGTAGCTGGGATGGAAATTAACCTCGCCGCCGACGGTGGGCACGCCGACACAATTGCCGTACCCGCCGATGCCCGAGACCACGCCGGAAACCAAGTGGCGGGTTTTTGGATGGGACGGTTCGCCGAAGCGCAGCGCGTTCATATTGGCGATGGGGCGCGCGCCCATGGTGAATACGTCGCGCAGGATGCCGCCGACCCCTGTCGCCGCACCCTGATAAGGCTCGATGAAGGACGGGTGATTGTGGCTTTCCATCTTGAAGATGGCGGCCAGGCCTTCGCCGACGTCGATGATGCCCGCGTTCTCGCCGGGGCCGCAGATCACCCACGGCGCCGTTGTGGGCAGGGTCTTTAGCCACTTCTTCGAGGATTTGTAGGAGCAGTGTTCGGACCACATGACGGAGAAGATGCCGAGTTCGACGAGATTGGGTTCACGGCCCATGATCTCGAGGATGAGTTTGTATTCGTCGTCCGACAATCCATGCGTTTTGATGTCTTCGGGTGTGATGGCGGCGGTTTGGCTCATGCCAGAGCCTCCACCAAGCTGTCGAACATGGCCCGCCCGTCGGTGCCGCCAAGATGTACGTCGGCGAGGCGTTCGGGGTGCGGCATCATGCCGAGCACTGTTTTCGATGCGTTGTAGATGCCCGCGATATTGTGCTGCGAGCCGTTGACGTTGGCGGCTTCGTTCACCGCGCCGGCCTCGTCGCAATACCGCAAGGCCACGCGGCCTTCGTCTTCAAGCGCCTTCAATGTTGTGTAATCGGCGAAGTAGTTGCCTTCATGGTGGGCGACGGGAATGCGGATTACATCTCCGGCCTTGTATTTCTTCGTAAACGCGCTGGAGGTGTCTTCGACCTTCAAATGCACGTCGCGGCAGATGAACCTCAGATCGCGGTTGCGCATGAGAACGCCCGGCAATAGTCCGCTCTCTGTGAGAATCTGAAAGCCGTTGCAGATGCCCAGCACCCGCACGCCCTTTTCGGCCTTGCGTTTGACGTCCTGCATGATGGGCGAGTGCGCGGCCATGGCCCCGCAGCGCAAGTAATCGCCGTAGGAGAACCCGCCGGGCACGGCGATGAGATCCACATCCGGCACCTCGGTGTCGCGGTGCCAGACCATAAGGGGTGCTTTGCCCATGCTGTGTTCGAGGGCGACGGCAATGTCGCGGTCGCAGTTGGACCCCGGAAAAACGATAACGGCAGCCTTCATGGCCTAATCTAATATCTCGACGCTGTAATTTTCGATGACGGTGTTGGCGAGCAGGGAGCGGCACATCTCTTCCACTTTCGACTTTGCGGCAGCTTTGTCGTTGCCGGGCACATCGAGCTCGATGTATTTGCCTTGGCGCACGTCGGCAACGTCGTCAAATCCCAAACTGTGCAGTGAATGTTCGATGGCTTTGCCCTGCGGATCGAGCACGCCGTTCTTCAAAGTGATGTGTACCTTCGCCTTCAACCTGCGCTCCTGACTCTCGGCTCCAAAACTCGAACCCCCGGATTTTAACCGGGGGCCTACGCTATTGCAGGGTGGACGGTCCCTGCTGATCGGCCGGGCCGCTTTCCGGCAGAATGCCGAGCCGACGCGCGACCTCTTGATAGGCCTCCTCGACGCCGCCGAGATCGCGGCGGAAGCGGTCCTTGTCCATCTTTTCGTTTGTTTGCGCGTCCCACAGACGGCAGTTGTCCGGCGACAGTTCGTCGGCCAGCACGACTTGGATGTCGCCGTTCTCATGGAACAGGCGCCCGAACTCGACTTTGAAGTCCACCAGCTTGATGCCGATGCCCAAGAACAAGCCCGACATGTAATCATTGATGCGCAGGGCCATATTCAGCATCTCATCCACTTCGTGGATGGCGGCCCAACCAAAGCCGGTGATGTGTTCTTCCGAGATGAGCGGATCGCCCAACTGATCGTTCTTGTAATAGTACTCGACGATGGAGCGGGGCAGACGCGTGCCTTCCGGAATGGCAAAGCGATCAGAGATAGAGCCGGCGGCGATATTGCGCACCACGACTTCCACCGGGATGATTTCGACTTCTTTCACCAACTGTTCGCGCATATTCAAGCGGCGCACGAAGTGCGTGGGAATGCCGATCTCCTCCAGTTTCATCATAAGATATTCGGAGATGCGGTTGTTGAGCACACCCTTGCCGGTGATGGTGCCCTTTTTCTGATTATTGAAGGCAGTAGCATCGTCCTTGAAATATTGGACGAGCGTTCCGGGCTCGGGGCCCTCGAAAATGACTTTGGCTTTGCCTTCGTAGATTTGCTTGCGGCGGGCCATGCGCCTCTCACCTGAAAAAAAGAACAAAAACCGAGGCCGCATTGACCGTCGGGAGGGTCATATAGCAGGTGCATGGTGTGGCCACAACGCGCTCTCGGCGCACGGATAAAACGGCTGAATTCCGCCTCACTAGACGAGGATTTTCACCGTCCGCTAGATATCCACAGGCACGAATGGTGCGGATTCGGGCGCGCCGGCGGCAAATAGCCAAACCGGCGACTTGCCACTCGGGCCAAAAGCCGCATCGACCGAAGGCAACGCCAGGAGAGATGAGGATGAGGTGCCGAATCCCGTCTCCATCCTGAAACTCATGGCATTGTAGCGCTCGCCTTGGGTTTCCGTGGCGCCGAGGAGTTGTTTCCAGGATGACCAGTCGTCGTTGTCGGGATTGGGCGGCGGCGCAGCCTCGAAGCGCGGCAGGTAGGTCGCGATGCGGCGGTCCGATGTATCGTTGCGATCGTATGCGGTAAATACAGACAGTCCATCTGGAATAGGTTGCACACGGACAACGCCGTTCGATTTTTCGGCTTCCGCCGTCAGCGATATCCAATAGGCGTCTTTGTTGTCCGTGATGACCATATTGAACGGGCGGTATGCTGTTCCATTGAGATCTGAAAGCGCGTCAGCGGCATCGGACGCCTCGGTATGATCCAAAGCTTCGAGTACAAGTTCGCCGCGGCTGCGTTTTCCGGGCGTCGGGCCGAGCGAGCCGTGCCGGTTCAAAATACAGGCAACGAGGCCAGTGTCGTTGAGACCCATCCATGTGCCGCCGGCCAGCTCGTCCATTCCCGCAACAACGTCCCCGCGGTCCGGCCAGTGTCGCGCGGGCGGCCGCCAAGGCCGGTCGATCATTTCATCGCGATTCGCGCCGATGATGACAGGCCAAGAATGGTCCGGACGGCGAAGGATGACGACAGTGCACATGGTTGGATTTCTGGGAATTCCGGTTGTTCGTGAAGGTCTTGGAACCTAATGTGAAAGACGTTTCAACGCCAGTTGCGCCGCGCTGTCCGCGTCTTTATATCAGGGCTTCGCCCGCGGTTCCGCCGCGCTTTTCGAACGTTGCCATCCGGAGATCATAATGAACGACGCCTTCCAGGACCGCGAAAAAGCATTCGAACGCAAATACCAGCTCGATCAGGAGCAGGCGTTTCGGGCCCAGTCACGGCGCGATAAGCTTTTCGGTAAATGGGTCGCCGGGAAATTGGGTATCACCGGTCCTCAAGTGGACAGCTATGCCGGTGAAGTGGTCGACTCAAACTTCGAAAAGCCGGGTGATGAAGACATGCTGGATAAGGTGAAGGCGGACCTTGCGGCGAAGCAGGTTGAGGTTTCCGACCAGGAGCTGCGCCAGGCTTTGCATGATTGCCATGACGAAGCCGCTCGTCAGATTGCCGAAGAAGCCAAAAAATAATTCGAGTGTGTGAAGGATCGTATGGGTAAAGACGAAAAACCCGTTGAGGCGATCCTGGCGGCTGACGTTCCGGCGCGAGCCGTGCATTCATTTTACCCCGAGCCCTTTTTCACGATGACGAAGGGCCGAATAAAACGGCAACTCGGCGAATTCTTCGGGCTGACCAATTTCGGTGTAAACCTGCCCCGCATGGTGCCGGGTGCGATCTCCGCATTGCGGCATGCCCATTTGAAGCAAGATGAGTTCATTTATATCGTTGCGGGCACGCCGACCCTTGAATCCAACAGCGGCGAGACCCTTTTAAAGCCGGGCATGTGCGCGGGATTTAAGGTGGGCTCCGGAAACGCGCACCGTCTCTTCAATAAAACAGAAGAAGACGTGGTTTATCTTGAGATCGGCGATCGCAGCCCGGGCGACGATGTGTTTTATCCGGACGATGATTTCAAGGCCGTTCTGGATTCAAACGGCAAGTGGGCATTCACCCATAAAGACGGCACGCCCTACTAGCTGAATCTATTCTTCAAAGACCCGTTTGAAGATCGTGTCCACGTGTTTGGTGTGGTAGCCCATATCGAACAACGACTCTAGTTGTTCTTTGGTCAATCGGCCCGTGACGTCACCGTCCTGTCGTAAATGATCGAGCAATTGACCGCCTTCGTTCCAAACCTTCATAGCGTTACGCTGGACGATGGCATAGGCGTCCTCGCGGCTTGCGCCCGCTTGGGTGAGGGCGAGGAGAACACGTTGGGAGAAGATGAGCCCGCCCATCATGTTCAGGTTTTTCTCGGCGTTTTCCGGATAAACGAGCAGTTTGTCGATAACGCCGGTCAGGCGCGCCAAGGCGAAGTCCAGAGTAATAGTGGCATCCGGCCCGATGTAGCGCTCGACCGAGGAGTGCGAGATATCGCGTTCGTGCCAAAGAGCCACGTTTTCCATGGCAGGAATGGCGTAGCTGCGCACCATGCGCGCAAGGCCCGTCAGATTTTCCGTCAGCACCGGATTGCGTTTATGCGGCATGGCCGAGGAGCCTTTTTGGCCTGCCGAGAAGAACTCTTCGGCTTCGCGCACTTCGGTGCGTTGCAAGTGGCGAATTTCCGTGGCCACGCGTTCTATTGAACTGGCGATGACGCCGAGCGTGGCGAAGAAATTCGCGTGGCGATCGCGCGGGATGACTTGTGTGGATACAGGTTCAACATGCAGCCCCAGCTTTTCCGCGACGTGTTCCTCCACCGAGGGATCAATGTTCGCAAAAGTCCCGACCGCGCCCGAGATGTTGCATGTCGCGATATCGTAGCGTGCCGCTTTTAGCCGCCGTCGGTTGCGCACGAACTCGGCATAAAAGCTCGCAAATTTCAGACCAATGGTCACCGGTTCGGCATGAATGCCGTGGCTGCGCCCCATGGCCGGGGTCATCTTGAATTCCATCGCCCGGCGGTTAAGGACTGCCAACAGGTCTTCTATGTCCTGAAGCAATATATCCGCGGCCTGGGTCAGCTGGACGGAAAGGCAGGTATCGAGCACATCGGACGACGTCATACCCTGGTGCACGAACCGCGCCTCTGGTCCGACATGTTCGGCGAGATTGGTCAGGAACGCGATGACGTCGTGTTTTGTCTCCGCCTCGATCTCGTCGATCCGGGCGATGTCCCATTTTCCTTTTTCCCAAACCGCTTTGGCGGCCTCTGCGGGGATCACGCCCAGTTTGACCTGGGCATCGCAGGCGTGGGCTTCGATCTCGAACCAAATACGGAATTTGTTCTCCGGCTCCCAGATTTTGGTCATCGCGGGCCGGGCGTAGCGGGGAATCATGCGCTTGGGATCCTCATGGGCGGGCGTTGAGGGATGTATAGGAGGGCCGGGGGGCAAATACAATGGCCTGGGCCGGGCGTTGGGGCCTCAGATTGCATAAAGATCAATGCGATAGGCCAGATTCTCCTTCAGCCCCGGGGCCGCCGCCAGACTGATTTGAGAAACCCACACTATTTGACGAAAACCGCGATGTTATAGCTATTTTGGGTCTCCATGTCACGACGTCAAAAAATAAATCATTTTAAATCAATAGGTTGATTCGGATCAAAATCTGGCACGGGGATTGCTTTTAGGATGATGCGCAAACACATCGGTTGGCGCGTAAGTCGGGGAGATATTCGATGCCTAGCTTTTTTGAACTCTCAATTGGACTGGTGTTGATTGCGACGGCTGGTTCAGTGGCGTTGCTGGTTCTTACATTTTTAGAGAACGCCCAAGGACGAATGGGGCATGCGGCGCTGGCCGCGATCGCCGCCGTTTTCATCCTGAATGTCTCGCCGGTTTGGGCTGCCGACCAGGACACGGACACTGACCGTGATCGTACGGTGCATTTCTCAACCTCATCCGGATTGCATTTTTACGCGGGCGGCGAGGTAGAGGTCAGCGGCGTTGCCGATGAGCTTTTTGTCGCGGGCGGTGAAGTGGACATCAGATCGCCGGTGAACTCCGCCATGACGGTTGTCGGCGGTGACGTCTCAATCCGCGACGCGGCAACCGATCGGGCAATTTTGTCGGGCGGAAACGTCGAATTTTCCGGCGTGATTAATAAGAACCTCATCGCAGCCGGCGGCAACGTCGAGGTGGAGGATAATACGCAGGTGACCGGCGATGTCATTCTGGCCGGCGGACAGGTGTGGTTTAACGGCGGCATTGGCGGCGATTTTATCGGCGCCGGCGGAGAAGTGCGCCTCGCTGGAAGTGTCGGCGGAAACGTCGTGATCCATTCGTCCGACATCAACATTGCGCCCGGCACCGTCATTGCCGGCAATTTGACCTATCGCAGCCCATCAGAGTTGAAATTGCCTCCAGATGTCGTCGTGGACGGCGAGATCGTGCGGGAAGAATGGCGCGGCGACCGTCACGACTTTCTCGATGACATTGGCCTCGGCAGCATTATCGCGATTGCCGCGACAGCGCTGATTGCGACTATCGCCGCGTTATTCTTGTTCGCCGCCGTGATGATGGCGATCTTTTCCTCGCACTTCGATCGGGCAAACAGCCGCATGAGCGGGCAGCCTCTGCAAAGCTTCGGCCTCGGGGTGCTAATGGCGATCATGCTGCCGACTGCCGCAGTGGTGCTGCTTGTGACAATTATCGGCATTCCGCTTGGATTGTTTGCTATGGCAGCGTTCGCCGTCTTGTTCGGCCTTGGTGTCGTCGTGGCGGGATACTGGGCCGGCCTGAGGATCCGCAAATTGATCAGTTCAAAGACGGACGTGCCGACGCTTGGCCCGCGTCTTGGCTGGATGCTGGTGGGCCTGATCGTCTTTTCCGTCATTGGTATTGTTCCGATCCTCGGCAATCTCATCCAATTTCTTGCCGCTTTCACCGGGTCCGGCGCATTTGTTCTCGCCGCCGTGGGCGATGAAAGTTCGCCCAACGGATAACCCCCAACTCCCCCTTCGTTGCGCAGAAAAGCCGGCCTGAGGTCTCAGGTCGGCTTTTCGTGCGTATCAGGCATGGCTAGTATGGTGCAGATAAGAAATCAAAAGGGGAGGGGCGTATGCGTTTAGAGGGAAAATTGGCGGTCATTACGGCTGCGGCGTCGGGAATGGGGCGCGCGGGCTGTGAGCTGTTCGCCCGGGAAGGTGCGACCATCGCGGCGGTGGATATCGACCAGAAGCGCCTCGACGAGGTTGTGAATGCAGTGAATGCAGCCGGTGGCAAGGCGAAAGGCTTTTGTGCCGACCTTTTGAAAGTCGAAGATTCAAAACGCTTTATTGCCGAAACGTCGGATTGGATGGGCGGCATAGACATTCTGTGGGCGCATGCGGGGTGTCCCGGACCGTCCGGGATCGAAAACCTCGATATTGATGAATATCAAAAGACCATCGATTTGAACGTGCGCACGTCCGTGATCGCCGCCAGCGAAGTGGTGCCTCACATGAGAAAACGCGGCGGCGGGTCCATCGTGTTTACCGCATCCATGGCGGGGCTCGTGGGGTCGATGCTGATGCCAATTTATTCCGCCGCGAAGTTCGCGGTGGTGGGTCTCACCAAATCGCTTTGCCAAACCTTGGCCCCGGACCGCATTCGCGTGAATGTCGTGTGTCCCGGACTAACCGACACTCCCATGCTGCCCGATTTCATGTCGCGTGGCGGGAACGTCGAAGAGTCGCAAAAGCGCTACTTGGCGGGCGTGCCCATGAGCCGGGTGGGGCTGCCGGAAGAAATGGCGCATGCGGCGCTGTGGCTGGCATCGGACGATGCGTCCTACGTGACCGGCGTGGCGATCCCTGTCGACGGCGGCTATTCCGCAAAGTGAACGACGAGACTTTAGAAACGCGGCTCGGAGAGCTGGAAAAGCTGACTGCGCCGTTGGAGCCTGACGCTTCAACGCGTGCCGAGTTGATGAAACTGCTGGAAGCGCATACTGGCCGGTTTTTGGACTCCGTGCGCGGCGCGTCCACCTACAACGCTCCGGACGAAGGGCTGAGCGAGCTTTCCACCGCCTTTCCGGAAAACAGCCGGGCGGCCGAGGACGTTTTCGCGCTTATCGGCGCGCAGGTGGACCAGCCGGGGATTACGCCGGCGTCTCCGCGGTTCATGGGCTATGTGCCCGGCGGCGGTTTGTTCTATGCCGCGCTCGGGGATTTTCTGGCGGACATCAGCAACAAGTATGCGGGACTGAGTTTTATCAGCCCGGGTGCGGTGCGCGTCGAAAACGCCGTCATAAAATGGATGGCCAATGCCATTGGTTTGCCGGATACGGCTCACGGCACGCTGACGTCCGGGGGCAGCATCGCCAATCTGTTGGCGGTTGTTGCCGCCCGCGATGCCGCCGGGGTGGCGGGGGCAAAAGCGGACAAAGTCTCGATTTATTTTACGAACCACGTGCACCACTGTTTGTTTAAAGCGCTTCATGTGGCCGGATTGTCGGATGTAAATCGCCGCGTGATTCCCACGGACGATGCGTTTCGCATGCGCGTGGATGCGTTGCGATCCGCGATGGCCGACGACGTTGACGCGGGACTGACGCCTTGGCTTGTGGTCGGCTCGGCCGGGACAGTGGCGACCGGTGCGGTGGACCCGTTGCAGGAGATTGGTGCCGCTTGCCGGGAGTGCGGCGCGTGGTTTCATGTAGACGGCGCCTACGGCGGGCTTTTTACGCTTTGTCCCGAAGGTGCAACGGCTCTGGCGGGAATCGAATTGGCGGACACGGTGGTGCTCGATCCGCACAAGACATTGTTTCTTCCCTATGGCACCGGCGCGGTGATCGCGCGGGACCGTACGCACCTTCTCAAACCGTTTTCATCTGACGCCAGTTATATTCAGGACTTCGTCGGCACGGATGAGGAAGTTTCGCCGTCCAATATGTCGATCGAACTGACGCGCCACTTTCGCGGACTGCGACTTTGGTTATCTTTGCAATTGGCGGGAGTGAGCGCATTTCGCGCGGCACTCTCTGAGAAAATTCTCTTGGCGCGTTACTTTCATCAACGTGTCGCGGCACTATCCGATTTCGAAGTCGGGCCGGCACCGGATTTGTCCATTGTCGCGTTTCGCTATGTGCCGCCCGGACGCGATGCGAACGAGGTGAATACGCGCCTCCTCAAGAAACTCCAGGAGGGCGGCGAGGTGTTTCTCAGCGGCGCGGAGATTGACGAACGCTTCACCCTTCGTTGCGCGATCATGTCATTCCGCACACATCTCGGTGATGTGAAACGCGCCGTGGACGCGATCGCCGCTACAGCAGCTGAAGTTTAGAGCAACCCCTGGCTCTTGAAGCTGGTGTGCCCGCCGCGACTGATGATCAGATGATCATGGAGCGTTAATCCCACCGCATGCGCGGCGTCTTTGACCTTGCGGGTCATGTCGATGTCCGCGCGCGACGGCGTGGGATCGCCGCTGGGGTGATTATGCACCATGATGAGGGCGTTGGCGTTCAGGTCCAATGCGCGTTTGACCACTTCGCGCGGATAGACCGGTGTGTGATCCACCGTTCCCTTTTGCTGGGTTTCGTCGGCGATGAGTTTGTTTTTGCGGTCAAGGTAAAGCACGCGAAACTGTTCAGTTTCACCGTACGCCATCTGTGCCGTGCAGTAGTCGATGAGCGCCTGCCACGACGAAATCACCGGCATATCCTTGACCTTGGCCAAAAGCAGGCGCTGTGCAGCGGCTTGGGCCGTTTTGAGCGCGACCACACCGGCATCGCCCAGACCTTTGACCTGTTTGAGTTTATCTGGCTCGGCCGATATCACCTCGGCGAAGGACCCGAAGCGGCGCAAGAGGTCTTTTGCGATGGGTTTGGTGTCACGCCGGGGCAGGGCTCCGGCCAACATCAGTTCAATCAGTTCGTAGTCGGGCAGGGCGTCCGCGCCGGACGCGAGGAAGCGTTCACGTAAACGCTGGCGATGGCCCGGATGATCGGGCTTATCACTGCTGTCCTTCTTGGCGTTTATGGATTGCGTTGTATCGTCGGGCTGCAGGCCCGAAGCAGAAGCGTCCCGTAATCCGGGCTTCGGCATGCGCTCAGTCGGACTCGCCGTCGCCGTAGGGCGGGCACGTGTAGCCCTTGGGCGAGAGGGTGAATATTTCCACGCCGGATTCGGTGACACCAATGGTGTGCTCGAATTGCGCCGACAGGGACTTGTCGCGGGTCACGGCCGTCCAGCCGTCTTCGAGAATCTTTGTTTCGGGACGGCCCGCATTGATCATGGGCTCTATGGTGAAAATCATACCGGGCTCCAGCATCATGCCTTCGCCGGGTTCGCCAAAATGCATCACGTTGGGTGCTTGATGAAAAACCTGGCCGATGCCGTGGCCGCAGAAATCGCGCACAACGGAAAAGCGCTGGCTTTCGGCATAGCTCTGAATAGCGTGCCCAACGTCGCCCAAAGTTGCGCCGGGCTTCACGGCGTTGATGCCGCGCATCATCGCCTCATAAGTCACCTCGACCAGCTTGCGGGCTTTGATCTTCACGTCGCCGACCAGGAACATCCGGCTGGAATCGCCGTACCAGCCTTTGACGATGGGTGAGATATCGATGTTGATGATATCGCCGTCCTTCAATACCCGGTCGCCGGGAATGCCGTGACAGACCACATGGTTGATGGAGGTGCAGACGGATTTCGGATAGCCGCGATAATTAAGCGGGCCGGGAATGGCGCCGTGGGTTTCGTGATATTCATGGCACAGTCGGTCGATCTCGCCAGTGGTCACGCCCGGCTTCACGTAAGGTGTGATGAAATCCAGAATCTCGGCCGTGAAGCGACCGGACTTGCGCATCGCTTCAAACGCCTCGGGGCCATGAATTTCGACACCGGGCGGACGTTTTAGGGCGGCTTCACGCATTGCGAGGTTCATCATCACTAACTGTAATTGGCCAATCTGTGGTCAATCTGAGACATATGCCTCAATTTGGTAAAATCAATCTCAACGGCTTGGTGATGGTTACCCCATTCGGGCTGACGTCACAACCGTAGCAGATGGCCTCGACCCCCGATTTTAGAGCCTTTTTCAGCTCTATTGCGTATGTGGGGTCTATATCGGAGGCGATGGTGAAGGACTTACAGTCACCGCGCTGGACCATGTAGAACATGACGGCCCGGGCGCCTTTTTTCACCATGTCCGTCAATTCGACCAAATGTTTGGCCCCCCGGGCGGTGACCGCATCGGGGAACTCCGCCGGATCTTTCGGCCCGAAATGACGTCGCATGGTGACGTTTTTGACCTCCACGTAGCAGGGTGGCTTGTTCTCGCTTTCCAGGAGAATGTCGATGCGGGAATTCTTGCCGTATTTCTGTTCGCGTTTCAGGGAGGCGTACCCCTTCAGTTCTTTGATTTGGCCCGCTTCGATGGCTTCGGCGACGATCTTGTTAGGGTAACCGGTATTAATACCGACCAGATGACCGTTGATTTCGATGATTTCCCAAGTGTAGCGGAGCTTGCGGTCCGGATTTTGCGCCGGCGACAGCCAAACCCGTGCGCCCGGTTCATTGACCGATAGCATCGATCCCGAATTGGCGCAGTGCGCGACGACGACTTCGCCGGATTTCAATTTGACGTCCGTTAGAAAGCGTTTGTAGCGCTTAATAAGCGTTCCTTCGATGAGCGGTGCGTGAAATTTCATTGATCGGTATTATCTTTGGCGAAAGGCGTTTTGTCGTCGAGTTTGATCTCTTGTGTTTCCAGCGCGTCGGCCAAATTTGCTTGCGCGCTTCCAGGCCTGAGCGGCTGCTGTTGTGAGGCGTGGGGGGCCCAAGCGGTCAATGTGACAATCTGGAACGTGGCTACGATGCGTCCTCGTTCGTTGCTGAACCGGCCCTTATAAATCTCCGCCGCACGCAAAAGCGTTTCCTGCCGAAGGGGCTTGCGGCTGCGCTCGGAGACCGCGTTGGTTTCACCCATGGCGCGCAGGTCGGACATGAGCTTCAGCGCATTTTCGTATGTAACTTCGATGTTTTCAGCGTCCACCACGGGGAGGGCAAACCCAGCACGCGAGAGCAAATTACCCGCATCGCGCACGTCCACAAACGGAGAGACGCGCGGCGATACGCCGCCGGTAGTCTCGCTTTCGCTTTCCATTAGAGCGGTGCGTAGCTCTTTTAGAGTTTCGCCGCCGAACAGGGTGGCCAGAAACAGCCCATCCGGTTTCAAACTTCGGCGAATCTGCGTAAGCGCCCCCGGCAGGTCGTTGACCCAATGAAGCGATAGGTTGCTGAGGACGAGATCGAGCACGCCGTCTGCGATGGGAAGGTATTCTTCATCTGCGCAAAGCGTGGGCATATTATTTTTAGATCTTGCCGCGTGGGCAAATCTCGATGCGCAATCGGATTGTATGAGGGTTTCAATTTTGCCTGTTTCTCGGACGAGGGGGGTCAACCCACCCGTTCGGCACCCAAGGTCTAGCGCCGTTGGGAAAGTGCGGAGAACGTCCAGCAGCCGGTCGCAGAGGCGCTCACCGCTGGCCTGAAACAAGAAATCGGCGTGTGCCAAGGTCTCTGCGGCCCGGTCCCGGCGGCGGCGCACCAATGCGCGGTCAAAAACCTGCATACTGTCGTTCATGCCCTCCTTATGGCATTTTCAAGCGGTCCCTTGAAGCCGTCGGAGGTGGGTGCTGGGATGCAAGCTCTGTTGAATTCGCTGAAGGGAATGCCCAGCCTATTGCTGGATGCGTTAATGCTGCCCCAGTGCTTGATCTGCAACGCCGTCGTTGAGGCGCCCGGGAATTTATTTGCGGCATGTTTTTCCGAGGTCAATTTTGTAACGCCGCCCATTTGCCAGTCCTGTGGCGTTCCCTTGGATGCCACCATTTCGGACGATCTTCTTTGCGGGGAATGCGTGCGCGAGCACCCCGTATTTACCCGCGCACGGGCCGTGTTTCTGTATGAGAGCAAGAGCCGCTCGCTTGTTCTGAAGTTGAAGCATGGTGATCGCACGGATGCGGCTGCCCATCTTGCTAAGTGGTTGAAACGTTCAGGGACAGCATTATTGGAAACATGCGACGTTATCGTGCCTGTCCCATTGCATAAGTGGCGTATGTTTATGCGCACCTACAATCAATCGGCGCTTTTGGCGAATGCACTCGGCAAACTCGCCGGCGTTTCCGTTGAGGCAAACGCCCTTGTCCGGAAAAAGGCGACGCAAAGCCAGGGTGGCTTAGGGCGCGCGGCACAGCGCCAAAACGTTGCTAAGGCATTTGATGTTCGGGCCCCCGGGCGCTTTGATGGAAAGCGCGTCCTGCTTATCGATGATGTTCTGACGACCGGCGCGACGGCGAATGCGTGTGCTTCCACTTTGCTCCGCGCAGGTGCGGCAAATGTGGATTTGCTTGTATTGGCTCGCGTGCCGTTGCTGACAGCAGGCTATTAATCTCTCATTGAGAGGTGTGTACCCCGCAACAGCGCTTTCGGTGTGTGATCTCCTGCGGGCTCATGTCTTCAGTTATGCGGCATAAATTATCGCAATCTGCTTTGGTTGTTTTGCGTCCCGCCCACGTCACGTCCGTATGGGGTAATGGCGCAGAAAAGCGAGCGAGGTATGGCGCAATCCGCCTGAATTCGTTGACCAGTCTGATAAGGGTGATGCTTTCCAGCTCGAGAAGGTCGCAATTTTCAGGAATATCAAACCAATTTGCGGAAACAATCGCACCGGAATCCACAAGGGGAGCCATCTCGTGAATTGTAATCCCAAATTGTGGGTCCATATCAAAGAGGGCGAATACGCTGGGATATCGGCCGGGGCGTTCCGGCGGTCCTGGATGAAAATTGTAGGCCGGGCCCGGGAGGCGCGACAGGTATTCGGCAGGAACGATAACCGACGTACAAAAAGAAAGGAGCCGGGTGCTCTGATCTATCAACGATGCGGTTTCAGCTAAATCGGCGCTGGTGTGCGCGATTTTCACATCGAGGTCCGGATTGTGCTCGCGCAGTTCGCCGGACAGCACGTCGCCTTCTGCTTCTCCGGTCAAAAGAATAATTCGGGAGATGGCCACGTGCGGCATTCCTCGTTTATAAAGACCGTATCGGTTGCGGGCCTGATCTCTTGGCCTGAATTCGGGAAGGTGAACCTATCGCGTTATGGCTAAAATCGAAATCTATACAACGCCCATTTGCGGATTTTGTTTTAGGGCGAAGCAATTGTTGAAATCGAAAGGCGCGGATTTTGCCGAATTCAATGTTATGGTGAATGCTGACCTGAAGAATGAAATGATAACACGTGCGGGCGGGGCCCGAACGGTGCCGCAAATCTTTATAGACGGAAGGCATATCGGCGGATGTGATGAATTGTATGCCTTGGAAGCCCAGCGTGGGCTAGACCCGCTCATGAGTCCGAAAGACGAGAAATAGATGTCTGATAAACAGAGCACTAATCATTTCACGGCGGCATGCCTTCAGGTCAATGCGTCAAACGATCTGGAACAAAACATAGAAATTGTCAGCGCGCTGGTGCGAGATGCAGCATCTGCCGGTGCCGACATCGTGCTGACGCCCGAAAACGTCATCATGATGGAATGGGGGCGCGCCAATATTGTTTCGAAATCCATGCCCGAAGAAGAGCACAAAGGTATTGCGACTTTCAGCGCTTTGGCAAAAGAGCTAGGCATTTGGCTTCACATTGGAAGTTTCGGAATCCTGCTGGTCAATGGAAAGGTCGCGAACCGTACATATGTCTTTGATCCCAGCGGTGCGGTAAAAGCCAAGTACGACAAAATTCACATGTTCGATGTCGATTTGGGCGAAGGCGAGCGCTACGCCGAAAGCACAACATTCGATGCCGGCAACATTCCAAGTTGGGTCGATCTTCCCTGGGGGCGGTTAGGTCTCACCATTTGCTATGATGTGCGGTTTCCGCACCTTTATCGGCGGTTGGCGCAGTCCGGAGCGCATTTTCTTACGGTGCCGGCGGCGTTCACCAAGGTTACCGGCGAAGCCCATTGGCATGTCTTGTTACGTGCCCGTGCAATCGAAACAGGATGTTTTGTTTTTGCGCCGGCGCAAACCGGTGCTCATGGCAAGAGAAAGACATACGGACACGCCCTCATCATCAATCCGTGGGGCGAAGTCATTGAAGATGCGGGTGAGCAACCGGGTTTTGTTGTTGCTAAAATCGATCCGAAAGAAGTGACCCAGGCGCGCGCAAAAATTCCGTCCTTGGGACTGAACGCAGAATTTTGAGATTTAGTGCGCATTTAGCGCCTATCGCCCGGTTACAAATTCTTGAAACTTTTGTGCGAAACCCCTACATGAAGCGCAGATATGAGGTTTTGCGCCTATGATTCTGTACGATTTGACCTGTCCCAAAGAGCACCAGTTCGAGTCCTGGTTTCGCAATAGCGGAGCTGTGGACAAGCTGATCAAGGCTGGTCAGGTCGCGTGTCCGGTGTGCGGCAGCAAGAAGGTGCAAAAGGCACCGATGGCGCCGCGTATATCCAAAAAATCGTCAGCACGAGAAGAAAAGCGCCCGGCGACCCGAAAAGACGGTGAGCTCGTTGCGGCTATGCAAAAAGCCACGGAGGCATTTGCGGAACTTCGCGAGGCCATAGAAAAGAACTTCGATAATGTCGGCGAAAAATTTCCCGAAGAGGCCCGCCGCATTCACTACGGCGAATCGGAACAGCGTGGAATCTACGGCAATGCCAGCGTCGAAGAGACTAAGGATTTGTTGGACGAAGGCATCGAGGTGTTTTCCATTCCGGTGCCCCGCCGTACTGATTCCTGATTGCCGGGTTTATTATCTTTTCAAATCCTTTGTCGCGCTGACAATGTAGTTTACGTCCAGATCGCGACT
>CAYYXR010000048.1:0-18008 GCA_964475755.1 uncultured Rhodobacterales bacterium
TCCCTGACGGTGCTCCAGCCCGCGGAATGGCAGTCTTCCGCGTCCATTACCGAAGCCCTAGAGTACATTCCTGGTGTTGACGTCCAATCGAGAGGAGCCTGGGGAGTTCAAACCGACATCAGCATCCGCGGGGGTTCGTTTGAGCAAGTGGCGTTGCGGGTGGACGGCATGCGTTGGAGTGCACCGCACACGGGTCACCACCTGATGAACATCCCCATCGACCCCGAAGACCTGGGACACGTGGAAGTTGTGAAATCGGGTGCAGGACCTTGGGCTGGCGTTGGAGCATTCTCGGGTGCCATCAACATGGAGACGAATACGGGTTCGAGCGCAAACCGCGCCAGTTTTACGGCCGAGTTGGGCAGTTTCGATTGGCAGCGCATCCGTGCACATGTGGACTGGAACACGGGCAACGTGAGCCATGGCTTGAGCATCAGCCGGGCCAGCACATCGGGTCACATTTCCAATTCCGATGCGACCGTTCAGCGCTTGATGTACGGATGGACCTGGTCCACGGGTGCCCACAGGTTCAAGGGGTTGATTGCCGGTGAGACCAAGGCCTTTGGCGCACAGAATTTCTACACCTCCATCTACCCGCATCTCCCTGCGACTACTTCGAAAACCGTGATTTTCGAGATCATCCGGGGCGAGATCGGTTTCAAGGGCCTCTTGATGAGCGACGATTTGGGTATGAAAGCCCTGAGTGGGCCTTATGACGAGCGGGCCGCGGCCTGCCTTGAGGCCGGCTGCGATGTGGTCCTGCATTGCGATGGAAACATGGAGGACATGGAAGCGGTGGCGCGGGGCGCCGGTGCCATAGGCGCGAATGTCAAAAAAGCCTTGGCTGATGCGGCCCCAATCCGGCTAAAACCGCGCGTTGTATTTGAAGAACCGCTGGCGGCGGACTTCATGGTTATGGACGCATTGCGCCGTGGATGATTTTTTAGGAATGGCCCTGAACGTGGCGGTGATTGCCGTGCCCGCCATTTTGGCGATCACGTTGCACGAAGCCGCCCACGGCTATGCCGCGCTCACTTTCGGCGATCCGACGGCAAAAGAAGCCGGGCGGCTCTCGCTCAATCCCATCCGTCATGTCGATCCCATGGGCACCATTATCCTGCCGGGCCTTTTGTTGCTGTCCCCGGCGCCGTTCCTGTTCGGCTGGGCCAAGCCGGTGCCGGTGAACTTCGGACGCCTGCGCTCGCCGCGCACCGATATGGTCTGGGTCGCCCTGGCCGGACCGGGCATGAATATCGCTCTGGCGCTGATCTCCGCGCTGCTTTTGCATCTGACCCCGGCTCAACCCGGACTTGCCGGATCAATGATTCAGAGCGCTCTGGGATATAGCATTTTTATCAATGTGATCCTGGCCGTCTTTAACATGATTCCTCTGCCGCCTTTGGACGGCGGGCGGGTCGCGGTTGGCCTCTTGCCGCTGCCCCTTGCGCGCGGCTTGGCGCGCACAGAAAAATACGGCATTTTCATTCTGCTTGGCGTATTGATCGGTCTGCCCTGGCTTGGGTCCGCAATTGGCGTCAATTTGAATCTATTTGCTGGACTCATCCTGTCCATTGTTGACGGTGTGATTGAACTGATCACGACCGTGACTGGGCTTTAACCTGGACGAATTTGCCAATGCCCTCGGATCAAAACGAAGAGAATTTTCCCGAATTTAACGAGGACGACCGCTCGCTTGCCGAGAGGATGGCTGACCCTACGTCCGAGCTCGTCCTGACCCTGGGCGGTTTTGAAGGGCCGATCGATGTGCTGTTGACCCTGGCGCGCGACCAGAAGGTCGATTTGATGCACATCTCGATCCTGGCCCTGGCCAAGCAATACTTGAAGTTCATCGAGACCGCGCGCGAGTTCCGCCTTGAGCTGGCGGCCGATTACCTGGTCATGGCGGCCTGGCTGGCCTACCTGAAATCAAAACTTTTGCTGCCCAAAGAAGAAGAGGACGACGAGCCCAGCGCAGCCGAAATGGCCGAGGCGCTCAAATTCCAGATGATGCGGCTGGAAGCCATGCAGGAGGCGGGCAAAAACCTGTTCGAATTGCCGCGCCGGGGCATGGACTTTTTCCCAAGAGGCGCGCCGGAAGGCCTGCCGGTGTCGTACCGTGCCGTTTACGACGTTTCCCTTTATGACCTGCTGCGTGCCTATGCGACGCAACACCGCGAGAAGAATGTCACCGCCCTTGAAATCGAGCCGTTCGACCTCTACTCCATCGACGACGCCGTTCAGCGCCTGCGCGAAATTTTACCGGGCGTTCCTGACTGGACACAGTTGCAAATGTTCTTGCCGCCAGACATAAAGCAGCCGCTTCTCCGGCGCTCGGCAGTCAGCACGACATTGGTAGCTGTGCTTGAGCTGGTCCGGGACGGCAGAGCCGACATCCGCCAGGATGGCGGCGCTTTCTCGCCTATTTTCGTTAAACCCGCTAACCGGCCTGCTGCAAATGATTGATCCTGATAAAGACCCGGCCTTGGACGACACGTCCGTTCCCGTGCAAGACTCTGCTGATGATGAAGGTGTGCCCTCAATGCCAGAGTCCGTGAGCGATCAGGTGGCAGAGCAGGACGCTGACCGCGAGCGCCAGTTCTCGGAAGACTTGCGAATTCTCGAGGCGCTGCTTTTTGCGACCGCCGAACCGGTTACCGAACGTGTCATCGCGGAACGCTTAAACCAGGGTGCCGACGTTCCGGGGCTACTTGAAGAACTGAAGGGCATGTATGCCGGGCGCGGCGTCGAGCTTTTGCAGGCCAGCGGCCGTTGGTCGTTCCGCACAGCGCCGGACGTTTCCGAGCGTCTCAAGTTGGAAAAGCTTGTGCCGCGGAAACTATCCCGCGCCGCCATCGAAACGCTGGCGATCATCGCCTATCACCAACCGGTGACCCGTGCCGAGATCGAAGAGATCCGGGGCGTTGCCGTTTCCACCGGCACGCTCGATATCCTCTTGGAAGAGGGCTGGATCAGGCCGCGCGGCCGCAAGCAAGTGCCTGGCCGTCCAGTGATGTGGGGCACAAGCAACTCGTTCCTGGATCACTTCGGATTGGAGTCAATTCAGGATCTGCCCGGCATCGACGAACTGCGCGCGGCCGGCCTTCTGGACAGCCGCCGGGGCGTTTCGGCGTACTCCACGCGCGGCGGCGAGGACACGTTGCTTTTCGACACGGACGAGTCCGACGATGCTTTCGAGCCCCTAGATGGGGGAGAAGGCGGCGAGGAGGACACCGGGGGCGATGAAGGCGAAGCGGACGAAACCCCGCAGGAATAAGGGCCTAGCCTCTAGCAATTGGCCGAGTCCGACCCTACATAGGGGCATTAAACCGTCGCATAAGAGGCCGTAAATCATTGCGGGCAGGAGGGCTTTTTGCGATGATAGAGTATCAGCAACACCCGCTAAGACATTGGAGTAATTGAGTCATGGGCATCGGTAGTATGTGGCATTGGTTGATCGTCCTGGCGGTCGTACTGCTCCTGTTCGGTGGTGGTAAGATTTCCGGCCTGATGGGTGATTTCGCCAAAGGCATTAAGGCGTTCAAGAAGGGTCTGAAGGAAGACGAAGACGACGACGATGAAAAGGCGTCAGCCAACAGAACCATCGACAATGAATCAACGTCCAAGCAAAAGGACAGTGAAACGGTCGCCTAAGTGCGGCTTTACCGCGTTTATCAAAACGCGGCGGCGCTGATGGAACATTCCTTCGGCGCGATTGGGTGGACTTCTTAAATGTTCGATTTCGCGTGGTCGGAATTCGGCCTAATCGCTTTATTGGCGGTATTGATATTGGGACCGAAAGAACTACCCCAAGCCATGCGGACCATGGCAAAAGTCGTCCGCAAGGTGCGCGGCCTTGCGTCCGAGTTTCAAGGCCATATTAACGACATGGTGCGCGAAGCCGAACTCGAAGACGTCCGCAAGTCAGTTCAGAAGCTGTCGAGCACGAATGTCAGCCAGCAAGTGAACAAGATGATCGATCCCGAGGGCGAGATCGATAATGCCCTAAAGGATAATCCCCTCAAGGACGACAGCCAGAAATCAGCACCTGCGGAGGATACCTCGGCAGCTCCGGAATCCACCGAGGCCCCCAAAGCGGCCGATCCGCCATCTGCGGACACAAGCTCAGTGTCCGAAACGGCCCCTGAAACACCGCGCGGACAGACCACATGAACGCCTCTTCGAAGAACCTCCCTTCGAAGAAGGACCCAGGGGACGATCCAGATAGCCATACAATGCCATTGCTCGATCATTTGATGGAGCTTCGCCGACGCCTGTTTTATACCCTCGCGGCTCTCATCGTCGTGTTCTTTGGCGGCGTTGCCGTGGCCCGCTATACCTATGATTTTCTTGTTCAGCCGCTGGCAGAAGCTATGCATGAAGCCGGCGGCACGGAACGCATGATCTATACCCATCTGGCCGAGGGCTTTCTCGTCCACATGAAGGTGGGCATTTACACGGCGCTGTTCATCACTCTGCCAGTGTTCTTCAATCAGATGTGGATGTTTGTCGCGCCGGGTCTCTACAAGCATGAAAAGAAGGCGATATTGCCGTTTCTTTTCATGAGTCCAGTTCTGTTCGTGCTTGGTGGCGCGCTGGTCTATTACTTTATCATGCCTATGGCTTGGCAGTTTCTGCTGGGCTTTCAAACAACGGCCGGACAGACAGCTTTGCCAATTCAATTGGAAGCACGGGTCGGCGAATATCTTTCCCTGGTGCTGACCCTCATGCTGGCGTTTGGCATTGCTTTTCAATTGCCCGTGTTGCTCATTCTTTTGGCGAAGGTCGGTATCGTTTCCGCCGAAGGCCTAAGGGCGAAGCGCAAATACGCTATTATCGGTGTATTCGTATTCGCTGCGGTGGTGACGCCCCCGGACGTGATTAGCCAGATCGGCCTCGCCGTGCCCATGATCATCCTTTACGAGCTCTCCATTCTTGGCGCTCGCATCGTCCAGCAGAAAAAAGAGGAGGCTGAGGCGGAAGGGGCGGATTCCGATGGGGTCGAGGACACGGATTTCAACGAAGCCTAAATTTGCTCCCCTGGACGGGCGGGGCAGTCATCCGTATAAGCCTGGACACGTTTCGATGATCCTCTGTCTATGATCCGTTGGCGGTCCCATGCTTGATATCAAATGGATACGGGAAAACCCCGATGATTTGGACGCGGCGCTCGCACGGCGCGGCGCGGCACCGATGGCCGCCGGCGTGCTCGAATTGGATACGCGCCACCGTGCGGTCACCACAGAACTTCAAGGCCTGCAAAGCAAGCGTAACGAAGTCTCGAAGCAGATCGGCGGGGTGAAGGCCAAAGGCGGCGACGCCCAACCGCTGATGGATGAAGTGGCTGCCATCAAGGACAAAATGGCAGCCTTGGAGGAAGAGGGGCGCAAACTTGGCGAAGAGGTTCGCCACATTTTGCTGACTATTCCGAATGTGCCGCATGAGGCTGTCCCGCAAGGCGAAGACGAAAGCGCAAACGTCGAAGTGCGCAAATCGGGCGAGCCGCGCGAGTTCAATTTCGCCGTCAAGGACCATGCCGAGCTCGGGGCTGCGCTTGGGCTTATGGATTTCGAACAGGCTGCCGTTGTTTCGGGGGCGCGGTTTGTTTTCTTGAAAGGCCAGCTCGCTAGGCTGGAGCGGGCCATCGCTCAGTTCATGCTCGATACACATACCAGCGAGAACGGCTACGTCGAGGTCAACCCTCCGCTGCTCGTTCACGATGCTGCTCTTGTTGGTACGGGACAATTGCCGAAATTTGCCGAAGATCTGTTCAAGACGACGAACGGCCACTGGCTCATTCCGACGGCGGAAGTTTCGCTGACGAATATTGTTGCGGAAAAAATCGTCGATGGCGCTGAGCTGCCGTTACGGTTCACTGCGTTTACGCCGTGCTTCCGCTCCGAGGCCGGTGCAGCGGGCAAAGATACAAAGGGCATGATTCGTAATCACCAGTTCGAGAAAGTGGAACTGGTGAGCATCGTTGCGCCGGAAGACTCGGAAGCCGAGCTGGAGCGCATGACGGGCTGTGCGGAAGGTATTTTGCAAAAGCTGGGGTTACCCTACCGCGTGATGCAGTTGTGTTCCGGGGATATGGGCTTTGGCGCCATCCGCACCTTTGATCTCGAAGTTTGGCTGCCCAGCCAGGACACGTACCGTGAAATTTCAAGCTGCTCGAACACCGGTGACTTTCAGGCGCGGCGCATGAATGCGCGCTTCCGCCCGGCGGGAGAGACCAAAGGCGCGCGCTTTGTGCATACCTTGAATGGCTCGGGTCTTGCTGTGGGGCGGACACTTGTGGCGATCATCGAAAACTACCAGGAGGAAGACGGAAGCATCCGTATTCCCGACGTATTGAGGCCGTATATGGGCGGTGACGATAAAATTAGCGGTGGCAATTAATTTTCATGGGTAAGCTGAAAACGATCGAAAACCTTTCCAAGTGCCGTATTTTGTTGAGCAACGATGATGGTATTTCCGCACTCGGAATGGCCTCGCTTGAGAAAATCGCCGCGCAATTGTCCGATGACGTTTGGGTTGTGGCACCTGCGACAGAGCACAGCGGTGCAGGGCACTCGCTGACCATTCATCAGCCCCTTCGTCCGATCAAGCTGGGTGAGAAACGTTATTCGGTCAGCGGCACACCAACGGATAGCATCATGGTGGCAGTTAACCATGTCATGAAGGATAAGGCACCGGACCTCGTTCTGTCGGGTGTGAACTTCGGCGGAAATCTTGGGGAGGACGTGCACTATTCGGGAACGGTCGCGGCGGCGATGGAAGGGACGTTGCTGGGCATTCCGGCTATCGCTTTATCCCAGGTTTGGACGGATATGGACAATGTGCGCTGGGGAACGGCCGAACAATGCGCCCCCGAACTCATTCGAAAAATTTGCGCCGCGGGGATCAGCGAGAACGTCCTGATCAATGTGAACTTTCCGGACCGTGACCCGAAGGGTGTCAAAGGTGTGTTGCCGACGGAGCAGGGGTCTCACAAATTGGGTGACGATTTGATTTTACGGCAAGACCCGCGCGGCCGTCCTTACTTGTGGATCGGAACAAAACGGATTTCGGACCCGTCCGCAGAGGGGACAGACCTGAAGGCAGTCGATGATGGCTATATTTCCGTTACGCCGCTGAATGTCAATTTGACCCACTTTGAAAGTCTGGCGGCGTTGCGGGATCAATTTCCCGCGAGCGGCGCGTAGGCGCATACATCTGTGAGTACGGAAAGCAGAAAAATCCGGCTCATCATGGACCTCCGCAACGCCGGGGTCACCGACACCAAGGTTCTTTCCGCCATCGAGCGAACCCCCCGAGAGGCTTTTGTGGAGGAAGCCTTTCTCGATCAGGCGTATGCCAACCAAGCGTTGCCGATTAGTTGCGGCCAGACAATCAGCCAGCCTCTCGTCGTCGGGCTTATGACCCAAGCGTTGGAACTCAATGACCGTCACAAGATTCTGGAAGTCGGTACGGGATCAGGATATCAGGCGGCCGTCCTCTCCAAGCTCGCGCGCCGCGTTTATACAATCGAGCGGCATCAGGATTTGCTCGAAGACGCCGAGCGCCGATTTGCGAAGCTGAAAATCCACAACATCACGACTCTATACGGGGACGGTTATAAAGGTTGGCCTGCGCAAGCTCCGTTCGACCGGATCCTGGTCACTGCCGCGGCCCGGATCGTTCCAAGGGAGCTGGTTGCGCAGTTGTCCGAGAACGGCGGAGTTATGGTTTTTCCCGTCGGTGACGTTGCGGGCCTGGATCAAGAGGTTCTGCGCGTACGTAAAGAGGGCAAGAATTTTAAGACGGAACGCCTGTTTCCGGTACGGTTCGTGCCCCTGGTGCAGGGTATTCCCGGGCCCGAGCGCCAATGACGGACGGGGCATTGGTCCAAACCTGCGAACCGCTTATAGTTTTTGCCATGTGTGAAGTTGGCCGTAACCGTTGCCCGAATATGAAGAGATGGACCGTTGCGGCGTTATTGATTGCGGTTTTGGGCGCTTGTGCGCCTGAATTCAATCCGCCGCCAGGATACCGCGGCGGGTTTCTTGCAAATTCCGGACGAAGCTTCGTCGTCACTGTGAAGCCTGGCGATACCGTGTATGCCATATCCCGCCGCTATGACGTGCCCACGCAGACCATTATTTCGCGGAACGGTCTGCAACCACCTTATCACTTGCAAGTCGGACAGCAGCTTATACTCGATCCGATCCGCATCCATCGTGTGATGCGCAGCGATACTCTGTCTCGATTAGCCCGCTCATATGGGGTGGATATGGGCTTGCTGGCGTCTATGAATGAATTGTCCTCGCCGTATACAATTTATGTCGGGCAGGATCTTTATATACCCGATCCATTTTCCGTTGCGGCGGCTCCGGTTCAAAGAAACGTCTCACCGCGTCAATCTCCAGGCGTTCAGCCTCGGCCCTCGACGACGGTGCCGCCGCCACCGACCGCCGAAGTGGCCTCGCCGCCAGAAAAAGAACTGGTGGAGGTTGTGCCGCCGATTAGTGCGCCGCCGGCGCGGGCATCGGCACGTTTTGCATGGCCCATTACTGGGAGAATCATCTCACGATTTGGCCCGGCGGGGCCGGGGTTGCACAACGACGGGATTAATATTGCCGCCTCAGCCGGAGCATCGGTGCGGGCGGCGGATAACGGCGTTGTTGCCTACGCGGGTAGTGAATTGCGTGGGTTCGGAAATCTGCTGTTGATCAAGCACGACGGCGGATGGATCACAGCGTATGCGCACAATGACGCGTTGCTGGTCAAACGCGGAGAGCAAGTTAAGCAGGGACAGGTTATTGCGCGTGTCGGCCAGTCCGGCAACGTTGACGCGCCGCAACTTCACTTTGAGGTGCGCAAAGGAACGCAGGCGCTCGATCCCATCCAGCACCTCGCGCAGGCACCGGGCGGATAATGCGGCTGACTACAGCCGAGCCATATCGATTTTGACTTTGAATTCCCCGGCCAACGCTTGAATCATCTGCCAGGCGACACGACCCGAGCGCGCGCCGCGGGTGACAGACCATTCAATGGCCCGCGCACGCAGTTCCTCCTTAGCGAGAGGAATTTTAAAGGCACCAGCATAGCCGAAGACGATATTGAGGAATGTTTCCTGGTCGAGGTGGTGAAACCCTAGCCAAAGGCCGAAGCGGTCGGACAGAGATACCTTTTCCTCGATGGCTTCACTTTCATGGATGGCTGCGGCGCGCTCGTTCTCGATCATATCGCGGGCCATCATGTGACGGCGGTTCGAGGTGGCGTAAAACACGACATTAGCCGGACGACCTTCCAGCCCGCCTTCGAGCACCGCTTTCAGCGCCTTATAGCTTTGATCCTCGCCCTCAAAAGATAAGTCGTCGCAAAAAAGGATGCACTGTCTGCTTGCATTGCGCAGTCGCGCTAGGAGGCGCGGCAGGCTTTGAATATCCTCGCGGTGAATTTCAACGAGAGCGATGCGTTTCTTGCCCTTGCGGCCGGCATTGACGTGTTCATGCACGGCTTTGACGAGCGAACTTTTGCCGCAGCCGCGCGCACCCCACAGGAGTGCGTTGTTGGCCGGATATCCGTCGGCATGATTGCGCGTATTGGCCTCGAGCTGTTCGGCCTGGCTTTCGATGCCTTTCAGCAATTCTAATGGGACGCGATTGACCTCGGGGACCGGGGTGAGTTGCCCAGTCTCCGCATGCCAGATGAAAGCATCGGCGCTGCCGAGGTCACCCTCGGGGCCCGGAGGGCTAAGAGAGGATTCCAGCGCGCCGGCAATACGCCGCAAGGGTGCCGCCAGCGGCTGCCTCTCAGCCTCGGCTGCGCGGGGTTTAGAGCGGGTTTTGGGCTTGGATTTCTTGGCCATGGGGGCCGGAAGCTAGCAGATTAGCCCCCCTTGCGGAACGCATCTTTAGGCCCCAATTGAGAGGGGTTGCGGGCCGGGGGTGATACCATTTGCAACGCCGCCCGGGGTGGGTATAGTCCGCCCATTCCGGCCCCCCCAAGTGGGCCGCTTCATTTTTTTGGGAAGGGGAGCCTCCCGATGTTCATTTCTCCGGCCTACGCACAGGCCGCCGGACAGCCAAGTCCGTTCGGCATGTTCGTGCCGCTTATCCTTATTTTCGTAATCTTCTATTTCCTGCTGATCCGTCCGCAGCAAAAGAAGATGAAAGAACACCGTGCTATGCTTGACGCCGTGCGCCGGGGGGACCGCATTGTAACCAACGGCGGGATCGTCGGTTTGGTTACGAAAGTTCTACCGGACGACAAGGCGTTGATGGTGGAGATTGCCGACGACGTGAAGGTGAAGGTCATGCGCGACATGATTGCCAACGTTCTCAGCAAGACCGAACCCGCGTCGGATGATAAAGACGACAAAGAAGAGGAAGGCGCGGAAAACAAGTAATTCGCGCGATATTCAAACCAACTATATAGAGACCTTTTATGGCAACTGCGCGCCAAGCGATCGCGACCCTTCAATACAGCGCCCTGAAAATAGCAATGGTGCTGGTGGTGACATTAGCAGGACTGGCGTTCGCGTTTCCCAATATCCTCAGCGAAGAAATGCGGGAGAGCTTGCCGGAATGGATGTCACCCTTGCAATTGGGGCTCGACCTTCAGGGTGGTTCATACCTCTTGTTGGAAGTGGATCTGGAAGCGGTTGAGCGCGAACAATTGACCAACCTGGAGGAATCCGTACGTGGAGCACTTCGGGAAGAACGCCTGGGATACAGAAATTTGCGTTCGACAGACGTCGAGGTCTTCGTGACCATTCCGGAGGACATTGATCGGGCGCGCGCGGCCATCCGCACGTCTGTGCCGGACATGGCCATCGAAACGCTGGATAACAATCGGCTGCGTATCACCATTCCCGATTCCGTCAAAAGCGATCAGGAAACAGCGGCTGTGTCGCAGTCCTTGGAGATCGTCCGGCGCCGTATCGATGAATTCGGCACGAGTGAGCCGTCCATTCAGCGCCAGGGTGATGACCGCATCATTGTCGAACTTCCCGGCGTTGGGGAGCCGGGCCGTATTAAGGAATTGATCGGTCAGACCGCGAAATTGAACTTCCACATGGTGGAAGAAGGTGCGAGCGCCAACGACCCGACAAACTTGCCGGCTGGCACCATGATTTTGCCGGATGCCAACAATCCGGGGCTCAATCTGGTTGTGCGCCGACGCGTCGAGGTCAGCGGCGAGCGTCTCGTGGATGCACAGCCTTCGTTCGGTCAGGACGGGCGGCCTATCGTCAATTTCCGTTTTGATACGGTCGGCGGGCGCATGTTCGGCCAGACAACATCGAACAACGTTGGTAATCGCCTCGCGATTGTGCTCGACAACGAAGTGATTAGTGCACCGGTGATCAATAGTCCCATTGTCGGTGGCAGCGGTTTGATCGAGGGGCAATTTACCATTGAGGAAGTGCAAGACCTTGCACTGCTCTTGCGCGCGGGCGCGTTGCCTGCGCCGCTGCTGATTCTCGAAGAACGGACGGTGGGGCCAAGCCTCGGTGCCGATTCAATCCGGGCCGGGGAGTTTGCGAGTGTCCTTGGAATTGTGCTGGTAGGGATCTTCATGCCCATAGCCTATTTCTCGTTCGGCATCATAGCGGTGATCGCGCTGGCGGCAAATATCGGCTTGCTGATCGGCGTGTTGAGTCTTATTAGCGCGACGCTGACACTGCCGGGTATTGCCGGGATTGTTTTGACCCTCGGCATGGCGGTGGATGCCAACGTTCTCATTTATGAGCGCATGCGTGATGAATTTGAATCCGGACGCACGCTCATGAATTCCCTCGGCTCGGGGTTCCAGGCTGCGTTCGCGACCATTTTGGACTCGAACATCACGGGTTTGATCGCCGGTATTCTGCTGTTTTTCCTAGGCAGCGGTCCGGTGCAAGGTTTTGCGGTGACGATGACCATAGGCATTCTGACCTCGATGTTCTCAGCGATCATGATCACGCGCCTTTTGGTATGGCTTTGGTTCTCGAAGACCAAACCGCAGACCTTGCCGATTTAGGACTTTAGAACCATGGCATTTCAACCACTTGGCCGTATCGTTAGCCGTAACTTCAAGTTCGATTTCATTCGATATCGGGCGATTCCGTTTGTTTTATCTGCGACCCTAATCGTCGCGTCTTTTATTTCGCTCGCCGTGCAGGGGCTGAACTTCGGCATTGATTTTGCCGGCGGAGCGCTTGTCGAAGTGCGCTCCGATCACGGAGTTAATTTGGCGGAACTGCGCGGACGCTTGAATGGGCTTGGATTGGGCGACGTTGCGATTACGACGTTTGGTGAGTCCGGCCGCGACGTAATGATTCGCGTCCAGGAGCAGGCGGGTGGCGATCAGGCGCAAAACGAAGCGCTCGCGCGTGTTCAGCAAGAACTCGGACCGGGGTTTGAACTGCGCCGTACGGAGGTTGTCGGGCCGAAGGTCGGCGCAGAATTGATCATTGACGGTGCTCTTGCCATCGCTTTGGCGCTAATCGGGATCATGATTTATGTGTGGCTGCGCTTTGAATGGCAGTTCGCCATGGGCGCCGTTTTGTCGTTAACCCACGACGTGATTACGACCATCGGTCTGTTTTCAATTTTTCAGATCGAATTCAACCTGAACACCGTCGCGGCGGTTCTAACGATCGCGGGCTTTTCGATCAATGACACTGTCGTGGTGTATGACCGGGTCCGTGAGATGATGCGGCGCTACAAAAAGCTCTCACTGCCGGATCTCTTGAACTTTGCGCTCAACAGCGTGCTGATGCGTACAATCGTGACAACCTTTACAACGTCTTTGGCCGTGATCGCGCTGGTGGTCTTCGGCGGCGAGGTTCTGCGCGGTTTCAGCGTTGCGATGCTGTGGGGCATGGTGGTCGGTACGTATTCAACAGTTTATGTCGCGTTGCCCGTGCTGGTTTATTTTGATCTTCGCCGGGACGATATGGTCGGGACGGTATCTGCCGATCAGCAACAAGTGCCCGAATACGAACGCGGACCCGCCGAATAATCGGTGGGCTGCACCTGGTGAAACTCACCCGACACTCTCCAAGCGACCGTCAGATTATTCAACGCTATGGCAATGGCGGCTTCAGAGTTTCCGATGTCGACTTCACCGGGTCCGTTCTTGTGCTACCTCAGCAGACAATTAGCTGGACGGTTCTCACAATGGATCAATTGAACGAGCACAGCTTCGCGCAGGTGTTGGAGCACGCGGCGGCGCTGGACGTGTTTCTGCTGGGATGCGGCACCCGCATGGAAAGGCTGAAGCGCGAATTGCGTGAGGCGCTGAGGCAAAGCGGGCTGGTCGTGGACACCATGGAAACCGGCGCGGCATGCCGAAGTTATAATGTGCTTGTGAATGAGGGGCGCGCCGTCGGCGCAGGCCTTCTGGCGATATAAGCGCAAAAAAATCGGGGGCCACTTGGGCCCCCGATCTTATCTCGATTTGTAAATCGATTAAGCCAAGTGCATCTGTCCGACCATGCATAGGAGCATGGGAATGGAGAGAAGCGTATTGGTCCGGGAGAACAGCATCGCTGTTCGGGCGGCTTTGGCTTTGGTATCTGCGTCGGCTTCGACAATGCCCAACGCTTTCTTCTGATTTGGCCAGATCACAAACCAGACGTTGAACCACATGATGATACCGAGCCACATACCAACGCCGATCAGAGCCGCTTGGCCGGTTTGTGAGCCCAGCAACAGTGCATCGACCATGTAGCCGTTCAAGTGCGCCAGGATCAGGCCGGTGATCAAAGTGGCCATGGCGCCCCAGCGGAACCAGAACAAGGCGGCCGGTGCGATGACTTTACCAATCGCCGGTTTTTGCTCATCCGGGATTTTTGGCATATTCGGAATTTGAACGAAATTGAAGTACCAGAGCAGACCGATCCACATGACCCCGCTCAGAACATGTAGATACCGGAACAGTGCCGCATAAAATGCAACGCCGTAGGACGTCTGGCCCATCAAAAGAAAGATCAACACGGCGAGAACGACGCCGGCGATGACAGTGTTTCTTAAGGATGTAAGAATTGCGCTCATGAAAGACCCCCTTCTTAAGGTTAAAGTGGCGCGACCCCGGGGCCATGTTACTCATAATTGGCCTTTGCGCAATGTTTGTAACAGCAAAAAATTATTTGAACTCAAAATGTTAACCAAGGCTTGCGGCCCTCTATGACAGCCGACTCCGCTAAATACGTTGCCGAATTGGTCCGCGCCGAAGACCGGGACAGATATTTGACGGCTTTATTTGCGCCCGTGTCCGCGCGCCAAGACGTGATGACCCTCTATGCGGCCAACGTTGAAATTTCGAAGATTCGCGATGCCGTCTCCGAACCGCTCATTGGTCAAATGAAGATCGAATGGTGGAAGAACGTCATTGCGGCAATCTACGACGGCGGTGATGTCCCGTCCGGTAATCCTGTCGTCGAGGAGTTATGCCGCGTTATCGGTGCGCGAAAGCTTTCTCGCCAAAATTTCGATGCCCTTCTGGATGCACGGGCGGAAGACATGGCGGAAGAGGGGCCGCAAGACGTTTTGGCACTGGAAGTCTATGCGGAGGGAACGTCATCTCGCCTTATACAGCTTTCTCTCGAGGTCCTGGGTGTTCGCGATGCGGAGACGATGACTGCGGCGCGCCACGTCGGTGTGGCATGGGCTTTGGCGGGAATTATCCGTGCCGTCTTGTTTCACGCGCGCGCAAATAAGCTGACCTTGCCGAACGATTTGATGCAGAAATACGACTTGTCCGGTCAGGATCCGTTTCGAAAGAAAAACACGGACAAGCTTGCCTCGGTTGTTGCCGATATCGCGCAAGTTGCCCGTCAGCATTTAGAAAAGGCCCGGTCTTATAACCATAAGATTGACCGGCGGGGATTGTCACCGCTTCTGGTGGGAGCGCTGGCTGACCAGTATTTAAAGGGATGTGCGGACCGCAAATACGATGTGTTCGATCCACGGCACGCGCTGCAGCGGCCGAGCGTTCTGAGTCTCACGTGGCGCGCAATGCGCAATCGCTATTGGTAATTTCGCTATTCGGCGGCGAGGCGGCTTTCGCCAAGCCACTGCGCTAAGTCGGCCTTCGCTCGATCAGCGAGAGCTTTCTTACGGTCGCGCCCTTTTAGGCGCCGTCCTTTGTCACCACGGGCGTCTATGTCCGGGAATAATCCGAAATTGATATTCATGGGTTGAAATGTTTGCGCATCGGCACCGCCGGTAATATGGGCGAGCAAGGCACCCATCGCCGTGGTGGGAGGTGGGCAGGCAAGCTCCCGGCCTAATGCTTCCGCCGCGGCAAATCTGCCGGCCATAAGTCCTACGGCGGCGCTTTCAACGTATCCTTCACAGCCCGTAATCTGTCCGGCAAAGCGCAGGCGTGTTTCGGCTCTGAGCCTGAGGGTGTTGTCCAGTAGGCGCGGGGAGTTGATAAACGTATTGCGGTGGATGCCGCCCAATCGTGCAAACGACGCGGTCTCCAGCCCGGGAATGGTTTGGAATATCCGGACTTGTTCACCGTGCTTCAGCTTTGTTTGAAACCCAACCATGTTGAACAAAGTTGCGAGCGCATTGTCTTGCCGCAACTGAACGACCGCGTGGGGTCTTCGCCCGGTTCGTGGATCTCGAAGTCCAACCGGTTTCATCGGACCATAAGCGAGGGTATCCATGCCGCGTTCGGACATAACTTCTATGGGAAGGCACCCTTCAAAATAGGGTGTGTCTTTTTCCCAATCCTTGAATTCGGTTTTTTCGGCATCACGCAGCGCCTGCACAAAGGATTCATATTGATCTTTATCGAGAGGACAGTTGATGTAGTCCGCTCCGCCGCCTTCCACCTCCGCGCCTTTATCGTAGCGGGACTGAAACCAAGCGACGTCGAAATCGATGCTGTCTTTGTGAACAATGGGCGCAATGGCGTCAAAAAACGCCAGCGCATCTTCGCCGGTTAGTTCGCGGATTGCCGCGCCCAACGAAGGAGAGGTCAGGGGGCCTGTCGCTAGTATGACGGAAGACCACTCCGGCGGCGGCAATCCCGGTATCTCTCCCCGCTCGATGGTAATGAGCGGGTGTGATTCCAGAGCCTGCTGTACGCCGGCGGAAAATCGGTCACGGTCAACGGCGAGCGCCGCGCCTGCCGGGACCCTATGCGTGTCCCCCTGGGACAAAACGAGGGAATTGCACCGGCGCATTTCCTCGTGCAGTAATCCGACAGCATTGTAGTCGGCATCGTCAGACCGAAACGAATTGGAGCAAACCAGTTCGGCAAGGCCATCGGTCTTATGCGCTTCGGTTTTGCGAATAGGGCGCATTTCGTGCAGCACGACGGGCACGCCGGAATTCGCGATCTGCCACGCAGCCTCGCTGCCCGCAAGGCCGCCGCCCACGACATGAATTGCTGTTGCTGGACGCACGTTCAAAATGTCCTCGTACAGCGGTTGAAGCTACTTTTTCCTCGCGGTGTTTGATTCCGCCGCTTCCGGTGAATGCCCGATACTGCGCTGCGCCAATACTTTTTTCACCGTGCTTATCAGAAAGTCGGCAGACACCGGTTTCATTAAGTACCCCTGCATACCGCGTCTGACCGCCGCTTGATAGGTTTCTGTATCGGTGCGGCTCGTTAAAACGACCATCGGCAGGTTTCGGGGCTTTAGCGACTTTGCGGAGCGGACCTTGCGAATCATGGCCAGGCCGCTTGAATTCGGAAGCACGAGATCGACCAAAGCCAGTTCAATTTCAAGGCCTGCGTCTTTGAACATATGGTAAAGAGCTTCTTCGGCGTTTCCCGCCGTGACGACGTTTGGAAAGCCGCCGTTTTTGAGAAAAGCCACGATAAAGTCGCGCACGGCTCTGTCATCTTCCACGACCAAAATGCATTTAATGGGCTTGCTCATTTGAAGCAATTGGCCTCTTTGCAGTACGATCTAGCTTGGCAATCCAATTTATGGTTGAACCATACTTTAAAAGTTCGCCTGCATAAACGTTTTTGAAACTCAAGCGTTGCGCGTATGGACTCTGTAGTCAGAACCACGGAAAGATAAGTCATGCCAGAACAACAATTCTATGTGGTGGGCGGGGAATACGCCGATACGAATTTCACAATTCCGGCACCGGGCACAGAGCTGGAGTCGCATGGCCCCTTCAGTGAGCGTGAAGCTAAGATTTGTTGGCGCGAACTGACTGGCAAAACCGTCGACAATGCGATGGTGCGCTACTTTCTCAAAGCGGCCGAGCAAACCAACAGCAAAATCTACTGGGTCGTTGGCGGCGAGTATGCCGACACTTCGTTCACGAAAACGGCGAACGGCAAGCAGATCGAGGTCTATGGGCCCTTCGAAAAATGGGAGGCGCTGGGATTTTGGCGCGGTTTTACCTCCAAAAGCGTGGATGATGCCCTCGTTCGTTACGACATCCGCGAGAACTATGACCAGGACGGTGCATCCGGCGCAGCGCGGAAATTCAGTACGGCTGCGCAAGATGCGGCTGCGGCTGTGAAATCCGTGGTGATCAACAGGCCTGCTGAAGACGTGTTTGCATTTCTTATGTCCGCTGAGAATTGGCCGAAGTGGGCAATTCACGGAATAAAATCCGTAAGCCCCGGAAGCGGGGGATACTGGGAATTGGAAACGCCTTCCGGGCCGGCAAGATTCAAGCTTGAGGGTGATGCGTCCAGCGGGATTATTGATTCTACATTTGTGACCGGAGCCGGGGCGGACTGGAGTATTCCAGGCCGCGTCGTCAGCGCGGGCGGCGGCTCGGTTTTTGTAATGGTGTTTTCCAAGCCGCCGGGCATGAGCGACGAACAATTCAAGCAGGACATGAAACTGACGGATGAAGAGTTCTCGGCACTTAAACGTCAGCTAGAGTCCCATTGATATCTCTTTACTTGATCATTCCGCAGATCCGGTTCCGGCAACTGGAATTTCCGTGCACCTGACCGGCGCGCAATAGTGAACCGCACCCGTAAGAGTATCAATGCGGTACATAAAACCGTTTGTCGAATTGGGTGAGGCAGCCAATTGGTAGCGCCCATCC
>CAYYXR010000049.1:0-17376 GCA_964475755.1 uncultured Rhodobacterales bacterium
TGTTAGGCCTGCCGCCAGCGTTCGTTCTGAGCCAGGATCAAACTCTCAAGTTGACTTGGAGTATCCTTGCACAAACGCACACATCACGAATTGTGATTTGTGTCACATTACTTGATTTGCGCGGATGCTTCAGGAAACGTCCATGACTCAACAGAACGCCGCCTGCGCATCCCTTTCGTTCGTCTCTTCACAATGTCAAAGAGCGCCGCTGAAGCATTTTGGCCAAAATTGGCGGAAAACTGCCCCTTCCGAGAAACGGTCTTACCACCCCTCGGCTGCGGGAGACGGGGTTCTAATCTTTCGCTCCCCCCCCGTCAAGCGCCTTTTTCACCTTAAGTAAATAATAGTAAAATCAGCGACTTAGACTGCTGTGGATAAGTCTGAGGACGGCCTAAATTCGAATTGCCTGCAACAAATCCACAGTAATGCAGGATCGGGCCAGTCCCTAAATTTAATATTTAATATCAAATAGTTATCTTGATATCGGAGGCTTTATATTTCCCTACTCATTTAGTAGAGAATCGGAGTTATTCCAGCAAAGCATCAAGAAACAGGTACAATCAATTGATTCACCAATGGAATCGGAGTTGACACTCGGAGTCGGCTCGGTCAAAGTCTTTGCCACCGCACCGGGGAAAATCCAAAAAACCCAGTAAAACTGCGGAATAACATGGGTATTGAAGGCCCCCGCGGGTTCCTAAAATACCGAAAACGATTAGGGGAATCATGGCGCGAGCTCACCGACCGGGCACCTTCCTATGCGGCTGCGCTGGAAGCGTCATCGGCGCTTTTACAGCTGTCCTGATTTCAACAACTGGCTACTCCGCGCTGCCGGGCGCGCCCGAGCAACCACTGTCCATTTCTGATTTTCAACCTGAGACGCTGTACCAAGACGGCGACGTTGAAAACTGGAAAAGCAACATGACAGGTGTGTTGCGCGCAGCAATGGGATTGGCCGTTGAAAATGTATCGATGAACAAAGGCGATACACTTGCGGATGTGCTCTCTAGTGTCGGGATAGACAACACTACGACGTTCAATGTTGTTCAAGCCATGCATGACGTGTTCAATCCGCGTCACCTTCGTGCGGGACAAGAACTTCAACTCGTGTTCGATGCGCTCGGTGCAAATGGCGAACCTGTCGCTCTCTCGGAAGTGAGCCTGGAAATTGCGACGGGTCAATCGATCCTCGTCAAGCGAGACTATGACGGCAATTTCACCGCCAGCGAAATTCTGGCGGAAACGCACAGTGAATTTGCGCGCGCGACAGGTACGATTTCATCCAGCTTGTATGAATCAGCGGTCGCTGAAGGCGTTCCATTGGACGTCCTCACGGCGATGGTCCGCCTATTCTCGTACGATGTAGACTTTCAACGCGATATCCGACCGGGTGACGGCTTTGCCCTCATGTACGAGCAGGAGGTAACCGATGACGGCCGACCTGTACGTACGACGGCCATTCATCTGGCCGAGATGACTTTACGTGGCAAACCGCTCAAATTTTATGCCTTTCAGCATGACGACGGCGAATTCGGTTACTACAACGAAAAGGGCGAAGGCGTTCGCAAGGCATTGATGCGTACACCTGTGAACGGCGCGCGCCTGACGTCAACTTTCGGGTCCCGGAAACATCCCATCCTTGGCTACACGCGCATGCATAAAGGCGTGGACTTTGGGGCGGCAACGGGAACTCCCATTATGGCCGCAGGTGACGGCGTCATAGAAAAGCGCGGACGTTGGGGCAGCTACGGCAATTACATCCGCATTCGCCACGGATCTAACTATTCCACCGCCTATGCCCATTTGAGCCGCTATGCGCGCGGGCTGAGTGTGGGCGATCGCGTCAAGCAGGGTGATATCATCGGATATGTTGGCGCCACCGGCGGCGCCACGGGGCCGCACCTTCACTATGAAATCTTGCACAATAAGGCGCAGGTCAATCCGATGACCGTCAAGTTCCCAGCATCTAAGAAGCTCAATGGCACCGAGCTCGCACAGTTCCAAGATGTGCGAGCGAACACAGAGCGGAAGTTTGCTTCACTGGGAGCACCTAGTGATGTTGCTATGATCGAGGACTCGGCGGAAGAAGCAAAGAACGATCAGAATTAGGCCGCTTCCTTCACGGTTTTACCGTCAATGATCATCCCGGCCTCACCGGCCGAGACATCCACAATCGCCCCGTCACCGATGCGCCCGTCTAACACGGCTACCGCCAACGGATTTTCAAGATTGCGCTGAATAACCCGCTTCAGCGGCCGCGCGCCGTACACAGGATCATACCCGCGCTCAGCAAGCCACGCCCGCGCTTTGTCATCCAAATTCAACGCAATGCCGCGTTCTTCAAGGCGCTTCTGAACACGAGCCATTTGGATATCCACAATGCTCGCCATCTGTGCTTTGAACAGCCTGTGGAACAGCAATACTTCGTCGAGCCGGTTCAAGAACTCAGGACGAAATGCTGCGCGAACGACGTCCATGACTTGATTCCTGACGGCGCTTGAGTCTTCGCCTTCAGCCTGATTGGCGAGAATGTCCCCACCCAGGTTCGACGTCAGAATAATCAGCGTATTCTTAAAATCGACAGTCCGCCCCTGACCGTCTGTCAGCCGCCCATCGTCAAGAACTTGAAGAAGAACGTTGAATACATCCGGATGGGCTTTCTCAACTTCATCGAACAATACAACTTGGTACGGGCGTCGGCGCACAGCCTCCGTCAATACTCCGCCTTCTTCGTAGCCTACATAACCCGGCGGTGCGCCGATCAGGCGGGCCACGGCATGCTTTTCCATGAACTCCGACATATCGATTCGCACCATTGCCGTTTCGTCATCGAACAAGAACGCGGCCAGCGCTTTTGTAAGCTCGGTCTTGCCCACGCCCGTCGGGCCAAGAAACAGGAACGAACCCATGGGCCGATTCGGATCTTGAAGGCCGGCGCGTGAACGCCGTACGGAATTCGAAACCGCTTCGATTGCTTCTTTCTGGCCAACGACTCTGCGGCCCAATTCGTTTTCCATGTGCAGAAGTTTTTCCCGCTCACCTTCCAACATTTTTGTGACCGGAATTCCGGTCCACCGCGAAACCACGGCGGCAATGTGCTCGGGCGTAACTTCCTCGTGCACCATACCTCCACTGTCGCCCACACTTTCGGCAGATTTTATTTTTTCCTCAAGCTCGGGGATAACTTGGTGTTGAATTTGTCCGGCCCGCTCATATTCACTACGGCGTAAACATTGTTCCAATTCTGAGCGCGCGTGATCTAACTGCTCTTTCAGTTTTGTAGCATCGGCGAGCTTGGCCTTCTCCGCTTGCCAACGGCCGGTCATATCCGCCGCGTCCGCCTCCAGCTTCTCAAGCTCTTCCTTGAGCTTCTCAAGCCGATCTTTGGATGCGTCGTCCTTTTCTTTCTTAAGTGCCTCCCGTTCGATCTTAAGCTGGACGATCCGGCGGTCCAACTCATCGAGATCCTCGGGCTTCGAGTCCACTTGCATGCGCAAGCGGCTGGACGATTCGTCCATCAAATCAATCGCTTTGTCCGGTAGGAATCGGTCGGTGATATACCGATTGGATAATGTTGCGGCGGAAACAAGCGCGTTGTCGGAAATTCGAACGCCATGATGCAGTTCGTATTTTTCTTTGATGCCTCGCAGAATCGATATGGTGTCTTCCACCGTCGGTTCGCTGACAAACACCGGCTGAAATCTGCGCGCCAGTGCGGCATCCTTTTCCACGTGTTTTCGGTACTCATCCAGGGTCGTTGCCCCGACACAATGCAGCTCGCCGCGCGCGAGGGCCGGTTTCAACAAATTCGACGCATCCATAGCGCCTTGTGCAGCGCCAGCGCCCACAAGTGTATGCATTTCATCGACAAAGAGAATGATTTGCCCTGCAGCCGCGGTCACATCGTTCAGCACAGCTTTAAGACGCTCCTCGAACTCACCCCGGAATTTTGCACCTGCAATAAGAGCGCCTAGATCCAGCGTGAGCAGCCGTTTATCCCGTAAGCTCTCGGGCACATCTCCATTCACAATGCGCAGAGCAAGGCCTTCAACAATGGCCGTCTTACCCACACCCGGCTCACCGATCAAAACAGGGTTGTTTTTGGTCCTGCGCGACAAGACCTGAATGGCGCGGCGAATTTCCTCATCGCGCCCAATTACGGGATCGAGTTTTCCGTCTCTCGCGGCGGCCGTCAGGTCGCGCGTATATTTTTTGAGCGCGTCATATTGATCTTCGGCGCTTGCACTGTCGGCTGTACGGCCTTTGCGCATCTCCTTGATTGCCGCAGCAATTGAAATAGGGGTGACACCAGCATCCTTAAGAATTCGTCCGGCTGCTGCTGATTTGGTGGTAGCGAGTGCCAGCAGTAGATACTCAGCCGTCACAAAGGAATCACCGGCTTTTTGCGCCGCCTGCGATGCCTGATCCAAAATGCGTGACAGTTCCTGGGACATATACATTTGCGCCCCAGCGCCCTGAACCTTCGGCAATTTTCCAAGCTCGGCTTCGGTCGCTTTCAAGGCGCTCGGTGCATCACCGCCAGCGGCCGTAATGAGTTGAGCGGCGAGACCTTCCTTATCGTCCAAGAGCGCTTTCAGCAGATGTTCAGGGACCACCTGTTGATGCTCATCGCGCAAGGCGATCGTCTGCGCCGCCTGCAAGAAGCCCTTCGCGCGGTCGGTGAATTTTTCTAAATCCATTTATGACCTCGATGATCGACGAAACAGCCTCACCCCAATGGCAGCGGTGCTGCTTCTCCTTATTGGAATGGTAAAGATATTGGAGGCGTATCGCCAATCCGCAAGGGTCGGCCAACAAGAATCAACGCGCGAAAAGCCCACCTGCGGCGACGGGCCACCTTGGAAATTTGGTCGATTATTGTGGGGTATTGCTAGGCTTACTCACCGGCAGCGGCGGCGGCACGGTCCGTTCGGCTACGCCGGCGGCGACCCTGCTGGCGTGGACGGCTCTGCCGTGCACCATTCCCCTTGCCTTTTTCCCCGTCATCCTGGCTATCGCCTTCCTCGCCGGCGCTGTCGGCATCTGCTTCCATCCCCAAAATCCCCGGGGGAAGACCAATGTCCGCGTGGGAGGACGGAGAAGGTTTATCCGCGGGCATCTCGGCTGCCGCGCCTTGCGCGAACTGCGGCTGCTCGGCCACGGGGTCCTGGTTTAGAGGGCCGTTGCCCATCTGGCTTTGAGGTTGCTCATCCTGACCTTCGGACGCACTGTGCCCATTACCGTGCGACTGCCGGTCCTCATTGTTGCCACGGCGAGCCCCTTGTTGCTCCATCCGCGCATTAACCACCCGGTAGTAGTGGTCCGCGTGCTGATAGTAGTTCTCCGCCAACACCCGGTCGCCAGCTGACGCCGCGTCGCGCGCCATGGAAAGGTATTTGTCCATGAGTTGATGGGCATTGCCCCGCATGCGATTGGAATTGCCGCCGTCAAAATTAGAGTTGCGGTTTTGCTGGCGTTGCTTGTTGTTATTCCGGCCGCGTTGACGACCCTTCATATTATTCTGTTTGTTCATCCAATTATTGAACCTTCTGAACGCAAACTCCGGGCGGACTGTCCGCTCAAAGCGGGCGACGCGGATTAGCAACCACGACTGCACTGCTTTTTTGGGGTTTGCTCAAAAAGCGGTATCACGACCGCTTCTCTTCAGCGAAAGCCTCAGCGTAATGGTCTTTGACCAGTCCCCTAGCCACCTGAATTTCAGGTTGGGCCTTCGCGCTAACTTCTGGATGGTATTCAGCTTGAAGACGTTTTCCAACATATTTTTTTACAATTTTTGCCCTGTTTTCAGCCAATTTTTACGCTGCTTGGGCGACGAGGCAGCGATCAGCGCCAGATAAGTCTTTTCGCACGCTTACCGGACCGAATCCGTGACTGGATATTAAGTCCGCTACAGCCTGACATTGTGTGATTCCGACTTCGAGCACTAGGTACCCATCCGGCTTTAAAACCTGTTTGGCGGATGGAATGAGTTCCCGGTACGCATCTAATCCATCCACGCCCGCGAAAAGCGCCAGACTTGGGTCAAATTTCGCGACCTCATCCGGCAGAAACTCACGTTCGCTCTCCGCAATATAAGGCGGGTTGCTGACGACAACATCAAAAGTGCCATCAAGTTCTTTTGCCCACATTCCCACACGGAACCAGGCGCGATCTTCAAAACATAGGTCCGACGCATTTTGCCGGGCGGTACGCACGGCTCCCTCACTCAGATCAATTCCAAGACCAGTCGCAGCGGACCAATCTGACAAGATGGCCAACAATATGCAGCCCGTTCCGGTCCCTAAGTCCAGTATTTGAACCGGGCGACCCTGGAGCCTCGGCTTCAGATCCAGCACGGCCTCAACTACCGTTTCGGTATCCGGCCTAGGGTCGAGTGTGTCGGCAGAAAGCCCAAAGTTAAGGCCCCAAAATTCTCGCTTGCCCAGTATGCGGGAAATTGGTTCTCGCCCTAATCTCCGCGCCGCCCAAATCTCGACGGCGTGCCTGGCTTCCGGGTCCATCTCCTGATCAGACCTTGCAAACACAAGGCTCGGTTCAATCGATACAGCCCGCGCCACGAGAATACGGGCATCCAATCGTGATGTCTCAATGCCCGCTGCACTGAAACGGTCAGACAATTCCGAAACGACTTTACCAATGGTCTTGGACATCGAGCGGCCTCCTCGACCGCCAAAGCCTTAATGCATTTCCGCCATTTTTGCGGCCTGGTCTTCGGATGTCAGCGCGTCCACGACTTCATCCAAACCTTCACCGTTCATTACTTCGCTTAGAGTGTACAAAGTTAGATTAATCCGGTGATCGGTCACGCGAGATTGCGGAAAGTTATATGTCCGGATTCGCTCCGAACGATCTCCGGACCCCACCTTGCTACGCCGGTCGGCCGCACGTTTTGACTCCTGCTCTTGACGCTGCATGTCGTAGAGCTTGGCCATAAGCATCTTCATCGCTTTCGCCCGGTTTTTATGCTGGGATTTCTCATCCTGGCACTGGGCAACGATTCCAGTGGGCAAGTGCGTTATGCGCACGGCACTTTCGGTCTTATTTACGTGCTGTCCGCCGGCACCCTGTGCACGGTATGTGTCGACGCGTAAGTCGTCAGTGTTGATTTGAACATCGACTTCTTCCGCTTCCGGCATCACGGCAACGGTCGCCGCGGATGTGTGGATGCGTCCGCTCGCCTCCGTATCGGGCACGCGCTGGACCCTATGAACACCTGATTCGAATTTCAGCCTTGCAAAGACACTTCGCCCGGAAATGTTTGCAATAGCCTCTTTGAAACCACCAAGACCGGTTTCGTTGACGTCCATAACTTCAAACTTCCAGCCTTTGATCGCCGCGTACCGCTCGTACATACGGAATAGATCGGCGGCGAACAAAGCAGCCTCCTCACCTCCCGTGCCAGCGCGAACTTCAAGGATGGCATTTTTTGAATCCGCTTCATCCTTGGGAATAAGGGAAATGCGAACTCTTTCTTCTTTTTCCTCAACCTCGGCCTTGAGCCGGTGCACTTCCTCTTCGGCAAGGCTGCGCATTTCCGGGTCTCCGGAATCCAATAAAGCTCTCGCTCCGTCCAGTTCTTCCCGAGCCCGGCGCAGACTTTGGATTTCCTGAACAACGGGCTCCAGCTCGGAGTATTCGCGGCCAAGTTCGGCGAATTTGCTGCCACTTCCGGACTCACTCATCAATGCCTGCAGTTCGTCGAAGCGGTTCAGCAGCTTGCTAAGATTTTCGTCGAAATTCATTTTATATATTTCAGGTGTTCAGCCAGAGACGCTTGCAGGACCGTCTCCTGCTCACCGCTTTGCAAATTTCTGACGGTCGCCGCATTGGTCTTGGCTTCTTCCTCACCAATGATGACCGCAGCAGCAGCATTGATTTTGTCGGCACGTTTCATCCGCTTGCCTAGATTTCCACTGTATCCAACATCCACGCAATACCCTGCATATCGCAGCTCGTGGGCTAGTTTTTGCACGGATTCTTCTTGCTCCGCGCCGACGGGTATCAAGGCAATCATCCGCCGCGCTGGTTGCGCCTCAGGCAAAAGCATGGCTAAACGTTCAATACCCGCTGCCCATCCGATGCCGGGCGTCACGGGTCCGCCCATTTGCTCAATCAAACCGTCGTAGCGGCCGCCGGCCAGAACAGTGCCCTGCGCGCCAAGGGCGTCGGTCGTAAATTCAAATGCGGTATGGCAATAGTAATCCAGCCCGCGCACAAGACGGGGGTTGACCTTGAATTCGATCCCAAATTTGGTCAGCCCGCTTTGTACGGACTCAAAAAACGTCTTGGAGTGTTCATTTAGATAGTCGGAAAGCGCCGGCGCGTTTTCCAATATCCTCCGATCTCCCTTGTCTTTGGAATCCAGAATTCGGAGCGGATTGCGTTCCAATCTTCCCCTGCTTTCCTCAGAAAGCTGGTCTTTGCTCGCGGACAAGAACTTTACGAGTTCTTCTCTATAATTGGCGCGGCTTTCTCTATCACCCAGCGAATTCAATTCAAGTGTTATCGCGCCACTAAGATTCAACTCCTTGAGGGTATGGTCGGCAAGCGTGATCACTTCGACATCCGCTTGCGGACCTTCAACACCGATTAACTCAACGCCTATTTGATGAAATTGCCGCTGCCGTCCTTTTTGCGGGCGTTCGTGCCGGAACATGGGACCACGGTAGAACATTTTGAGCGGCGCTTGCTGCGCCAGCCCCCCGGAAATGAACGCACGTGCGATACCGGCCGTACCCTCGGGGCGAAGGGTTATCTGCTCGCCGCCCTTGGTCTCAAACGTGTACATTTCCTTGGTAACGATGTCCGACGTTTCACCCAAGGTTCGCGCGAACACTTCCGTAAATTCGAAAATTGGCGTCGCAACCTCGCGAAATCCATAACGCGCGCTTATATCCAACGCTACATTCTCGACTCTGCGATGCAGGTCGAGATCGTCGAACAGCAGATCATGAGTGCCTCGAACAGGCTGGAGCTTAGACACTTTGGCGTTCCAGGTTGTAAATGGACGCGAGCATACCGGCGGAGGCCGGCTACTCGGCTGCGTGATGTTGTTGGGGAGTGGCGGCGCCGTCTCCGGCGTTCCGGGCCTCTATCTCAGCGGCCTTCTGCTCGACCATTTTAACAATATGGTCGAGCTTCTCTGCGTCGCGAATATTGTGGTCCGCAACACCGTTGAGATAGATCTTGTGACTACCGCTTCCGCCGCCAGTGATGCCGACATCGGTTTCCCGCGCCTCACCAGGCCCATTCACCACGCACCCTATGATGGATAGCGATACCGGCGTCGGAATATGCGCCAGCCGCTCTTCCAGGATCTGGACGGTTTCGATGACATTGAACCCCTGCCGCGCGCAACTGGGGCAGGAAACAATGCGAACGCCGCGGTGACGAAGGTCCAAGGACTTGAGGATATCAAAGCCGACTTTAACCTCTTCTACCGGATCGGCAGACAGAGAAACACGGATCGTGTCACCGATTCCGGCCCACAACAGAGATCCCATACCGATGGACGACTTAACAGTGCCACCCCGCAATCCGCCCGCCTCGGTGATACCGAGATGCAGCGGATAATCGCAAGCGTCGGCAAGTTGGTGATAAGCAGCGACCGCCAAAAACACGTCGGACGCTTTCACACTTATCTTGAACTCCCGGAAATCGTTGTCTTCAAGAATCTTGGCGTGCTCTAATCCGCTCTCGACCATCGCGTCGGGGCACGGCTCACCATACTTTTCAAGCAGGTGACGTTCCAAACTGCCCGCATTAACGCCAATGCGCATGGAACAATTGTGATCCTTAGCGGCTTGAACCACCTCTTTTACACGCTGAGAAGATCCGATATTGCCCGGATTGATGCGAAGACAGGCTGCCCCCGCCTTGGCCGCTTCAATCGCACGTTTGTAGTGAAAATGGATGTCCGCAACGATGGGAACAGACACTTGAGAGACAATATCTTTTAAAGCTGCGGTCGCGTCTTCATCGGGACAAGACACCCGCACGATATCTGCGCCGGCGCTTTCAGCGGCTTTAATCTGCGCAACGGTTCCCGCCACATCGCTGGTGATGGTATTCGTCATGGTCTGCACGCTAATGGGCGCATCCCCACCCACCGGCACTTTGCCCACGTATATCTGGCGGGACTTACGTCTGATGATGTCTCGATAGGGTCGCAGGCTCATGACACTCTCAATGATGGATCACGCTGAATTGCGCGATTAACCGCAACTGAGCGGCTTATACCTTATATACGGGCTTGAACTAAAGGGCGAACCACGGAAAATTCAATATTTCTGGGTGCTTACTCTTTATTCCGCGCCGTTTTGGAGGCTCTTCGGGTCCAAGAGCACATCCCGGGCCACAGTGCCTTCGACCCCGATAGGCGGCATGACCTCGCCGTTAACCAGCACTTCAAGCCCGCCGGCGTTTCCGGTCATCAGGGTCAAACCGCCTTGCTCAGGCACACGAAAGACTTCCCCTTTTCTAAGTAGCCGCGTCAAAAGCAATTCTTCGCCGTCGCGCAATTGGATCCAGCTGTCGGTTTTGGCGCGCAATTCAACCACATCTCCAATTTCGCGGCCTTCTTCCGTCGCATTCTGCTCGCTCTGATCAGATGGTCCCGCGACTGCATCTGATGTTTCCGTGACATCGTCATTTATCTGTTGTGTGGTCGGGGAGTCCGGCTCCACCGCGTCTACCTGGTCCGCAGTTTCGGAGGCGGATTCAGCTGTGCCACCAGCTTCTTCAGGTGCGGCTTCGCCTGACTCGTTTCGTGTTGAGGTCGTTTCCGCTTCCAGCGCACCACTTTCCGATGATTCCGGTATATTCTGACTTGATGAGTCCGCTCGCACGGGCTCGCGCGGAACTGCAGCGACTTGCGCTTCAACGGCTGGCGCGCTCACGTTTGCTTCACTGACCCCCTCTTCCTCAAGACCAGCATCAGCCCCCGTGTCTTCAGCTATATCCACATTCGGCACATCATCTTCAGAGTCAATCGGCGATAAATTGCCGCCGCCCTCACCTTCGTCAGACGCAAGCTCGGCATTCGGTTCAAGCGCGTTGCCCAGAGATGTCATTTCTGGCGGCGTCGACTGGCTTTCAGTATCAACCGCGTTTTCGTCCAGCAACGCGGTCAGGCGGCTCGGAACTTCTTGGATGAGTTCAACAGCGCCGCGGTCGGCGCCGGCAATCGAATACCACGCACCGTAAATCATCATGCCGGAAACAATTGCGATCAACAGCGACGCGCCCGAGGGCAATCCCGAATCAGGCGTGGGTATGGGAAATTCAAACGTTGCCTTGCGCCGGATGCCCGCACTTTCTTCCTTGAACCGCCGAACAACTTCATTGCCGTCGAGACCAAGGTAATCCGCGTAGGCACGAACAAAACCGATGGCGTAGGCTTGACCGGGAAGATCTTCGTATCGGCCATCTTCAATAGCGACGAGATAGTTGTATCTAATGTGCAGAACTTCGGCGACCTTTTGCAAATCCCTGCCCAACCGCATACGTGTCGCGCAAAGAAGCGTGCCGACATCGGAAGACGCGACAGCCGTGCTGTCGGTCGGCACGCGTGTATCACGGACGTGAAGAAATGGACTATCTTCGTTTGCAGCCATGCCGTTGTCTTAAAATATCACCGTTGCCGACAGAAAATCGGTCTAAGCGCTTAGTCTATCACAGGAATACGATGGGCGGAATCGTACAGTTTTTAGCCAAGGGCGATCCCACGATCCCGAACGAAGGCGCGCAATCTCTCTCTGATGGACGCTTCGTTGCTATCCAATAAATGCAATACGAACGGTTCTATTTCACTCAGCGTTACCGCCCGGGTCGTCGCTCTCACCGGGCCAATGCCCGACGCCGACATCGAGAGCTGCCGATATCCCAAAGCCATAAGGGCCAGTGCATCGAGAGGGTACCCAGCCATTTCTCCACAAACCGATGCTTCGACGTTGTGTTCGCTGCACGTTTCAATGACTGACCGCAAAAGACGCAAAACCGCCGGTGACAACGTGTCATAACGGCTCGCCACGCGCGTATTGCCCCGATCCGCAGCAAAGATGAATTGCAAGAGATCGTTCGTACCGACGGATATAAAATCCACGCGTTTTACAATCTTGTCCAATTGCCATAGCAAAGAGGGCACCTCGAGCATGGTGCCAATTTTCACTTGAGTTGGAAGGTCTTCGCCTCGCGAAACATGACGCTCGATTTCCGCGTCGAATAGCTTCCGCGCTGAATCGAATTCAGACACAGACGCGATCATCGGAAACATAACTCTGAGTGATTGTCCTTTTGCCGCCCGGATGAGGGCGCGCAGCTGTTGACGAAGCAGAGCCGGACGATCCAACGTCAGGCGAATAGATCGCCAACCGAGAGCCGGATTGTCTTCAGGCACATTAGTAGAAGACGCCGCGATCTTGTCCCCGCCGACATCAAGGGTACGAAACGTCACTGGCTTGCCGACCGCGCCCGATATAACCCGCTCATAAAGCGTCTGTTGCATTTCCACATCCGGAAGCGATGGCAGCGCAAGAAAGGGCATTTCCGTACGATAAAGGCCAATACCATCCGCATTCGTTTCAGCGAGGTTTTGTACATCCAACAGAAAGCCGGCATTCAGCTGGAGTGAGATTTTCACGCCGTCTTTTGTAACCGCCGGAAGGTCCTTGATCGCAGCATAAGCCGCGACCTGCTGTTTCCGCGCTTCCACAGCGCTTGAGTACAAGTCAATCAGTTCATCCGCCGGCCTGAGAATGACCTGCCCGGCATTGGCATCGAGAACAATCTGATCGTAGGCATCGATACGGCTCAAAGCGCCCTTTACCTGCGCCACCACGGGAATGTCGAGCGCCTTCGCAACGACCGTAGCGTGCATGGTCGGCGAGCCCTCTTCCATCACCAAGCCTTTGAGCTTGCGCGGGTCGTAATCGAGAAGTTCAGTCGGCCCGATAGACCGGCACACCAGAATGGCATCTTCAGGCAATTCTGCGTGCGTCGCGCCGCCGGTTAAGATGCTTAGCAAGCGGTTTGCGAGGTCATCCATGTCCTGCAGACGCTCGCGGAATATAGGATCATTGACCTGCTGCATGCGCACGCGGGTATCGTCGTGCACCTTCTGCACCGCTGCTTCGGCCGTCAGACCAGATGCGATCGCCTCGGAAATACGGCTGATCCAACCGCGGTCATCGGCAAACATACGATAAACTTCAAGAATATCGCCGAACCCCGTCGCATCACCGCGCGAGCCGCTTATAAGAGCATCCACGTCTTCCCGAAGACTATTCAGGGCTTGGTGCAACCTCGCCTGCTCGGCGTCCGGGTCTTCGCTCACCAATCGCCCAATACGGATATGCGGCTTATGCATCACGGCAACGCCAATGCCGACACCGGCATTCAGGCTAACACCGGTCAGACGTACATGCAGAAGGGCATTGCCTTCCGCCTGAAACAGTTCTTCGCGTTTCACGACTTGCGCAGCCGCCATTAACTCGGCGATGACCATCGCCACGGTTTCGAGCGTTTCGAGTTCCCATTCGTTGAAGGGGCGCTCCTCGCGCGTTTGCACGACAAGTACGCCGACAACACGGCCGGCCTGCAGCATCGGCACGCCCATGAGCGAACGGAAAAAATCTTCTCCGGTTTCCGGCCTGTAAACGAATTGCGGATGAGACCAGGCGTCAGCCAAAGCCAAGGGTTTGGCGTGGGCAGCCACCTCGCCGACGAGACCTTCGCCGACCCGCAGACGCGTCAAGTGAACGGCGCGCTGCGCCAGACCGTGTGTGGCAAATAACTCAAGCACTTCACCGGCACGCATGACATAGCAGGAACACACGTCCGCGCGCAGGTCCTTGGCGATAAGGCCCACCACCTTGTCCAGGCGCTCCTGAACTTCGCCTGTGCCCGCCATGACGTCGCGCAAGCGCGACAACATTCGCCGGAGATCGCCGCCGCTGAATGCGGTCATGGCAGCACCGTCACCGCGCCGATCGGGCCGCGAGAGCGGCTCCGGCTTGCTCTAGCAGCTCGGCAATAATATTTGCGACCGGCTCTTCACGCGACACCATCCCCACGCTCTGCCCGGCCATGAGGGAGCCATATTCGACATCGCCGTCTATTACGGCGCGGCGCAGCGCCCCGGCCCAAAAGTGTTCGATCTCCAATTGTGCAGCCTGCTGGTCGACCTCGTCCTTTGCGAATTTCTCGGCAACGGCGCGCTGCGTCTCCATGAACGCCTCGGTACCTTTGTTGATCAAGGCGCGGACCGGTATAACGGGAAATCGTTTGTCCAACTGCACCGTCGGCATCGCCTCCCTAGCCGAAGCCCTAATGAAGGCCTGTTTGAATTTCGGATGCGCAATGCTTTCGCTGGCGCAGACAAAGCGCGTTCCTATTTGAACCCCGGCCGCGCCCATTTCCAGAAACGAAATGATAGCTTCGCCGCGGCCAATACCACCGGCAACAAACACGGGAACATCCCGGATGGCGGGCAGAATTTCCTGGGCCAAGACCGACGTGGAAACCGGGCCTATATGGCCGCCCGCTTCAGAGCCCTCTATGACGATTGCGTCGGCGCCGTTCTTAATGAGGCGCTTGGCGAGCACTGCCGCGGGCGCAAAACATACAACTTTGGCAAATTCCTTCGCCTTTTTGATCGCCTCTCCCGGCGGCACGCCGCCGGCAAACACCACATGGCTTGTCGCATTTGCACGGCAGGTTTCAACCAGATCCAATAGCTGGGGATGCATTGTGATGAGGTTCACACCAAACGGCTTATTGGTGAGCGCTTGCGTGGCTTTGATTTCCGCGTCCAACAAGTCCGGCGTCATCGCACCGCAGGCAATGACACCAAATCCGCCAGCATTGGAAATTGCCGCAACGAGATTGCGCTCCGACACCCACGTCATTGCACCGCCCAGGATCGCAACGTCGCACCCGAGAAAAGCCGTTCCGCGCGACCATAACTCGGCCAACTGCGGATGCACATTGAGCGCGCGTGCAGACGAAGCGGCCTCAACAACCTGCTCTGTAGGGACCGCATCTGTCATCTATTGATCCTCTTAATAAGTGTCGTTATGCGGCGTCCAATCCGTAGGCCGTATGCAAGGAACGCAAGGCCAGTTCGGTATAGTCCTCGCTGATCAGCACGCTCACCTTGATTTCCGACGTCGATATGATGTGGATATTGATGTTTTTGTCCGCAAGCGCCTTGAACATCGTCTGCGCGACACCGGCGTGGCTGCGCATGCCGACGCCGATAACGGACACCTTCACCACACCCTTGTCGGTGTTGATGGTGCGATAGGGCACCTTCATATTGTCTTTGACAACTTTCAGGGCTTTTTCCAGGTCTGCCCGGCCGGTAGTAAAGGTAACGTCAGTCGTGCCGTCTTCGGACGCGTTTTGCACGATCATATCGACGTTGATATTCGCCTCAGCCAACGGCCCGAAAATACCAGCGGCTATACCTGGCTGATCTTCCACCCCCAACAGGGTGACTTTCGCTTCGTCCCGGCTGTAGGCGATTCCGCTTACAAGTTCTTTTTCCACGATTTCATCCTCGTCACATACCAGTGTACCCGGTGCTTCAGAAAAACTCGAGAGCACCTGAACCCGCACTTTGTGCTTCATGGCCATTTCGACCGAGCGGGTTTGCAGAACCTTTGCGCCCAGAGAGGCCATTTCTAACATTTCTTCGTAAGTGATCTTGTCCAGCTTTTTGGCGCTCGGCACGATTCTGGGATCTGTCGTATAAACACCGTCAACGTCCGTATAAATATCGCAACGATCCGCGTTCAATGCGGCTGCCAATGCCACGGCTGTCGTGTCCGAACCGCCGCGACCTAATGTCGTGATGCGGTTGTCCGGACCGATCCCTTGGAAGCCGGCGACAACCGCAACCTGCCCCTTCTTCAATCGGTCGTCGATTTCACCGCCTTTGATTTCCAGAATCCGCGCTTTGCTGTGCGCGCCGTCTGTCAAAAACGGTATCTGCCACCCAGCCCAAGATCTGGCCTCAACACCAAGTTCCTGCAACGCGATAGACAACAGCCCCGAAGTAACCTGCTCACCGGTCGAAACCACAGCGTCATATTCGCGCGCATCGTGCATGGGCGAGACCTGGGTGCAGTAGTCGACCAGTTGATTGGTCACTCCGGACATGGCCGAGACTACGACGGCAACTTCGTTGCCGCGGTCAACCTCCGCCTTTACGCGCCGCGCGACATTCTTGATCCGGTCGATATCACCGACCGAAGTGCCGCCAAACTTTTGTACAATTCGCGCCATCAGGCGAGCGCCCCTGTATTATTGATTAATTTACGTTCCGCGCTGCATTTCGGTCCTGCCGCCATACGGCGGCGAAGGGCAATGACGCGTATCCCACGGCCTTTCAAGGCTTGGGCCTTCCTTCAGTCTTCCACGTCTGGCAATCCGATCGCTGCGGGCGCGTATGAATAACCAAAGGCCCCTCCACGAACAAGGCCCCAAACCCCTATTATCCTTAGAATAAAAGGGTTATTTGGGACTTTCCGGGCTCATTGGCCGGAATACGGGCATAGCTTAAAATTAGGAATAACCCTGCCGAGGACATAAATGGCCGCCACATCTACAGCTTCAGCGGATGAACTCGCGAAATTCGAGGCCGTTGCCGACACATGGTGGGACCCCTCAGGCCCATTTCGGCCTCTTCATAAGTTCAACCCCGCCCGGATTAGATTTATGCGGGACCACCTCATGCGCCATTTCGGCCTTGACGAGGCATCCTCCACGCCTTTTGCAGGACTGTCTCTGCTCGATATTGGGTGCGGCGGCGGACTGATAACAGAGCCGATGGCACGGCTTGGTTTTAACGTGACCGGAATTGACGCCGCGCAAAAAAACATAAGCGTGGCCCAGGTCCATGCAGAACGGTCTGACCTCGATATTTCATACGAGACCGCAACTCCCGAAGACCTCCTACTACGAAACCGAAAGTTCGATGTGGTTCTGACGTTGGAAGTCGTGGAGCACGTCGCAGATCTTAATGCGTTTCTGAATGCCGCCGGTTCGTTGGTCGCACCCGGCGGCACGCTTATTGCGGCCACTCTTAATCGCACGTTTAAGTCGCTGGCGCTGGCAAAAATTGGCGCGGAATACATTTTACGGTGGCTTCCGCGCGGCACGCATGACTGGCGGAAGTTTGTAAAACCCAGCGAGCTAGCGGCGGATATACGCGCGGCTGGACTAAAGGTTTCGGAGATTTCGGGCCTAAGTTATGACCTGATGAACGACACGTGGAAAATTAGTCGCGATCTGGACGTGAACTACATTGTCAGCGCGACAAAGGATTTGAAAAGATAATAAACCCGGCAATCA
>CAYYXR010000050.1:0-17124 GCA_964475755.1 uncultured Rhodobacterales bacterium
GCAGCGGAATCATAATCCGCGTGTCGGGGGTTCAAGTCCCTCCTCCGCTACCATCAACTGCGTTATGCGCGAGCGTGGAGAGTTTCCAGAATAATTCCCGCTACTCTTCCTTCTCCAGTCCATTTAATTCGATAACCTGCATATCGTGACCGGGAACCACCGGGCCGCGATAAATATTGGAAACCGTGCTGGTCAGCGTTTCTACGTTCGGCTCCCGATCCTGGTTGCCCCATACAAAGTGATTAAGCACGACCTTTTTGGCCCCGCTGTCTCGCGCCAATTTACCGACTTCCTCGGGGGTCAAATGTTCCATAGCCATATGCGCGACCATCGGTGTCAGGGTGGGCTCGGGCAAGAGCAAGTGATCGCGAAGGAAAACGACTGTGGACGGCAAATCAATAATTTCGCTGACAAGCACATCAGCGTCCCTAGCGAGTTCCACGAGGCTCTCGCTCGGTCCAGTGTCACCCGAAAACACGACCGAAAAATGCATGTCATCGACCTTGATTTCAAACCGATAGGAAAATGACTTAAGATCCGGGCAGCTTTCATTGTGACAAGCATTCTGGAAGTGCGAGTTTTCCGCCGCGAAAACTCGGATGTTTTCGTCCTCATAAACTTTGCCGCCGGCATGAATATCATTAGCCGATGAAATTTCCGCCAAGGTCCGCACGGAAGGTGATTGCCGTTTAAAAACCTCTTCAGAGATCGAGAAATAGGAAACCCCTCGCTGAACAAGAGATTCGGTTCCTGGAGGACCATATATGTGAAGGGGTGTTTGCCTGACCACACTCCAGTTAAATGCGATAACCGCGCCGAGTCCGCCGGTATGGTCCATGTGGTGGTGGGTCAAAAATACGGCTCGTATGTCAGTTGGTTTGTATCCAGCTCTCACGGCTTGAGCTGCCGCACCGTCTCCCGCGTCGATGAGATAAGCGTCCCCATTCACTTCAAGTATCGAAGCTGGTTGTGACCTTGTGGCCCGGGCAACCGGCCCGCCCGCTGTGCCTAGTAGAACTAGTCTCGCGGCGGCGGAATTCCCGACATCGGTCTCGACAGCGAGTGTCGGCGTCCAAAATAGCATTACGAAAATCGAGATATAGAAAGTGCTCTTGGGGTTAATTTTCATTTTGCGATCTCGTAAGTAGGTGGGGGTCTATCAATGAAAAAACTAATGCCATTGGGCAATTTTTTAGGAAATTACAAGTCCCTCAATGGAGCGGCAAGGATGGAACTGTTGTGGCCAAGACTTGTATAACGCAAGCCGTTTTAACCTTACACTAAATGTAGTCTAATGGGATGGGTATCAACGTGACTACGACAGGTACACGATGATTGATTGTCGACGAAATTTAATTTTTGCTGGCCGCTTGATACTAGCGCTCTTTGCCTTGATTTTTCCTTCTGCTGTAAGCGCTCAGGGCGGAGCATCTGAAGCTCGGCTTCCTGACTATCCCAACCAGTTGTTGTGGGGTGATACTCACGTACACACGAATCTGTCCTACGACGCGTTCGTGATGGGAAACAGAACGCTGGACATGAACGACGCGTACAGATTCGCACGTGGCGAAGCTGTTGAGCTGAGAGATGGCCGTCGTGCCAAATTAGACCGTCCACTGGATTTTTTGGCGATTACGGACCATTCAGATCTTTTAGGTGCGATGGTCGATATAGTATCCGACGACAGTTCCATTGCCGGAACGAAAACCGGGTCAATCTGGAAGAAGTTTCTGGAAGATGGCGAGGAGGCGGGCGTCACTCAGATCGGAAACTATATTACGGCACGTAATAATCTAGATGACGTGGAAAGAAACGAGCCATTCAGACGGTCGGTGTGGGAACATATCACGAAGCAAGCCGACGAAAATGACGACCCTGGAAAGTTCACGGCATTTATAGCCTTCGAGTGGACGTCCTCTCCAAGGGGCGGCAACCTGCATCGAAATGTGATTTTCCGAGACGATGCTGCCAAGGCCAATCAGGTTCTCCCGTTGCAGAGGCTGATAAGTGAGGACCCAAAAACACTCTGGTCATACATGGCCGATTATGAGCAAGCGACGGGCGGTGAAATATTGGCCATTCCGCACAACGGAAATTTGAGCAATGGCCTCATGTTTTCCTTGGAAGGGAATGAACCAGCGGCTGCTCGAGCAAAGTACGCCTCGACCAGAATTCGTTGGGAACCACTTTATGAAGTGACCCAAATGAAAGGAGACTCCGAAACGCATCCCTTTCTATCGCCGAACGACGAATTTGCTGAGTTTGAGCGGTGGGACATTACTGATCTTTACGGCATCCGGCCCAAGGAAGACTGGATGCTGAAGTTCGAATACGCACGCTCGGCATTGAAGATGGGCCTTGAGCAACAGCGCGAGCTGGGCATCAACCCCTTCAAATTTGGACTGGCGGGCGGCACGGACTCTCATACCAGCCTCGCAACGGCCGACGACAACAACTTTGAAGGAAAAATGTCGAGCGGCAACGCCAAACCCGGGCGATGGAAAGATTTTATGCTGGGCGACAAAGAAGAAATGTATGGCTCCAAGTTTCCGGCTTACAACTGGCAGACGGTGGCTTCCGGCTATACTGCGGTCTGGTCCAACGAAAACACACGCGCGGCCATTTTCGATGCGATGAAACGCAAGGAAACCTATGCCAGCACGGGCCCTCGGATCATGCTGCGGTTTTTTGGCGGGTGGGAATTTACGAGCGAGGACGTTCTAACGCCTGAAATTGCGCAAATTGGCTATCGCAAAGGCGTGCCAATGGGCGGCGACTTAGCCAACCCGCCGGAAGGTCTGTCACCCACATTTATTGTATGGGCGGCAAAAGATCCTATTGGTGCAAACCTCGACCGTATTCAGATTATAAAGGGATGGACGGATCAAACCGGAGAGGCGCAGGAAAAGGTATTTGATGTAGCGCTGTCCGATGATCGAGTGCTGGACGCCAGCGGCAACGTACCTGCCGTCGGCGACACGGTTGACCTCACGAGTGCGACGTACACCAATACGATCGGCGATCCCGAACTTGTGACCGTTTGGCGCGATCCGGAGTTCGATCCGAGGGAGCCAGCATTTTACTACGTTCGAGTATTGGAAATTCCTACACCGCGCTGGACGGCATACGACGCGGCGAGGTACGGCGACCAAGTCGATGATTATGTGGCTATGGTCAATCAGGAGCGAGCCTATACCTCTCCTATTTGGTATGAGCCCCCTTCAAAATAATCCTCTAAGACACAATACAGTTTCTTTTTAAAAATGCTGCTTCGCAGGACATTAAAAGAGCCCTTATTTCACTTCATTGCGATCGCAATCGGAGTGTATGTAATTTTTAGTTTGGCAAATCCGGACTCAGACGATGCTCTTTCCAACAGAATCACAGTTCGTCAAGCGGATCTGTTTGAGTTCGTGCAGTACCAAGCCAAGGCTTTCGACATGGAACGTGTTCAAGAAGAATATGAATTACTCACTGCACAACAACTCGAACGATTGATCGAAGATTACGTACGCGAAGAGGCCCTGTATCGTGAAGCTAGAACCCTAGGGCTTGACAAGGGCGACTATCTACAGCGTCTCCGATTAGTCCGGAAACTAGAGGTTGCTGTTGGCGGCTTGGTTGACTCTGAGATACGACCGAGTGCGGAGGAAGTTGACCGGTATTTCGCATTACACCAGGACGAATACACCGAGCCCGCCAAAGTTACATTTGCTCACGTCTTTTTTTCTAACGAACGCCATGGTGAAAAATCAGCGGCAATTCAGGCGGAGAGAGCGCTGGGCGATCTCAACAATGACAAGGTCAGGTTTGATCAGGCAACGGCTTATGGGGATCGTTTTCTTTACGGTGTTAACTATGTTCAAAAGGACAAGGCGTACGTGGCCAGTCATTTAGGTCACGAGATGTCTGAAGCGCTGTTCGCGCTTGCGCCTGTGGACCGCCAAGTATGGCGGGGTATTTTTCGATCCCCTTATGGCGCTCACGCCGTTCTTGTCACGGAACTCACAAAAGATTACACGCCAAAACTTGAGGACGTTTACGAGCGTGTTGTGGCGGATCTTGTTCGCTTAAAGCAAGAGGATGAGGCCGCCCGAGCGATAAGGGATATTATTGCAAAATATGAAGTCGAGATATCAGACGACTTGTTGAGTTCAAGCCACGAGCCCGGAAAATGAGGAGACCATCCATTCTCCTGAGCGCTGTTGTTATTCAGATATGCATGGCGTTTCTCTCGAATAATCAGGCATTCGGAGATGAAAGCCGTCCACTCTACATAGGAATAACGGAGATCACAGAGGGTGGGTACCGGCTGGATTGGAGAATTCCGCCGGTTCTTCCGGTCCGTGCCCTCCCCAATATTCGCTTGCCTGAAGATTGCAAGAATTCAGAGGCGCGGCAGGGAAGCATTCATGCCTACGAGGGCAGCGCATTCTACGCTTGCACTTCGGGCTTGGCGGGGAGGGATATTCAAATCGCCTACCCAATGTTCAACCCTGCGCTTGCGACCATGATCAGGACGCGGGCTCTGAACGGTGAAGAGCACTTGGGCGTTTTATCGCCTCAGGAATCGTCGTGGCGAATCCCGGACGCGGAAACTCAAATGGGCATAGCCCTTCAATATACTCGTCTGGGTGTCGAACATATTCTGGTTGGTTGGGACCACCTCCTATTCGTGGCCTGTCTCCTGTGGATCGCTGGCGGCGTTCGAAGAATACTTGTAGCCGTTACGGGATTTACAGCGGCGCACTCGGTGACTTTGATACTGTCGTCGCTTCAGTTGATATATGTGCCTGTTCCACCGACAGAAGCCGTCATCGCGCTTTCCATCGTCTTTCTGGCCCGTGAGATCGCAGTGAACCGTAAAGACAGCCTGACATGGCGCTTCCCCGTCGCAGTTTCCACGTCATTCGGCCTCCTTCACGGACTTGGGTTTGCATCGGTCCTGACTCAAGTCGGTCTTCCCCAAACGGCAATGCTGACGGGGCTCCTTTGTTTCAATATTGGTGTTGAGATTGGGCAAGTTCTTTTCATCGCCGCGCTTGGAATACTGTACTTCGCTGGAAGGGCGATGATTGATCGTTGGCTGAAGAGACGGTTTGCAACAGTCCGTCGATTGATGAGCGCCGAACGTCTCCAGTTTGCAAGTTCGTATGCGGTTGGAATAATTTCTACGTACTGGTTTGTCTCTCGCGCCGCCGGTTTTGTGATAAGTCAGCGCTAGAAAAGATTAAGGGGATTAAATATGCCTATCACAGATGTTTCCGGTAAAACGCTCGAGCAATTGATTTCATTGGAAGGTCGCGCGGCCGTCATAACTGGCGCCGCAAAAGGTATTGGGTTCGCTATTGCGCGCCGCTTTGCCGAGGCAGGTGCCGATATTCTGTTAGCCGACGTCGACAAGGCTAGTGTTGAGGAATCTGCTAAGGCGCTTACAACTGCCTTCGGCGCACGAACCAAGGCGTTGATAACCGATGTCACGCGTGAGCAGGATGTAATCGACGCGGCAGACACATGTATGAAGGAATTCGGCCGGCTCGATATATGGGTAAACAATGCCGGTATCTATCCTGATAGCTTATTGCTCGATCTATCCGTGGGAGACTGGGACAAAGTTCAATCCATAAATTTACGTGGTGCATTTATTGGGTCCCGCGAAGCCGCCCGGCGCATGAAGGACGCGCCCATGAATGGGGGCGTCATCATCAATATAGAATCTGTTGGCGCGTTCCGCGGTCACGCCGGTCTCGCCGCGTATACGGCTTCGAAACACGGCATGAACGGTCTTGCAAAATGCATGGCGGTCGAGCTCGGGCCACATAACATACGTGTCGTCGGTTTGGCGCCGACGGGCACATGGACGCCGGGCGTGGCGGCACGTACGGCCGGGGCGTCCGGAGAAGATGTCGAACGGGCGAAGGCCCTTGAGAAACAAATTCTGGAAAAGGTTCCTTTAGGCCGGTTTGGTATGCCGGACGACATCGCCCGCGCCGCGCTATTCGCTGCTTCCGACATGGCTATGCTGATTACGGGCTCAACTATAGCAGTCGACGCCGGCGGATTGGCTGAATAGGCAGCCTGGGGTTTTTGCGTTCTCCTCCGAACGGCGCGATTCAAACAGCATAGCAAGTACTAGACCCGTTGAAGGCAAGTTGGTTACACTCCTTCGCATAATTGGGAGCGCATGTTCATGGTCAGCCATCATCGTGGTTTCACACTGGTGGCAGTTGCAATTCTGCTTGTGATCGTCGGTTTGATCGCAGCGGGAGGATTGGGTGTAATTAATCCGCTTATAGATGGTGGCCGCGCTTCGACCACGAAGAAGCGGATGGACATGGTTGAAAACGCGATCCAGTCTTATGTAGAGCAGTATGGCTGTTTGCCATGCCCGGCAAATGGAACGACGGCATCAACCAATGCCGCAGCCGGCAGCTCTGCCGCCAATGCGGGAACTTACACCACAGGATGCGCGACAGCGGTATGCGACGTATCTACCAGCGCCGTCGTACCCTGGCGGACATTGGGCCTCGCCGAAGAAATTGCGATAGACGGCTGGGGAAATCGTATGCGCTATGACGTCGCCAATGCGGGAACGCCGTGTGCGACGACTGAGTTGTGGGGAGCAACCGGTATGATGAGGTGCACCACTTCAACTTATCCTGCGGGCGGAATATCCGTTGACGACTTCGACACTGCGGCCTCTACAGACATCTCGAATGCCGCATATGTATTATTTAGCAGTGGACCGGATGAATCCCTGGCTCTCACCTCGACTACGGGCGTGTTGACGTCCAATGTCTACGGCCAAGCAGGTGGCGACCCTCAGTTCGACAACACCTATGGCTCGGAGACTTACTATTCGGGATCGGTTATCAGCGTTTCAGGAACTACGCATTTCGATGACATCGTCAGGTATAAGACGGCGCCCATTATTGTCCAGAAATGCGGCCCCGGCCTGTGCGGAAATCCGTCAGAATTTTACTAGCTAAGTTCCCAGCCGTTGGACGCCAACGATGCGGTAGATGCCGCGGATTTTGTCGCGTTCGTGAGAATCGCGGGTCTTGGGCGACAACAGGGCGAGGCGAACCGCGCTGGAGGTGATGGCCGCTAATGTGCCGACCACGAAGCCGCCGCCCTTCCGTTCCAGCACCACATCGATATTGTCGCCTTCCAAGGTGCGGGCTGGGCTAACGTAAAGCATGTCGCCTGCGTCATAGCGGGGGCTCATGGTGTCGTCGGGCATCAGTATGGCGAAGGCGCGCGGATCGCCGGCCAGAAACGGAGGACGCTGGGTTCTGAGCGGCGCCGCGGCAAAGTTGATCTCCTGCACATCGATGCCTTGGGATGTGCCGATGAGGACCGGCAGGTCGGATGTTGAAACCGGCGATACGGGCGGGGCCGCCGCGGCCGATCCGAAACTCGCAGATTTTGCCGCCGCGATCACCGGCGCGACGTCCGGCGCATGCTCAAGGATACCCTGCTCATAGACGGATATGGCGGGCGCGAGGTCTGCCAATGCGCGGCGGTCGATGGCGTGCGCGGGCTTGTCCTTCAAGATCAAGAACGTTTCCTGCAACAGGGCCAGCATTGTGCTCTGGCTCAGGGTGTGGCGCACGGCCCGGTGCATGAACCTATTGACGGTCGAGGGCGTCAGACCCGCCGCGCGCGCAAGCCCGGTGGCCGATAGCCCTGTGAGCGCCATCATGGCGCGCACCAATCGGCGTGTTTGCTCTTGATGCGCTGAGACTTCGCTCATCGCCGACGGATCTGTAGGCCCGTTCCCATCCATTGTTCGTCGCGTTCCCCCGGACGAATTCACATGGCGCAAATTTCAAAATTGAGCATGTGAAAAAAGGCGTCTATAATTCACACTAGTAAAGCGCAAAAATAATTAAAAAACTGCGCATCGGTGTGCTCCTCCACAGTGTCACAAGGTCTAGCGGTCTCGCGCAAGGGTCTGCCGCCATATCTAGGCATTGGCAGGAAAAGGAAGGGACCCACCGTCATGAGCCAAGCGCACCAATCCGACAGAATCAGCGCGACTCGCATTCCCAATTTTCGCCGGCGGGGACGCCCGCGCCGGAACGAGGATCTGGGTCCCACACCCGAAACGGCGGCAAAACTGGAGCCCGATGTGCTGCTGGTGCTGCTCGACCAGGACTTGATTACATCGGAGAGGAAGCAGCTGCCCGAGAGCTCAATACTATGCGGAGAGCGCTCTCCAGGGGCATGTTGCCTCAGCAAAAACTGGGTCTCGCCGCGCCCATCCCAGGGCGCAAACAGGTGCGGTCCCCGTTTGCGAGAATGCGCGACATCGAAGTCACGGCTTGGACGTGGCGCTATAAGCCCTGGGCCTCGAGCGAAGCCGTGAGAGAAATCTGCAAATCGACGCGCCTATCGCGCCTGGAACTCACCCGGCGCGTTGTCGAGGGCAATCAGCGTTGTGCAGATATTGCGAGGATTTTTGCGATTGAGAATGCAAAAGTGCTCGACAAACTGCGCCAATCTCTTGATTTATATTGCGCTTTGAAAAGAGCAAAAAAGCAATTGACATAAGCAATATTGATTTGACATAATTTCCACCGTGAGAATTGGGGCTAGTGGGGGTTTCACGTTTTCCCGTCAGCGTAAGGTTTTCACAGCGGACCCTGTGTCCGTTCGGATTGTTATCGGTCCTCTCCTCTTTTACTGGCCCGCCGTGTTCATTCGCGGCGGGTCTTTTTCGATGCGTGGAGAAGTGGTTGCAGAACCGATGCTTATCGGCACATACAAACCGTACCCCACTGTCTCTGAGGTTTAACAGGAACGAGGCATTGCGGCTCAATCGATCTAACTTAGCGATTAGCAGCCTTGAGCCTGTCACCTTGCACAGATGGAGAGCCTTGGTTAGCTCAGGCCGGTCGTTGCGCTTTCCGCTCTCAACCTCTTTGAATTCCTGAACTAGGTCCCAATTCCCGCCATCCAAGTAGTCTTTGACGGCTCTGCGCTGCGCCTCCAGTCCCAAGCCACTCTTGCCCTGCCTGTCCGTGGATACACGGTAGTAGGCCACGAATTTGCCCTGAGCCATGCCTAGTCCCTGCCTGTATAAATTAGCCAAACCACCGTTTGGCAAAAGTATACACTTGGCGCAGCGGTCTACAAGTCGAGACAATTTTCTTGGTTCACCAGTCTATTCGTGGAGAGGACTTGCGATCCTAAAAAGGTATTCTTGTTCCCTCTCCAGCCGTCAGTTTGAGAAACCATTAAATAAACGTTGTGGCTCTCTAACAAATCACATGAACGGGCAACAAGGTAAGAATTTTAGCTATAGACTTTAAAGGTCTTAAGCCACCCCATATCTGAAGAGTAGTCAGACTTGTCCCTAGAATAGGCGCAAAATAGCTGTGGGTCCTTGAAATAAGCTCTGAAGAGATTTTGCAATATGACGTTCAGAAGCCTTTTAGTCGTGCTTAGATGGCCTGACCCCTTCCTATCCAGGTAACTCCAACTAATAGCTTCCTTAATTACATTTTCGTGTTCGGGAGAGTCAGACCATAGATGCAAATTGATTGGTGTGGAGTATTCAAGACCGAGTGACTTCCACTCATCTACAGAGTTTACTTTTTTGTACTTTGCACCGGTCACAATGTTTCCTTATTCAAGGCTCGAACGTTTGTAGCGTTTGATTGCTCGCGATAATGTAGACGCTATGTAATGATCATAAAGTGAGAGTTACCGGTTTGCTGCATTCATTCAATAGTTTAGCTTCACCCCATGAATCGTATCGCATATCTCACCTGCGAACTTAAAAGTCGGGACCTTGAGCCCCGACTGCTGATTGCTTCGCACCTTTTGAGAGCCGGAATTCCTGTGGTCGTGGGGCAAGTCTGGGCACTGGTTGGAAATGCCCGTGCCCACCACAACTTGCCAGGGTGCTACCTCTTTACGACGGCCAATACAATTCAGGCTAACGCAATGAAGAAAGTTTACCGCGCAGGTCACTCTGTATTGGCCTCAAACGAAGAAACTTTTGCCCTTGCGGGCGAGAGAATATTAGACAGCATTGCGCCCGAAGCGATGGAGTTCAAATTTCTGGCTCAGACCGACTCTCAACAGAAAGTGATTTTAAGCAAGTTTCCCGGCGCAGACATAACGGTGACCGGAAGTTCCCGAGCGGAACTCCTGTTGCGTATGCCCACACCGCAGCCCGCCAATCCTCCCTACATCCTGTTCAATACCAGCCTCGCTCTCATCAATAGTGTGTGGGGCTCGACGAGAAAAGCGCTGGAGGTATTGGGACGTGGCATGCGCTTGACGGCTGATGAAGCAAAGGAGCGCATCCACGCACAACGCGCAGACGCCGAAATCATAGCTGATGTAATCCGATGGGCAGTGGATCACTATCGCGTGGTTATCCGACCTCATCCCGCTGAGAAAGCAGATGCTTGGCGCAACAATTTCCCAACGGCAGAAGTCATAGAGGGCTCGCCGCCTTTGCCGTGGATCAGGGAAGCGAGCGTCCTAGTTCATGCTAATTCGACAACTGGGCTGGAGGCGGCGCTGATGGGTGTACCGGCAATAAATATAAATCCAACTGAAAAGTGGGGCGAACGATTTGTCATCAAGGACGTGAATCTCAATGCTACTAGCGCCGCGCAGGCCATTGCAGCGATAAAAAATTGCATTCACGGAAACATGCCGTTGCCGGTTTGTGACATGTTTCCCATTGATGGGGCAAAAAACATAGCTAATGCAGTTGTTGATGAGGTTCGTTCGAATCAACCATTAACCGGTGCATTTCCATGGGCGCCCATTCAACGTGAAGCATCACAAATCGCCAAATTCAGCGCAACGAGAGAAGATGTCGCGAATAGCTCCGCCTTGACTGGGGCGTCTATCGGCGCGATCCATGAGCTGGAAGACAGCGTATTTTTGCTAGTGCCCGACTCTGAAACCTAACGAAATTGATAATATTTAACGTTGAGTATGAAAGTGTTCCGGGTTTGCCGCATTTTGCCGATAGTTTAGTCTCGCGCCATGAAACGCATTGCCTACCTTCTCTGCGAGTTAAAAAGTCGTGACCTAGACGGAAGTCTTTTCCTCGCCTCGCACCTTCTTAAGGGAGGCTTTGCCGTGGTGATTGGGCAACGTTGGGCCATAGGAGAAAACCATACTGTTGTTCCCAAGGGCTGCTTTTACTTTCCAACAGCCTACAAAATTCAAGCGGCTGGAATGGCTCAAGTGCGTGAAGCAGGGCACCTCGTTGTTGCAACGGACGAAGAATGCATAGCCGTAACGGATATGCTTTCGACTATTCACAGGAGCGCCATCGAGAACAGCGATGCTTTCCTAGCCTTGAACCAAGACCATTTCGATGCATTGACCGGAAAATTAGGTGCCGATGCGTCCAAGGTTATTGTAACTGGCTCGCCCAGACTGGAAGCCACCAAACAAGCAGATATTCGTCCAGCGCTTGAGCGCCCCTATATTTTATTCAATACAAGCTTTCCTCTCGTGAACTCCATATGGGGCAATGACACTGCTATCTCGGCAACGAAAGAGAGTCTTGGTATTGAAGGTACTGAAGTTAGATTGAATGCCGAGCAACGCGGCTTTGATGCCGTAAAAGAGCTTGTAAGCTGGCTTACGCCATCCAATCACATAGTGATTCGACCGCACCCGGCAGAGTCATATAGAGCGTGGCAGACGCTATTTCCTACAGCCGAAGTCGTAGCTGGCTCCCCGACATTGCCATGGCTTAAAGGTGCAACAGTCATGATTCACTGCAACTCGACTACAGGACTGGAGGCTGCCCTAATCGGTGTGCCAACGTTAAATTTGAATCCTGTTTCGGCATACGGTGATATTCTTAGAATCAAGGACATTAGCCGCACAGTTCAAACCGTCGATGAGGCCAAAGGCGTCCTATCAGAATTCCTTAAGACGGGTAGTGGTCTGCCAGTGCCTGATGTATCTCAATTGTTCCCACTCAATGGTGCACAGAGTGCAGCGGGAGCCATTGCCAACCTTTTGAAAGACGCCCTGCCCCTCGAGAGAGAGTTCGGCTGGAGGCGAACGTTCCGGGACCAATCGCTAAAAGACAAGTTTACCGCCACTCGCGATGAGGTCATCTCACACCAGCAAATAAGCAAAATACCAAGGCTTTCCGTACATCAGCTGGATGACTCGGTGTTTCTACTCGTACCATAATCTCTCGCCCTAATTTCCATTGCATACACCACTCGAAAAAAATGCGCACTTTTGAAAACGTGCGGTGTGGAAATTGGTGTGACCTTATTCAGAAATGCGGCTTTCAGCTTTCAATTTGTCACCCTCAGCGCGTATTAAGTCCTGTGGCAGGGCATATTGCGCATCCTCGGGGAGTCATTCCACCGTTAGAGCGAGCCGCAGGACAATATCCTTTATTACATGGCCAATTTGTGCTTGAATCCCAAATGGTTGACAGGCAACTGGATGCTGAAACGGCGAGTTCGTATGTTTGAGCGATCTACGAATGAAGTTGTAGGGTGAAGTGTGGTGAAGGTTATGGGGAACGAAGATACATCGCTCGATGGGTATTCGTTCTTAGCTCGCCGCATAGCTTTGGTATTGACAGTTGGGGCGAGCGTTAGTGCTTGTGCGAGCTTGTCCGAAACGCCGATTGGCGAGCGATTTTTTCCGTCCCATCAAGAAAACATCCGAACCTCTGAGCTTGATCCCATCGATGCTCCTCCGCCCCAGTCTCTAGGCGGTGACGGCGACCTTCTACTTGTTTCTCCCGCCGAGACGGCGGATAGCTCGACACAAGGTTCTCAAAGGGTGCCGTTAGGACAAATAACAGAAGCTCCCGACGCTTTGTCACAGCAGACGGCTGTTACTGCTTCAGCTCCCCCCTTATCGACTGCCAAGGAAGATCCCAGGTCAACTCTGCAATCAGTCCCCATGGAGGCTGCAGCGGTTCCGGCTAAGCGGAACGTAATTCGCCGTTTTGAAACGCTAAAGCGGCTTCAGGAAGAAGAACTCATTACCCAGCAGGAGTATATAACGCGGAGAGAGGCAAACGCCGGGGCACTTCTGCCTTATACACGTGATTCAGCAGCGATGGAGCTTGAAAGATCCGTGCCGGGCACCGATGCGATCATCGCGCGGTTGTCTGCTCTCAAGCGGGCATTCGAGATGCGAGCAATCTCCGCTCAGCAGCATGCACTAGAGCGGACGATGATACTCAATGCGCTGCTGCCTGAGTCGCCTGAGCAGCGCGAATTACCGAAACCTCCACCACAAGATGTTTTGCATGGCGCTGCAATGGTCGGAAATTTGGCCGACCTGCGCCGAAAGAATTTGATCACATCATCCGAGTTTGAAAGAGAGCGCGCAGCCATAGAGCAAGTGCTGCGCACAGGTACATTGCCAACTCAGGCGGCGATTTCGTCTGGTTCGCAGAGTGAAGAAGTTGATAGTGCGCGCTCGAGACCTCCGAATAGCCAAAGCGAACAACAAACTCCAACGCAAGATACATCTTCGAGTAGTGCTCAAATAACAGGACCCGTGCTTCACATTGCCTCTTTCCGTTCGGAGGAATCTGCGCGGCAGGGGTGGGACCAAGTCCTTGAACGCAATCCGGACGTTTTGCAGTCACTACAACCGATAATTCGCCGCGTGGATCTGTGGCCGGGGCAAGGAATCTTTTATCGATTGATGGCCGGCACCTTTAACTCTGTGGCGGATGCAGAATCTAAATGTATCAAGCTCAAGGAAAATAATCAGTTCTGTCGTGCCAGTGCCGACGGTAATTGAATTAGTTCCATTGCCTGAGCTAGACAAATTCTTTCCGCGATCCATGACGATACTCGTTGTCGAATAGATTGATCGCAGCGGATATGTTCCGTGTTGGCGGTGGGGAGACCAATTCAATGACACAAATAGCGTTTATTGGTTTGGGCGTTATGGGGTTTCCAATGGCGGGCCATCTCGCACAAGCTGGCCACAGTGTAACCGTTTATAACCGTACAACTTCTCGGGCTGGATCTTGGACCGATAAATACAACGGTAGCCGTGCGGAAACACCCAGGCAGGCCTGCAACGGCGCTTCCATTGCCATTTGCTGTGTCGGAAATGACAACGATGTCCGGGAAGTCGTGGCGGGATCCGACGGCATGCTCTCCGGGCTGGCTCCCGGCGCTATCATTGTGGATCACACGACCGCATCCGCCCAATTGGCGCGCGAACTGGCAAATGAAGCTGCGGGATTATCGGTAGGCTTTTTGGACGCTCCTGTATCCGGTGGGCAAGCAGGAGCTGAAAGCGGTGCGCTGACGGTAATGTGTGGAGGAAGCCCCGAGTATTTTGATCAGGTTAAGCAGATAATTGATTGCTATGCCAAATCCTGCCGTCTCATTGGGCCGAGCGGGGCTGGTCAATTAACCAAGATGGTTAACCAAATTTGCATTGCCGGCCTTGTTCAGGCGCTGGCGGAGGGAATGAGTTTTGGGGTTAACGCTGGATTGGACATGGAAGCTGTGATCGACGTTGTTTCCAAAGGTGCGGCGCAATCTTGGCAAATGGACAATCGTGCCTCCACGATGTGTGGTGATGAATTTGATTTTGGATTTGCCGTAGATTGGATGAGAAAAGATTTGGGAATTTGTCTTGATGAGGCGCAAAGAAACGGCTCCCGCTTGCCAGTCACCGCTCTGGTGGATCAATTCTATGGTCAGGTCCAAAAGAATGGCGGCAGTCGCTGGGATACATCCAGTTTAATCTCATTGCTTAAATAAAATGGCCTGTATCCTTACTGGACACAGGCCGTATTTATTGCGCTCGTCAGATTATTGTTTTTGAAACAATAATGTAAATCGGTCGCTTTCGCCGATTTCTGCATATTTGTCTCGATTCACATCCCCTTCGCGATAAGAGGGAGGTAGGGTCCAAACCCCACCAGGATAGTCTTTGGTGTCCTTCGCATTGGCGTTGATCTCTGACTTAGCAATAAGTTTAAATCCAAGGCTTTCAATTAGATCAATAGCGAAGTCCTCTCGAACGTATCCGGACTTTGCCTTCGGGTCTTGCGGGGTGCCCGACGCAGCTCGATGTTCCACTACGCCAAGTAGGCCGCCGCGTTTCAGAGAATTATGTGCGATTTGAATCATTTCGCGCTCAGAGCCGGAAGCCATCCAATTGTGAAGATTGCGAAAGGTAAGGACGATATCCATAGAACCCTTTTGCACAGGCTCATCAATGCCGGCACTCGGCATCAGTGACGTCAAGGTCACTGCGCCATAATTTTCCGGGTCATCAGATATCTTGTTTTTAAAGGAATTAAGGGAGCGGCTGTAGTAGCTGGAATCTCCCTGATCTGGAAAGTGTGCTGCTACATATTTCCCATTCTCTGTCAGGTAAGGCGCTAGTATTTCTGTCCACCATCCGCCAGCTGGCCAAATCTCCATCGCCGACATATCGTCACGTAGCTGAAAAAATTTGAGCACTTCAACCGGGTGTCGGTACTCGTCTCGCACTGCATTATTTGGCTCGCGGTGATCGTCCGATACGATGCTCCGTAGTTTCTGCTCATTCGCATCGCTCATAGTTGCATATGCTTTAAATTCCCCCACATTCGCGGCAAGAAAAACCACCAGTGCCCCCAGGACAGCTGTGCTAACTAGGATTTTTGCAGGCATAATTGCGCTCCACTTTCGATTGGTGACTTTTTGACTAGGAATTAGCCTACTTCAATACGTCGCTCAATTGAAGGAAATCTGGCTGCACTAACTTGCGGCATTGGGCGATATTAACGCCAGCCTTTTAGTGACAATTGAATTTCTGCCATAGCCCAATCTCGTACAAGCAAAATTTAATCTGCTAAAGAGAGGCGCCCGTCCGATGCGTGAAAACGAATTAGACTGAGATTCGAATATATATATGATGTTACGCACAATAAGGTACGGGGCTTTAGTTTATGGCAGAAATTTTGTACTTTCCCAAATTCTCAGATCGACCAAGCCTGTTCAATCATCTGTACCGCAGCATTTTGTATTTTCTACCTGCTGTAAATAAAATTGATCGGATTATTTTCTATTATTCCGGCGACGATTTCCCCTTATTGGATTGCTCTCAACTGTTGAACTCCGCAAAATCGTACCTCAGCAGAGATTTTGATTCCGCAATTGCCAACTACGCTCCTGAGTTTGACGGCAAGATCGAAATAAGGCGCACGGTGGAGTCGCATGAGTACGCTGAGGAGCCCGAATCTCTGAAGGGCATTCTGGTTTGGAACACATCGGACGATATGAGTGTGCAGAGCGCAAAAAGCCTTGCAGAAAAGACTGGAGCTGAATTGGTGTGGATCGATCCCGCAACTGTTCAACAAGAGACACTTAGCGCGATCAGATTTGTCTACAAATTATTTCCGCAGCAGGAGCTGGAGAATCTCGTTCATAGATGCTGGCAATCGTTTTTGACGCATTCCAAGAGGTGGAAGGGAAGGCAATTTCATGCCTTTGGGAACGGACCCAGTCTAGAGGGCGTTGTGAAATCAATTAGCCGCGACACGGAATCAATTTCGGCGGTGTGCAATTCAACAATTTGCGAAGAAGTCAGCCTAAGCCGAATTCAACCAGAAATATTATTCTGCGGAGACCCCGTTCAGCATTGCGGCCCCTCCCTTTATGCCCGGCAGTTTCGCCAAGCAATGGCCACTGCGATGGAAAAAAAGATCGGATTCTCATTACTCAACTCGGCTATGTACCCTATTTTAGGCGCGCTGTACTTCCTGACGCTCAAAATAGAATTATCGGAATCGGTAATGATCGCCGCGCTAAATTCAATGTAAACCTTTGCGAAGAATTCATAACAGCGGCAACCGCGAACATCTTCACAATGCTTGTGTTACCGTGCGCTTTTAGCATCTCCAACGACATAAACGTGTTTGGCTGTGATGGAATGCCGTTTGTCAAGGCGACTAAGCCATGGTCCCATTCCAATGAAGATGACTATATGAGCAAGATGGCTGTGACCCACCGCGTTCATCCAGCTTTCTGGCAAAGAAATTATGAGGAAGAATTTTGGAGCTATTGCAATGATATGGAAGAACTTATTTCTCAAGGGGAGGGGAGCGGTTGCAGCGTCAGATCATTCACACCATCCTAC
>CAYYXR010000051.1:0-7559 GCA_964475755.1 uncultured Rhodobacterales bacterium
AACTGGCCGACCATCCCCCAGCTTTATGTGAAGGGTGAATTCGTCGGCGGCTGCGACATCATCCGCGAGATGGCCGAAAGCGGTGAGTTGTCCGAACTCTTCAAGCAAAAGAATGTAGCTGCGGCCTAAACACCGCACGCAACAAAACGCAAAACGGGGCCGTATCGGCCCCGTTTTTTATTGCTCCGAACTTTTTGCCGACCGCTGATCGTGGCGCGCGAGCCATTCCTGATGCTTCTTGAAGTGGCTGGCGTCCCGCTCGATGAATACGCCCTTCGCCCGCGCCAAGGCTTTCTCGGTGCCCGCTAGGCGCAACTCGCCAACGGTGTACCAGCGTCCGTTCTCGCACTTTTCCACCCAGCAATACGCCTCCAGATCACGCTCCACCGGCACCGGGCGCAGATACTCGATCGTGAGCGTGGATGTGACTGTGAAAGTTCCGGCGAAGATCGCCAGATGCCCCATGGCTTCATCCAGCACCGAGGCCGTCCACCCGCCGTGGGCAACGCCGGGACTGCCTGCCGTGTCCGCGCCCGCTTTTACCTGCGTTAAACTCTTCCCGTCTTCCAGCAGTTCCTCGTGGGTGATGCCGAGGCGGCAAAAGCCTTGCTCCCGGCACGCAACGCAGAGCACGAAGTCGCCCGACTTTTTCATGAAACCGGTGCGTTCAGCCTTTACATCGTCATTCACTTCGAAATCTTTCTTCGTGCTTGTCGTAATGGCCTTGCTCACGTTCGACGAACACACCGTCGGCGCGCGCGAGAAGTTCCTCGGTGTCGGCAAGCATGAGGTCTCCCCGCAAATGCCACCTGCCCTTCTCCTGCCGGATCACGCGACTGAGGCCGATCAGATCCCGGTCCACGGGAACCGGGCGTACATATCTGACATTCAGGGTCGAGGTCACTGTGAAGCGGCCCCTGTAAATGGCCAGATGTCCCAGCATCTCGTCCAGCACCGCCGATGTCCACCCGCCGTGGGCGACGCCGGGCGCTCCGGCATAGATGGCCGGACACTGCATTTCAACGCGGTGCGTCCCATCTTCCAGAAAGTCTTCGCTGGTCATTCCAAACCGGCAAACGCCGAGTTCACGGCATCCGGCGCAGATGAGGAATTCACCTTTCGGCGCGATGCTGTCCACATTGAAGACAAACCGTCCAACGGGATGAAGGCGGATGCGTTCATCGGGCATGAAACAAACGCCCTTCACGAAGAAATTGATAGACGTTCACGAGACGATGCCCACAAAAGCAAACGGGGCTCCGTGAAGAAGCCCCGTTGATCTGTTAGCGGGAGTAGAACTCGATGACGAGGTTCGGTTCCATCTGCACCGGATAAGGAATGTCCTTCAGTTCCGGCACGCGGGTCATTTCACCCACCAGCTTGTTATGATCGACGGAGATGTAATCGGGCACGTCGCGCTCGGGCAGTTCGATGGCCATCTGCACGATGCCGAGTTCCTTCGACTTGCCGCGCACTTCGATCTTGTCGCCGATCTTCACCATGTACGAAGGAATGGTCACGCGCTTGCCGTTTACGGCGATGTGGCCGTGGTTCACGAACTGGCGCGCGGCGAACACGGTCGGCACGAACTTCATGCGATAGACAATGGCGTCCAAGCGGCATTCCAGAATGCCCACCAGGTTTTCGCTGTTGTCGCCCTTGCGGCGCATGGCTTCGAAGTAATAGCGGCGGAATTGTTTTTCCGAGATGTTGCCGTAGTAGCCCTTTAGTTTCTGCTTGGCCATCAGCTGCACGCCGTAGTCCGACGGCTTCTTGCGGCGCTGGCCGTGCTGGCCGGGACCATATTCGCGCTTGTTCAGAGGGCTTTTGGGGCGTCCCCAAAGATTGACCTGCAGACGGCGGTCAATCTTGTGCTTGGATGCAATACGTTTGCTCATAGTCGTCCTGTTCGGTTTTTGTTGTCCCGGTAGTCCCGTTCCGGCACTGGCCTTGTGAACCAGGCCGGGGGCGATGAAGCGGCGCTTTGGTTGACCAAATGCCCGCCACATGCATTCCCGGAAATAAGGCGGCGGAGTATAGGGATAGAGGCTGTGAAGTCAATGCGGGCGATATAATCCGTTCGGGCTATAAATGACGTAAAATCAATACCTTATTCATCATCCGCCTTATACCCCGGCTGGCGTTTGGGCCGGTCGGGGCGCCGTCCGTAGCGCAATTCGGTGATCACGCCGTGCAGGGTGCGCACTTCCTGCTCGGTCAACTCGGCGCGTTTCAACAGGTTGCGAAGGTTGATCATCATGCTCGGGCGCCGTTCCTCGTCGCGCAGAAAACCGCTGACGATCAGTTCGCGCTCCAGATGATCGAACAGGTCCTGCATCATTTTCTGGCTGGCGGGCGAGGCCTTATTGAGCGTAAGCATCTCTTCAGGCCCGTCATAGCCCGCCTGAAACCACTCATAACCGACAAGCAGCACCGCCTGCGCCAGATTGAGCGAGGAATGCTCCGGGTTCAGCGGCACCTCGATAATGGCGTTGGCCTTGCTGATCTCTTCGTTGGACAGTCCGTCCTTCTCCCGCCCGAACAGCACGCCCATTTTGCGGCCCGCACCCGCTTGCGTGCGCATATCCGCCGCCGCCGCCCGGCCGGTCATCAGCGGCTTGATCATGTCCCGCTGGCGCGCCGTTGCCGCGTAGATCAGGTCCAAATCCGCCATCGCCTCATCCACGGTCTTGAAGCATTTCGCATTCTCAAGAATGCGGTCCGCGCCGGACGCCGCCCCAATAGCCTTTTCGTTCAGCCAATCCTGTTTGGGATCCACAAGCCGCAAATCATCGAGCCCCGTATTCATCATGGCCCGCGCCGCCGTGCCCATGTTTTCGGCCAACTGCGGCTCGACCAAGATGACCGCCGGCGGATTCTTTCCCGCTTGCGCGGGCAGCCGCGCTTTCTCGGCATAGGAAGTTGCTTGCGTGCGCCCTTTCATCGGGCGGTCAGGCATTCGGATTGTAGGGTGGGCGCGGAATGGCGAGATGCGTCTCGCGCAAGGCTTCGGACCAGCGGTGGCGTAAGTCCTCGAAATAGCGATCGTCGGCCTCGATGCGGTAGACGAGCTCTGTTTTACATTCGTCCCGGCGCATAATCATCACGTCCAACGGCAGTCCCACGGCGAGATTGGAGCGCATGGTCGAATCCATGGAGATCAACCCGATCTTCAGCGCATCGTACAAATCCGTGCTCGGATTGATGGCGCGGTCCAGAATCGGCTTTCCGTACTTATGTTCGCCGATTTGCAGGAATGGCGTATCGGGGGTCGCTTCGATAAAGTTGCCGGCGGAATACAGCATGAATAGCCGCAACCGGCGCCCCTTGATCTGACCGCCGAGCAACATGGAGACGTCGAAGCCCATCTTGTGATCTTCAAGGCTATGAGCATCCACCCTGTGCACTTCGCGAATGGCCTTGCCCACAAGCTGCGCGGCCTCGAACATGCTGGGCGCCTCCGAGATGACCATCGGCTTATCAGGCGTTCCCGTACCGGGTACGCCTTCCGTGAGCATGCTGATCACCGATTGGGTAATGGAGAGATTACCCGAAGAGGCCAGAGCCAATACCCGATCACCGGGCGTTTCAAAAATGTGCAGCTTGCGGAAACTGGCGATGTTATCGACGCCCGCGTTCGTGCGTGTGTCGGAAATCATCACCAAGCCGTCATTCAGCAAGATACCAACGCAATACGTCATGCGCGCTTCCTCTAATTCGGACCGGCTTATAGCCTATCGCACGGTTGCGTACAATTTGACTTTATAAGATTTACTGTTGCTGGCGCCCGGCGTGATCGACGGTCACGCTGACCTCGAGCTTTTCGTGCGCCCCACCCAGGCGGGAGCCCCGCACCGGCGCCGCGCCCAGGTAGTCCAGGCCAACAGCGACCCGCACATAGGCTTCGGTCGTGCTGATGCCGTGGGCAGGATCGAAAGCAACCCAGCCCAAATCCTCCACATAGGCTTCCGACCAAGCGTGACCGGCCTCCTGCTGTAGCTCGCCGTCCTCCCGGAGCATATGACCACCGATATAGCGCGCCGGAATGCCAAGACTGCGGGCCGCGGCAATAAAAATATGCGATAGATCCTGGCAAACGCCGTGACGGTGCTCAAAGGCTTCGGCGGCAGTTGTCGATGCGTCCGTGGGGCCGACGTCGAATTTGATCTCGTTGTAAACGGCATCGACCAGTTTGTGCAGGCGCTCCAACGTGTTCCCCGACCCCACCGTTTTCGCCGCGAAGTCCGTGATGGCGCCGTCAGCTTTTGTCAGATCGGTTTCGCGGAGAAAGAGGCTGGGCGGAAACCGTTCGTAAGCACCCTGCACGACACCGTTGGTGTCGTGGGTTTCGATTTCGCCGTCAACCGTAACCGCCAAATTGTCCAGCGGGTCGGTCAAAGACAGCGTATGCACAATATTGCCGAACGCGTCTTCGCTTTTCTGAAGGAGAGCGTCGTGGTCCAGGTCGATCCGCCAGTAGCGGACAGTTTGGCCCTCGTAGTTACGAGGCGTCAGGCGCAAAATCTGAATAACAGACCCAACGGGCGTTTCATATGTATACGCCGTGCGGTGATGGATACGGATTTTCATGATTAGGAAAGGTACTGCTCTGAAATCGCCATGCCGACTTTATTGTTTTCAACAATAAAGTTCCCCAGAAACTCGTGCAGGCCGGTCTGGAAAATCTGTTCCATCGAAGAATTCTCCAGCGACATACGCGTCGTGCGTGCCAGCCTTTGTGCTTTTCCTTGCCGCCCATAGAGCGTTGCCAGATGGTCCAGGGCGTCAAGAATGCTGCCGTAACAGGAGGACAGAGAGCGGGGCAATTCTTCGTTGAGAATGAGCAGGTCGGCGATCAGCCACGGTCGAAGACTTTCTCTGTACACCCAATGATAGGACGTGAGTGCGTTGACCGAGCGCAAAATGGCGGCCCACTGAGAGTAATCCAACCCCCCGCCCACGGCGGAGGTCTCCGGCAGCAGGATGTGATACTTCACATCCAGTATGCGCGCGGTATTGTCGGCCCGCTCCAAAAATGAGCCGAGACGCGCAAACCAATAGGCGTCATTGCGCAGCATGGTCCGGTATCCGGACCCCTCGAAGCGCAAGGCAACGTTCTTCGCCCAATCCGTAAATCTGGAAATTCGGCTGGGTGCCACGTCCATGCCGGACATCTGATTGAGCTCAAGCCACGCACCGTTGATGGTTTCCCACATCTCCGACGTTAAAGCCGTGCGCACCGCACGTGCGTTAAACCGTGCCTTCTCAAAGCAATTGCGGATGGACATGGGATTGTGGCTTGAAAACGCAATGTATTCGCTGACGGATTCCGCCGTCGGCTTTTCATAAACATCGTGAAATGACTCCAGGCACCCGGCGGTGATCAGCGCACTTTCCCACTCATTGCGCTCGCTGGAATAGGATACCGGCAGCACGGACAACCGCGTCGCGGCGTCAAGAATGCGCGCAAGATAATCCGCGCGCTCCACGTATCGCGATAGCCAGTACAGGTTCTCAGCGGTCCGGCTTAGCATATGACTGCACCCGCGCTCATAGGTCGATCACCCAGGTATCTTTCGTGCCGCCGCCCTGACTTGAGTTCACCACAAGCGAGCCGCTGCGCAGTGCGACGCGCGTCAATCCGCCCGGCACGATGCGCACGCCGTTGGCCCCTGACAAAATGAACGGGCGCAAGTCCACATGCCGCGGCGCGATGCCCGCTTCCACGTAGGCGGGACAGTTGGATAGGGACAATGTTGGTTGCGCGATGTATCCGGTTGGATTGGCCGTCACCCGCTTGGCGAAATCCTCGATTTCCGCCTTGGACGAATGGGGACCGACCAGCATCCCGTAGCCGCCCGATCCGTGCACCTCCTTGACGACCAGGTCCTTCATGTTTTCGAGAACGTAGGTCAAATCTTTTGGGTCGCGGCAACGGTACGTCGGCACGTTCTTTAGAATAGGTTCTTCGCTGAGATAGAACTTTATGATTTCCGGCATATACGTGTAGATCGCCTTGTCGTCCGCCGCGCCCGTGCCGACCGCGTTCGCCAGCGTGACGTTGCCGCTGGTGTAGGCGTTGAAGATGCCGGGCACACCCAGCATGGAATCCGGTTTGAATGCCAGCGGATCGAGGAACTCGTCGTCCACGCGCCTGTAAATAATGTGGACACGCCGCGGGCCCTCGGTGGTGCGCATGAACACCTGATTTTCACGCACAAATAAATCGTGCCCCTCCACAAGATCGACGCCCATTTTATCGGCCAGGAACGAGTGCTCGTAATAGGCTGAATTGAACTGTCCCGGCGTGAGAACGGCGACGGTCGGATCACCACCTGTGCTGCGCGGCGCGACTGAACGCAAACTTTCGACAAGATCGTCGGGATAACTCTCGATGGGGGCGACGCGATGCTTGCCGTAAAGGTCGGCCATCAAACGGAAAGAGATTTCGCGCCCACCGAGCATGTACGACACGCCCGAAGGCGTACGTGCATTGTCTTCCAGAACATAAAAATCGTTTTCATCGATACGCACGATATCGATTCCTGCAATGTGCACATAAATGCCATGCGGCACTTTGATGCCCGCCATTTCAGGTCGGTACGCCGGATTGCCCCACACCAAATCCTCGGGCACCACGCCAGCCTTTAGGATGTCGCGCCTGCCGTAAATATCACCGAGAAAAAGATTGATGGCCTTGATGCGCTGCTCCAGCCCCTTGGACAGGACTGCCCATTCGGAACTGGAAAGAATGCGGGGAATAATGTCGAAGGGGATGATGCGCTCTTCGCCCTGAGCGTCACCGTAAACGGCGAACGTGATTCCGCCCCGGCGGTAAAAAAGCTCCGCCTCCAAGCGTCTTTGCTCAAGCTGCTCGATCGGCGCCGTTTTTAGCCATTCCGCGACGCCTGTGTAGGCCGGGCGGACAGATCCGTCTCCGGCATACATTTCGTCAAAGGCCACGCCCCTGTGCTCCTATTTAGGTCTTTTTCGTTTCTCTAAGCATAACCCGTGCCAACGGCATGAATCCAACAGGTGTCACTGAAATTTTAGGTTTATTTGAAATGATTCCGCATATTTTTTGTTCAAACGCTGAAAAAAGGCGCAGCATAAGTACCTATAGGACACTTTCGATCAAATAGGCCGCCATATCCTTGGGTTTCAGCTTGGGCACCTTGGCGTCCTTACCCGCCATGGTTTTCTTGATGACGATGTCCGCCTCGACCATACGCTGATCCACGCGGACAATATCCTTCACGCCTTTGAGCCGCGGGTAATAGAGCGGGTCCAGAACCTGGTGCCGCTCCGCGATTCGCTGAAGCAATGTCTCCTCATCCAAGTCGGCTTTTTTCTTGCCCGCCAGTTGCCAGTCCGCCTGCCCGGCGTAACTGTCCGCGCCCAAGGCTTCCACCGCGCCTTCCGCGTCGTCTTCGGTCACGCCGACTTTGAACAAATTTTTGCTGGCGCCGACATCGGCGCCCCATTCCTGCATGGCGTTACTCATCGCAACGTATATGATCGGCATGAACGGGCCTTTCATGGTCGTGAATTGGGGAGGG
>CAYYXR010000051.1:7659-15364 GCA_964475755.1 uncultured Rhodobacterales bacterium
GGGGAGGGTGATGGCGATGAACATAGAGAGGATCAAGCCGTCTTTCAAATTTTGCCGTGCGGTTTTTTTGACAGTGGCCGCAGCCGGAACACTTTGCGCGTGCGACCGTGCCGATACCGCGCAAAATGCATCCGAAACCGTGCAAGATGTCAGCGTATCCGAAGACGGAACCGTGCATATACCGGCGTATTCCGTCCCCCTTTCCAGCTACATGAGCGAGAAAGCCAAGGAAATTTACATCGATATCATCCGCAACCCGCCGCCGGTGATCACTGATCAGGGCATCGAGAAGCACCGCGAGACGCATAACAAGTACTTCTACGGCCCGCGTTTGGAAAAAGCGCACGCCATGTACGCGGTGGACATCGAGGATACCGAGATCGCCGGCGTGCATGTGGAAATCATTACGCCGAAAGAAGGCGTGTCGGAGAAGAACAAAGACCGCGTTTTGATCGAAGTTCACGGCGGCAGTTTCTCACTCGGCGCCGTCTACGGCGGGCGTATTGAGTCCATTCCTATTGCGGGTACCGGCAAGATTAAAGTCGTGGCCGTGGATTACCGCCAAGGACCGGAGCACAAATTTCCGGCTGGCAGCGTCGATACCGCCGCCGTTTACCGTGAACTCTTGAAAGACTACGCGCCCGAGAACATAGGTATCTTCGGCTGTTCCGGCGGCGGGGTGATGACCGCGCAGTCAACCGCGTGGATTCAGAAAGAAGGCCTACCGACGCCGGGTGCTATCGGTATTTTCTGCGCCGCGGCCGAGAGTTTTTCCGGCGGCGATTCACGCTTCTGGGCGTTGCCGATGGATGTGTTTTTCAGCGCTGCGCCGCCGCCGCCCGCGCCCAATCCGCCGCCGTTCCCGATGGCGTATTTCAGCGAGGTGGATATGCACGATCCCATGGTCGCGCCACTGTATCATCCTGATGTGCTTGCGAAATTCCCGCCGACGCTGCTGATTTCCGGCACCCGCAGTCTCGACATGTCGAGTATCGCCTATACCCACACCGAAATGGCGAAAGCGGGCGTTGAATCATATCTGTATCTTTGGGAAGGCATGTGGCACGCCTTCACCTATGATGTCGATGTGCCCGAAGCGCAGGAAGCCTTTGATATCATCGTCAAATTCTTCGATGAGCAACTGGGCAAACCGCGCGGCTAAAAACGTTTAAGTGGTTCGATGATCGATCTTCGCAGCGATACCGTTACCCGTCCCGGCCCCGGCATGCGCAAAGCCATGGCCGAGGCCGAGGTCGGCGATGATGTTTGGGGCGACGATCCCACCGTCAATAAGCTCCAGGAAACATTGGCGGAAATGGCGGGAAAAGACGCCGGTCTGTTCTTTCCGTCGGGGACCCAAAGCAATCTCGGCGGGATCATGGCCCATTGCGGGCGCGGCGATGAATACATCGTCGGACAAAATGCACACACCTACAAATTCGAGGGCGGCGGCGCGGCGGTTCTCGGCAGCGTTCAGCCGCAACCGATTGAAAACGCGCCCGACGGATCGCTCCCGCTCGAAAAAATCGCGGCGGCCATAAAGCCCGACGATATCCATTTCGCACGCACCAAACTTCTGGCGCTGGAAAACACCATCGGCGGCAAGGTGCTACCTCAAAACTATGTACACGAAGCAACCGCCCTCGCCCTTGAAAACGGCATCGCCAACCATCTCGATGGGGCCCGCGTTTTCAACGCCGTCGTCGCCTCGAAAACATCCCTTGCCGAGATGTGCGAGCCATTCGATACGGTTTCCATCTGTTTCTCGAAAGGCTTGGGCGCGCCGGTGGGTTCCGTTCTTGTCGGCCCGACCTACGCCATCGATCGCGCCCGGCGCTGGCGAAAAGTCCTGGGCGGCGGCATGCGTCAAGCCGGCATTCTCGCCGCGGCGTGTCTGTATGCCTTGGAAAACAACGTCGAGCGCCTTGCCGACGATCACGCCAATGCCGAACGGCTAGCGCGCGGGCTTTCACAATTGCCGCATATCGAAATCGTCTCGCAGGCCACGAATATGGTCTTCATCAAGGTGACGGAAAAATACGCCGACGAATTGAACATCCACCTGGAGAAAAACGGCATTTACGCCGATGTACGGCGCTCACCGGCGGCGCGGCTGGCCACGCATTTGGATATTTCGGAAGGGGACGTCGATAAAGTGGTTGAGACGGTCAAAACGTTCTTCGCGAACGTCTAACCCTTCTTCTGCTCTTTCGCCCACGTATCGCGCAGGCCGACGGTGCGATTGAACACCAAGCCCTCATCCAAATCCCGGCAGAAATAACCGAGCCGCTCGAACTGAATGGTTTCGCTGGTCTTCGTATCCGCTAAAGCCGGTTCCAATTTCGCATCGGAAATAATTTCCAATGATTCCGGATTGAGATCATCGATAGGATCGCCGTCCGCACCGGGATCGGGCCGGTTAAAGAGCGGATTATAAACGCGCACTTCCGCTTCTTGAGCATGCTGTGCCGAAACCCAATGCATGGTCGCCTTGACCTTGCGCCCGTCGGGCGCATTGCCGCCGCGGGTTTCGGGATCATAGGTGCAGCGCAATTCAACGATTTCGCCCGCATCGTTTTTCACAACGTCTTTACACGTGATGAAATAAGCGTAGCGCAGGCGCACTTCGCGGCCCGGCGCCAAGCGGAAGAACTTCTTCGGCGGCTCTTCCATGAAGTCGTCCTGCTCGATGTATAGCTCGCGGCTGAACGGCACCTTGCGCGAACCCGCACCGGGATCTTCCGGATTGTTCACCGCCTCCAGGTCTTCGCTCTCGCCTTCCGGATAATTCTCGATGACAACTTTCAGCGGCTTGAGCACCGCCATGTAGCGCGAGGCAGCCTTGTTCAAATATTCGCGGATACAGAAGTCGAGCATGGCCGGTTCGACCGTGCTGTAGGCCCGCGCGACACCCACGCGCTTAATGAAATCGCGCAAGGCTTCGGGCGGCACGCCCCGGCGTCGCAAACCTGAAATCGTCGGCATGCGCGGGTCGTCCCAACCGCGCACATGGCCTTCCTTCACGAGACTAATAAGCAGACGCTTGGAAAGAAGCGTGCCTTCGATATTGAGGCGCGCAAACTCGTACTGGCGCGGACGCGAAGGCACCGGCAGGTGTTCGATCAGCCAGTCATAAAGCGGGCGGTGATCCTCGAACTCCAATGTGCAAACAGAATGAGTCACGCCTTCGATGGCGTCCGATTGCCCGTGCGCAAAATCGTAGTTGGGATAGATGCACCACGCATCGCCGGTACGCGGATGGGATGTGTGCAAGATGCGATAGATCACCGGATCGCGCAGATTGATGTTGCCGGAGGCCATGTCGATCTTGGCGCGCAGCACCTTTGCGCCGTTGGGAAACTCGCCCGCGCGCATTCGCCGGAACAGATCGAGATTTTCGTCCGGAGACCGGTCGCGGAACGGGCTGTTCTTGCCCGGTTCCGTCAGCGTGCCGCGGTTTTCGCGGATTTCATCGGCGCTTTGATCGTCAACGTAGGCATCGCCGTTTTTGATGAGATGCTCGGCCCACTCGTAAAGCTGCTCGAAATAATCCGAGGCAAAATGAAGGTGCTCACCCCAATCGAAACCAAGCCAGCGCACATCCCGCTGAATGGCGTCGATATATTCCTGTTCTTCCTTGGCCGGATTGGTATCGTCGAAACGCAGATTGCAGCGCCCGCCGAAATCCTCGGCCAATCCAAAGTTCAGGCAGATGGATTTGGCGTGGCCGATATGCAAATAGCCGTTTGGTTCCGGCGGAAAGCGGGTGACCACACCGGTGTGCCGGCCTTCCTTCAGATCGTCGGCGATGATATCGCGGATAAAGTTTGCAACCGGCGGGGCCGTTTCGTCGGACATCTAATTTCTAACCATTCTCGAGTTCAGGACAGCTTCGTATCATCGAAACCGTTGGTGATGGGATAGCGGTAATCGCGGCCAAAAGCGATATGCGTGATTTTCACACCCGGCGCGGCTTGACGGCGCTTGTGTTCGGCGATCTTCAGCATCTTGAATACGCGGCGTACCAGGGATTCATCAAAACCCTGGGCGGTGGTTTCGGCGATGCCCATTTCGCCCTCAATCAAGCATTTCAAGATGCCGTCGAGCACATCATACGGCGGCAAGGAATCCTGGTCTTTTTGATCGGGCCGAAGCTCGGCCGTCGGCGGCCTGGTGATGATCCGCTCGGGGATCACGCGTCCCTCCGGGCCTTTTGCGCCTTCAGGCTTATGTTCGTTCCGCCAGCGGCACAGATCGAAGACGGTGGTTTTGTAGACATCTTTCAAAACCGAATATCCGCCGCACATATCACCGTACAACGTCGCATACCCGACGCTGACTTCGCTCTTGTTGCCGGTGGAAACGACCATGTGGCCGAACTTGTTGGACAAGGCCATCAGCGCGATGCCACGTGCGCGCGCCTGAATGTTTTCCTCGGTGGTATCCGGAGCGCGGCCTTCGAATGCCGGCTTCAACATGGTATCGAAGGCCGCCATGGCCGGGCCGATATCGATGGTATCGAGCTTCGCGCCCATCAGCTTCGCGGCACCCGCCGCATCCTCAAGGCTTTCCTGGGATGTGTAGGGCGAGGGCATCATCACACAATGGACTTTGTCCGCACCGAGGGCATCCACGGCGACGGCGGCGGTCAATGCACTATCGACGCCGCCTGACAGGCCGATGACCACGCCCGGAAATCCGTCCTTATGAACATAGTCATGGAGGCCGAGCATCATTGCCCGATAGATATTTTCCAGACGGTCAAGCGGCTCACACAGCTTTTGCGCAGCGCAGGACCAGGTCTCTCCGGATTTCTTCCAATCAGAAATCATGACATCGGATTTCCAGCCGGGCATCTGTATCACCAGCGAGCGATCGGCATTCAGCGCGAACGAGCCGCCGTCAAACACCAGATCGTCCTGGCCGCCCACCTGATTGACGTAGATCAGCGGCAGCTTGGTTTCGGTGATCCGCGCAACGGCATGGTTGAGCCGTACATCGAGCTTGTCCAACTCGAACGGCGAGCCGTTCAACACCACGAGCAGTTCCGCGCCGGACTCCGAGAGCGTTTCGGCGACGTCCTCGAACCACATGTCCTCGCAGATCATCACGCCAAGGCGTGTTTCGCGAAACACCATCGGCCCCGGCACCGGCCCGGCGGTGAATACGCGATGTTCATCGAAGACGCCGTAGTTGGGCAGATTGTGCTTGAAGCGCACGGCGGAAATCTTGCCGCCATCGAGCAAAAGCGCGGCGTTGTAGACGTGCTCCGTGTCTCGCCCCTCACCTCGCCAAGGCGCGCCGACAAGAATACCCGGCCCGCCGTCGGAAGTCGCGGCGGCCAGATCTTTCACGCCTCGTTCGACTGCATCGAGAAACGATTCGCGGTACACCAGATCTTCCGGCGGATAACCGCTAACCACTAATTCGGAAAATACGACAAGGTCCGCGCCAGACTTGGCCGCATCGGCACGCGTGGATTTAATCATCTCCACGTTGCCGGACACATCGCCAACTGTAGGGTTGGTTTGCGCCAGCGCGATCTTGAGTGAAGTGCTCATCAGGTACCGCTGCCCCTCACCGCCGGGAACCAGCGGTTCATTGCGCGACAGCGACGCGCGTGTCTTTCTGATGTTGGCGGCGCTCGTCTTTCAGACCTTCGGCCAAAAGGAATGCCAATTCCAACGCCTGCGAGGCGTTGAGGCGCGGATCGCAATGGGTGTGATAGCGGTCGGCCAAATTGGCATCGGTGATGGCCTGGGCCCCGCCGACGCATTCGGTGACATCGCGCCCGGTGAGTTCGAAATGAACGCCGCCGGCATGTGTGCCTTCGCCGCGATGCACGTCGAAGAACGCTTTCACTTCAGCGAGGATGCGGTCGAACTGGCGCGTCTTGAAACCGGTCAAGCTTTTCACCGTATTGGCGTGCATGGGATCGCACGACCAAACGATCTTGCGCCCTTCGCGCTGAACCGCACGAACGAGGCTAGGCAGATGTTCGGCCACGCGCTCCGCACCCATGCGGGTGATCACCGTCAGGCGGCCCGCTTCGTTGTCCGGGTTCAAGGCATCGCACAGGGCGAGCAAATCGTCCGGCGTCGTTTTCGGACCGATCTTCACGCCAATGGGGTTTTGAATGCCGCGCATGAATTCCACATGAGCATGATCGAGCTGGCGAGTGCGCTCGCCCAGCCACAGCATATGCGCCGAACAGCCGTACCACATACCGGTGGTGGAATCGTTGCGGGTCAGCGCCTCTTCGTACGGCAGCAGCAAGGCTTCGTGCGAAGTGTAAAACTCGGTCTCGCGCATTTGCGGTACGGTATCGGCGGTGATGCCGCAGGCTTCCATGAATTCCAACGTTTCCTGAATGCGGTCGGCGAACTGGCGGTATTTTTCCGCTGCAGGTGTGTTGGATAGAAACCCGAGCGTCCACTGATGCACCTTGTGCAAATCGGCGTAACCGCCTTGCGCAAAGGCGCGCAACAGATTGAGCGTGGCGGCGGATTGATTGTAGGCCTGCACCATGCGCGCCGGATCGGGGTGGCGCGCTTCGGGCGTAAATTCCATGCCATTGATGATATCGCCGCGATAAGACGGCAGCTCGACGCCATCGACGGTTTCCGTTGGCGCGGAGCGCGGCTTGGCGAACTGACCGGCCAAGCGGCCGACCTTTACGATCGGCAGCGAGCCGCCGTAGGTCAGCACAATCGCAATCTGCAACAGCACACGGAAGGTATCGCGGATGTTATCGGGGTGAAATTCGGCGAAGCTTTCCGCGCAGTCGCCGCCCTGAAGCAAAAACGCCTTGCCGTCCGCAACTTTAGCCAATGAGGCCTTCAGGTTGCGCGCCTCGCCGGCGAACACCAAAGGCGGATAGCCGCGCAGCTGCTTTTCGACAGACTCCAGCATCTTGACGTCCGGATAGTCCGGCACCTGGACGATGGGTTTGCTCCGCCAGCTTTCCCGGCTCCACTTGCTTGCTGTCTGCGCCGCCATGGCACGCCTCAATTCAACTAATTCAATACGTCCCAGATACTTGGATCGATCTTCCTGGGCGTTATCCACAAGAACCGCCTCTAATAATGGCTCCACCGGCCTTTTTCCAGGGTTAACGCAGCCGAACAATTTCTTATGCGCCGATTCAACGCCGCCCTTGGGCCGGAACCCAAGGATGGTATGGTGCGTGAATCATATAAGCTCGGGAGGGACTTATGGCCAAATGGCGGGTGCTCCCCCTGTTTGCGGGGATTGTTGCAGGACTGGGATTGGTACCGGGCGAGGCGGCGCAAGAGGCTGGCAAACCCGCCGATCTCCAGGCGATGCGCGCCCTGGCCTGTGAAGCCGCCGACCAGATCATTCAGGCACCTTTGGAGCAAACCATTGGCCGGGAAGGGTTTTTATACGAATGCGAGGCCCTGCCCGCCGACGGCCTGTTCACCGTCTATGGGCGGCTGCAGGTGCGGGGCACCGGCGGGCCGACCCAGGCGCAGTACTTTGGGAAGATCAAACCCGCGCCGAGCGGACGGCCCCAGGATTGGACCTTTTGCGAGCTGTCGTTCAACGGAAAAAAAGCTGATTTGCCTGAGTGTTAGGGTGTAACCACAAGTATTATGGTAATTATCCCCTTCGCGTATGTGGCCCAAGATGTTGAGGCGCCCCCTTTGAAGTGGTCCATCCTGAGGTATGGTTTTTCCAAGGAGGA
>CAYYXR010000052.1:0-14792 GCA_964475755.1 uncultured Rhodobacterales bacterium
TCCTAGGCAGCCGTTGCGGTCGCGCAGGTACGCAATGCTTGGCGGGCTAGAGTCGATCGGCGCCATGTGTGCGGGCATTCTCTTGGCGGTCAAAATGCAAACTGATCGATTCATGAATATCAAAATGACCGAGCATCAAACCAAGCTATTTGAACGGATGGGTAAATAGATGGGTAAACCATGCCGTTCAACCAATAACTAATTGATTTATAAATACGTTTATATTAATTATGGCGGAAGGGGTGGGATTCGAACCCACGAGGAGCTATTAACCCCTGCCGGTTTTCAAGACCGGTGCCTTCAACCGCTCGGCCACCCTTCCGCTTCGGGGGCTTATAGCAAATATACCCCGGGGTATTGAAAGACTGTTTTCACATTCCGGACCGTGTAAAACTGCCTCCGAGTATTCTTTAATCTGGGTGTGATTGTAGTGGGACATGAAAAACCGCCCGCCCCGGTTATTGGGGTCATCGGCGGATCCGGCATATACGACCTGGACGGGCTCGAAAAAGCCAGCTGGATCGACATAGAAACACCGTTTGGCCGCCCATCCGACCAACTCCTGGTCGGAGAACTTGAGGGGCAAAAGGTCGTTTTTCTGCCCAGGCATGGCCGGGGGCATAAGTTTTCACCCTCCACTTTGAATTATCGAGCAAATATCTGTGCGCTCAAGATGGCGGGGGTTACGGACATTCTCTCCATGAGCGCATGCGGATCTTTGCAGGAAGAGTTGCCACCCGGCACATTTGTGATCGTCGATCAGTTCATCGACCGGACTTACGCGAGAGAAAATTCCTTTTTTGGAACGGGCCTAGTTGCTCACGTTTCGATGGCTCATCCCGTATGCTCGCGGCTTGGAGACGTGCTGGAAGAAATGACCACTACCCAAGGCATAAAAAGCCGCCGCGGAGGAACGTATCTCAATATGGAGGGGCCTCAGTTCTCAACACTCGCTGAGTCGAATTTGTACCGCTCATTGGGGTGCGCCGTTGTTGGGATGACAAATGCGGCCGAGGCGAAACTCGCGAAAGAGGCCGAGATGTGCTACGCAACTATCGCTATGGTGACTGACTATGACTGCTGGCACCCCAGCCATGGCGCGGTTTCGGTAGATCAGGTTATCAAGGTCTTAATGGAAAATGCGGACAAAGCGCGACAAATAGTTCGTTCTATGATTCCAAAATTGAAAGCGCGCGAAGATGTCTGCACGAGCGGGTGCCATCGGGCGTTGGATTCTTCAATTATAACAGCGCCAGAAGCACGTGATCGTGACATGATTAATCGTCTCATGCCGATTGCTGGTAGAATATTAGGCTAACATTCTCGAAAGAGCCTCGCATTGCTAATCAATGGCGAACATTTTCGGTCCATTTGGCTCAACGACGATGGCTGGCGTGTCAATATAATCGATCAGACAACGCTGCCGTTCAATTTCTCGCTTGTGCATTTATCAACGCTGCAAGATGCTGCCTGCGCCATCAGTGACATGAACGTGCGTGGCGCGCCGCTTATCGGCGCAACCGCCGCATATGGAATAGCTTTGACTATGCGGAATGACGCTGGTGACTCCGCAATCCAAATTGCCTGCGACACACTTCATGCAACACGGCCGACAGCCGTCAACTTGCCCTGGGCACTGGGAGAGATGAAGCAATGCTTGCTTCCTTTGCCTGAGAAGGATCGGGAAATCGCGGCGTATAAGAAAGCCGCGGAAATCTGCGATGCGGACGTTAAGACGTGCAAGTCAATAGGGGAGCACGGACTAAAGATTGTTCGGAAGCTATGGGAAGAGAAGGGAAAGCCAAACCCATTTCATATCCTCACCCACTGCAATGCCGGCTGGTTGGCATGTGTCGATTGGGGAACAGCCCTTGCGCCGATATATCTGGCGCACGATGCGGGCATTCCTGTTCATGTCTGGGTCGATGAAACACGTCCCCGGAATCAAGGTGCGGCCTTGACCGCGTTTGAACTCGGCGCCCATGGCGTGCCTCACACCGTGATTGCCGACAATGCCGGCGGCCATCTTATGCAGATTGGTCAAGTCCACATGGTTATTGTGGGCAGTGACCGTACCACCTTCACAGGCGATGTGTGTAACAAGATCGGGACTTATCTTAAGGCTCTGGCCGCACATGAATCTCATGTTCCGTTCTATGTGGCGCTTCCATCCACCACAATTGATTGGTCGCTCGCAAACGGCTCGGCGATACCCATCGAGATGCGCAATCCCGTTGAACTCTCTCATGTTCGGGGACAGGCGAGCGATGGTTCGATCCAGGAGGTGAGGCTCATTCCATCCGAGAGCAGGGCAAAAAATTATGCCTTTGACGTTACCCCAGCGAAATATGTGAGCGGCCTCATAACCGAGCGCGGAATATGCACCGCGAGCGAAGACGGCATAACGAGCCTTTTCCCGGAACGAAAAAGGAAGGCCGCCGAGTGACAATAAGCGCTGAGAAGTTGAGGGCATCGGTCGTAGCGGGATGCCAAGCGCTGGCAGAGCGTGGACTCACGGCCGGTACTTCGGGAAATGTCAGCGTTAGAAACGGTAAGGACGGGTTTTTTGTCAGCCCCTCCGGTCTGGATTATGCTCATATGATGCCGCCGGATGTTCCGTTCGTTACGCTTGATGGAACATGGTATGGACTCAAACGCCCATCGACGGAATGGCGCTTTCATCGGGACATATACAAAGTTCGCGAAGACGCTGAAGCCGTTGTACACACCCATTCTCGCTATGCGACAGCCTTGGCCTGCCGCAGAGAAGGTGTTCCGGCGTTTCATTACATGGTAGCGATAGCTGGCGGAAACGATATCCGGTGTGCGCCGTATGCAACCTTCGGAACACAAGAGCTATCGGACATGGCCCTACAGGCGCTCGATGGGAGGAGCGCCTGCCTATTGGCGAATCATGGGGTAATTGCGCTGGGGAGTTCCGTTGAGAAGGCTCTTCGTTTGGCCGAGGAAGTCGAGAATTTGGCTGCGCAATATGTGATATCCCTGGGTCAGGGCGCGCCGATACTTCTGGACGACGATGAAATGCAGCGCGTGCTGAATAAGTTTCAGACGTACGGCAGCCAGGAAGCGGCCGCCGAAGGATTATCCTTCGGCGGCGAAAATATTCCCAACTCGCATACCTAGATTTTGAAAACGTTGCCCGCAGCTGCTTCGGCTGGGGCCGCGCCGCCGGGTTTTGCCGCCGCTCCCTGAGCGGGCGCACCCGGTGCCTTGGCAACTTTTTGCGCGGCCTGCTGTTCTAATGGGAACACCTTGAACAGCTCGGGCGGACTTGCAATGTTTTTCATCGGTAAGCGACCAACGCTCATGAAGTGGGCAGGCACTTTATTGCGTGCGGCATTGGCGATGACTTCCGAAACCATGATCCCGTCGGGATCCGCCTTGGGCTCGATACGTGCGGCGATATTCACGCCTTCACCGAACACGTCCATGCCTGTGTGAATGACCTCCCCCATATGAAGTCCAATGCGGATGTGAAATTGATCGTCGGGCTGTTTGCCTTTGTTGAACTCGCCAATACCTTTTTGGCAATCCATCGCGCATTGAACCGCGTTTTCGGCCGAGCGGAACCGAACCATGAACGCATCGCCGATCGTTTTAATGACGGTGCCCCGATTGCGGACGATTTGGTTGCGCATGATTTCATTGTGGACCTCAAGCTTTTTTTACCATGGCTGCTTCATTGGCGCCCATTTGCTTGGAGTAACCCACAATATCTGTAAACATGATAGCGGTCATTTGGCATTTGGGATTTTTCGCCGAGCCTTCTTCCATCGCCTCTAAATCAGCATCGCTGGAACGGAAGCGATTGAGAAGCCGAAGCGGATTCAGGGGCGCGAGTAAACGTCCCAGACCAAGCGTCACGAGTGCCAGCACAAATGATTGAAGAACGCGAGAGATGCCCCACACCCATACGCCAGTGAAGAAAACAGCGAACCAAATACCTTTCGCCGTCATTTTCCACCCTTCAGGCGTGAAGTCCGTAACAAACGTGGACTCACGGAAAAGAGTGTAAGTTTGGACAATCGTATAAACGTAGATCAGCGCGCAACCGAGAGACTTGATGGGGTTGACCGTATAAAGGCGCAAAAAACCAACGCGAAGAGAAGGCCAATATAGACAACCGTTAAAATCGGCGAATTAAGCTGGATATCTATGGCGCCGGCAAACATATTGAAAACCCAATCGACGAAAAATCCGCCGCTCTGGACAGACTCTTCGCCTCCGACCAACGCACCAGTGCTGTAGCTAAATTCTTCGTCTTGCATTTAAGTCATCCCCAACGTGCAGTGCCGACAATGTTCGCAACTGCCATCCATGAACCCCGACATCTACCGATCGCGAAAAGCCAACTTATTGTGATGGATGATTTATTTGGCTCAAATTTCCGCGATCTGTCCAGGCACCATAGCGGAAAAACACGATTTTTTCATAATACTCTGTATCCGCTCAAACTCCCAAACCTCTTGCTATTTAAAGGATTTTGCCTTCACTCTGGCGTGATGAGCGTGCTCAGTTTCAATCAGGTACGGTTTGTTTTTGGCCACATATTGTTGAGCCTATTCGCGTCCACGGCCTTCCCCAATGCGGTCGTTTCCCAAGACTTTTTCCAGTGGTTGGCGCAAGTTCGTGGCGAGGCCGCGTCAAACGGTATATCCCAATCCACCTTAGATGCAGCATTCGCCGACCTGGAACCAATTCCCAGAGTTATCGAGTTGGACCGGTCTCAGCCCGAATTTACGCTTACGTTTTCTAGATACCTGCGGTCCGCTGTTTCCGAAAAACGAGTTGCGACGGGCCGCGAAAGATTGAGGCAGCACGCTGCTCTATTGAACCACCTTGAAAACAAGTATGGCATCCCGGCTCGGTTTTTGGTGGCGGTCTGGGGTTTGGAAACAAATTATGGCCAAGCAAAAGGCGCATTCCCGGTAATAGGCGCCACGGCGACACTGTATTTCGATGGACGGCGAGAGAGCCTTTTCAGGAGAGAGCTTTTTGACGCTCTTACGATTTTGGAGCAAGGGCATGTCTCGCCCCAGAACATGATGGGGTCATGGGCCGGCGCCATGGGGCATACCCAATTTATGCCGTCAAACTTTTTGGCGTATGCGGTAGATGAGGATGGAGATGGGCGAAAGGATGTGTGGAACACTATTCCCGACGCCTTGTCTTCCGCTGCGAATTATTTGAACGCGCTAGGGTGGCAGAGTGGATTTACCTGGGGGCGGGAAGTGCGCCTGCCCGAAAATTTTGACTATGATCTCGTGAGTGTGGAAACGCGCGCTAGAAGTCAAATTCGCTCACTCGATGAATGGGCAATGTTGGGCGTGCGGAGAACAAATGGAAGGCCGCTTCCCGGCGCCCAGATTGACGCCGCGCTGGTTGTGCCGCAGGGCGCGGATGGCCCTGCCTTCCTGGTGTATGACAATTACCGCGTAATTCTGGATTGGAATTTATCTTCGTTTTATGGACTAGCGGTAGGGCATCTCGCTGATAGGTTGGGTGGTGCGGGACCGCTAGCGGCGGGCCTTAAGGATGAAAGTCCCTTGGCTAGATCGGATGTCATCTCGCTACAGGAAGGCTTGATCGCTCTTGGCCACTTGCAGGGCGGCGGCGCGGACGGGGTGCTGGGAAGCGGAACCCGTACTGCTGTAAAATCGTTTCAGAAATCATCCGGACTGGTGGCCGACGGATACGCGGACCAAGAGATTATGCGCTTGGTGAGAGAACGCTCCGGTTCCTTACAAAATTAAGAAAGTTATGGCTATTCCCGCTGATCCTTGCCCGGGCAGAAGTTTTTTATTACACTACAACATCTTGTAGGGAGAGCCGCGGGCGGCGCTAATCTATGATTTTTGGTATTTCGTTTCGCAGTTGCGCGTTGGCGATCGTGTGTTCCGCTGCACTTCTTTCAGCATGCTCTACAACGCCCCCACCACCACCGCCGCTGTCATCCGAAGTCGCAGATAGCCACGTCCTTCAGCTGCCGACCGGGGCAACTTACAAAGTCGGCAACCCATATCAAATTGCGAACGTCTGGTACTACCCCTCGGAAAACTATTCTTATAGCGAAGAAGGGGTTGCGTCTTGGTACGGGCCAAATTTCCACGGCAAGCGAACCGCGAACGGCGAAATATACAATATGAACGAATTGACGGCCGCGCATCCGACGTTGCCTATGCCCAGCATCGTGCGCGTGACCAACTTGGAGAATGGTCGCTCAGTAGCGCTGCGCGTAAATGATCGCGGCCCGTTCAAAAATGATCGGGTTATTGATGTGTCGCGTCGGGCGGCTCAGATGCTCGGATTCTACGAGGCTGGAACCACACGTGTGCGCGTAGACATCAATGCACCGGAGAGCCTGAATATTAAGAATCTGGCACTAGGAAGAAACCCGGGCGAAATGCCGACCATTATCTCTTCGCCGCGCGGCGCGGTGGCATCATCCAACCTGCCGCCACCCCCGCCGACCCGGGAAGTATCCTCCGATGTCGTGCAGGTACCCATTGCACCGAAGTCTGTTTCTACAGCAGCGCCAAAGCTGCCGGTCGCGGCCGTTCCCGCCGACATTCCTAGGGGCACGATATTCGTTCAGGCTGGAGCGTTCTCCGATGAGTCCAATGCGTTAAGACTGGCGCACCACCTCAGTGAAATAGGCGAAGCCTTTGTGACAACCGTCATCGTGGACGGATCGCATTACTATCGGGTTCGCCTTGGGCCCTTTGATGATTACACCGAAGCTCAAGAATTACTCGCCCAGGTGCGGTCCTTTGGCTACGACGACGCTCAGGTCGTAAATAACTAATTCCACTAAACTTGCAATTACCGAGAGCTTAAATGCGATATCCTTGTCTGATTGTATTTCTCTTATCCCTTATTTTGACTGCTCAGAGTGGAGCCATTGCGCAGCAAAGCATCAGCGTTGACGCAAGGGAATACATTCTCATGGATTTCCACACGGAAGCGACGTTGGCGGCAAAAAACGCTGACGAGCAGATGCCTCCGTCCTCCATGAGCAAGCTTATGACGTCGTACATGGTGTTTGATGCCTTACAATCGGGCCGGCTGTCGTTGGATGAAACGCTTGCCGTAAGTGCGAATGCTTGGAGAAAGGGCGGCGCGGCCAGCGGTGGATCAACAATGTTTTTGGAGCCGGGGTCGGAAATAAAGGTCGAAGACTTGCTTCGGGGTGTCATCGTTCAGTCCGGCAACGATGCTTGTATTGTGTTGGCGGAAGCGCTTGCCGGCAGTGAGGAAAACTTTGCGGCCTCAATGAATGAGAAGGCAAAGGAAATCGGCCTCACGGGCAGTCATTTTACCAATTCGACGGGGCTGCCGGACCCCGATCACTATATTACCGCCAAAGACCTCGCGATCCTCGCAAAACGGCTTATCCGTGATTTTCCCGAGTACTATCCGATCTATAGCGAAACCTCGTTTACCCATAACGGCATTACACAGGGCAATCGTAATCCTCTTTTATATCGCGTCGGGAGCGGTGCAGACGGCTTGAAGACGGGACACACAGAGGATGCAGGCTATGGTTTGACGGCGTCGTCGAACCGCAATGGGCGCAGGCTCATACTTGTGGCCAATGGGATGAACAGCATCCGCGCACGCGACGAAGAGACCAGTAAGCTTATGGATTGGGGGTTTCGGGAGTTTACGAACAGGGATTTATTTAGTGCCGGTGAGGTGGTGACCGATGTCGAAGTTTGGCTAGGCGAGGCGGCCTCAATTCCCGTCGTTGTTGCGGACGATATCTTGATTACCGTACCCCGGATGGACGCCCAATCCTTGCAAGTTAAGGTGACTTACGAGGGGCCAATTCCAGCGCCCATTGCTAAGGGTGCCCAAATCGCAAACCTAGAAGTGCAGGCCGGCGACATGGAACCGATTATTCTACCGCTTATGGCCGCATCGGACGTTGGCAGGCTCGGCTTTTTTGGGCGTTTACAAGCGGCGGCAAACTATATGATTTTTGGGCCGCCGTTTACACCACCTGGCGAGACCGGCGCTGAAGACCTTCCATCGGCAAATTAAGGTACCCACTTGAAGTGAGCACTCTAGCCCTTCACGCTGACTGATACTTCTCGGCACTAGGAAGACGTTTTGAAGCGCGGCTGGTTCATCACATTGGAAGGCGGCGAGGGGTGCGGTAAATCCACCCAGGCTCGCTTGCTTGCTGACGCGCTGACGGAGCAGGAATTCGACGTCGTTGTAACGCGTGAACCTGGCGGTGCTGCCGGCGCGGAAGCGATACGAAGGCTTCTTGTCGAAGGTGAAGCCGACCGTTGGGACGGGATAACCGAAACGTTACTCCACACCGCCGCGCGCAGAAATCATATGACCCAGACTGTATGGCCCGCCCTTGAAAAGGGAAAAGTCGTCGTCTGCGACCGTTTCTTCGACTCTACGATGGCTTATCAAGGCTACGGTCACGGTGTGGACCATGACACGATTTTATCCATACATCGTGCGTCCATCGGTGATTTCGACCCGGATTTGACTCTCATCTTTGATGTGCCTGTCGACGTGGGGCTGGGCAGGGTGGCTGCACGCGGCGGCACGGAAATGCGCTACGAAAGTATGGACAAAGAATTCCACGAACGGCTCCGTTCGGGGTTCAAGGCGATCGCTGAAGCCGATCCCAAACGATGCCACATGATCAATGCATCGCGTGATGCCGAGGCTGTACACCGTGACGTGCTTGCCGAGGTTCTATGGCTGTTCAAGGAAAGTGGTGAGTCGAATGGCTAAATCCGACCCCTCCGAAATCTTGGAGCCGCGAGAAAATACATACTTCACGGGGCACGACGCGGCTGAAAGCGCGTTTCTTAATGCTTGGTCCGGCGGCCGGTTGGCTCATGCGTGGTTGATTTGCGGTCCGCGGGGCATAGGCAAGGCAACTCTGGCCTACCGTATTGCCCGCTTTGTGCTCAGCCAGGAGCAAAATGCGGAGGCGACGAGCGATATGTTTGGCGCTCCTCCGGCACTCAGTCTCCAGATGTCAGCGGAACATCCCGTGTTTCGGCGTATCGCGTCTCAAGGACATGGAGACTTTCGCGCTATTGAACGGGGCTGGTCCGATGCCAAGCAGACGAAACGCAAAACGGTTATCACGGTCGATGACGTACGCGGGATCGGATCGTTCATGACCATGACGCCCTCGGAAGGTGGTTGGCGGGTAGTTCTGATCGATGCCACCGACGAAATGAACACCAATGCTGCAAATGCCGTCTTAAAGGTTCTGGAAGAACCGCCGAAGCAAGCAATACTCTTACTATTGGCGCACAACCCGGACCGCTTGTTGCCCACTATTAAATCGCGCTGCCGGCGTCTCGATTTGCGACCACTGCAGACGGACCAAGTGGCTGCACTCCTCAATCGTTATCGCCCAGACTTGTCTCCTGAGGATACGCGCCCCCTGGCAGTGCTGTCTGACGGCTCAATCGGGCGCGCCTTGGAACTGGAGGAAGAGGGTGGCGTTGACCTGTTTCGCGATCTTATTGCGCTTCTCAGCACCGCCCCTCAGATCGACACCTCGCTCATGCATGCGGTATCCGATCGCGCGTTGCGTGGGGACGTTTTCTGGACCATCACGGGCCTGCTGTCCTGGTGGTTGGCGCGGCTTACGATAGAAGCAGCCCGTGGAGGGCTGACTGACCTAGAAGAGGTGATCCCGGGTGAGCGCAAATTGGCGGAAAAGCTGATCGGCTTGGCGCCTCCGATTGCCTGGGCTGAAACCTGGCAATATCTGGGGCGCATCAGTGAGCGTACGCTGGCCGTTCACCTTGACCGTAAGCGCAGCCTTCTTCTGATTCTGAATGCCATTCAACAGGCCGCATTGGGCCGCAGCGCGGCTTAGCACCCGATCTCCGGGCCCTTTCGCCGCCTCCCATAAGCGTTTATATGGGGCGGTAACGGTCGTTGGCCGCGAATGAACAAGTTTTGGAGTCCGCTGTGAGCAAGGCGTTTTACATCACCACGCCGATTTATTACGTGAACGACAAGCCGCACATCGGGCATGCCTACACGACCATAGCCTGCGATGTATTGGCACGTTTTAAGCGCCTCGACGGCTATTCGGTGAAGTTTCTGACCGGTACCGATGAGCACGGACAGAAGGTGGCTAAGGCGGCGGCGGAAAAGGGCATCCAACCCATCGAGCTGTGTAACCAAAACTCCAAGAATTTTAATGACTTAGCCGTCACTCTTGGCATTTCGAATGATGACTTTATCCGCACCACGGAAGACCGGCACGTCAAGTCATGTCAGGCTCTATGGAAGCGTATTGAAGATAATGGACATATCTACCTCGACAAATACGCCGGTTGGTACGCTGTGCGCGACGAGGCCTACTACGATGAAAGCGAACTGACCAAAGGCCCGAATGGGGAGAGATTAGCCCCCACGGGCGCGCCGGCAGAGTGGGTGGAAGAGGAAAGCTACTTTTTCGATCTCTCAAAATGGCAGTACAAGTTACTCGCGTTCTATGACGCCAATCCCGATTTCATCGGGCCTAAAACTCGCTTCAACGAGGTATATAGCTTTGTGAAAGGTGGCCTGAAGGATCTCTCGATCTCACGCACGACGTTCTCCTGGGGCATTCCCGTTCCGGGTAACGAAAAGCACGTGATGTACGTCTGGATCGACGCCCTTCAGAACTATCAGACGGCGCTGGGCTTTCCGAACCAAGATGGCGAGTACGCAACCTACTGGCCCGCTGCGCATCACGTGGTTGGTAAAGACATCATCAGGTTTCACTGTGTTTACTGGCCGGCCTTTTTAATGGCTGCTGGACTAGAACTGCCCAAGCGCGTGTTTGCGCATGGCTGGTGGACGGTTGAAGGTCAAAAAATGTCCAAATCTTTGGGCAATGCTATTGACCCCACGGTTCTGGTGGAAAAATACGGACTGGATCAGTTGCGTTACTTCATGATGCGGGAAATTCCTTTCGGGAATGACGGTGATTTTTCCGAGGACGCAATTGCCGGACGCATCAATGGCGAGTTGGCCAATGAATTCGGCAATCTCGCTCAGCGGGTATTGTCCTTTATCGCGAAAAATTGCAGTGGCAAGGTCCCGCCCTTCGGTGAATTTACCGACGAGGACAATGCGCTCACAGCACAATCTCGTGACCTTGTTGCCGAGTGCCGTGCAGCGATAGAGAAACAAGCTTTTCACGAAGTTCTTGAAATTATCTGGCGTTGTGTTCGCGCGGCAAACGGCTACGTTGACAAGGAAGCGCCTTGGAGCTTGCGCAAGACGGACCCGGACCGCATGGATACGGTTTTGTATGTCCTGGTGAGCGTGCTTCGCAATCTCGCCATCATGATGCAGCCGTTCACGCCGGATGCCGCGAGCAAAATGCTCGACCAACTGGGTGTGCCTTCGGACAATCGTTCGTTCGAGTTCTTCGCCAACAATTGGCTTAAGCCGGACACATCGTTGCCCGCGCCTCAGGGCGTTTTCCCGCGCTATGACGCCAATGCGGGAAAGGAGAACGCATGACCGCTCCGTCCTTCCTGGTCGATAGCCATTGTCATTTAGATTTTCCCGAGCTGTCCGGTGATGCAGACGGCGTGGTTTCACGCGCCCGCACCGCCGGTGTCGGGCACATGCTTACCATTGGCACCAAAATCACCAAGTTTGACGGCGTGCTCGCCATGGCCGAACGGTTTGACAATGTTTCATGCTCTGTGGGCATTCATCCGCACGAAGCCGGGGTTGAGCCGGCCATGGATGTGGACAAGCTCACTGGCTTAGCCGAACACCCCAAAGTCGTGGCTTTCGGGGAAACAGGGCTCGATTTTTTCTACGAGCACAGTCCTCGGGCCGATCAGGACCGGAGTTTTAGGGTTCATATCGCTGCAGCGCGAGAATCCGAATTGCCGATTATTATTCACACCCGCGATGCCGATCCGGAAACGGCAGCCATTCTCGACGAAGAAATGGGGAAGGGCGCCTTTACCGGCGTCATTCACTGTTTCTCCTCTGGGGCTGATCTCGCGGCGAAGGCGCTGGAGCACGGCCTGTATATTTCGTTTTCTGGCATCGTAACCTTTAAAAAGGCTGAAGCTTTACGGGAAGTCGCCAAAACCGTGCCGTTGGATCGCATTCTCGTGGAAACCGACAGTCCCTATCTGGCCCCAGTGCCTCACCGCGGGAAAACAAACGAGCCCGCGTATGTAGCTCACACCGCCCGGGTGGTCGCGGACCTCAAAGGTATTTCGCCGGAAGACTTAGCCGCGCAAACAACTGCTAATTTTTTTCGGCTATTTTCGAAAGCCAAGCAGGCGGCTTGATGTCCCGGGGCTGCACGCGATGACTCTCAAAGACGTGCACATCCTACAAATAGGGCCCTACGGCGTCCCCGATACCGAGGCGGAAATGGAGCACATCTTTACGCTCCACCGTTGGTGGGAACTCGAAGACACCGAAAAGTTCCTAAAAGAGATGGGGCCGTTAATACGCGGCATTGCCGGGCGCCCCTATCCCTGGAAACAAGATCCAGAATTTCTCGCCAAACTCCCAAATCTGGAAATATCCACCGTATTCGGTGCGGGGTACGACTCAGTTCACATGCCGACAGCGCTTAAACGCGGAATCATGGTTACGAATACGCCAGGCGCGGCGGCCGATGAAACGGCGGACGGTGCAATGGCGTTGCTACTGGCCGCTGTCCGCGATTTCAGGCGCGCTGATATTTTCATCAGAAGCGGCGCTTGGCAGAAAGGCCGCTATCCCCTGACATCATCCTTGCGCGGCCGGACGGTCGGCATTCTTGGCCTTGGACGTATCGGTAAAGCAATCGCGCGCCGATGCGAGGGGTTCGGTCTCAAAATCGTATACCACGGCCGGACCCACCAAACGGATGTGCCATACACGTACTATCCGTCACTGCTCGAGATGGCTAAAAATTGCGATGTGCTGATGATTGCTGCGCCGGGAACACCTGAAACCGACAAAACCGTGAATGCGGAGGTGTTGGACGCACTTGGCCCCAAGGGAATTGTCGTCAATGTCGGGCGGGGAACGATTGTTGATGAGCCTGAGTTGATTCACGCGCTAAAGACCCAGGCGATACTCGCGGCGGGGCTGGACGTCACCGCCAACGAACCAAACGTATCCCAGGAGCTGCTGGCCTTAGAGAATGCCTACGTCACACCCCACCTAGCGGGAGCCTCGGTTCACGCCTGGAAGGTCATGGCCGATATGGTACTGGAAAACCTCATTTCTTGGTTCTCGGGGAAGAGCGCCACGCATCCGGTACCAGAGATGTCGCAAAGGGTAGTGAAATAGCGGTATTGGAATCATCGCACCGATAGGTTATTCACCTTTTCGTGAATTGTACTTGTTAGTGGGTATTCATACCCATGAGTATATACCGTCAAATTCGAGGTCAACTCATGCCGTCTTCCAAGCCGTCGCTTCTCTTCACCCCGCTCAAACTGCGGGACCTGACCATCCGTAACCGTGTGTGCATTTCTCCGATGTGCACTTACGGCGGCCACGAGGGCAATGCCAACGACTGGCATTTGGTTCACCTTGGTCAATACGCTCTGGGCGGTGCAGGCATCGTTTTTATTGAAGCGTCGGCAGTGGAAGCGCGCGGTCGCATTACGTACGGCGATTCCGGCATTTGGTCCGACGATCAGATTGAGCCGCTTCAACGTGTCACCAAATTTCTGAAACAATTCGGCGCCACACCGGCTATGCAACTGGCACACGCGGGCCGCAAGTCAAGCACGCAGCGTCCTTGGCACGGTATGGGCATATTGACTGAGGCAGATGCCAAGGCTCGTAATGAAACACCATGGAAAACGGTTTCGTCGACGACGGAGCTGATGACGGATGTGTGGCATGAGCCTCACGCTTTAACGGTCGAGGAAATTGAGGAAGTCAAGGCCTCGTGGCGTTCGGCGGCTGAGCGCACTTTGAAAGCCGGCTTTGACATCATTGAAGTGCATTGCGCGCACGGCTACCTGATGCATCAGTTTTTATCGCCGCTCATCAACAAACGCACGGACGAATACGGCGGTGATTTCGCGGGTCGCACCAAGTTTCCGCTCGAGGTCGTCGAAGCTGTTCGTGAAGTCTGGCCGGACGATCTTCCAGTTTTCGTGCGCATATCCTCCGTCGATGGCGCAGAAGGTGGCTGGAACCTTGACGATAGTGTCGCGTTCGCCAGAGAACTGAAGAAAATAGGTGTTGATGTTGTCGATTGTTCATCGGGCGGTGTGGACGGATCGGCAACAGCCCGCGCGGTGCCGAGGCATCTCGGATTCCAAGTTCCTTTTTCCGAACGTATCCGCCGCGACGCTGACGTCACCACGATGGCGGTCGGCCTCATCCTGGACGGGCCGCAAGCCGAACAGATTCTTCAGGACGGTCAGGCGGATATTATCGCCGTGGCGCGGGAGGCCCTGTACGATCCATATTGGGCGCTTCATGCTCAGCGCGCGCTTGACCCCGATCTCACGACTTACGACGACTGGCCCATGGAATACCGTTGGTGGCTGGAAAAGCGGGAAGGGCTGGTGCGCAAACTCCGCGCCGAAGCGGAATCACCCGAAAAGAAAACGGCTTAGTTTTCCGCCTCTCTATTCTCTTCATTATTTTCAAGCGTTGGCCCCATGCTGGCGGGATTGGGCAACGATAATGCTGAGCGGATCGCGGCCCAAGGCACGAGCTTGAAGTTCTGATTAGCCCGCTCGCCGTCGATGTCATCGTAGTTAAAGCCGTCCTGCGCGACAAAAACGCCTTCG
>CAYYXR010000053.1:0-14271 GCA_964475755.1 uncultured Rhodobacterales bacterium
CTGTCATGTCGGGTATTCTACTAGCATGAATGAGAGTCGTCCGCACGCCACTTCCAGCCAGAAACACTTTATCGGCGCCGGCGTCGTTGTCCTTCGGCATAGCTCGTCAGAGGCCGAAGTTCTTTTGATTCAGCGCGGCAAACCGCCGCGCAAGGGCGAATGGAGTATTCCGGGCGGGCGACAGGAATTTGGTGAAAAAATTCGCGAAACAGCTCAGCGCGAATTGCAGGAAGAAACCGGATTGACACTCAAGGACCTGACGCTTGTGGACATTGTTGACGCTTGCCGCATGGACTCGTCCGCAAATATCCATTGGACCCTTGTCGATTTTTGTACCCTATGGGACGGCACCGAAGCGCACGCGGGTTCGGACGCAGAAGCCGTCCGTTGGGTGCCGCTGTCACGATTAGATGACTACAACCTTTGGACTGAGACGATAAGGATCATTGCCGAAGCTTCTCGCTTGCTTGAAATGAATGGGAAATCTAAATAGAGATCATGTTTGAGGGTGACTGGAGACCAACCGAAAAACCGCTATTTATGGTGCGCATTTGCATCAACAAGCGGCTCAATACGGACAAGCTGCCGTCATGCGCCAACCGAGGTAGTCGTGGCCTCGCCGACCTTCTTGAACGCAAGAGTCTGGATGAGCGTATCCCCGCACAAGTGGTGCGCGGGCCGTGCATGAACAACTGCCTCATCGGGCCAAATTTAAAGGTTCCGGGCGGACCTTTTTCAATCTGGACGACGACATGTCCGATGATCGGATTGAGGAGATAATGACTGCTCTGCGTGAGCAAACGGAAAAACGCCGGGCCGCATTGGAAAACTCCGAAGACAAAGAGGTCAAGGAATGATCGCGGCAGTAGTCACTGCGATTTCTATTGCTGCGCTCATTTTGGCTCTGGCATTTGTTATGCCATGCGAGGCATGCCGCAAAAGAAAACAGCGTCTTGAAGATGCCTACCAGAGTTGGCGCGCGCAGAACCCTTCGCGCAGCAAAAACTCCTAAAATGCACCTAAAATGGGCTGAAGCATCTCCAGCGCTCTTAGCTTAATGAAGGGCCATTGGGCATATGGCCAAATGAACGCGCGAACCATACCCTCCCCCATCGGCACTTTATCGAACAAATCTTTGACGAAGAAACCTATACCGCTGATCGCATAAAATGCCTGAATCAGCATAAAAAGTCTGCCCATTGCGAATTGACCCCCATTTTTGATGGGATAATGGCCCGGATGCGCTCAATGTGCCAGACAACATAAGGTCAACGCTTCTTCAACTTTCGCGCGAGGGAAATCTACTTTTCCAATAACTCTAGCAAGCCTTTTTGATAAATGCTCACTTGTGTTTGTGGGACACGGAATACACGGCCCTGACTCTTCTCTTTAAGAGCGCCGAGTGACGGAAATTTCTCATTTGCTTCATCGGAGACGGTAACGCCTTCGAATTGAATCCAGTGTGATCCATCTAGTTCGATCATCCGAATTTGCATTACGAACCCGTCCAGCCCTTCAACATCTACTGAAATAGTGTTGTCATTTTCAAACGAGATATTACCGGCCTCTGAAACATCCTGAATATACAAGGATTCGAGCAACTCAGCAAATTGAAGCGGCGTACTTGGACTTGCCAGTTCTCGGCCGGCAGGAACATTGCGAATGTCGAAATCAACCGTTCCTGATGAGTTTCGTTCTATTGTCAGGTGTTCGCCGCTAGGCCTGCGTACCGTTATCTGCCGGATGGCGCTGCTCGGAATATCTATCAGCGGTTGTTCCAGCCAATCGGCAGGATCGGCACCAACATCAATCTCTCCGCGCGCGAGCCAGGATTGAGGTTGACTGGGAACCCGTACGTGTGTGCCCCGCTCGTCGCCCCCGAGCGTATACTTCAGTTTCCCCGCAATGATATTTGCTATTTCATGCCCTTCGGAATCGATCAGCACAATCTGGGTAGACCGGCTATTTGGCACTTCCGGGTCTTGCAAATCGAGATGGCGATAAAGTTCTGATTTTGAGGTTTTAGGTTCCAACTTTTCCAGGCGCGCCAGCCCAATCACTAATTCAGCAATTGAGTTCTGGTTTGCCGGATAGTTGTTCGCCTCTCTCAAAACCCACCGCGCACCATTCCAGTCGAGAGACGCTGTTGCCGTTCCTTCCTGTACCACCACAGATTTCAGGGTTTCCATTTGATGAACAAGGTCGGGAAAGAACCGTGTGTCTTCCAGGACCAGCTCTGGACCCTCAACTTGAGTAAACAGGGTGATAGCTGCCAGCAGAGCCGCGGCGACCGTTGCGAGCGTCAATGTTCTGAGATCGCGAGCTTTCATTGCATCAGCACCTTTGATGCTGATATACGGCGCCTCCGCTGGCGGACAATCGCTGAGGCCGTGATGACAAGTCCAAACACCACCGGAACGGCACCTATGTTCAGGAATGTGACTAACGATTCGACTGATTCGATGTCTTCCCGCAAAGCCCTTTGTACATTGCGTAGCTCGCGTCGCGTTTTCAATATCTCGCCGCGATAATTCTCAACAATTTTCTTATCACCTTCGGTCAACAGTGCGCTCTGGCCGTCACTTTGACGTGTTTGCACCTGCTGCAAATCTGCTTCGAGTTCGTCCAAACGCGCATTTAAGCGTTCTTCGGACTCGCGATACTGAAGTTCCGCTTGACGCCGAATGTCTTGGATAAACTCAAATGGACGTGATTTTATGCTGCGCGCGCGCAGCGAAGAAAGCGCTGGCGAACCTGATAAATTTTCAAGCGCGTTAACAACAAAACTAGCATTATCGGCGCGCGGCAAAGCCAGCTGTTGGCCCAAGAAAGAGGTGACCTCAGTCCAGAATCGATCTGTCAGAAAATCGGTATCGGAAACGATAATGACCTGAATAGGCCCCAAGGATTGAGAAATATGATCTATTGCGTCAGCACCGCTTTCCGCCGGTGCACTCTCAAACGCGGAAGACGCCATTCCAGAAACACGTACAGCAAGAGATTCCGGCTGATTTTGCGGCACAAAGTCCCGGAACAGGCCGACAACATCCGAAAGACCAACAAATTTGGCTGCAGGAATGCGCATAGAGTTCGGGGACGTAAGTACCAACGGCGTGACCACAGAGGATGCGCCCTCCACTTTTTCCAGCGCTCCCGCTGTACCAAAATTGAGTTGATTTAAGTCGCCGGTAATAACGTCGTCCGGATCAATTCCACTCTCGCGTATTTCCATCCACGCCACGTAGTCGCTGATCATCGGCCGACCGTTCTGACCCGTGTTCACGCGCATAGCGGACTCTCGGTCACCGACAACCGAGGAACTAAGCTTTACGCCCCAGCTTTCCATTAACCTCCGGATACCGCTGAGATCTCCCGATTGCATTTGACCCACGGGGCCGACGCTCTCGACATTCGGATCCACAAAGGCCAAGACCTTGCCCCCGCGCAACACAAACTGATCGATTGTATATTGTGCTAAATGCGAAAGGTCTGTCGGCTGTACCAGCAGCAGGATAGAAATATCTTCAGGTATTTGGTTGATACCCGGCGGAAGAGATTCTACTTCAAAGAACTCCCGAATTTGATCTACGACGACCCAAGGAGCCGAGCCGCGTCCATTCATCTGGCCCATTGGCTGCATTTGGGGGGCAACCCCTCCTTCCACGGGCAAGGAAGAAATCAACCCAACCTTCGGCAAATCCGGATTGGAGAGGTTGAATATAAGTTTTGCCAAGTCGTATTCCAGAAATTGCTCCCGTTCCAAATTGAAAAACGGGATAATTTCCTGATCGTCCGTGGAGTTCGTTGCAGCTAGCCCGAAATACCCCGTTTCCCCGAGTTCATCCAAGGGAACAGCCTGCAATCCGAACCCGACGGCGCGGTCCTCCACATCTGTGAATGGCTCGGGATCGTAGATTTCGATCCTTAAAAGCCCGCCGGACATTTCGGAGTATTGAGATAAAATGTCCTTCGTGCGCTGATAGTATAAGCCGTGGCGCGGGCTTACCTCCGCAATTCGTTGCGAAAAATAGAGACGAACAGTTATCGGCTCCTCAATACTTTCGAAAATCGAAGCCACCTGATTCGAGGTGGTGTATATTCCGTTTTCCGTCGCATCTAAACGAATACCCGAAAACCACACGTTGGCTATAACATTCACGGCGATGAATAGTATCGCCGCCAACAGGACCGCTATGCCCGCTGAAGTAAAGCGTACCAGGAATGTGTGCATACTAGCTACACTCCTTTCTTGGCATTGACGGCGAGTATCGTGGCAAACATCCAAAGAGCAATTAGCGATATAAAGAAGACCACGTCCCGCAGAGACACCACACCGCGAATGAGCAATTCAAACCGTTGCAAAAATCCAAATGAGGCAATGGTATCCAACAAGGCCTCTGGTACCCACCCTCGGAACACATTCAATACCAGATCCACGCCACTCATCGTAAACAGGAAGCAGACGGCCACACCAAGAATAAAAGCAATTATCTGATTGCGTGTTAGAGCCGACATACACATGCCGATGGCAAGGAAACTTCCGGCGAGAACAAAGCTTGCCACGTAACTAAGCGCAATGACCCCGTTGTCCGGTTCCCCGAGAATGTTCACGGTAATCCACATCGGAAACGTAAGGAAAAGAGCAAAGCCGCAAAAAAAACAAGCCGCGAAGTATTTTCCCAGAACGGCTTCCGCCGTCGTGAGAGGAAGTGTCAGAAGTTGCTCTATAGTTCCAGATTTACGCTCTTCGGCCCAAAGACGCATCGATACTGCGGGCACTAGTAATAAGTACAGCCACGGGTGGTAACTAAAGAAGGACTCCAGACTCGCATAATTGCGATCGAAAAAATTGCCGATGTAAAACGTCAGAGCCCCGGTCGTGCCAACGAATATGGCTACAAATACGAACGCCACCGGCGTGGCAAAGTAGTCATAAAGCTCACGCCGAGCGACGACCTTGACGCGATTTATGGAAATGCCTCCCAGCATGGAAATGCCCTATTTTTTTTAAGCTGCGACCTCTTGGGACGTAATGCTTCTAAATGCTTCATCCAGGGACTTGTCGCCTTTCAGCTCTGCTGCGGTTCCATTGGCTAGAACTCTCCCTCCACCAATGATCACTGCCCTAGAACAAACCGCTTCCACTTCCTCGAGTATATGCGTCGAAATAATTATGGCCTTGGCCGGCGCCATTTCCTTAATAAGGCTTCGGACTTGATGCTTTTGGTTCGGATCAAGACCGTCTGTAGGCTCATCAAGAATGAGAACAGGCGGATCATGAAGGATGGCTTGTGCAAGGCCAACGCGGCGTCGAAAACCTTTCGAAAGAACCTCAATAGGCCGTCCGACGGCTTCTTCAAGATTCAAACGGCGAACGCTAGTCCGCACGCGTTGATCCTGGTCGAACCCTCGAAAACCCCTAACCTCAGCAATAAATCGGAGGAACGCCTCGACCGTCATCTCCTCATATGCAGGTGAGCCTTCAGGCAGGTACCCAATGCATTCTTTGGCCTTGAGTGGATTATCCCTTACATCATGGCCACAGACTTGCACACGACCGCTTGTGGGCTCGAGGAAGCCACTTATCATACGCATGGTTGTGGTTTTTCCGGCGCCGTTTGGTCCCAAGAATCCCAACACCTCCCCTTTTTTAACAGAAAGCGAAATTTCTCTGACAGCAAGAAACTCACCAAATGCCTTTGACAGTTCCTGAACTTCAATCATGGCCGAACCACATATTTCGATATCAATCCGCAGTGATCTAAGGTGTTCCCGCGCACGCCGCGAACAAAACTCTATGACGCACTTTACAGAGATTCAAGAAGCCCTTCTCGACAGCCCAAGAGTCCGCCATGAGTTGGGGGAACCTCTTGCCCTATACGTTCCACAATGGTGGAAAGCATTCCGCGACCAATTCCAAATTCACTATCCGGACCCTCCGGATGACGACGCCATTGACGATAGATTGGAAATGGCGGGCAATCAGCACGCTGAACCGGATAGAATTCCCCCTCCAAAGCGATGGCGGTCCCGTAAAGCCTCGTCCATATTTTAGGTTTAGCCTGTCGCCCGATTGCTGGCTTCAAAGTCATGCAACTTCAATCTGGGTCCTGCCTTCATAACTTGGCCCGGAAGCTCCCTCCCCACAATCTGCTGCAAGTGCTTGGAACATTCAATTAGACGGGAAAGATCTATACCTGTCTCGATTGTAGACTCAGCAAGTAAGTAGACAAGATCTTCCGTACAAATATTTCCGCTAGCTCCAGGTGCAAAAGGACAACCGCCCAAGCCGCCTATGGAAGATTCGTATTTGCTGATCCCGCACGCCAATCCGGCCATCACATTAACGAGACCGATTGCGCGCGTGTTATGGAAGTGCAAGGCATAGGAAACATCTGGATGAGTGTCCTGGAGGGTCTTCACCACTTTTTCGACAATCTGTGGCGTCGCCATTCCCGTCGTGTCACCGAGAGTCACGTTTTTTATTCCGGCCCGATATATGTGCCCCACCAGGTCAGACACGTGCTCAGGTGATACATCTCCTTCAAACGGGCATCCAAAAGCAACCGCCAAGGCGCTATGCACAGTTACATTCGCTTTGGTTGCGGCCTCGACGATGACACCAAAACCTTCAATTGATTTTTCCGTCGATCTGTTGAGGTTAGCTTGATTGTGGCTCTGCGAAGCGGAACAAATCGCGACGATTTCATCTGCGCCGGCGGCTATCGCACGGGCCGCACCCTGGTGATTTGGTATCAGGCAGGCGATTTTAAGGCCCGGAACGCGCTCAATCCCGGCCATGACCTCCGCAGCATCCGCCATTTGCGGCACGGCCCGGGGAGACACAAACGACGTCGCCTCGATCCTCCGAATTCCGGCGGCCACCAGCTCATTTATGACCTGTATTTTTTGAATTGTGGGAATAAACGTCTTTTCATACTGAAAGCCGTCCCGTGTTCCCACCTCTGTCACTTCGACCTTGGACGGATACATTTTGCACTCCTATCTGGCCGGCCAATTTAGATAGGAAGCACCGATACGTCCACAAATCTGCGCCTGCATATTGACGTCGCACAGCGCAGAGAGCACTTTCTTCCCTTCCCCAGCCCGCAAGGCTTTTAGCATGACCCTTCCCCTCTCCGGCGTCCGTATCCTCGATCTCACCCGCATCGTTTCAGGTCCCTTTTGCTCAATGATTTTAGGCGATTTGGGTGCTGAAATCATAAAGATCGAGACACCTAGTGAAGGAGACCCTGTCCGAAAGCAAGGCGCGATTAGGGATGGACTGAGTTGGTACTTCGCGGCGTTCAATAGGAATAAAAAATCAGTCTGCCTAAACCTTCGATCTCCCGAAGGGCGCGAGGTATTGGAACGTCTTGTATGTCATTGCGACGCCATCGTTGACAACTTTCGCCCCGGTGTGCTTGAGGCGATGGGATTGAGTGATGAAAAACTGAAAGAACTTAACCCGCAGATTGTTCGAGGCAGCATTACAGGGTTTGGCGAGAGCGGCCCCTACAAGGACCGTCCAGCTTTCGACTTTATCGCACAGGCGATATCAGGATTCATGAGCCTAAATGGGGAAGCAAATGGCCAGCCGCTGAGAACGGGACCACCCATCAGCGATTTGGTTGCCGGGCTTTATGCCGCCCTAGGTATCGTCGCAGCGTTGGCGCACAGAGAACGTACAGGGCGCGGAGGAACCGCATCCGTCAGTCTAACCGGTGCGTTGACCAGCATGCTCGGATTTCACGCCGCGAATTTCCTTGCGACAGGCGATATCCCGGAACGCACAGGCAACGACCACGGCATTGTTGCACCTTACGGCATGTTCAAGACAAAGGATTCTGAAATCGCTATAGCACCGAGCAACGATGCGATTTACGAAAGGCTTCTGAATGCCCTCGGGGCTACCGAACTGCGAGAACGCTCCGATTTCAAAACCAACGACTTACGCATGAAAAATAGATCATCGATTTGTGCGGAGATCGAAAAATACACGATTCAGCAAACAACTGAATATTGGATCGAAAGACTCAACGCCGCTGGAGTGCCTTGTGGTCCCGTAAATAATTTGCGTGAAGCTCTTGTTGACGACCCTCAAAACAAAGACCAGCACGCCGTCGTACAAATACATCATCCCGGACACGGCAATGTGTCGATGCTCGGTCCGCCTCTACAGTTCGACGGAAAATGGAGAGTTGATTCCACGCCTGCTCCCGCACTTGGAGAGCACACGGAGGACATTCTAAGTCAGATTGGACTCACAAGCGCCGAAATAAGCTCTTTACGCAGCAAAGGGGCTATCTAAATCACTGGATTGATAACGCATTATCCACGACCAATTCGGCGCCGTTTACAAAGCTAGACTCCGGCGAGGCCAGAAAAAGTATCGTATTAGCCACTTCCTTGGGGTCCGCTCTGCCGCTGGCATTTGGTGCGAGCATGTCGGGCGGAAGAAATTCTTTCGACGCCTTCTTAACTTCCTCAAACATAGGGGTATGAATAGCCCCCGGGTGCACCGAATTGCAGCGAATGTTGTATTTGTGCATTTGGCAGTGCGCCGCTATGGCCTTCGTCATCGTTCGTACCGCTCCCTTGGCCGCGCTGTACGGCAAAAAATGCGGCTGAGCGATTTGCGCGGCGACGGACGAAACATTCACAATCGAGCCTCCTCCCGTCTCTTTCATCTGTTCGATCGCGTATTTACACCCCAAAAAGACGCCTTCCACCATGACGGCATTGGCCCGGCGAAAGTCATTTATCGTTGATGACTCAACCGTTCCGGACACCAAAATCCCAGCGTTGTTAACCAAGACATCGAGACGGCCAAACTTTTTCATGCAAGCTGCCAGCGCCTCCTGCCAGTCTTTTTCTTGCGAAACATCGTGATGAAAAAATATTGCGTTTTCACCGATACCTGCGGCCACCTCCCGGCCTTTTTCATCCTGAATATCAGAGATGACGGCTTTTGCACCTTCCTGAGCAAACAATTCAGCGGTAGCTGCACCAATGCCGGAACTCGCGCCCGTGATAATCGCGACTTTGTCCTGAAGACGCCCCATCGCCCAACTATTCCTCGAGGCTACGCATAAGTGATTTGGTCTGGCGGATAAGCAAATCTACATCTGTGCCCAGGCCGATCATGTGAAATCCTTGCGCTTTCCGCTTTTTGGCGTCCTCCGAATTGGGTGCGACCACGCCGGACGCAATGCCGCGTTTTGCTGCCAACTCCCTCATGCGCAAAATATCCTCGGCGACGCCAAGCCCCTCCCACTGATTGAAGTGCCCCTGACTCGCCGACAAATCTGTCGGACCAAAAAATATCGCTTCCAGTCCGGGGACATCGAGGATCTCCTCTATCGAGCGCGATGACTCTGCGGTCTCGATATTAGGAATAACCATTGTCTCTTCGTTGGCGACGCTTAAATACTCATCCTTTTTCAGTCCCCAGCGTAGAGCGCGCTCTCCGCCAATTGCTCGAATGCCCGCTGGGGGGTATCGGGCAAAACTGAATCCTTCGCGCAGGTCTTCCGGGCTTCGCACGAGGGGCAGTATAACCCCGTGTATACCTAGATCGAGGCAGCGTTTTACAGAATCAATCGTGGCCGAAGGCACGCGGACTAGAACGGCCGTATAGCTCCCCCGCGCAGCACGCGCATGGTTTAAAACGTCGCGGTACGAAAGGCTGCCATGCTCCAGGTCAACGCAAATCCAGTCTAAGCCCAACTCCGCGGCAACTTCCGAAACTGTTGCGCTTTCAAGCGTAACCCAAAGGCCGAGGCAAGGGTTGCCCTCTTTGAGCTTTCTGCGAAGTGGGTTTTTAGTCATCCACTTCTATGTCAGCGTAGACGTGCGTTTCCACCGCCGCACCGCGATGCGTGACCGCGCCCTTACACGCATCGCCAACAAGCTGAGCATATTTCCAAAGTGCCCCTGACTCATGGCCGTTCGGTCGCGGTTTCCATTCGGCTTTGCGTTTTTCCATTTCTTCTGGAGAGACCTCCAATTCGATGGTTCCCTCATCAGCATCAATACTGATCATGTCACCGTCTTTGACCAGCGCAATCGGCCCGCAGATCGCCGCCTCAGGCCCGACATGACCCACGCAAAACCCGCGCGTTCCTCCTGAAAAGCGCCCGTCCGTGACAAGGGCGACCTTTTCCCCCACACCTTGGCCATATAGCGCCGCAGTCGTCGTGAGGGTCTCGCGCATACCTGGGCCCCCGCGGGGCCCCTCGTAACGGATCACGATAACCTCGCCTTCCTTGTACTTCTTGGCTTGAACAGCGGCAAAAGCGAGGTTTTCTTTGTCAAATACCCTCGCCGGCCCACGGAACTTCTTGTTCTTTATACCCGCGACTTTAACGATGCTTCCTTGCGGGGCGAGAGACCCTTTCAGGCCCACGACGCCGCCGGTGGGTGAGAGAGCTTTTGAAGCCGGATAGACAATGTCTTGATCTGTTGGAAACACCACATCACGAAGGTTTTCCTCAATCGTTTTTCCCGTCACCGTCATGCAGTCGCCGTGCAAATACCCACCTTCCAACAGTGCCTTCATAAGCACGGGAATTCCGCCAATTTTGAACAAATCCAACGCGACATATTTGCCAGCAGGCTTGAGGTCCGCGATATAGGGCGTCTTCTTGAATATCTCGCACATATCGTCGAGATCAAAATCAACACCTGCCTCATTGGCCATGGCCGGCAAGTGAAGGCCGGCGTTGGTCGATCCGCCTGCGGCCGCGACGGTCACTGCCGCGTTTTCGAAAGCTTTGCGCGTTGCGATATCGCGGGGGCGCAGATTGTTCGCGATCAATTCCATGACAGTTTCGCCAGCCGCCTTCGCATACCGGTTATGTATGGCCTGGTATGCGGTCGGTACACTGGCCGACATAGGTATGGACAATCCAATGGCCTCACTCACCGTCGCCATGGTGTTTGCTGTGAATTGACCGGCGCACGCGCCAGCGGAGGGACACACCGCCATTTCCAACGCATGCAAGTCTTCAGCAGACATTTTGCCGGCGGCGTATTGGCCCACCCCCTCATACATATCGATGATATTGACATCCTTGCCCTTGAAGCGCCCAGGCAGGATGGAACCGCCGTAAAGGAAGACAGCAGGTACGTTTAGACGCAGCATCGCCATCATCATGCCCGGAAGCGTTTTGTCGCAGCCGGCGAGCGCCACAAGCGCATCGTAGCAATGACCGCGCATAGCCAATTCGACGGAGTCCGCAATGAGGTCACGGGAGGGTAAGGAAGATTTCATACCCGGATTGCCCATACCAATGCCGTCAGTCACGGAGATTGTGGTAAATTCGCGGGGAAGACCGCCTGCTTCGCGCACACCGCCTTTAACGACCTGAGCCTGGCGCGAGAGGTCAATGTTGCATGGCGTGGTTTCATTCCAACAATGGGCAACGCCCACGATGGGTGAATGAACCTCTTTCTCGGTTACACCCGTTCCATAGAACAAGGCGCGATGAGCGGCGCGATCTATACCCTCGGTCGCATGCCGGCTCGGAAGCTTCGATTTATCAAAGCGCGGGCCCTTTTTAGTGTCGTCCAGCATTGTGCTCCCTCCCCGGAAATTCCTCACACGGCGAAATAATTATTAGACTAGAAAGCGGCCTTTTTAACTTTATCCACCTTGATTTTATTCTCAACAGCGCCAATGCCTTCAATCTCGCAGCGCACGACGTCACCCGCTTTCAAGAAAACGGGATTCGCATCGGCGAGAATGACGCCGGCCGGAGAGCCCATGGACACGATGTCCCCCGGCATGAGTGTCATGATCTGGCTGACGTGAGAAATGACCTGCTCGACCGTGAATATGAAATCGGCAGTATCGCTATCCTGACGTACTTTTCCGTTCACCAGCGTTCTCATTTTCATAACGCGCTTAGGCGGAAATTCATCGATGGTCACCAGGGCTGGGCCTGTCGGGCAAAAGGTATCAAAGCTTTTGCCTGGGAAGTGCACCCTATAAAACAATGCCTGCCCTTCGGCCATTTGCACATCGCGCGCAGACACGTCATCCATGGTCATATACCCGGCGATATAGCTTCGGACTTTATCAGTGCTTACTCGCCGGCACTTCCTTCCGATAACCACAGCCAGTTCACACTCGTAATCCAGCTTTTTGGTCTCGGGGGGAAGGATGATATCGTCATTCGGTCCAGAAATCGTCGAGGCCGCCTTTCCGATTACCATCGGATACTTCGGCGGCTCAACCTTACCGGTGAGACCTTCAAGTTCTTTCAGATGAGAATAACTGTTGAGACCGGAAATGATGAGTTTGCGCGGCTCGGCGATCGGTGGACCCAGCTTTAATCTCGACAACGGCGACGACGTGGCCTTAGCATCTAACTTCAGTTTTTTGAGCTTTTGGCGCCATCCGCTCTGACTCAACAGATCGCGAAGATTGTCCACAGGTTCTCCAACCTTGGCGCGCTTCATCGCCGCAAAAAGGTCGTACACCTGATTGTCTTGTTCAATTCCCGCTCTGAATGCACCGCCCTTGCGGTAACTGACTAATCGCATACGCGCCCCCGTATATGACGGAGCAGCCGGCCAGCGACGCTCCTCCCTTACCTAATCATATACAAGGTTAAGGCACCAATTGGATAGCTCTGATGCGCCAAGGAAACTGGTAACCGGTGCCGATTTCGGGTTATTCGTCGCTATTCTGCAGCCGCTTTCATCCCGCTGACTCTATCCCCTAAATCTCGAACCGCACCGCGTGAGGCGCTGGTTGTAAGCGCGGCGTATGCCCGTAAGGCTGTCGTGATTTTACGATTGCGCTCCTGCGTAGGTTGCCACGCCATGGCGCCCTTCGCGTTCATGGCCGTGCGGCGTTTGTTAAATTCATCAGCACTAATATCTGCATTCAACGAACGGCCGGCGATATCGATCTCAATGACATCTCCATCTTCCAGCAACCCGATACTTCCACCGCTCGCAGCTTCGGGGGACATGTGACCAATAGAAAGGCCCGATGTGCCGCCGGAAAAGCGCCCGTCGGTGATAAGGGCGCAATTTGTTTCCAGTCCCATCGACTTCAGATAGCTGGTGGGATAGAGCATTTCCTGCATGCCGGGACCGCCCTTAGGCCCCTCATAGCGAATAACCACGACATCCCCGGGTTTAATCTGTTTGGTCAGAATGGCCTTCGACGCCAAGTCCTGACTTTCGAAGATACGTGCGGGACCTTTGAACTTGAGCATTCCTTCGGGGACACCAGCGGATTTAATAATGCAGCCGTCTTCCGCTAAGTTTCCATAGAGAACGGCGAGACCGCCGTCTTGACTAAACGCATGGGCCTTATCTCTGACGACCCCCTTTTCGCGGTCTGTATCAAGTTCGGAGTATCGTTTATCCTGGCTAAAGGGGATTTCCGTGCGAACCCCGCCGGGCGCGGCCTTATAAAATTCGGATATCTTCGCATCCTTAGTCCTGAGAATATCTAGCTCATCAATACCCTCACCGATTGTGGGCCGATGCACCGTTGAACTATCGCGATGAATTAAGCCCAAACGATCGAGTTCACCCAATATTGCAAATATTCCGCCTGCCCGATGCACATCTTCGATGTGTACGTTTTCTACTGACGGCGCCACCTTGCAAAGGTGCGGAACTTTTCGCGACAGCCGATCAATGTCAGCCATGTCAAAATCAACCTCAGCTTCATGCGCCGCCGCAAGAAGATGCAACACCGTGTTTGTAGACCCGCCCATCGCGATATCGACAGTCATAGCGTTTTCGAATGATTTAAACGTTGCGATATTCCGCGGTAGTACTGACGCATCGTCCTGATCATAGTACCGCTTGGCCAATTCTACGGCGCGCCGCCCCGCTTCAAGAAACAACTCTTTACGATCCGCATGTGTAGCCACAACCGTGCCATTACCCGGCAACGCGAGGCCAAGCGCCTCCGTCAGGCAGTTCATGGAATTTGCCGTAAACATACCTGAACACGACCCACATGTCGGACAGGCTTCCTGTTCGTAAGCCGCCAGTTCTTCATCCGTCGTTTTCGGATTTGCCGCAATCACCATCGCGTCGACGACATCGACAATTTTCGACTTACCGTCGGAGACGATTTTTCCCGCCTCCATGGGGCCGCCCGATACAAATATTGTAGGAATATTTAGGCGAAGGGCGGCCATCAGCATTCCAGGGGTGATCTTGTCGCAATTGGAAATACACACCAGCGCATCCGCGCAATGCGCGTTGACCATATATTCCACGCTGTCCGCGATAATC
>CAYYXR010000054.1:0-14094 GCA_964475755.1 uncultured Rhodobacterales bacterium
TGAGCACCCGAACAGATGGATGACATCCGGCGGCCTGGGCACAATGGGCTATGGGCTGCCTGCCGCTGTCGGCGCTCAAATGGCGCACCCGGACGCTCTGGTCGTCGATATTGCGGGCGAAGCGTCTATTCTTATGAACATCCAAGAACTCTCAACTGCAGTTCAGCACCGCCTCCCGATAAAGATTTTCATCATCAACAACCAATACATGGGAATGGTGAGGCAGTGGCAGGAGCTGCTGCACGGCGGCCGCTATTCTGAAAGCTACACCGACTCTCTTCCCGACTTCGTCAAGCTCGCAGAGGCCTATGGATGCGTGGGGTTGCGTGTTCAGGACCCTGCCCGTGTCGATGACACAATTCGGGAAATGATCGAGGTCGACCGGCCCGTAATATGCGACGTCGTAGTGGACCAGAAGGAAAACTGTTTTCCGATGATACCGTCCGGAAAAGCGCACAACGAGATGTTGATTGGATCGAATGAAGGCGTGGAAACCACGATTAAAGGAGAGGGCGCAGTGCTCGTTTAATCGGCACGCTTAAATATGGTCAAAAAATCCACTCAAAAACCAAAAGGCACAAAGAGAAAGCGCACATCCAAAAAAGTCGTTCTGGATGAAGCGACGTCTAATCTTTACGAGGGTATGATCCCTGTCGCCCGTCTGAAAGACAAGGATACCTATCGCCATATCATATCCTTGCTGGTGGACAACGAGGCAGGTGTTCTGGCGCGGGTCATCGGTCTGATTTCAGGGCGCGGGTACAACATTGAAAGCCTAACCGTTTCCGAGGTTGACTCGAAGCAGCATCTCTCGCGCATCAATATGACCACCTCCGGGACGCGCCAGGTCATCGAACAGGTCAAAGCTCAGTTGGGACGGTTGGTGCCCATTCACATGGTGCGCGATCTCACGGACGACGGCCCTTGTGTCGAGCGGGAATTGGCTTTGGTTAAGGTAACGGGCGTTGGCGATAAGCGCGTCGAAGCTTTACGGATTGGCGATATTTTTCGGGCGAACGTGGTGGATTCAAGCACCAAGTCCTTCGTGTTCGAAGTGGTTGGCGCAACGGAAAAAATAGACGCGTTTATCGATCTTATGCGGCCGCTGGGCTTGGTCGAAGTGTCGCGGACAGGTGTCGCCGCGATTGCACGCGGCGCAATTGGAATTTAGGGTTAACAACAAGAAGCAGCGCGCGCGCTTCGGGGTGTACAGCGACTGTACAACTGCAGAAAGGGAATGCCATGCGGGTCTACTATGATCGCGACGCTGATGTGAACTTAATTAAGGGCAAGAAAATTGCCGTGGTCGGATATGGCAGCCAAGGTCACGCCCATACCCTCAACCTCAGGGATTCAGGCGTCAAGGAAGTCGCGGTGGCATTGCGCGAAGGGTCGGCAACACGTACCAAGGCCGAAAATGAGAAGCTGAAGGTTTTGACAACGGCTGAAGCGGCGAAGTGGGCGGACGTCATGATGATCCTTACCCCCGACGAGCTGCAAGCCGATCTCTACAAAAACGATATTCGGGATAATCTCAAAGAAGGCGGCGCTTTGGCGTTCGCGCATGGCCTAAACGTTCACTTCAATTTAATCGAACCGCGTCCCGACCTCGACGTCTTCATGGTCGCGCCGAAAGGGCCCGGACACACGGTGCGAGCGGAATATCAGCGTGGTGCGGGAGTGCCGTGCCTCGTAGCCGTTGCACAAAATGCGTCGGGCAATGCGATGGAGATTGCGTTGTCCTACGCCTCGGCAATCGGCGGTGGCCGGGCGGGCGTGATCGAAACCAATTTCAAAGAAGAGTGTGAAACCGATTTGTTCGGTGAACAGGCCGTCCTTTGCGGTGGATTGACAAGTTTAATACGTGCGGGCTTCGAGACGTTGGTTGAAGCCGGTTACTCACCCGAAATGGCATATTTTGAGTGCTTACATGAGGTGAAGCTCATTGTTGACCTGATCTACGAGGGCGGGCTCGCGGATATGCGTTATTCCATATCCAACACGGCCGAATATGGAGACTACATGTCCGGCCCCCGGGTGATCACCGACGAGACGAAGAAGGAAATGAAAAGCATTCTCGCGGACATTCAATCCGGAAAATTCGTCAGCAATTGGATGACAGAGTGCAAAGCGGGCCAGCCGAGTTTCAAAGCCATACGCCGTAACTGGGCCAATCATCCCATTGAGGACGTGGGCATAAAATTGCGTGCCATGATGCCTTGGCTGAAGTCCTCGAAGCTCGTTGACAAGGCGCGTAACTAAACGTTCACGGCGCGTCTCGACACAATTCAGGGGCTCGCTTTCCACAATTTTGCAAGCGATAATTGCCGCAGTCTTAAACATGCCGGTAGAAGGTCATGCATAGTCTCGCACGCAGTTTCGCTACGCTCATTATTGCCGTCATCGCCCTCTCCGGTTCCGCTCACCTGAGCTTTGCCGCGCATGAGGAGGTGGTCCCCGCCTTCGACCAAATCTATCGGTTGCAGCCCGAACTCGAAAAACTGACCACTGTAATTGGGTCCGGGCTTTTGGCGGCGCAGGAACTGGAAGCAGATGAATCTGATGATGTGCCCCCGGGCGTATTGCGGTCGCGGCGCGCTCAGGTCTCGGCGCAGGATTTGGAGGCGTTCAACGCGGCACGTGCGCTGCGCGTAAATTCGTCCGGCAGCATTGTTGGAGATCCTCAAGCAGTTGCGATAGATCTGTTTGAAGATCTTCGCGTCAAGCTCGTCAAAATTGAATCGTCGGAGAACGAGTTGGGTTATCTGATTTGGCGCGGCGCAGTTGTTGGCGGCGGCGAAGCCACGTTTGTGCTGGATGGTGAGCAAATCACCGGTGTTGTCAGGTCCGGATCACGGTCATTTCGAATTCAACCCGAGCGGGGTGCGCATAAAGTCGTCGAATTTGACGGCAGCTATAAGCGCCTTGGCGAAGATTTTCTGAGACCGCCCGCGCCTCCGGAGTCTCAGGAGGAGAGTAAAAAGCCATCTGCGACGTCTGCGCCGTCAAACCGTGAGACAGCCGCCGCATTTACCGACCCCGCTACAATTCGGTTGTTGATTGTCTACACCGCGGCTGCTGCTCAAGAAATAGAGAGCATTGGCGCGTCAATCTCGCTTGCGGTCGAGTACGTGAATACGGCAATGCAAAACTCGCGTCTCAATATTGATGTTGTGCTCGCTGGAACCGGCCTATTCGACTACGACGAGTCTTCGGCGACTATGGAAACGATCCTTACGGAGATGAAAGACGGCGCCGGCGAATTCGCCAGAGTCCAAAAATTCCGCGCCAACGTGGGTGCGGATCTTGTTCAGGCCTGGATCGGCCCCAACGGCTCTCCTGACTCGTGCGGGCTGGGATACCTGCTGGAATCCATAACCCAATCTTCTATTTCATTTTATGCAGATTTCGGGGTGTCGGTTGTGGCCACGGATTCGGGAGGGGTGTGTCTGACGGGTTCGGTGGCGCACGAGCTTGGACATAATCTTGGCTCCGAACACGATCGGTATGTCGTCGATGACGACGAACCCGGTCCGACGGAATACAACTTCGGTTATGTGGATCTTGGGTCCTTCCGCGACATTATGGCTTACAACAACCAGTGCGAAGATGAAGGACAAAGCTGTCCGGAAATCCAGTATTTCAGCAACCCGGACATCAATTTTCAGGGGCGCCCCACCGGTGTAGCGGTCTCGGATGCAGCTGCGGCGCATAGCGCCCGGAAAATTGGGGAAACCGCACAACTCGTTTCGCAATTCGATTCTGTTCTGACGCCGGACCCATTGCTTGATGTCGGCCGTGTCTCGTCAAGTTTGCAGACTTTTTCCGGTTCGTTTTTACGCTTTCACAATACCGGCGTTGAATCGGGCGTGGCGACGGTCACGCTTCGCTCCGAAGCCGGGGCCGTTCTCGGTACGTGGACGAGTTCGACTGTTGCGCCGGACGCTGAGCTGCAGTTCTCTGCAACGGATATTGAATCTCAAATCTCACCGTCCTTCAGTATTCCTCAGTACTATTCCGCTGAAGTCAGAGCGAGCTTTCCTGGATACTTCCAGCATGTGCTTTACCGGCCGTCTGACGGCACGTTGACGAATTTGAGCACCTGTTCGGCGGGTGTAACTGCTGGTCGCGATATCTTAAGCGGTGTGCATAGTTCTCTGATTGCATCAGGATTTCCGAGCACCGTCGCCATCAATAATACAGGCTCTCAATCGACCACAGTATCGCTTGGGATTTATGATGCGCGGACGGGAAACAAGCGCGGTACTTACGTCAGCCCGACAATATCCGCGAGCGGGCAAGCGCTGATCGAAGTCACCGATATTGAAGCGGCTATAAATGCGTTTCCGACGTCAAATATGTATCACTATGTTGTGAAGGCGGAGGGTACCTTCAACGGGTTCTTGCAACACTTGGTAAACAACGTCCAAGCGGGTGTTGTTACAGATATGACGACGGCGTGTTCGTTTGACGGATTTGCTTCAGCTGCCGCAGAATCAACGCTTCGCGTTGGGGCGATCTTTTCAACTCAGCAATCAGCGTCTCAATCGTTTCTAAGATTTCATAATACAGGTGCAAGCGGAGGAACGGTTGTTGCTACGGTTCGAAATTTTTCAAACGGCAATATGCTCGGCCAATGGACAAGCTCTAATATTCCTGCAAATTCAGAGCTTCAATTCAGTATTAGTTCTGTCGAGGAAGCGCTGTCGCTGCCGTTAAATGCGCCCGACTATTACACTGTAAGTTTAACGTCTAACATCAGCGGCTACTTCCAGCATGTCTTGTGGCGTCCGGCTGATGGAACATTGACTAATTTAAGTACGTGCAAAGCCGGCGTAACGGCTGCGTCCCGTATCCTCAGCGGCGTGCATTCGTCGGTGCTTGGCAGCGGGTTCCCAAGTTCTGTGGTTGTTAACAACACCAGTTCGTCTCCCGCCGCTGCGACCCTCACCTTCTATGACGCCAGGGACGGAGCCATGCTGGGCACCTACAGTACGGGAATGGTTTCTGCGAACGGTCACGTCACGATAGGGGTGGATGTCATGGAAACTGATATGGGCGTAAGCCCGGCCTCAAATCAGTTTCACTATATTATTCAAGCGGACTCAGGGTTTCCGGGATTTCTGCAGCATCTGGTGAACAATGTTCAGGCAGCCGTCATTACCGACATGACGACCGGGTGCACCCTCCCTTAGGAACTGGGGGAGGGGCCCGGATTGAATTGGCGGGGTCGCCACATTTGGAGGGGCCGACATCGCACGAAAAGCCCGGAAAAGTGCAGTTTTCCGGGGCCTCCCCCTTCCCATCGGCCAGTCTTCATGACAAATTAACCGCCGCTGCGCCATTTTATCGAGAAGCGGCCTGGAAAAGCCGTTTAAAGAATACTATACAAGTCATTGATTTGTGGGCAAAAACGCAGCGTCTAACAAAGGTGGCCTCTGTGGTGAACGCGACCGCGCATTTTGGCAACTCGACCGACACGGCAACCGCCGTGATTTCGGCTGCGTTGCTGCATGCGGGCGTTTCGCTGGGCCTATCGCTGCGCCTTACGGACCGGGGTCTGCGACTTATCCACCCCTGAGCGCATGAAATCTGTCGAGCGACGGGCGTTCAGGGGATGGAGTGATTATAGGTCGCTCACGAACCGTTAGTTTTGACCCCAGTCGTGAGATGAAACCATGAATACCAATCGCGTATTGATTTTTGACACCACCATGCGGGACGGCGAACAGTCTCCCGGGGCGTCGATGAATCGTGAAGAGAAAATCCGCATCGCCAAAGTTTTGGAGGAGATGCGGGTAGATGTAATCGAAGCCGGATTTCCAATTGCATCACAAAGCGACTTCGACGCCGTTGAGGCCGTCGCCAAGGAAATCAAAAACAGTATCGTGTGCGGCCTGTCCCGAGCAGGTAGGGCAGATATCGATAGAGCTGCCGAGGCGCTCAAGCATGCGGCACGCAGCAGAATTCACACGTTTATAGCCACAAGCCCGCTCCATATGAAGGTCAAGCTTCAGATGGAGCCGGAAGATGTGTATCGGGCTGTCATCGAAAGCGTGACCCGCGCCCGAAATTACACAGATGATGTTGAGTGGTCCGCCGAGGATGCAACGCGCACAGACCGGGACTTCCTGTGCCGTTGCGTAGAGGCGGCCATCGACGCCGGCGCGCGCACCATAAATATCCCCGATACTGTTGGGTACACGGTACCCGATGAATTCCACGACCTTATCAGCATGCTCTTCAATCGCGTGCCCAACATCGATAAAGCGGTCATATCGGTGCATTGCCATAACGATCTTGGGCTTGCTGTGGCCAATTCGCTGGCGGCTGTCCAGGCGGGGGCGCGTCAGGTCGAATGCACAATCAACGGCCTGGGTGAGCGTGCAGGTAATGCGGCGATGGAAGAAATCGTCATGGCATTGCGTACGCGCAAGGATCACATGCCGTTTGAAACCAATATCAAGACCGACTTGATCACGCGTGCGTCGCATCTGGTGTCAACAACAACCAGCTTTCCGGTGCAGCAGAACAAAGCAATTGTCGGCGCCAACGCATTTGCGCATGAAGCGGGCATTCACCAGGACGGCGTTTTGAAAGACGCAGGCACGTATGAAATCATGACGCCCGAATCCGTTGGCCTCAGAAAATCCAGTCTTGTCTTGGGCAAACACTCCGGTCGCCACGCTTTCCGGTCCAAGTTGGTTGAACTTGGGTACGAGCTTGGCGATAACGCGGTGAGCGATGCCTTTAAGCGCTTTAAGGATTTGGCGGATAAAAAGAAGGATGTCTTTGAAGAAGATATTGTGGCCCTCATTGACGATGCCGTTATGCGAGATAACGACCGTATCAAATTTGTTTCTCTGGAGGTTGTCTGCGGTTCGAAGGTTGAAAAGCAGTCCGCGGAACTGGAGCTGGAAATTGATGGGGTCGTAAAACACACTCGCGCCACGGGCGATGGGCCTATTGATGCGACATTCAACGCCATCAAGGCGCTGACGACGAATACTCAGCACCTTCAGATGTATCAAGTGCATGCCATTACGGGCGGCACCGACGCGCAAGCCGAGGTAACGGTGCGTTTAGAGGAAAACGGCAAAACTGTAATGGGTCAGGGCGCGGATACAGATACGCTTGTGGCCTCAGTGAGGGCTTATGTGAATGCGCTCAACAAACTACTTGTGAAGCGTGAGAAATCGGAACCAGAAGCTTTATCTGCTTAGGACTATAATCGCCCCGGCGGCCGTGATGTCGTCGGGGCCAGTTTTTGAATTGAAACCAAATGTGTGAATTCTCTATCGGGGGTAAATAAGACAGCATGTTCTCCAGATTAACGGGGTGGCTTTCGGCCGATATGGCCATAGATCTCGGGACGGCGAATACGCTTGTCTACGTGAAAGGCCGCGGCATTGTACTCAACGAACCTTCGGTGGTTGCATTGGTCGAGGTCAAAGGCCGTAAGCAAGTGCTCGCGGTTGGTGACGAAGCCAAGCAAATGCTTGGGCGTACCCCCGGCAACATTCAGGCAATCCGGCCGCTTCGAGACGGCGTGATTACCGACTTCGAAGTGTCCGAAGAAATGATCAAGCATTTCATCCGCAAAGTGCACAACCGCCGCAGCTTTGCCAGTCCGCTTGTCATTGTCTGTGTTCCGTCCGGATCGACGGCCGTGGAGCGCCGCGCCATTCAGGAGTCCGCTGAAGCCGCGGGTGCGAGAAAGGTGTATTTGATCGAGGAGCCGATGGCTGCGGCAATCGGCGCCGGACTTCCCGTGACCGAGCCGACCGGCAGTATGGTGGTGGATATTGGCGGCGGCACAACCGAAGTTGCCGTAATCTCATTGGGCGGTATCGTCTATGCGCGCTCTGTGCGCGTCGGCGGAGATATGATGGATGAAGCCATCATCAACTACATCCGGCGCCACCATAACCTGCTGGTTGGTGAAAGGTCCGCGGAGCGCATTAAAAAAGAAATCGGCTGCGCCTGCCCGCCGGAAACCGGCGATGGGGAGACGATGGAAATCAAGGGCCGTGATCTTATGAACGGCGTGCCGAAAGAGATCGTGATTAGCCAGCGTCAGATTGCAGAAAGTTTGGCCGAGCCTGTTACCGCGATTATCGATGCGGTCAAGGTTGCACTGGAACACACGGCGCCTGAATTGGCGGCGGACATTGTGGACAAAGGAATTGTCCTGACCGGCGGGGGAGCCATGCTCCACAACCTAGATTTTGTGTTGAGGCATGCAACCGGCTTGCCCGTATCTATTGCGGACGATCCACTAAGCTGCGTGGCAATGGGCACAGGTAAGGCGCTTGAGGAAATTAAGGCGCTTAGAAACGTATTAACGACAATGTACTAATTTGCTGCGGCCTTGCGAGCCTTCGTAAGGTCTTGGTGACAATGGAGGCTATCGGTGCGGCAGACGACGGGGCAAATTTCCCGTTTTGGAACGTTGAAATCGCTGCTTCAGCGATTTGCGTTTCTATCGCTCGTCGGCTTGACGTTCGCTCTTATGCTTATTGGCAAAGCGGACACTGTTCTCATTGAGCGCGCACGTATAGCTGTAACAGATGCTGTGGCGCCAATACTCCGGGTGATGTCGGAACCGGCAAATGCAATCTCCAATGTCGTGGGGAACTTTCGGGAATTGGCGGCAATTCGGGATGAAAATGCAGAGTTGCGTGAGGCCAATGAACGGTTGTTGCAGTGGCAGTCTATCGCTCAAAAGCTGGAGACAGAAAACCGGTCATTGAGATCCCTTCTGACCTTGGTGCCTGAACCGGAAGCGTCTTTCGTTACCGGTCGCGTGGTGGCGGATGCTGGCGGCGCATTTGCTCAATCCGTTATCGTCATGGCGGGCAGTTCAGATAGCGTGCAAAAGGGCCAGGTCGTCACGACCGGCGAAGGGCTGGTTGGCCGCGTTATGTTGGCTGGCCTGAACTCATCTCGGGTGTTGTTGCTTACAGATATAAATTCCAGAATTCCCGTTTCAGTCGGCGCGGCGGGGCAGAAAGCGATCCTCGCGGGCGATAATACAGGCCGTCCTCGACTCTTATTTCTTGGGAACAACTTCGTTGCTACGTCCGGTGAAAAGGTTGTGACGTCCGGCGATGCTAAAGCGTTTCCTCCAGGACTCCCCGTGGGTCAGGTTGTGAAAGCCGAAGATGGCATTGTGGAAGTGGAAACTTACGTTTCGCGAGACAGACTTCAGTACGTAAGGATCGCCGATTACGGCCTGTCAGGCATTCTCTCGACGGCAGAAACAGAAAACTGACCGAGTATTCTCTATGCAGCCCACGACATTGCAATATCTGGATGGTGCGGCTCGAAGATCAGTCCCGGTAGGGCTGACACTCGCACTCATGCTGTTTGCGCTGACGCCTTTGCATGTGCCGGGCTTATCGGCCGTTACGCCAATGATTTCGTTGATGTGCGTATATTTTTGGTCAATTTATCGGCCGGACTTATTTGGGTATGGCGCTGCGTTTGGGCTGGGGCTTCTAGAGGACCTTCTTATTGGCACGCCACTGGGTTCGGGTGCCCTTGTGCTTATGTTGTGCCAAAGAATCATTGTTCACCAACAGAGGTTTTTCCATTCTAAACCGTTTGCCGTTATGTGGTTTGCATTTGCGCTTGTTGCAAGTGGCGCCGCGCTGGTGAGGTGGTTTTGTGTGGGGCTTGTATCGTCCGGTGGGTTTACGCCATTTTCCAGTTTGTTCGTTTCGCTATTGCTGAGTATCGCCATGTATCCGGTGGTCGCCTGGTTCCTTGCCAAAGCTCAGTCCAAGCTTTTGGCAGAGATTTAACGGAGAGATTTTGTGATTGTAACGCGGGACAGTGATTGGACGAAAATGTTCAACCGGCGGGCTGCCGTGCTCGGTGGTGCGCAGGCCGTTCTCGTGAGTACGCTGATCGGGCGCATGTATTATCTGCAGGTGATCGAAGCGGATCGTTACCGCATGTTGGCGGAAGACAATCGGATCAATATTCAACTGATACCGCCTCCGCGGGGTCAGATCGTCGACAGATTTGGGGAGCCGCTGGCGGTCAACCAGCAACAATTTCGTGCATTGGTCGTTCCTGAGCAAATCAGAAATCTCGACGACACGTTAGATGCGATTTCAAGCCTCGTCGAACTTTCAGATCACGACCGCGAGCGAATTGAAAAAGAAGTTGGGCGTAAACGCGGGTTCGTTCCGATCATGGTTAAGGAAAATCTGACCTGGGACGAGATGGCACGCATCCAGGTCAATGCCCCCGACTTGCCGGGCGTTACGATTGATGAGGCGCAAACCCGGTACTACCCCCAGCGGGAGGGGGCCGCTCATCTGTTGGGATATGTTTCGGCAGTCGATGAGAGCGATTTGACCGGAGATCCGCTTCTCCAACTTCCAGGATTCCGTATTGGCAAGGACGGAATTGAAAAAATTTATGACACGCGCTTGCGCGGAACGGGCGGTACTAGCCAGGTCGAAGTCAACGCCTATGGTCGCGTCATTCGGGAATTGGAGCGCAAGGAAGGCGAGCCCGGTGAAGATATTGTTCTGACAATCGATCAGCGATTGCAAAAATTTGCCGCCGACCGATTAGATGAAGAAAGTGCGGCCGTCGTGCTGATGGATGTGCATTCAGGCGACCTGCTTGCCATGGTGTCCAATCCGAGCTTCGATGCCAATGCATTTGCCCGCGGATTGACAAACGAAGAGTGGAAAGAGCTTTCGACAAATGATCATAAGCCGCTGGTGAATAAAGCTATTGCAGGTCAGTTTTCGCCGGGCTCAACGTTTAAGACCATGATGACCCTTGCCGCGTTGGAGCACGGCGTTATCTCTCCCGAACAGACAATTCATTGCAATGGTCGGTACAACCTCGGCCGATATGTGAAGCACTGTCACAAAGTTCATGGCAGCGTGAACATGGTGCGCGCCGTATCTGTTTCCTGCGACGTTTACTTCTATGAAATTGCACGGCGGTTAGGCGTGGATAAAATCGCGGCTATGGCGCGGCGCTTCGGATTGGGACAGCCGTCGGGGATTGGATTGCCGGGAGAGCTATCGGGGCTCATCCCGACCGAAGCCTGGAAGTTGGCTGCACGCGGCGAACGCTGGGTTCCAGGTGATAACCTGAACGTTGGAATTGGGCAGGGTGACGTACTGGTGACGCCGATTCAACTTGCCATAATGACTGCGCGCATCGCGAATGGTGGTCTGGCTGTAATGCCCAGGCTGGTCCGCCCGCGCGTGCCTGCAAACACAACGGGTGGCGCCCCTCAATCTGATGTTCAGTCGTTGGAGTCCTTGGGTATTGATCCACAGCATTTGGCCACTTTGCAGCAGGGCATGTTCGATGTCGTGAACGGTCCGCCGGGCGCGACGACGGCGCGCGCGAATGGACGGCTTCGTCTGACCGAGCCGGACATGAAAGATTGGACTCTCAGCGGCAAGACCGGGACCGCACAGGTTTACCGGATCAGTGCGGCGGAACGGGAAGCGGGTAAACGCAAACCGGAAGACCAGCCTTGGCATCTCCGTGACAGTGCGTTGTTTGTCGCCTTTGCCCCCTCGCACCAACCCCGATACGCCATTTCAGTCGTTGTGCAACACGCACTCGGCGGCGGCGCCGCCGTCGCGGCGCCGATTGCGCGTGACATTATGGAAGAGACACTGCGTCTCGATCCGTCCCGCAAACCCCAGCTCGACGAAAGTCAAATTGCGTCAGCCAAGGATGTGGCGAAATGAGCGAGCTAGGCTTCTTATCTGCGAGACTTCGCCGCGGAGATATGACCGCAGTTGAAAAGCTGTGGCAAATGAGTTGGTCGTTGTTGTTTTGGATTTGCTGCATTTTCGCGCTTGGTTTCGCGATGCTGTACTCCGCAGCCAATGGCAGTCTTGAGCCTTGGGCGGCCTCCCAATTTGTAAGGTTTGTCGCTGGAATGGGCATTTTGTTCATCGTGACAATTATAGATGTGCGTCTCATTCTCCAGTACGCGTACGTCTTTTATTTTGTTGTGTTGGCTCTGCTTATCGGTGTGGAAGTGCGCGGATTTGTCGGGGGCGGCGCGCAGCGTTGGATCGATCTCGGCTTTTTTAATCTTCAACCTTCTGAGCTGATGAAGCCTGCCTTGATATTGGCGCTTGCGCGCTATTTTCACGGCATTGGTATGGATGAAATGCGTCAGCCCACAACTTTGATCGTGCCGGTCCTGCTTATCATCAGTCCGGTTTTCCTTATTTACCTCCAACCCGATCTTGGTACGGCCCTCGTGGTTATGATGAGCGCGGGTGCGCTCCTTTTCATGGCGGGCGTACGGTTGTGGAAATTTGCATTGGTTGGGGCGTTGGGGCTGGGTTCCATACCCATTGTGTGGAGCATGCTGCGTGAGTACCAGAAAAACCGCGTTCTCACGTTTCTTGATCCCGAAAAAGACCCCTTGGGCACTGGCTACCACATTCTCCAGTCAAAAATCGCGCTGGGGTCGGGCGGATTGTTCGGTAAAGGGTTCATGGAAGGCACGCAAAGCCACCTGAGCTTTTTGCCGGAGCGCCAAACGGATTTCATATTCACGATGCTGGCCGAAGAGCTGGGCATGGTAGGTGGGCTAGTGCTGCTCGGTTTGTACGTGATTGTCCTCGTGTATGGGTACGCGATTGCATTCAGATGCCGGCATCAGTTCGGTCGTCTCGTCGCCATTGGACTGACGACGAGTTTCTTTCTCTATTTCTTTATCAACATCGCCATGGTGATGGGACTGATCCCCGTCGTCGGCGTGACTTTACCGCTGATTTCCTACGGGGGCACCTCGCTCCTCATGCTCATGCTGTCCATCGGCCTGCTGATGAATATCCACGTCCACCGCGATGTGAAGATGGGTGCGCGGGGCGGATTCGGCGACTAATCTACTTTAAGGCGGCACGAAGAATTCCGCGAAATCCTGGCCCTTCGTCGGCTTGTCACCGGACTTCCGAGGCTCTATAAGAACGCCCTTCCATGGTGTGCCTTTGGCGCGCAGGTGGGGCGCATAGCTCAGTTGGTAGAGCAGCTGACTCTTAATCAGCGGGTCCAAGGTTCGAGTCCTTGTGCGCCCACCATTGTTCAAATTACGGCACTTCGATTGTTGCCCCCGCCAACGGAGGGGTGTGCACGGGCCGCCGCATGGCCTTTGTCGCCTGCTCATAGCTGTACCCAAGCGCCAATAGTCGCGGTTCGCTAAAAGCAGGTCCGAAGAACGAGATGCTGACCGGCAAGTCATCCGTCGTGAAGCCCGCCGGCACAATCAAATCCGGAAAGCCCGATAAATTGGCAATGCCGCGTGGTGACGGAACGGACCCAAGAGGCGGTCCCGGGGGCGCGGCGATCAGCTCGGGTCGCGACGTCGTTGTCGGATAGATAATCGCATCCAGATTGTGCTTGGCAAAGATGCCATTCATCAATGCGACAGTCATCGGCAAGTAATAGTCCTTCATCGCGATGTAGCTCGGGCTTGTGATGTCGTCGGATGTTGCTTCCCGGTTGATCATATAATTCCAGCGGTACGGATTGGGGCCCACGCCGTCCTTGCCCAGGCTCGTATATTCGTAAGCGCGCTCAATAAGCTCATCGAGGGTCTTTGGATATTTGGCGTCGATCGTGCTCAGGTACTCGGCAATCTGAACCTTGAACTCAATTGGATAGAGCGTGAACACCACCGGAGATGTCGAGTTCACAAACCATTGCGGATAGCGCAGGTCGATTACCGTCGCGCCGGCCTTTTCCATGGCCTTGATTGACGCTTCCACCACCCAGTCCACATCCGGGTCTTCGCCCATATAATCCCGCGCCACGCCGATACGTGCACCCTTCAATGCGTCAGCATCAAGAAATTGAGTGTAATCGGTGTTGAAGTTGCCGGCGCTTTTCTGAGTAGCGTCGTCGTCGGGGTCCACGCCCGTCATAACGCCGAGGGAAACAGCCACGTCATAGACGCTCCGTGCCATGGGTCCGCCGGTATCCAAACTCAGGGCCAGAGGAATGATGCCGTCGCGGCTAATCAGGCCGTGCGTCGGTTTGAGGCCGACAATGCCGTTCACGCTGGTGGGGCCGCGCACAGATCCGCCT
>CAYYXR010000055.1:0-13454 GCA_964475755.1 uncultured Rhodobacterales bacterium
GAAACGCGACCGCTCAACTAACATTCAAACCGGACCACTCAATGGGGGCACCTCATGCCCTGTAGCTCTTAAGTGCAGGGATAATGAGCTCTTGGCATTACAATGGCGCTAGACACAGCCAACGGAGATCGAGCTTGTGGCTGTGTTTAAATCGCTATGATTTTTAAAGTACTCTCATCTAGCGACTTCCTGGCATCCTATCGGGGTCACCACCTCCATCAGCATTACCAAGCGAGAACGCGTTTGGAGTTAGTAGCAGCCACTGGTAGTTGCGCTGTAAGAGATATTGTATCCATAGAATGGATTTTGAGTTACTCCACTTATAACTCCATTCTGGATCGTGCCCGACGTAACAGAGCCATCAAAGTAGGAGGTGGCCGAAACGGTATTGCCTACCTTTGTTCCTATACCAGCTCCGTATACGTAATAACCATTTTTCGAACCAGAACTGACGAATCTAACCCGTCCGTTCGGGGCGATCGAAATCACCGAATAAATTGGAAAAGTCCCGACTGGCGAGGACACATTGACGGTAGCGCAATACGCAGTTGGAACAGATGGCTCCACTTCCACTACTGTCGGTGCAACAGCGTTCACCGCACACGCCTCGGTCATATTAATTTCACCACCGAGCTGTGCGTTGACAATTGTATGTATCACCTTGACCGGCGCCACGCCGCCTCCGCTCTTTGTAATAACGACATTAATGTGTGGCTCGGTGCTAGTGGGGGTGAAATTGAGTTGCGTTTCTATATCGCTCGCCGACAAAACTATCGTAGCATTTGCCGCAATAGTTCGATTGAACTGTCCGAAGCTGACGCCTGTGGCAGAGTTATTTACAGCAATGGTCACAGTTGTCGAGCCGCTGGAATAGTTGTGGATGGAAACGGCGCTCGGATACGCTCCCGATGCTAACGATGATGTATGCACATTTGCGATAACATGAGACGACGTCTGTGCATTAAGCTTATTGCTGCACACACTATTGTTCTCAAATAATGAGGTTAGAGGATTGAAAGTAACATGCGCATATCCGGCTAGAGCATTCGAGTTTTGTATGTAAAGCGCATACTTTGCTCCACTTGAAACTGCCACCCCTGCCCTATCAAATATCGAGGAAGCGCCGCCCGCTGCTGTTACCGGATACTGAGGTGATGCGTTCTTCGGAACGGCGATGCTTGCAGCACCTAAAGTAAAGCCGTTATTCGTGTTCACGACCGTTACATTGAACATGCTTGTCGAAGCGCTGCCGTTGAAGAGTCGAATATAAGATAACGATGCATTGCTGCCGTCATAAATCGGCGTAACGACAGCATATTGACTCCCGTCAAGCGCTTGCAGCTTTTCCACTTCGGCGGAAATGGTATAAGTGGTCAACGCCAAAGTAAAAACTATTGCGCCGCCTGAAATTAATAAGTGTTTCATCTTCGCCTCAGAAGGTCTGCTCTATTCACGCAACTGGGGATTAATCGTGGCAGGATCTACAGGATAAGATACCGCCTGACTTGTCGCGTTGGAAATTTGCCCCGTTCCCGATGCAGGAAATTTAGTTGAATTTTGTTTGTGGTGGTAGCCCGGTGGTAGCCGAAAACGAAAAGCAGGGCTGCAAAAATTGCATAACCCTGCTAATTCATTGAAATAATTGGTGAGCCCGGATGGGATCGAACCATCGACCCTCTGATTAAAAGTCAGATGCTCTACCGCTGAGCTACGGGCCCAATTCCACAGTCCTCTGTGGTGCCGGAAATGGTCATTTCCAGCGCTCCGCCCAGGGCGAAGGGGCGCACCATATGCGGCGCGTACGGCCCGGTCAAGCCACTGATAGACTGTATTCAGTTAGGCAAGAAATCACCTTGGGACAATGGATTATGAGGTATTCTTGCATCGACCAATTTCGCTAATTTTGCTGTTCTAATGGACGAAATCACCTCCCAATTGAATAAAGCCAAGGGTTATTTAGCGGAGCGAAATTGGGCCGCCGCACTAAAGGGATTCGGGTGGCTACGCGCAAATGCTAAAGATCACGGCGTACTTGCGATGGCATGCCTGGGTCTTGGTCAAACATACCTGGGCCTTGGCAAAACAAGTGATGCCATTGACGCTTTTGAATGCGCTTACGATTACGCGCCACACGATGCCAACGTTTGCGCCATATACGCTAGGCATCTGGTTCGGCCTCAAACTCTTCAGCGCGCGCTTGAGGTTATTCTCGCCGGACTCAAACAGACACCTCAGAGCGCGGACCTTCTTCGACTTCTTGCCGACGCCCAAGAAATGGCTGGCAACGTTAATGCGGCGATCGAAGCCTGCGAGCGACTTACGGATATACAGCGTAGCGAGCCCCTAATATTCGTAAAGTTGGGCCGCTTGTTGATGGTAAAACGCGAGTTCGACAAAGCCGAGAAATCCTTCCTGAATGCACTGGCTTTAGATGCAGATAATGCATACGCACTGGAAAGCCTCGCTGACGTTTACCGTATTAACGGACCTATCCATAAAGCGCACAACCTGCTTCTGCGCCGAGCTGAGCAAGCCGCAAGCAGCACCGAGAGTGTCGCAATCCGACTCAAGGCCGCAATTAGTCAACCGGTGATCGCTAAAGGCGGGGAGGAAATCGAAACATTTCGAGCAGAACTGGACGAATTTCTGTCCGACAATCCCGATGTTAGCATCGGAGATCCCTGGGCTCTTGGACTTGGGCCTTGCTTTTATCTCGGCTACCAGGCGCAAAACGATCGGCCTCTTCAAGAAAAACTGGCGGCCTACTATCTAAAGGCGTCCCCATCTCTCGCATTCGTGCCACCCCATTCGATTAAGCGAGAAACCACGGGGAAACGTATTCGAATTGGAATTATTTCGAATTTTTTCTCGAAACACACTGTGGGATATCTCACGTACGGACTGGTTGCCGGCATTGACTCTAGCCGCTTCGAGCTCGTGTTATTTCGAACCCCAAGAGGCACTTCGGATCGACAAACAGACCGCTTTAAAAATTTAGCGCCGTTTGTAGACCTGCCTCCGAACCTCGCGGAAGCGCGTAAAATAATTTCTGAAGCGCGTCTCGACGTCGCACACTATCCGGAAATTGGTATTGACCATTTCGCGTATTTTCTAGCGTTTGCGCGTCTTGCCCCGCTGCAAACTGTAGCGTGGGGTCACCCCGTAACGACCGGCATACCCAATGTCGACGCCTTCCTCTCCGTTGACGATATGGAACCGACCGACGCCGCATCTCACTATACCGAGAAACTCATCCGGCTCAGCGGACTTTCCTTCTGTGCGGAGCGCCCCCTCCTTCCCGAAGCGACCAGTCCAGCCGCCGACATCAATTCAAGGAGGCCTTCTTTTTTGTGCGCCCAGAGCCTGTTCAAAATTCATCCAGAATTTGACCAGGTTGTTGCGTCGATCCTAAATCTCGATGCAGAAGCTCGCGTGTATTTTTTGAGTCACAGCACAAACGCTGATGCCGAGTTCTTGTCACGCATCAAGGAACCAGTTGGCCCCAACATCGACAGGGTCGTCATTTTACCCCGCCGGAATCAGACGGAGTTTTTGCACCTTATTGCCTCAGCGAATGTCATCTTGGATGTTCCGCAATGGTCGGGCGGCAAAACATCGTTGGAGGCTCTCGCGCTAGGTGTCCCCATCGCGCATTGCCCCGGACAATTCATGCGAGGGCGCCATACTCGAGCATTCTACAATCATATGAATATGGGGCACACGGTCATTGAAGCACCCGACGATTATGCAGTGACAGCCGTCCGCATGGCGCACGACGCTGAATTTCGGCGAACTTTGATAGGAGAAATCAAGGCCAACAGCCATAAACTATTTAGCAGCACCGAATCAATTCGAGAAATGGAGGATGTCTGGGTGACTGAGGTACGGGGGAGATAATGGAAGGGCTTTCTCCAAACCGCCCTACTGATCCTTCGCGCGCTCCACATCCGCAGCAACCTGCATTTGGATGATGCGGTCAGGGTATGGGACCTCCCCATTATTGCTCCGGTCACCCTTGCGAATCTGATCTACGAATTCCATTCCTGAAACCACATTACCCCAATACGTATACTGGCCGTTCAAGAGATCAGAATCATCCAAAACAATAAAAAACTGGCTGTCGGCGCTGTTAATATTACTCGAACGCGCCATGGATACCGATCCGCGAACGTGGTCCGCATCATTAAACTCTGCAGGAATGGTCTGCCCAGAGCCACCAGTCCCATCGCCTTTCGGGTCACCGGTTTGCGCCATAAATCCATCTATAACACGGTGAAAGACGATACCGTCATAGAATCCCTCACGAACCAGTTCCTTGATACGCGCCACATGCTTCGGAGCCAAATCAGGCCTCATCTCGATAACGACGCGGCCATATTCAAGATCGAGATATAGTGTGTTTTCCAAATCTAACGGCTCCCTTTCCGTTGGTTGTTGCTGTGGTTGCAGAGGCCCGTCCTGTCCCAACACCGGCGGTGCAAGTAGCAATGTTCCGGCGAGTGCAAAACAGATTGCTGCTCTTCTACTCACGTTCGAAACCATATTCTGACCAACGCTATTCATGACTCATTCTATGCTCGCTGCATTTGGAACACCCGGCGCGCCTCATACATCCCCACGCTGCCGTATTCAAGCCAAGTGTGGCAGGACTTTTTGATATCATTGAGGCGCACGCAGCGCGGTCCCTCACTTCTTTTTGTATTTCTTTTGTACGCGGCGGCAGACATCTGCCGGAACGAAACTAGAAATATCCCCACTTAAACGCGCAATTTCCTTAACAAACCGGGAGGATATGAATTGGTTGCGCTCCGAAGCCATTAAGAACATCGTCTCAACCCGCGAGTTCAAACGAGCATTCATGCCCGCCATTTGGAATTCATATTCAAAATCCGATACCGCCCGAAGGCCGCGAATGATAACCGACCCATTAACCCCGTTCACAAAATCCATCAACAGCGTCTCGAATGGAACGATTTCAATCGGCACTTCTTTGGCTATGGAGAGAGATTGCACTTCACGTCGGCACATTTCAGCGCGTTCTTTTAGAGTGAACAACGGTCCCTTCCCGGCATTGACCGCTACCGCCACAATCAACTTATCGATGACCTTTGCCGCCCGGCCGATGATATCGAGGTGACCATTAGTGATGGGATCGAAAGTGCCTGGATATATACCGATCCTATATCTGCCATTCTTTGGGAGGGCGATTTTACTTTTGGATTTTGTCATCTTAATTCCTTAGCCGTATCCAGCTCGGACCGGTTAAGCCTCGGCCTCGGTTTCTTCCCCTTCTTGCCCTTCAATGTCCTCGTCTTCAAGTGGAAGGTGAGCCACGGATGTCACGCGCTCTTCTTCACCGGTCGAAAACATAGTAACGCCTTGGGTTGCACGCCCGGCGATACGGACGTCGCCAATGGGGATTCTTATCAGACGACCGGAATCCGTTATCATCATGACTTGATCGGAGTCGGCCACAGGGAAAGAGGCGACGACCTCGCCGTTGCGTTTACTTGTCGCGATGGAAACGATCCCCGAACCACCACGACCTGTAATGCGATATTCGTAAGCTGACGTTCTTTTGCCAAAGCCGCGCCGGGTTACAGTGAGAATGAATTCCTCATTCTCTGCAAAGCGTGCAAAATCAGAGTCCGAGAGCTCTTTGCCCCCGTCGGTCCCATTTTCTTCACTTTCACCGTTCTCGTCTCCACCACGCAGCTTGCGCGCCATCTTGAGATACATATCACGGCTCTCAGTATCAAATTCAACGTGCTTCAAAATCGACATGGAGATGACTTCATCTCCCTTGGCAAGCTTGATACCGCGGACGCCGACCGAAGACCGCCCAGCGAAGACGCGAACTGACCCTGCTTCAAATCGAATGCACTTACCCTGTCGCGTTGACAGCAGAACGTCGTTATCTTCGCTACACGTAGCTACGCCGACAAGATTATCACCGTCGGTGAGTTTCATGGCGATTTTGCCGTTACGCATAACGTTGATGAAGTCGGATAGGTTATTTCGCCGGACGTTGCCGCTCGCGGTGGCAAACATCACATTGAGATTGCCCCAACTGTCCTCGTCTTCTGGCAAAGGCATAACAGTAGAAATTGTTTCGCCGTTTTTGAGCGGCAATAGGTTGACCATGGCCTTGCCGCGGCTCTGCGGTGTGCCCACCGGCAATTTGTAAACCTTGAGTTTGTAGACCATACCCGCCGTCGAGAAAAACAGGACGGGTGTGTGGGTATTCACCACATAAAGCGCCCTTACGAAATCCTCGTCCTTGGTCGCCATCCCTGCACGGCCTTTTCCGCCGCGACGCTGCGCCCGGTATGTCGAAAGCGGCACACGTTTGATCCAGCCAGAGTTGGTGACGGTCACCACCATATTTTCGCGCTGAATCAAATCTTCGACGTCTGTCTCAAACTCCAACTCTTCAATTGTCGTTTTGCGTGGTGTTGCATATTCCTCCCTCATCTCAAGCAATTCGGCGCGGATGATGGAATACAAGCGCTCGCGGCTTCTCAATATGTCGAGATAGTCTGCGATTCTTTCGCCGATTTCCTGCAACTCTCCGTGAATCTTGTCGCGCTCCAATCCTGTGAGGCGATGCAGTCGCAAATCCAAAATGGCTTTTGCTTGGGCTTCTGAGAGTTTGTATTTACTGTCAACGACTTTGCGGTCCGGTTCGTCGATCAGTTTCACAAGAGGCTCGACATCGACCGCAGGCCACGCCGTCGCCATGAGCTGTTCACGCGCAACTGCCGGATCTGCAGCGGCTCTGATCAGTTTGATGACCTCATCTAAATTCGCAACGGCGATGGCAAGGCCAACCAAAACGTGAGCCCTATTCCTCGCCTGCCCGAGTTCATAGACTGTCCGGCGGCGAATGACCTCTTCACGGAATTTGATAAAGGCCTGAAGAATTTCCTTGAGGTTCATCAACTGCGGGCGTCCGTTGTTGATGGCCAGCATATTCACGCCGAAACTGGTTTGCAGCGGTGTGAACTTATACAACTGATTGAGAACGACTTCTGCGACAGCGTCCCTCTTGACTTCGATGACCACGCGCACGCCATTGCGGTCCGACTCATCGCGTAGATCGGAAATGCCCTCGATACGCTTGTCACGCACCAATTCAGCCATTTTCTCGATCATTCCAGCTTTGTTGACCTGGTACGGAACTTCCGTGACGATGATCGCCTGCTTATCCTTGCCGATGTCTTCGATTTCACAACGGCCGCGCATGACCACGGAACCGCGGCCCGTCATCATGGCCGCTCGACTACCAGCCTGCCCCAGAATTATCCCTCCTGTCGGAAAGTCCGGGCCCGGCACAATTTCCATCAGGCGTTCATCGCTTGTTGCTGGATCATCGATCAGCGCACAGGTGGCGTCGATGATCTCACCTAGATTATGCGGCGGAATGTTGGTCGCCATGCCCACAGCAATCCCGCCCGCGCCATTGATGAGCAGGTTGGGAAATCTCGCCGGCAAGACGACGGGTTCGTAAATGCTTTCGTCGTAATTCGGCTGAAAATCGACGGTTTCCTTGTCGATATCATCCAGTAGTGAGTGGGCCGCCTTAGCCAACCGCGCTTCGGTGTAACGCATTGCCGCCGCGGGATCGCCGTCCATAGAGCCGAAATTGCCCTGTCCGTCGATCAAGGGCACCCGCATCGAGAATGGCTGCGCCATGCGTACCATGGCGTCGTAAATGGCCTGGTCACCGTGAGGGTGATATTTACCCATCACGTCACCGACCGTCGTTGCCGATTTGCGGTACGGTTTGTTGTACTCGTAGCCGCTCTCCTTCATGGCATAGAGGATGCGGCGATGCACCGGCTTTAGGCCGTCACGAATATCAGGCAACGCCCGGCTCACGATCACGCTCATGGCGTAATCGAGATAGCTCTTGCGCATTTCATCTTCGATTGTGACGGGGGATATCTCGAAATCGGGCGGATTAGGGGTTGTTTCGCTCACCAGAAAACTCTCAACAGTTACGCCAATACCGGCCTTGTCCCGTCGTGTATATTGCGGCGCAACAACGGGATAATTTTAAGCCGGTAACTTGGTGCTGAAGGCCCCACTTGGGTCCAAATTCGGGCCGCTGCACAGTCGAAATTTTAGCAGATTCCGCCTCCTTCTCATAACGCTGGTTGTGTCTTATGTAGCTTTTTTTGTGTAAAAGTTATCCACAGGAAGGTCGGGTTTAAATGACGTTATTTCAGGGAGTTATACGGAATATATGAATGCCGGAATGAGGCCGAATATCTACTCAGGAAAGCCGTGAGTCCGGCCTGCTGAACAGTCCAGTGCAAACACGTTCAAAACGGTCGAGACTCGGGCTTCGGGCGGCGCGTAACCTGTCCCCCAGGGCACCGACCATTCCCGTCGAGTAAACATGCTGCTCGCACCTACGTAACTCAAATTATTGCATCGCGATTTGCGTAGCGGCATGCTTTTCGAAGCTGGATTCCCGCGCTATAGAACCTTTCAACACCTTTTGAGGAGATGTGATGCCAATCCCTGAGCTTTTCCGAGGTCGCGTGGCCCTCCCCGCCATCGGCGCCCCCATGTTTCTCGTATCGCGCCCTGACCTCGTCATTGCTCAATGCAAAGCCGGCGTCCCGGCCGCGTTTCCCACTCTCAATGCGCGACCCATCGAGGCGCTCGAGGAGTGGCTTACCCAGATCGAAACATCCCTGGCCGGAGACACCAAAGCGGCGCCCTTCGGTGTTAACCTGATCGTTCACAAAACGAATACGCGCCTTCGGGAAGACACGGAACTTGCCATCAAGCACAAGGTACCATTTGCGATCACCTCCGTCGGCGATCCGAGCGCCATTGTCTCTGAAATTCATAAATACGGCGGCATTGTTTTTCACGACGTCACCAATATCCGCCATGCCAAGAAGGCCATCGATGCCGGTGTCGATGGTTTGATTTTAGTGTGTGCAGGCGCAGGCGGTCATGCCGGGGTTTTGTCGCCCTTCGCCTTTGTGCAAGAAATTCGCCAGATATTCGACGGCACCATTATTCTCGCGGGCGCCATCTCCAACGGCGCGCAAATCAAAGCCGCACAAGTCATGGGCGCCGACCTTGCTTATATGGGCACGCGCTTTATAGCGACTAAGGAAGCATCGGCGGACGATCAGTACAAGCAGATGATTGTCGATAGCGCCGCCGCGGACATTGTGTACACGCCGTATTTCAGCGGCGTGCCCGCCAGCTATTTGAAAAACTCGATTATCAATTACGGCCTCAATCCGGATGAGGTTCTTGGCCGCCGCGAAGGCGCATCACTCGGAATCGATGCCAAGGACAAAGACGGACCAAAAGCATGGCGCGACATCTGGTCCGCAGGCCAAGGCGTCGGCAGTATTAGCGATGTCCCAACCGTCGGCGAGTTGGTCGCCCGCATGAAAAAAGAATACGACGCGGCCTGATGACCGAACCGGCGCTCGCAAAGCTCACCGAAGAGCTTGCGGACCTACGGCTCCGGGTGAGCCGTCTAGAAGACGAATTCGCCATCGCCAAAATCCTGGCGACCTACGGCCCCGCCGTCGACGGGAATGCGGCCGAAACAGCCGGCAACCTGTGGACCGAAGACGGCACCTACGATGCCCAACTCGTTACATTTCACAGCCGCGAGGAAATCACAGCAATGGTTAGCGGCGATATGCACCAGGACATTATACAGAACGGCGCCGCGCATGTTGTTGGAACGCCGCTCATCCATATTGACGGCGATAAGGCGGTGGCTACCTGCTATGGCCGCCTGTACCGCCAGGATGAAGGCGATAGGTTCTATGTCTGGCGCGTGACCGCAGTACGCTGAGATCTGCTGCGCACGCCGGAAGGCTGGCGCGTCAAAAGCCGCGTGAACAAGGTTCTCGATGGATCAAAAGACGCCCGCGACCTCCTCGCGAGCGGCCTACCGCCTCACACCTGAACAACTATTTCGCGTTTTGGGCCATCATAGTTCTCGAACAAATTACGATGTCCTTTAAACGACATCTCGTCTTCGCGGCAGTAGTAGCTGGAAACCCAAGCCAGCAAAGTTTCAAGCTGAGTATCTTGATCTTCTTTCGACGCATATTTATGCGGTTCCCAAGGACGCTCGCGGCAGTTCTCTAAGCAGACTGTTTCGCCTGGATTTAAAAAAATGAGTTGAGGGCGGTGGACAAGGACTTTTTCCGCGAGATCGCCGTAGCACCGCTCTATGATCCACGTTTTATGCTCATCACAAAATCGTTGAAGGTCCGCTTGAACATCCGATGCTGGCCGTTTGACGGCAACGCGCCTCGGAACCCAAAAAATCGTATCGAGATCAAGAATTACGGTTTCTGCCGATTTGGCGAGAGAGCGCGCAAACGTGGACTTACCGGATCCAGCGTTGCCTACTATTACTGTGCGCAAGTCGAGAGTCCGTTCTCTTGGAAGAACGACAGAGCCCTAAAACGGAATCTCGTCGTCGAGATCGCTGGGGCCACCGCCTCCACCGCCGCCGCCGTAGGACGGGCCGCTGTTGTCCCAACCGCCGCCGTCATCGCTCATGCCGCCGCCGGAGCCGGAGCCTCCGCCCCCACCGCCGCGGCCATCAAGCATGGTCAGCTCGCCGTTGAAGCCCTGGAGAACCACTTCTGTGGTGTATTTCTCCTGACCGCTCTGGTCTGTCCATTTGCGGGTCTGTAACTGGCCGCAGACATACACCTTCGAGCCCTTCTTGAGGTACTGCTCGGCGATCTCCGCCAGCTTGCCGAACACCACCACGCGGTGCCATTCGGTCTTTTCCTTGCGCTCACCGGTGGCCTTGTCGCGCCAACTCTCGGAGGTGGCCATATTCAGGTTCGCGACCTTGCCGCCGTTCTGCATGGTCCGCACTTCGGGATCACGGCCCAGGTTACCGATAAGAATCACTTTGTTGACGCTGCCGGCCATGCTTCTCTCTCCGCGGTTTGTTTATTTTGCTCCGAGAGCACCATATAGGCCCCGGGGCGGCGGCGGAAGCGCCCTTTCCTGTGGAAAACTCAGGAAAATGAAGGACTAAGCACCGCCGTTGCTGTTTACTGCCATTCGTCGTATGAAATGCGACGAACGGAAACATAACGAGAACATTTAACCTCAATGCCCCGCGATAGCAAGGCCTCATCCACCCTCCACACCATCAAAGTCCGCGGCGCCAGGGAACACAACCTCCAGGCCGTGAACGTGGATATTCCGCGCGACAAACTCGTTGTCGTCACGGGCCTGTCCGGCTCCGGCAAAAGCTCGCTGGCCTTCGATACCATCTACGCCGAGGGCCAGCGCCGCTACGTGGAATCCCTATCCGCCTATGCGCGCCAGTTTTTGCAGATGATGCAAAAGCCCGATGTGGATTACATCGAGGGTCTTTCGCCCGCCATTTCAATTGAGCAGAAAACCACCAGCCGCAATCCGCGCTCCACCGTCGGCACGGTCACAGAGATTCACGACTACATGCGCCTGTTGTGGGCGCGGGTCGGCATTCCCTATTCACCGGCCACCGGCCTTCCAATCGAGGCCCAGACGGTTTCGCAAATGGTCGACCGCATCATGGAGATGGGCGACGGCACGCGGCTGTATTTGCTCGCGCCGTTCGTACGCGGCCGCAAGGGCGAATACAAAAAAGAACTTCAGGAATTGCTGAAGAAGGGATTCCAGCGCGTCAAAATCGACGGCACGCTGTATGAAATCGCCGAAGCCCCGGCCCTCAATAAAAAACTCAAGCATGATATTGAGGTTGTCGTGGACCGCGTCGTGGTGCGCGAAGGCGTGGAAAGCCGTCTCGCCGACTCTCTGGAAACCGCGCTGAATATCGCCGATGGTCTTGCTTATGCGGAAAATGCGGACAGTAAAGCTAAGAACGCTATCACGGTGTTCTCTGCCAAGTTCGCCTGTCCGGTCTCCGGTTTCACCATTGATGAGATCGAGCCGCGCCTGTTTTCCTTCAACAATCCCTTCGGCGCGTGCCCGACGTGCGACGGTCTCGGCGTGACCATGCTGTTCGATCCCGCGCTGGTCGTGCCCGATGAGTCCCTTTCAGTCGAGGACGGCGCCGTGAAACCCTGGTCGTCGTCTTCCGTGCCTTCGCCGTATTACTTCATGGCGCTCAAAGGCGTTCTCGCCCACTTCGGCGCCAAGGTGAACACGCCGTGGAACAAACTGCCCGCCAAAGTGCGCAACGCGGTTCTCAACGGCACCGGCGATGAAGAGGTCGTCATCAAATACAACGATGACAACCGCAAATACGAAACCCGCAAGCCCTTCGAGGGTGTCATCAACAATCTCGCGCGGCGCTGGCGCGAAACCGATTCCGCCTGGATGCGCGAGGAACTGGAAAAGTATCAAACCTCTCAGCCCTGCGAGTCCTGCGGCGGCGCGCGCCTCAAGCCCGAAGCCCTCGCGGTGAAAATCGCCGGCAAACACATCGCCGAGATTTCTGAGCTCGCCATTCTCGATGCCGGGGCGTGGTTCAACGACCTGCCCAAGCACCTCACCGACAAACAGCAGGAAATCGCGCGCCGCATCCTGCGCGAAATCGACGAACGCCTGCACTTTCTCAATAACGTCGGGCTGGACTACCTCACCCTCTCGCGCAATTCCGGCACGCTCTCCGGCGGCGAAAGCCAGCGCATCCGCTTGGCCTCGCAAATCGGCTCCGGCCTCACGGGTGTTTTGTATGTGCTCGACGAACCGTCCATCGGCTTGCATCAGCGCGACAACAACCGCCTTTTGGAAACCCTGCGCCGCCTGCGCGATATAGGAAACACTGTGCTCGTGGTCGAACACGACGAAGACGCCATCCGCACCGCCGATCACATCATCGATATGGGCCCCGGCGCGGGCATTCACGGCGGCACCGTGGTCGCCGAAGGACCGCCCGCACAAATCTTGAAATCAAAAAAGAGTCTCACCGCCGCTTACCTCAACGGCGACAAGGAAATTCCCGTGCCGGCGGAACGCCGCAAGGGCAACGGCAAGGCTCTTTCGGTAAAAGGCGCGAAGGCCAACAACCTGCATAACGTCACCGCCACCTTTCCCCTCGGTGTGCTCACCTGCGTGACCGGCGTATCCGGCGGCGGCAAAAGCTCGCTCATTCTCGAAACGCTCTACAAGGGCCTCGCCAAACATCTCTACGGCTCGCGCGATCTGCCCGGCGCGCATGACAAAATCGACGGACTCAATCACCTCGACAAAGTGATCGATATCGATCAGTCACCCATCGGCCGCACCCCCCGCTCCAATCCCGCCACATATACCGGCGCCTTCACGCCCATCCGCGATTGGTTCGCCGAACTGCCCGAAGCCAAAACCCGCGGCTACGCGCCGGGGCGTTTCTCGTTCAACGTCAAGGGCGGGCGCTGCGAGGCCTGCTCCGGCGACGGCCTCATAAAAATCGAAATGCACTTCCTGCCCGACGTCTATGTCAC
>CAYYXR010000056.1:0-12851 GCA_964475755.1 uncultured Rhodobacterales bacterium
CGCCGACTTTTTCAAAGCCGTGCCCGCCATCCGCGAGAAAATGGAACTCTTGAAAAAGGTCGGCCTGGACTACATCCACCTGGGCCAGCAGGCCACGACCCTTTCAGGCGGCGAAGCCCAGCGCGTGAAACTCTCCAAGGAGCTTTCAAAGCGCGCGACGGGCCGCACGCTCTACATTCTCGACGAGCCCACCACCGGCCTGCACTTCGAGGATGTGAAGAAACTGCTGGAGGTGCTGCACACCCTGGTTGACCAGGGCAACACCGTGATCGTCATCGAGCATAATCTGGAAGTGATCAAGACTGCCGACTGGATCATCGACCTCGGTCCCGAAGGCGGTAACGGCGGCGGACGCATCGTCGCGGCGGGAACACCGGAAGAAGTGGTGAAGGTCAAAGGCAGCTACACGGGAGAGTTTTTGAAGGACCGGTTGAAGGTAGTGGCGAAGGCGGCAAACGGACGGGCACGAAAGCGAGCCTAACCCTCACAGCTGTCATACCCGGCGCATGCCGGGTATCCAGTGCTACGAAGTTCAACCGATGCCGGAACCACTCGTGGCCCCGCATGGAATAGCGTTCCAAAACCCTGGATCCCCGGAACACGTCCGGGGATGACAAGCGGGGTAGATTCACATATTTGACGAAACAACCCCATGCGCCAGGAGAAAATCCGGCGTTTATGCCATGGATTCAACGACATCACGTTTTGAGGAACAACCCCATGCGCCTCAGTTAAACAGAGGATTGCCCGCCCCAGCAGACGGATTTGGACTTCTCCCAACGTGATACTTGCAGACATGAACTAGGTATTTTTGTAACTCGGGAAGAGAGATTTCATGTTTATAAAAATCGCTCTCTCGAATCACAATTGTTAACTTGTCACAACAACGGGACTCACCTGCACTGACAATAAAAGAGTCTATGATCAAACGAGTGATCTCTTCTCGGGAATTTCTAATTCTTCCTGCACCAGTCCCCAAAAGAGGGACCGCGATTTCCTCTTCATATTTTGTTTTCGTTGAAAGATATATCCACAGCCCAGCCAAAGCGTCGCTAACCAACTCTATGGTCGTGCTGGCGTTTCCTTCGGCAGACATATTTGACATAGCCAACAAATGAAAATTTCTACCACTTCTGTTGACGGTCGCCACAGTACCGATGTTGTATCGTTGCTTTTTTCCTTTCCTTACTTCTTCATGCGCAAGTCCTCAGATACGGGCTGCGACGAAAGTGCTTGTTGAATATCTGAATCAAGATGGCCTTCATTTGATTCATAGAATCTTGAAGTGAACTGACCTTGCAGGCTGGATTGGGAAATCAAATTGTCACTTATTCGCGTATCAAAAGTAGTATTTGCAGGAATTACGCAACTACAATGCATGTCTAAAATGCTGCCCACTGTTATCCCGATTTCTACATCCATCCGCTCCAATCTACAGGAGATTGAGGTCGAAACGAATCGCGTGAGAGCGGTCAGAACTAATAGCGAGCATAAGTAGGCTGGAAGCGATACAAATTGCTTTATTTGTGTCGCTAAGTGCGCACTAAAGAAATCTATAGCCTCAAGCACAGTATATGTGAGGCCTAAAAGCCCAAAAAAATTCCGAGGAGTTTGAACGCTCCAAATTCCGTACTTGAGATAAAGGCGGGATAAATATCCCCTCCTGAGTTCACGCCAGGTCACAATGCCAACCGCGCATAGATTGAATCATTGTAGTAGTACGGCCCTGAAACTCCTTGCCTTCCAAGTTCAAGGCATTGGTCGGGCCAATGATCTATTGCGTGCTCTATTATTTTTGCATTGAATGAAACGTATATCGCCAATTGATCTCTCAAAATTGGTGGGCACAAGTCTGGGTCTTGCCTACGAGTTCCATTTAAATTCACACCAATTATAGGAAGCCCTATTTTCAAGGCTGTCTCGATCTCCCACCTAACAAATCTATAAAGAAATTTCGTACTCCGTCCTATCAGTAGGACAAACACCGTCGATTTCCTCAGCCTTTTTCTTAGGCTGCGCTTTATCGTTTCCTCGGAACTAGTGTCGCGCGACTGTTTCAGGTCATGAGCATCCAATAAGTCGAATGAAAATCCTTCATGGGTTTTCCACGCTTTCATCAGCCTGAAATAGTGCATATCCTCGTCGCCATCGAACGCAACGTAGGTTCTTCTTCTGATCGCCATTTGATAGCGTCCCCCTGAGGCAAAACTATAAATTGTATTATATTAAAAATACACCGTGTAGACTAATGAGGACGGGCTCAGCTTCTACTTCTGGCACTGATAAACTTTGCTTTTGCTCCAACTGAATTTGACCAAGGGACAATTCATGCGCCACAAAGATAAACGCGCCATTGTCACCGGAGGGGCGCGCGGCATCGGCCGGGCCATTTCCGAGCGCTTGATTTCTGAAGGCGCGAAAGTCCTCATCGCCGATCTGGATGCCGAGCACGGCACGGAAACGGCGGATACCATCGGCGCGGCCTTCGCCAAAACCGATGTCTCCTCAAAAGTGGAAGTGGAGGCCCTCGTCGCCCGCGCGGTGGAGGATTTCGGCGGCATCGACATTGTCGTCAACAACGCCGCCACCATTCACAAGGCCGAGCTGCTGGACCTGGAGGAAGAAGACTACGACCGCGTCATGGGCGTGAACCTCAAAGGCCCTTTCCTGCTCTCACAGGCTGCCGCAAAGCATATGATGGCGCAAAAGTCCGGCGCCATCGTCAACATCGCCTCGATCAATTCCGAGCTGACCATGCCCGATCACATCCCCTACGCCATCGCCAAGGGCGGCGTGGTGCTGCTCACCAAGGTGCTGGCGCTGTCGCTCATCCCCCACGGCGTGCGCGTGAACGCGGTTGCGCCCGGCACCGTACTGACAGAGCTCTCGCGCGTGGTTCTGGAAAATCCGGAAGTGGAAAAAATGGTGCTGTCCCGCACACCCATCGGGCGCTTCGGCGAGCCGGATGAAATCGCCGCGGTGGTCTCGTTCCTGGCTTCGGACGAAGCCTCGTTCATCGTCGGGCAGACCATTTACGCCGAAGGCGGCCGCCTCACCCTCAACTACACCATGCCGGATGACAACAAGAAGTAAGCGGACTCCGTTTCCTCGTATTCTCTTTACGTCACCCTCGGGCTTGTCCCGAGGGTCCAGGGTAATCGAACTATGAGAATACCAAGACGTATAGAGCTTGCTGCATCGCTATGCGTTTCAAAACCCTGGATCACCGGGACAAGCCCGGTGATGACAGTGAGTATTATTACTCAAGGCGTCACTTTGACTTCGCGTAAGCCAGGGCGATAAACCCCGCTGTCTCGAGAAGACTCAATACCAGCACCACCGGACCCATCAACGCCGGCTCCAGGGTGTACTTACACGCGACAATAGTACCCCCGACCACGGCAATGAACAGCAGTACCGCCAACCAGCCTTTTGCGTTGCGCGGCTGAAGTCCGAAACCTTTCGGCTTGGGCGCAAACCATGGTTCACTCATCGCTCCCAACTCACTTCCCTAAGTCCGGTTGGGTTTCCGAGCGTGGAATCTTTTCGCTGATCAACGCCCAGCTGGGCGCTTCGCTGGTCCAGATGGTGTTCTGGGGCGCGGCGATTTCCCGGTCATCCAATGTGCCCGCGCGCACCGAAACCATACCGGGGCGCTGGTCGGAAAAGGTGCACACATGCACGCCGCATTTAGGGCAGAAATAGCGGCGCATGGTGTTGCCGCTGTCCGCCGTACAGGCGTATTCGGTCAATTCACCCTCACTCGAAAACGCGGACTTGTCGAACACGGCATTCACCGTCGCGCTGCCCGCCCCCACCTTTTGGCATAACCGGCACCAACACGTTCGAACGACCTTCGGCTTATCGGAGTCTATGGAATAGCGCACCGCGCCGCATAAACATCCCCCTGTAATCGCCATAAAGCGTCCCCCTATCCTCTATAGCTTAGCGCCGTTTTGGCTCAGCGCCTGGGCATCCTACGAAAAATTTGAATTCGACCTCTGCAAAAATCGCTGATGTGCAAATCAAACGTCAGGCGTAGAACCCGCTCCGCCGAAATTCGGCATTTTATGGTTCAACCTTTTTGACGGCACGTCATCATGAAAAACATAACAAAAATCACGACCTCTGCCCTTTCAATTATCGTCTCTCCGTTCGGCTGGCCCATCGCGCTGATTATCGCGGCAAGCATATCCTTTGCCATGATCACCGACCCGGCCCGCGGTGAGGAGACATTCCCGCCTGCCTCCGTCGGAAATGTGGCCGGCGCGGTGGGCGGCCCGTTCGACACCTACCGTCGCACGGTCATCCTGGGTATCGATCCCGGCCGCTCCTATGTGCGGTTCACGAACATGAGCGATCAGCCGGTGACGAATATTGTCGAAGTGTACGGCCTGGACTCCGAAAGTACCCTAGGCAGATTCCAGATCACCGTACCCGCCAAAGCATCTGTGCAGGTTCGCCCAGAGCAGATGATTCAAAGCCTGCTGCCTTTGGATCTGGATCAGTTTCTCGCGCTTTACGTGGAGAACGGCCATACCAATCAATTTTGGCAGCATGTCCAATTCGATCAGCACAGCGGTGAATTCGCGGACGCGGGTGTGTGCACCTACATCCCAGATGTGAATTTTCTGCCACCCGGCAATGTCGCCATCAATGTCCATACAACCCGCATCAACTGGTATGCGTCCTTTGTATCGGTACATAACTTTTCCGATGTAACCGCCGCGTATGAAGTACGTGTTTACCGGTCCGCCACCGGTGAGTTGATGGGAACCACGGAAATCGATTTGGGACCGCGTGAGACGCTGAATGAAAGCGGCTATTGGTTCCAAGGTGCCGTGGGCTGGTACTTTCTTGAGCCTAATGACTTACACATGAACGTGGAGTTTGTGCCGCTGGCACAGGACGACACCCAGCGTATTGCCGTAGGCCATGTCGTCGGTGATGTTTACGAAGGCGGTACGGCCAACCTGTCGAACCCCTGCCCCTTGATCGGCAATGGGTTCACGCGCACGCCGTAATGATACCCGGTCCTCTCTTCCGAACGGGAGGAGAGGACTTCCTTTTATTTTGAACTCACGTCCAGCGGCGGTGTATCGGGCACACCCGCGCCTATATCCAGCCAGATCAAGTTATGAGTCTCAGCGATGGAATTTACGGCTTCTTGCAATTTCAAGCCCACATTTTACATCGAATAGCCCACAACTCTGGGGGCGTGGTCGTCCTTCGCGGCAAGAGGAAGGAGTATCATTTGTGTTTGCAGCGCGCGGCCGGAACTGGCCACAAACGAAACTCCGACCAGATAGTCGCACGGCTGTCTAACCGCGTTTTCCATGTTCGAAAGGGAGGACTTTTTGGCTTCCGGATTAATGTATGCGTGCAGTTCCTTGCCGGTGAAATCTGCCCCCCAACGCTCAACCAATTCGGTTCCATGAAAACGCACAATCGCACCCTGACCGGGGACAACATCGCAGATATAGACCGTATTCATGAACCTAAAGGACGGCGTATCCAGGAACCTGGAGGAATCGGGAACCAGCGCATCCCCACGCAACTCACGCCAATGGTCGAAAAATTCGCATATATCCTTCGACCAACCATCATCCCTGAGCTGTTGAGTGCTCAGCACCACACTTCTACGGCTTCAGGACGTGCCACTTTCCGTCAATGCCGTCGCCGAGCGCTTTTCCAGGCTGGTCATCGACGTACATATAAATCGGCTGTCCTTTGTAAGCCCATTGTGGGCGGCCGTCTTCGCGCTCAACCAATGTCCACGGGGTCATGGGGTCGGCATTACCTCGCGGGCGAACCGGCCACCAGGTCTCCGCGCATTCGGCGGTGCAGTTCGACTTATTGGCCTCGTCTTCGTCGAACACGTAGTACGGCACGCCCAATTCGCTCTGGAATCCATATTCGTCGCCGTCTTTGACCAGAGAGACTTCCCGGGGAATAAACATCCTCAGAATTTCTTCTTCGCTGGATTGCGCAATCGTCGGCGCCGAAGTCCAAAGGGCGAGCGCCGCTACGGCGTAAACTAATTTTCGCATCATAAGCCTCCCGAATATGCCCCTCAGCATGGCGTCAGATTGTGCCAAAGAAAAGGCAATTCCTAAATACGATCTAGGCCGTCAACGTTGGGACCGCGATCGCCAAGGTCCACACGGACATTCCGATAAGGGTCAAAAACGTGCCCATGGCGCCGATGCGGCGCAAGTAAGCGGGCTGTTTCTGAGCCATCCCGAAAGCATGGGAAATGCGCAGGAGAACGAAAAGCGCCGCCACCACGGCCAGAACCATTTGATCCGCTCCCGAGCTTTCCACAAGCGCAAATAGGATCAAAGCCATTGGAACGTATTCTATGAAATTCGCCTGGGTGCGCATTCTGATCAGCATGTCCTGATTGCCCTGATCCCCGTGCGCCATGAGATGTTTGAACCGGCCCCGGACCACATTGACTCCCAGTGCAACCAGCATCAATCCGAATATTCCCGCCGTGATCATGGTCACCGGCATTATCAGTGGCGATGGCATGCCCCCCCCCTCACATTCTGCGCTCCACTCCCATGAGCTTGGCCTTTGCCGCGACCTCGGTCAACGGCCTCAATAGGACTCATGACATGCGCCGCGGGAAGATGTATGCAATGGCCCGCAGAGTCACACGAGGTTTTGAGTGTCCATTGATCTGGCTCCCGAACGGCGCCCTTTTGTTTTCGCGGCTTGTGTCGCCGCCATTTTCACCGCTGCCGTAGAAAGCACAATCGTTGCCACGGCCATGCCGACCATCACGTCGGAATTGGGCGGGTTTTCGTTGCTCGGATGGGTGTTTGCTGCATATCTCCTAACCCAAGCCGTCACCATTCCCATCTACGGCCGCCTTGCCGATTTATATGGCCGCAAGAGAATTCTATTCATCGGCCTCGGTATATTCATGCTCGGAAGTCTGCTGTGCGGGCTCGCACCGAACATGCTTGCTCTCGTAATCGCGCGCGGTGTTCAAGGCATCGGCGCGGGAGCAATCCTTCCGATCTCGTTCACCATTGTTGGAGACGCCTACCCCGCCCGTGAACGGGTCAAAGTCCAGCCTTACCTCGCCGGTATCTTTGCAGGCTCATCGATCATCGGTCCTGTGCTGGGCGCCTTTATTGTCGAGAACTTCGATTGGGCCCTGATTTTCTGGTTTAATATTCCAATAGGCATTCTCGCCATCGTTATGCTGTCCACTTTTTTGCGCGAGCACCCGCGTCCGGTCGAACACACCATAGATACCTTCGGCGCGTTGACGCTGACCCTCGCCATTTCTTCCCTGCTTTTAGCACTGCTTCAGGCGGACCAACTTGGTTGGTGGGTGTTGCCGCTGCTCGCGGCCTCGGGCGCACTCGCGTATTTATTCGTAAATCTCGAGAGGAGATCAATTGAGCCTCTTCTCTCGCCTATACTGTGGCGGAACCGGATCATTCTGAACTCGATCGTGTCCAGTTTTCTGATCGGCAGCGCCCTTATGGGTATGACGGCTTTCCTGCCGACATTCTTGCAAGGTGTCATGGGTCAGAGCGTTTCTACGGCGGGACTCACGTTAGTGGTGCTGTCCTTTTGCTGGCCGCTCTCCAGCACCATCAGCGCCCGCATCATGCTACGCACGACCTATCGCGTCACAGCATTCATAGGCTGCAGCTTTCTCACAGTCGGCGCGCTCATATTCAGCATCATGGCGGGCACGCCAGAATCCTTTCGCCTAGCGGCGCTCGGAGGCTGGTGGCCGATGGTTGGCGCGGTCTTCTTTGGCTTCGGTATGGGTTTCACAAATTCGACGCAGCATATCGCCATGCAAGAAGCATCTGGGGCCAAATCGCGCGGCGCGGCGACGTCCGGATTCGCTTTCATGCGCATGGTGGGCGCCGCATTCGGTACGGCCGTGTTGGGCGGCGTTTTAAATCTTAGCCTCACCTTCCGTCTGCCCGACATTGAAGAGCCAGTTCAAATCCTTATGGATCCCGCGAATAGCGCCGCATTTACAACGCAACAACTGCACGACCTTGGGCTTGGTGTGGGCGATGCCCTGGACAACGTATTTTGGGCGATGCTTGTTTTCGCGTTATTGGGATTCTTGGTTGCGAGAAATACGCCGGCCATCAAGCCCGGCAACCTTGCACCGGACGAAAACCCCGCGCATTAAAGCTGGCGTGAAGTTCCTTCCTGCGGCGCCGAACAGATTGTTTTGGAACCCAGTTTCGCCAACTTTTCCTGCGCAACATTCAGCTTGCGATCGATATCGTCGTCCGATTGATCCGGGTCGTGATGAAACAGCTGGACTTCTTTTACTTCAGCCGCGTGCGCGATGCGCATGACTTCGCTCACAGCAGAATGACCCCAGTTAATTTTCCGGCGATACTCATCATCGAAATAGCAGGTATCCATTAGAGCCACATCCGCGCCCCGCATGAAATCCGCGAGTTCGTTTTCATAACTCGCGTTGTGCTGCGGCGTATCCTCGGGATAAATCTCATTGTCCGTAATGTAGCAGAACGACTTTCCGTTGAAGTTTACGCGATAGCCCAAACAAAGGCCCGGATGTGAAAGCATCAGGCTCTGAACCTCGACCTTGCCGAACGTTGTGCTTTGCGCACCGATCTCCCGGAAATAAATGCGGGCGCCCATTTCCTTGAGTATGATCGGGAAATAAACGTCGTCCATTTGCGCTGAAACCAACTCACGCATGGTCTTGTCGCCATGCCGCCCGCCGATAATCTCAAACTCATTGCTGGGTATGTACATCGGCACAAAATATGGAATGGCGTTGATGTGATCCCAGTGCGGGTGGGAAATGAACATTTTGGCGGACCATTTGCCGCCGCGCCGGGCCATAATGTGATCAGACAGTTCCTTAATCCCCGAACCGGCATCGAACACAAAATTGAGCTGACGCGGAAATTCCATGGAGATGCAGCTGGTATTGCCGCCGTACCGCAATGACTTTTGTCCCGGTACGGGAAGCGTGTCGCGAACGCCCCAATAACGCACAGTAAATTGCTCACTGATACAGGCCATGACCTGATTGACGAAAATTTCCGGATTGAGCGGTTTCGGAATAAACCCGAGCGCACCGAGCGAACGCGCGCGCTCACGGTCAAAGTCGTAAGCCTTCGCGGAAAGGATGACCAATTTGGTATCGAACAATTCCGGGAGCGATCTCAGTTTCTCGCAAAGCGTAAAGCCATCCATTTCCGGCATCATGATGTCAGAGATCACGACATCCGGCTTGTGCTCGGGAATGGCTTTCAGCGCCTCTACTGAAGATATAAAGACTCGTACGCGATGACCGGCCGCTTCAAGCAGCTGGCGCGTCAAATCCGCTATTACGGGATCGTTTTCCACCACGCAGAAACTCAGCGCGGCCTTGGTCCCCTCCGGCACAAGAACCCCCAATTTTTCTTTTTTATGGCAACTATTACGTGCAGGGGTTATCTCACAGATCACTTAATTTTTGGATAATTAATTACCACTTAGACACAAGGACTTAGCACCCTTTACCTTAGAACGCCGGTAATTGTGCCACTTCGGGAGCCGCTATGATCGACCTTTATTTTTTCCCCACCCCAAACAGCCGCAAGGTCACCATTCTGCTCGAGGAGTGCGCCTTGCCCTACGAACTGAAGATCGTGAACATCGGTCGCGGCGATCAATTTCACCCCGACTTCCTGCGGATATCACCCAACAACCGGATGCCCGCCCTCATCGATCACGAACCCCCTGGCGGCGGCGCGCCCATCGCAATCTTCGAGTCCGCGGCGATGATGATGTACATCGCGGAAAAAACGGAAAAGTTCTGGCCAAAGGACACGGCAAGGAAATACGACGTCGTTCAATGGGTCATGTGGCAAATGGCCAATCAAGGACCGAAAATGGGCGAACAAGGTCATTTCCAACGAGCGGACAAAGAAGGTATTCACGGCGACCTGTCGTATCCGATCACACGTTTTGACAACGAAGTGCACCGCCTTTTCGGCGTTCTCAATCTCGGCCTCTATAAAAAACAATGGCTGGCTGCCGGTGAATACACAATCGCGGACATGATCTGCTATCCGTGGGCGGCATTATGGAAGTCGCGGGGGATCGACCTGGACGAGTTTCCCAACGTCAAACCATGGCTCGATGCCATTGCGGCCCGGCCCGCCGTCAAGAAAACATCGGAGATCGGCAAGGATATTTACCAGGGTCCCGACGCAATGCCGGAGGGCGAGCGCGCCAGATTTACAAAAATGCTCGCAAACCAGCGTGCCGTACCTATTCCTAGGGAATGGACCTAGTGTGCGACATTAACGGCCATTAAACACAGGCGCGCGTTTCTCGAAGAACGCCTTAGCCGCTTCTTTATGGTCTTCGGTCTCGCGGCAGCGGCGAATGCCTGCGCATTCAGAGTCCAGCACCTGCGAAAGCGACCCCGTTTCCGCCACTTTGAAATTCTGCTTCATATAACGCCAAGCCAAGCGCGGCCCATTTCCTAACTTGGTGGCGAGTTCCATAGTCGCCGATTCCAGTTCCTCATCCGGCACCACACGATTAACCAGCCCATGGGATTCAAGCTGATCAGAATTCAGAATTTCAGAGGTTAGATACAGTTCACGTGCCTTAGCCATACCGACGAGCCGCGGCAGGAAATAATGCCCGCCGTAATCGCCGGAAAACCCAACTTTTGCGAAGGCGGTCGTCATGCGCGCGCTCTTGCCGGCAATGCGCATATCGCAAGCCAATGCCATGGACATTCCCGCCCCAGCGGCTACGCCGTTTACCATAGCGATGGTTGGCTTTGGCATCTCGTGAAGGATCTGCGCAGCATTCACCCACTCCCGCAAATCGTCCAATCGCTCTTCAGACGACTTGCTCGCATGTTTTGCCTCCTCAACCTGCACATTGACGTCACCGCCTGAGCAAAAGGCTTTCCCCGCACCGGTAATGACAACGCAGCCGATGTCGCCGTTTTTGGCGACCGTTGACAACACTTCAGGCAACTCAGTCAGCAAACTCACGTTAAGTGCGTTGTAGGAGTTGGGACGATTGAGAGTGAGCACTGCGACGTGGTTCTCGACCCGAACAAGAAGTTCTTCACTCATAGCGACGTCTACTCCGCATTTGCAGATTGGGATTCACCCGAAATGAACTCCCGAATGTCCCGAGAGACTTCCTTCGGGTGAGTCATCGGAACCCAGTGGTCCGTCGGATAAAACTTAAACGTGGAATTCGGCACGAATTTCTCAATGCCGCTCAAGTTGCCGCTCTGGAGCGCGCTGTCATTGGTTCCCCAGATGATAAGCGTCGGCGTTTCAATCACTCGGGTTTTAGCGTCCTTTAGCACAGCATCTGCGGACCAAGACGTCGGTATGGTCTCTGCCGGGTGCTGGTCGTTGAACGGCGGGTTCAGGTGATTTGCCCGGTAGTAGTCCAGGCCCGCATCTAGGGCCCGCGGTATTTTCCAGGACTCGATCCATTTATCGACGTCTTCCTGGGTGTAGTTACCCGCCCGAAGGGTGCTGCCAAGAATACCTTGCGCGAACCCCTTATATCCGTCTTTGCCCATTTGTTCGGCCCAGTTGTAGCCGTCGTAATTGTTGAAAGCGAACATGTAGCTGCTGCCCGCGCGCTGAACGGGATTTTCCCGCATCTCGCGTTCAAAAATATCGGGATGGGGCGCATTGACGATAACGAGCTTCGAAAGTGTTTCCGGATGATGCATGGCGTACATCCACGCCACCAAACCACCCCAGTCATGGCCGACGAGAACGAACTTCTTCGCCTTGTCGCCGCCCACGGCTTCCGCGAATTTCTTGACGTCCTCGATCAGGTACTTGGCTTGATACTGTTCCTGCGCGGGCGGAATGGTGCTGAGATTGTAGCCCCGCATGTCCGGCGCAACAGCGAAATAATCTTCACCGATATCGGCGATCTGATCTTTCCACATGTACCAGAATGCCGGATAGCCATGCAGGAAGATCACCATTTCACCATCACCTTTATGGGCGTAGTGAAAATTAATTCCGTTCGTCATGACATAGTCGGTGTCAATGCCGTCTTGGGCGTACACGGGCCCTCTGGCGGTCAGCGCAAATATGGCTGCAAAAGCGACAATGGCATATCGCATGGACAAAACCTCCCCGATCGAACTCACTTTTTGTAATCTACAGTTACCCTACCCTTTCGGAACCCTACGGGAAAGACGGAATGGTACGCTTGCGCCGGACCATCGCGGGTGTCGCCATACCCTAAATGAGGTGTATACTCGTTCTGAGGCAACCTATCTGGTGACCAATTAATACGGGAGGATGACTATGGGCATTGAAGTAGGCGGAATCTTCGGGTTACTCATTCTCGTGGCCGATATTTGGGCTGTCGTTAGCACCGTAGGCAGCAACCGCCCGACAGGCACAAAAGTTCTTTGGATTTTGCTTATTGTTCTGTTGCCTCTACTCGGCGTAATTATTTGGTTCTTTGCCGGTCCCCGGGCCGTCAAATCACTGGTTTAACCGGCATGCTCAATCCAAGCCATGCGAATTTGTATGGCGGATATTCCGCAACCCTGGTGACGCTTGAACGTTTTATGTTGGTATGCGGACCATGGGTGGCCGCACACAAATAGGGAGGCCGAAAATGGCTACACCAGAAGACGCTAAAGCACCCCCGAAACCTGCCCCCCGCTCCTAAGAAGCCTGCACCGTCGGACGACGAGGAAGACGACGGCAAACATACTATTGCCGCACCGAAGCAGAAGATGCTTCCCACCGGGCTATCTCGGGCCATCGTCATCGCTTCAATATTGATTTCCCTGACGGTCGCCGCCGTGACATTGCTGGATGGGC
>CAYYXR010000057.1:0-12362 GCA_964475755.1 uncultured Rhodobacterales bacterium
TCGAAGATAAAAACGCCGTGCAGCCGCTTGACGCCGCCATCCATGCCAATTTGCGGGAGACCACAACGCGGGTTCTGGCCAGCCTGACTGCGCGTGAAGAACGCGTCTTGCGCATGCGGTTTGGCATTGGCATGAATACTGATCACACGCTTGAAGAAGTGGGCCAGCAATTTAGCGTGACGCGCGAACGTATCCGTCAAATCGAGGCCAAGGCGCTGCGCAAGCTCAAGCACCCGAGCCGCTCGCGCAAGCTCCGCAGCTTCCTGGATAATTAGCGCCGGCGCGCGGACAGAGATTTGAGTTTCAGACGGCCGGTGTTTAAAACGCCGGCCGTTTTGTTTTGGGAGTTTCAGTTTCGGGGGATGTGCAACGCATCACCCGTCCGGGCCGGTGGGCCCTTAGCTCAATTTGGTTAGAGCAGGCCGCTCATAACGGTCTGGTTGCAGGTTCAAGTCCTGCAGGGCCCACCACACCAAAATCACATAGGATGTGTTCTTATAAGCATACGTAGGCGAGGATATCCGCCCAACTACGCCAATGGAAAATACAAGTCGACCGAGGTGCCCTTTTCCAATTCTGAATCAATACACAGATATCCTTTCGAATTTCGCATAAACTCCGCAACCATGTTCAATCCGAGGCCAGTTCCTTTGCCGACCTCCTTGATTGTGAAAAATGGCTTGGTTATTTGATCAAGCATCTCCGGTGATACTCCGTCGCCAGTATCTGAAACACGGAGAATGCCGTAGTCGCCTGGGCTGATATGCCCTCCAACACAGCGTTTACGTCCACTAAAGCTGTGTTTGGAGACCGCGAGCGTTAATTTGCCGCCCCTCGGCATCGCATCGCGTGAATTGATGGCTAAATTCAAAATGGCGTCTTCAAGTTGGCCTGGATCGGCCATTACGTTAATTGGCGACTCAGGAATGTCGAGAAACAGTGTAATTTTCGAACCCATGACGCGTTCAAGGAATTGAAATGCTTTTTGTGGTGCCAGTCGTAAATCCACAAGCACTGGTGTGCTGGTTTGCTGACGTGCTGAGGCAGTGAGATTTGACGCCAGCTGCGCGGCGCGCCGTGCGGCCCTCAATGCATTCTCAACCTGATTTTTGACCGTAGCCGTGGTTGCAGAATTACCTTCAGCGAGAGACAGGTTGGTCATAATTACCGTCAAATGATTGTTAAAATCATGAGCTAGGCCTGATGCAAGCTGACCAATCGATTTTAGTCTTTGAGTATGACGCAACTCCTCTTCAATTTTTTTCTGATGAGAAATATCACGAACAACGCTGATGGCCATGGGAATGCCAAACGCATCCCGGTAAACTCCAATGCTGTGCTGTGATTGAAAAGCTTCGCCATTGCGGCGGCGCATTCTGAATTCACCAACAAACCGGTTCGATTTGCTTAAGATTTCTGCAACCAGTTCGTCAAATTCACGAAAATGCTCGGCGCTAACATGGAGCGCCTGTGTCGATTGTCCTATCAGTTCCGAGGGTTCGTAGCCGGAAGTCTCCACGACGGCGGGATTGCAGTCGGTGATCGTACGGGTGCGCCTGTCGATGACAAGGACGACATCGGTAACGGCATCGAACACTTGCCGGAAGGCCACAGTCATATCCAGAAGTTTTACGAGGCTACGCCGGAGAATGACGTAGAGTATCACTGACGTAATTATGACGAACGCCAATCCTTTGGAGATCTCAACGGATAGCAGTGTTTGTTCGTCGTCATAGGCATAAAATAGAGCCAACCCCGAAAGCACTATGTAGACGCCGCAAATAAGGCCGTACCCGATTGCGGTATTACGGGCGCGTTGAAGCACAGCATTGAGAAGATCGTCTGTGTCGAGAGCAGCGGTGGCAAACGGTTCGTTTTTGGAAGCCGCCTGGGATCTTTCGGGTATATGCAGCATTTGGCGCAACGCTGCAAAAATGCAGACCAATCAACTACCGATACCGCTGAACACCACTGTTTGTCAGCAAATCGCAGCCCCTAAGTGTTAAGACAGAAGAGTTTTACCACAAGGGGTAAGGCATTGCATGCGATGCGAAGCGGTAAAATGCCCTATATTCGGGGGTTGTTTGCAATATAATTTCGTTCAAGGCAGCGCTATCTCAAACCGATCATACTTCAAATTAGCTTAATATTTGCGGGAATATGCATAACAAATACCACGGCCACTCTAACGCCCTGTCGGCTTTCTCGGGCGCATTTCTGGTCTTGTTGGCTGTTACATCTTTCGCAGCTGAAAGTGCCAAGGAAGACGAGGTTGACGCTGAGACGCACTGCCTCGCGCTGAACATTTATTGGGAAGCGCGTTCGGAATTCCTTGAAGCCCAAAGAGCCGTGGCGTTCACGGTTCTCAACCGGGTGCGGCATTCGGATTTTCCCGGTTCAATTTGCGCGGTTGTGAAAGAGGGCGGGGAGAGCGGGGCATGCCAATTCTCCTGGTGGTGCGATAGACTAGCCGACAATCCCACCGAAGAAAGCGCTTGGGCGACCGCAAAATCAGTCGCCAAACGTGTTCGGTCCGAACTTCACGAGGACCCGACCAGCGGCGCGCTGTTTTGCCACCACAAATCAATTATGCCGCACTGGTCCCATGAGATGGTTGAGGTAACAACAATTGGCGATCATGTTTTTTATAAGCGCCGATAGTCCGCTTTAATAATCAGTGGCGTCATGCAGGGAAAGTGCCACTGGGGCTATTTCTTAAGCTGTCATACTGCGTTGGACTCAACCACGATAGTCCAGTGCCCACCTTGATCCGTATTGGCCCACCACTTGCTACTTCCTCTCCACAAACGCCGACCACACTTCATTCGGCGTCCAGACCTGTTCCATCTCTCGCCGTGCCGCGTCTTCATTTTCGCCCAGCACGTCGCGGCGGTAGCGGTAGAAGAACGCCGAGACCCGGTAGTTGGCGATGCAGTGCACATGCACGGGTGCATCCTTCAGATCGTTCATTGCCGTGCAAATTTATTGAAGTCCTCGTCCGTCGAGGTTCTGAAACTCCACGGGGATGTGAATATAGGTCATGCCCAGGGCGGAGACGGAGGCGGCCTCGTCGGGCAGCGCCTTTTCATGGCTGTGCAGGCCGAGATTGATGACGTGGCGCACGCCCAAATCACGGATGGCGCGCAGCTGGTCCTCGGTCGGCTGGCCGGAGGTGGTGATGCGCGCGTCCAGCCGCCGCCAGTTGTAGGTCTCGACCGGATCGGATGGTTTGGCGTCCTGCGGCATTACCCCTCCCTGACAAAACCCCGGTAACTGTCGGCGGCAACGTCCGCGCAAATTTTGCGGTAGCGCGCCATGCCGCCGGCGTAGGGCATGAAGACGCGCGGTTTGCCCGGCACGTTCGCGCCCAGATACCAGGAGTGTTTGACGCCCGCGAGCAGGGTGGCGTTGGCGGCGGCGTTGACCTGGTCCACCCAATCGTCCACGGCCTCTGTTGTGGGTTCGATGCGCGCCAGGCCTTCGGCGCGCATGTGTTCGATGCAATCGGTGATCCATTCCACATGCTGTTGGATGGGCACCGGCACATTGCACAGCACGGACGGACTGCCCGGCCCGGTGATGGTGAAGAGGTTGGGAAAGCCCGCGACCTGGAGGCCGAGATAGGTGCGCGGGCCCGCCGCCCAGGCCTCTTTAAGTTCAAGGCCGTCCTTGCCGCGAATGTTGAGGCGCAGCAGCGAGCCGGTCATGGCATCGAAGCCGGTGGCGAAGATGATCATGTCGAGCGGGGTGTGCGTGTCGGTGGTGCGGATGCCGTCGGGCGTGACCTCTTCGATGGGCGTTTCGCAGATGTCCACAAGGGAGACGTTCGCCCGGTTGAAGGTCTCAAAGTAGCCGGTGTCGATGGGCGGGCGCTTGGCGGCATAAGGATGATCGATGTTGGTCAGCTTGGCCGACATTTCGGGGTCTTCGATCACCGCGCGGATTTTCTTGAGCACGAAGTCGCGGGCGGTGTCGTTGGCCGCCTTGCTGATCATGAGGTCCCGGAATGTCGGTCGTATGGCAAGGCCGCCCTTGGCCCACGCCGCTTCGTATATTTTCTCGCGTTCTTCCGGTGGGGTTTCCAGCGCCGAACGGTCCTCGATCAGATACGGGTGGCCGTTGGTCGAGGCATGCATGAGGCGGCGAAGCTCCGCCGCGTTTTCCTTGTGCCGGCGTTTTTGTTCGGCGGTCAGCGGGGCGTTGCGCGCGGGCACGCTGTAGTTGGCGGTGCGCTGAAACACGGTGAGATGGCCGCAAGCTTCCGCGACCACGGGGATGACTTGAATGCCCGTGGAGCCGGTGCCGATGACGCCGACGCGTTTGCCGGTGAAGTCTACCTTTTCGTCAGGCCAGTTTGACGTGTGATAGCACTCGCCCTTGAAGGATGAGAGGCCGGGGAGGTCGGGCACATTGGCCGCCGACAAACATCCGACGCCGGTGATGAGGAATTGCGCGGCAAGCTCTTCGCCGGTTTCGGTGCGCACGCGCCACAGGTTGGCGGCGGCGTCGTAGTCTGCGCCGGTCACGCGGCAGTTGAAGGTGATGTCGCGCTTAAGCTCGAAGCGATCAGCGACATGATTGAGGTAGCGCAGAACCTCTTCCTGGGCCGGGTAGCGTTCGGTCCATTCCCATTCCTGAACGAGGTCCTCGGAAAAGGTGTAGCAGTAGGAATGGCTTTCGGAATCGCAGCGCGCGCCGGGATAGCGGTTCCAATACCACGTGCCGCCCACCTCCGGCGCGGCTTCGAGCAGGCGCACGTTCAGGTGCAGTTTGTCGCGCAGGCAATGCAGCTGATAGAGGCCGGAAAACCCCGCGCCGATGATGACGGCGTCCAATGTTTTAGTCATGACCGGTCCAGATTCTCTTTAACCACGTGCAAAGTCTCCTCACGGGCCGTTGGGAGCCTATTGGTATATTTGGTTTGGAGATACCGCCCAATATGGCCCGGCGACAAGATAAGACATGCAGAGACCGCCGAATTTTCTTATGACCCCTCCCAACCCGGCAGTTGTCCGTGTATCAATGGTGGTTACGATGTCCCGTAACCTCGATTTCGTTCTGAATTTGGAAGCGTAATGATCCTCGATATCGTTTTTGTTGTGGCCGGCCTGGTGCTTTTGTTCCTGGGCGGCGAAGCGCTGGTGCGCGGCAGTGTGGCCATCGCCGAAAAGCTGGGCCTTTCCAAACTTTTGATCGGTTTGATCATCGTCGGTTTCGGCACTTCCGCGCCTGAACTGCTTGTCTCCGTAAACGCGGCGCTGGGCGGTGCTTCCGACATCTCCATCGGCAATGTGGTGGGCAGCAATATCGCGAACATCCTTTTGATCGTCGGGGTGACGGCAGCCATTGTGCCGATTTCAGGGTGGGGCCGATCCGCCAAACGCGAGGCTTTTGTCGCCTTGATCGTTTCTTTTGCGCTTTACGGCTTGGTCTTCGGCGCGGCCATTGGGCGCGTTGAGGGGGCGGTGATGGTCAGTGTTCTGATCGCTTATTTGGGCACCGTCTATTGGTTGGAGCGCAAAGAAGCCGCCTCCGAGTTATACGAACATGAAACGGAAGAGTTCGAAGGGCTGCCGGCCAAACAGGCCTGGTTGGCGCCGGTGCTCAGCATTGCCGGGATCGGCCTTCTGGTGGTGGGCGCGGACTTGCTGGTGGACGGGGCGGTGTCGATTGCCCGGGCCTTTGGTGTATCCGATGCGGTGATCGGCCTGTCTCTGGTGGCCATCGGCACGTCGTTGCCCGAACTCGCAACCGCAATCGTGGCGGCAGTGCGCAAGCACCTGGACGTGGTTCTGGGCAATGTGATTGGAAGTAATATCTTCAATATTCTTTCCATCCTGGGCATTACGACAATCATTCAGCCCATTGATATCAGCGCGCGGTTCCGTGCCTTCGACGTTCCGATCATGCTGGCGACGGCTGCCGTGCTGTTGCTCCTGCTGTTCGTTGCAAAAAGCATTGGCAGGGCTACCGGTGTGATCATGTTGGTGGCCTATGCCGCCTACATGGGTTTGCTGTTCAGCATCGGCGTGACGCCGTAACGACATTTTGCGGCGACGCAAATTGTACTTCTTTGCATCAATGCGAATGCAAAAGTGTCGCGCGCATCGGGAAAACGCCCGGCGCACCAACGCTTTTCCAATTTGTATCAAATTGTCGCAGCGCTGTACTAAAGTGTAGAGGCGCATTGCGGGCATTCCTGTGTCAATGCTTTGGTAACCCTTAGCCAAAACAATCACACCATCAAAACGCGGCTCAAAAAAATCGAGCGCAATGAACTTTGGCACCACGGGGTAGTGGGGGGTGATACAGGAATGAAGACATGCGAACCTCACAAAAACTTCTTCGATCGTCGGCAGCGATATTTCTTGCGTTCTTTTTCTGTTTAAGCGCCGCGCACGCGCAATCCACCGAAACCGCGGCGTTTCTCTCACCCGTTTATCCGTCCACAACATCCGCCGGCATTGCGTCCTACGTGCGCGTAACCAACTCGGCTTCGTCCGGCGGTGTGGTCGAGGCGGAGTTCCGCAGCGGTGAGACCGGCGCGTTTCTCGGCACGTGGACCGGCGAGGTCCCCGCCGGGGCGTCGATCCAGTTCCATGTTGCGGACATGGAAGAGGGCGCGGGCATCACCCCGAGCGGCGGCGCGACCTATAGTCTCGCGATGCGGGCGAATTTCACCGGATTTGTTCAACATGTGCTTTGGAATGCCGCCGGGTCGGCCTTGACCAACCTCACCAGCTGCGGGACGGATATCTCCACCTCCGGTCTGCGGCTCGGGAACGTGCACACCAGTCTGATCTCGGGATATCCCAGCACAATCGTTGTCCAAAACACCGGCGCTGCAGTGAGTGCCGCCAGCTTCGATGTGTTCGATTCTGCGACGGTCACCTTGATCGCCGGCGGCTATAGCCGTTCCGTTCCGGCGGGCGGAACCTGGACATTTTCGGTGGATGACTTTGCCGCCGATGTTGGTTTCACGCCGAATTCCGATCAGCCGCATATCAGTTTTGTCCTGAACGGCGGGTTCACCGGCTTCGCCCAGCATGTGGTTTCCAACGAAGGTGCGGGCGTGATTTCGAATATGACGGCGCAATGCGTGCTGCCGGTGTCCGAGATGGTGGGCGAGAGCGTGCTCGGCGTGCCCAGTTTACCCGCCGCAGCGTTCAATTATGCCAACATCAACCTCCCGGCGCATTTTACGCAGCCGGTGCAGGGTTTCGGCGACGTTACTGATACGGACAACACACCGAACAATAATCCCGTCACTGATGCCGGTGCCACTCTCGGGCGCGTGCTGTTCTACGATAAGCGGCTGTCGGCCAACGACACGATCTCCTGCTCGTCCTGTCACATTCAGGAATTCGGGTTTAGCGATCCGCGTCAGTTCAGTGTCGGTTTTGAGGGCGGATTAACGGGCCGCAATTCCATGGGCCTTGCGAACGCCCGTTATTATGAGCGGGGCCGGTTCTTCTGGGATGAGCGTGCCGATACGCTGGAAGACCAGGTGCTGATGCCCATTCAGGATTCCGTCGAAATGGGCATGGACCTGAACACGCTGGAAGCCAAGCTGGCGTCCACCAGCTTCTATCCAGACTTGTTCGATGAAGCGTTCGGATCGCCTCAGGTGACAAGCGAGCGCATTTCCCTGGCACTGGCGCAGTTCGTGCGCTCCATGGTGTCCTATCAGTCGAAGTTCGACAGCGCGTTCAATAACGGCAATCCGAACTTTAATGGGACGCTGACCGCGCAGGAGAACTTGGGACGGCAACTGTTCTTCAGCAATAATGGTAGTCCCAACTGTGATTCCTGTCATGAAACCGTGGCGCTCACCGGCGATCAGCCGCGCAACAACGGCTTGGATGCCAATACCAGTGCCGACCAGGGTGCGGGCGGGGGTGAGTTCAAGGCGCCGTCCTTGCGTAATATCGCCGTGACCGGGCCTTATATGCACGACGGGCGCTTCGAAACCTTGGCCGAAGTGGTCGAGCACTACAATTCGGGCATTCAGGACCACCCCAACCTGGCGAACCAGCTCCAGCAAAACAACCAGCCAGAACAACTCAACCTGACCCAACAGGAAAAGGACGCCTTGGTGGCCTTTCTTGAAACCTTGACGGACGAGACGTTCCTCGCCGATCCGAAATTCTCGGATCCGTTCCCGGAATAAAAAAAGTCTGATCAAGACGCGGGCTCCGTTGTTTCAACGGAGCCCGTTTTCTCTAGGAACGGCGTTCCTACGTCAGTAGCGACACCACGATCATGCTGATGAAGGCAGCGGGCAGGGAGATAATCGCCGGTTGGCTGAGCGGAATAATGGGTTCGGCATTGCCCAGCACCTGCACCCAGACGCTCGGCCCGATGACGATCAGGCCCACCGACATGGCAAGACCAACGCTGCCGCCAGTGACTGCGCCGATGGTGGTCAGTCGGCGCCAGAACATGGACATGACGAGGACGGGGAAACACGCGCTGGCCGCGATGGAATAGAGCAGGCCCGTGAGGAATAAAATGTTCTGACCCTCGAAGGCGATCCCCAATCCAATTCCAATTAAGCCCACCAAGAGGCACGATCCGCGAAATACGAGTGTCTCTTGCCGCTCGCTAATTTTGCCGCGTGCGAATACGTTGGCAAAAAGATCGTGAGAGAGCGCCGAGGCGGCCGCGACGGTAAGGCCCGCGACGACCGCGAGGATGGTCGCGAAGGCAACGGCGGCGATGATGCCGAACAAAGCTTCGCCGCCCAAAATCCTCGCCATATGCAGCGCCACCATATTGTTGCCACCTTGGACCGTGCCGTTCTCCGTCATGGCGGCGGGATTGTCCGTCACGAACAATGCGCCGGCGGGCCCGAGCACCATGTACACAAAGAAGAAGGTCACGCCGACCACGGCCATGCTGATCACAATCGAGCGCCGCGCGGCGACCGGGTTGGACACCGTGAAAAAGCGCATGAGGATATGCGGCATACCCGGAATACCGAGCCCGATGGCAAGACTTAGCGAGATCGATTCTAGGGTGGTGAGCCCGAGGCCGCCCGGCTGCATCAGAGCGAGGCCCATTTCGTGAGCCGCAGCCGTGCGCGCGTAAAGCTCGTTCAGGCTGAAGCTTGTCTCGGCCAATGCCAGGAAGGAAAGAACGGCCGCGCCCGCCACCAAAAGGATGGCCTTTGTGAACTGCACCCATGTTGTTGCGAGCATCCCGCCGAAGGCAACGTAAATCACCATTAGGACGCCGACGATGACGACGGCGATGGTATAGGGAATGCCAAACAGAATTTGGATCAGTCCGCCGGCGCCCAGCATTTGTGCGATGAGATACATGAACGTCACGGCCAGGGCGCTGAGCGCGGCGATGATCCTGATGGGCACTGGTGAAAGGCGCGCCGCGGCGGCATCGGCAAACGTGAACTTGCCCAGCCGGCGCATCGGTCCGGCGATAAAGCCGAGCATGATGATAAAGCCGACCATCGCGGGAAACGCGTAGAGGAGAGAATCGTATCCTGCGTAAAAGAACATGCCGATGCCGCCCAGGAAGGTGGCCGCCGACAATAAATCGCCGGCGATGGCCCATCCGTTTTGCCACGGTTTGATGCGCCCACCCGCGGCGTACAAATCCGATGCGGTATGGCTGCGTTTCGCGGCGAAATAGGTGATGGCAAGGGTGGCGGCGATGACGACAAAAAACAGCGTAATCGCTACGGGACTGACTGATGAATTCATGATGTGTGTGCTGACAGGTCTAGTGGCCGGAGGTTTCGTAGGTCTCGGTTTCGTCGTGATGGTCGTAACGCGCCATCAGCCAAGCCACAAAGATGGGCACCGCGAAAGCGAGTATGGCGAGCACCAAAGCGACGGACAGCGCCGCACCCGGCCACAAGGGCAGTGCCAGGAAATCCGGCGCGAGATACCAAAGACCTTGATAAGCCGCCGCGACAAGAAATGCCGCGATCGTGAAAACCGTTCCGCGCACGTCAATCGGCTGAACGTCGGGCCGTTCCGATGTCATGAAGCCTCCCCCAATTGCCGCAATGACATTAATCGGCGTGTTACCGGGGCGCCTTGCGAACAATGGAAGTCTGCACAAATCTGTGCAGCTGGGCAAAACCTTTCGGCCCATGAGACTGCGCCCGGCACATATGCCCCGAAACCGGCCAAACACCTGAATTTGCGCATTAAAATTGCGATGTTGCCCGTGGACTTTGCGCTGCCTTTTGCCCAATCTGCGTGACACAATTAGCATAAAGGCTGGCTGGCACCATTGGACCGGCCTCGGGGAGGAGTACGATGATCAATCAAAACCGCCGAAACGGCGTTTTCCTTAAGTCCATAGTTCTTGCTGGTGTTGCGGCCACGATGGTTCTGCCCGCGCTGGCCCAGGACAAACCCATCTCCATGGAAAAGGGCGGCATGGATCAGACCGGCCCTTATGAACCGGTGGCGGGATGGTTCAAGCCCGGTATCGACCGCTGGGATCAGCCGGTAATCACGGTCGCCATCGATAATCCCGACCGCATCTTTATTGGACAGGCCGATCAGAACGCGACGCAACCGAATGCGCCGATGCTGACCGCCGACGGAAAAGTGATGGACGAACGCAGCACGACATCCACGCTGCCGCCGGAAGAAAAATCCCACGCCAATATGATCATGGTGCTGAACGGCAACGGCGAGGTGATCGAGCGCTGGACCCAATGGGATGACGACATCGTGATTTCCCATAACATCGAGATCAACCCTTACGATCCCGAGCGGCATCTGTGGGTGGTGGACCGCGACGATCATCAGATCCATGTGTTCACCAACGACGGTTCGGAAATGGTGATGACTTTGGGTGAAGCCGGCGTGCCGGGCACAGACGAAACCCATTTCAATCGCCCGGCGGGACTGGCGTTTTTGCCCGACGGATCGTTCTATGTAGCAGACGGCTATACAAATGCCCGTGTGGTGAAGTTCGACAAGGATGGGAATTACATTCTGGAGTGGGGCTCGAAAGGCTCCGGCCCGGGTCAGTTTGATCTGGTGCACTCCGTCACCATTGACGCCGACCAGCGTGTTTATGTCTCGGACCGTAACAACACCCGCATTCAGGTGTTCGATGAAAACGGCACGTTCATCGAACAGTGGCCGAATGTCGGCAGCCCGACGCGCGTCTTGGTCACCGACGATAATTCGGTGGTGTTCGCCACGGGTGATTACGACCGCATCGCCAAGTTCAACTTGAACGGTGAGTTGAAAACCTATTGGGGTGTGACAGGTGATGCGCCGGGTGCCATGGACAATCCGCACGATTTCACCGTGGACGATGAGGGCAACTTGTACATCGCCGATGCCTGGAACAACCGGCTGCAGAAGCTGGTGCCGAAACAGGGTGCGGACCCGGCGCGATTGGTCAGCCCTAAATTCAGATTCAACGCGCAATAAAGCGCGGCCTGGGAGGTTTAGATATGAAAACGAAATCCATTTTATTGGCGGGATTTGTAATTGCCGGATTAACGGCGTGCTCGCAGGAAGAAGCGCCCGCGCCGCAAACCGCAGCGGCGGTCAAAGGCGGCCTGGATCAGACCGGCGAGTACCGGGTTGAGGAAGGGTGGTTCAAACCGGGCATCGACGGCTGGGACCGGCCGCCGACTTCGGTGTTGGTGGACAATCCCGATCGCATTTTTGTGGCCTTCGCCGGTCAGCATATGACCCAGCCCAATTCGCCCAAGTATACCGCCGACGGGCAGGTGATGGACGAGCGCAGCAAAACCTCTGAGCTGCCTTTGGAACAAAAGAAACACGACCACCAGATCATTGTGCTGAACGGGAACGGCGAAATTATCGAGGACTGGAGCCAGTGGAACGACGTGTTCGGCATGCCGCATACGCTCGCCATCAGTCCCTATGATCCCGAGCGCCATCTGTGGGTGGTGGACACCGCCGACCAGGTGTTCAAGTTCACCAACGACGGCTCAGAGATGGTGTTGCACCTGGGTGAAAAGGACGTGCCGGCTTGGGACGAGACCCATTTCAACATGCCATCTCACATTGCCTTTTTACCGGACGGAACGTTCCTCATTTCCGACGGCTATGTGAACGGCCGTATCGTGAAGTTCGATGCGGACGGCAATTACATCTCAGAATTCGGATCGAAGGGCTCAGGGCCAGGTCAGTTTGATCTGGTGCACGCCATTTCTCTCGATGATCAGGGGCGTATCTATGCCGCAGATCGGAACAACCATCGTATTCAGGTGTTCGATGCGGACGGCAATTTTATCGAGGAATGGCCGAACCTCGGGCGCCCGACCAAGGTGCGTGTGACCGAAGACCAGAATGTTTGGGTCACCGATGCCGCCTACACGCGCTTTGCCAAGTATAACC
>CAYYXR010000058.1:0-12132 GCA_964475755.1 uncultured Rhodobacterales bacterium
CTCTGACTCCGTCAATCTAGGTTCAAATCCTAGTCCCCCAGCCAATTTTACTTCCGTGCCGTTCAGCTAGTTCGATCTGAGATCGAATCCCCGTGGTTACGCGAGCCAAAACCAGCGTATCCACAAATTCATGCGGTAAATTATACGGAAATGTCGAATTGGCCGCAGTCCAGAGGGCTGTATCCAGAGGCTGGGTTTAATCGGCGTTCACTCGCTCGCTTATCGATTTCAGCGCATATTCCAACGCCGCGTCACGATTTTGCAGGGCGATTCGTTTGAATTCTTCTTTGGAAAATAGCGGAAAGTATGGCGAGAATTCTTCGTGTAGGTCTAACAGCGCAAACAATCTCTGCCGCAAATCGTGAATTTCGGAATCTGTAATTCCCAGTTTGCGTAGCGCAGCGATTTGAACTGAAAGAGCAGTAATAATTGGGTCAAATCGAATCCCGACACCTTCGGCCCGAAATATGGATTGCACGACTTCATCGTCGTACCGCCAGTTTTTGCTGTTCTCAAAGTGCTCCGGCGGAAGCTTTTGGCTTCGGTACTTGATGTAAAGATCTACTTCTTCGGTGGGCGTACCATAATCGAAAAAAATTGCATTGCGCGGGCCTGGTTGAGGTTGGAATACATTTGGATATTTATTGTAAATCTGTCGTTCGTAGGCAGGAAGAAGCGCCAGGTCCGGCCGCGCTGAAAGACGCCGCGCTCCTGCGCTGTGCAGGGTACGCAAATTCCAAATCACGAGGTCGCCAGGTTCTGAAGGTACGATGTGAATCGCTTTTTTCGGCCATCCCACCTCAAAACTTTCGCCATCGATCTCCAGAGACCTAAAAAAGTCCATCACCATCGCGCTATCGGCCACGTGTTCGCGAATGCCACCTCGGTGGCTGCCTGCGACCACGAGCAGTCCGCCGCTCCAATGCTTGTAATTTTGGAGGTAGACCGCAAAGCGGTACCCACGAAAAATCTGATCCGTCGAACTGAACCAAAACTCATTCAAGGACTGAGGGGTGCCGCGAGCGTCAAAGTGCAACTTTGCGAACGGCGAATTCGTGAGTTGACCGACCTCCGCCTCATAATCTACGTGGGACTCACCATAGTAATATAGCGGCCCAGGCATCAGAGCGCGGGCTATGGCTAAGACGCGAGGCTCCACGGCGGCCCAACGCAACGACGGGCAGCTCATGAGCTCCGGGAAATTGCCCTCGAATACGGCATTTTCGTTTTCTAAATTCTGCGCCAGAACTTCCATTTGTTCCTGCGAGTAAACGTTTTTCACCAGGCAATAACCGTACGTCTCCGCAATGCGGCGGATGGACTCTAGATCGTCGAATGCAGCGCTGTACGGACTGGACATGAAAAGCGCACCCAAATGGCAATGTCCCGCATTTAGACTAAGAGGGAGTGTAGGCCAATATTTATACCCTCACCCGCCATGCCAACAACGTGCCAAGTATTCTCATTTCCAGCCCCAGTTGGCACGCTCATTGAGATAGGTGCCTAGGATTAGGATTCCCTCCTAGGAGTTGCGCGCTGATGCTACCAAAGACGAAGGCCTCCGTTCGCGCTGCAAGCAACACCTGTACAACGCGAAGGGCCGAAGTCATTGAATAAAATCGATTGCGACCAGACTCTGACTCCGTCAATCTAGGTTCAAATCCTAGGCCCCCAGCCAATCGAGTCATTCACCCCACTTGGCGAGATATGCGGCGTAAGCTTTTTTCCAGGCGTCAGACCGAAAATTGCCGCCACTTTCGTGAACGATTGATAGTGGCCACGTCCCGCAAGAGACATCTTTCTCTTCAGCCTGGCGACACAAATCCATGTCGTAGAAATGAAAGTCAAAACGCTCATCGAAGAATAGGTCGCGATCAATAAGCGTCCTGCTATGGGCAGCCAGGAATAACCCATCCAGCAACTTCACGCGAAGCCCGGAAGGGCCGTAGACGTCAAGGTGTGTAGGTGGAAATCCGGTGCCATGACCGACGACACCGCTGAGGTTCGGCGGCTCATCCAGCGCAAAATTCTCGTCAATGAAAATCCAACTGGGTTGGCGGGGCAGTCGGCGCACATTACCAGCAACACCCAGAATTTGAAACGCATTCAAACCGTTCAACACATGGGCCATCCAGTAATAGTCCAGTATATGAAGGTCGTCGTGGGCGAATATCAGAGTGCACGGCGTGTTTTCTACTTCGCGTATGACAGAATTGTACAACGCCGGCAGTCCTACCTTGTTCTCCGGAAACAGGCACACGTCCATGATTGGAATTTTCTGCAACGCAAGTGAGCGGCCGGTGGCGGTGTTTGTGTAGAAATCCGCCGCGCTGACACGTGATGCAACGATGAATTTAACCCGATTCAAGGGATCTCCGATCTATGGCGTCATGGCCGGATTGAAGGTCGCGCGACAACCACGACACGTACTATGTCGCATTATTTAAAGGGTTTGCCATCGTCTCATAAGGGATGCTTTCGTTCAAAGGCAATGGATGTCCTCCGGCTGGCTCTGGAGATAACCCGCGACGTCAAGCCCAAGCCACAAACATTGGCGGCGGTGAAAGCAGCCTTGCCAAACACGCGGCAAGTGATGGAACTCATCAGCGTGATTGCCGCTTACAACATGACATCGCGCATCATCTTGACGACCGGCATTGATATGGAAGAGTGAGAGTATCTCGCGTCGTCACTCCCCCTTATCAATCAATCTGCGTCGATTGTGATCTCTCCATAAGACCACGGATGATCGCGGCAAATGTAGGTGTGCACTCCGGGCTCGCTAAATGTCAGCTTTGCGGTTTGGCCAGGCGGGACCGGACCTGTCGTCCATGATCCGTCCTGTGCCTCGATGGTGTGCGTCTCCTTGCCGTTATTGCTCCAGGTGACCTCCGTGTTCACCGCTACACGAGAACGCTGAGGAGCAAACGCATATTCATCGAACGTCGTTTCCATGACGCCCAGACCGCTGTCTCTGACCTCGGTTCCCATCTCAATGATATCGGACGGAAACACGCGGCCGGTCCAGGACGTTTCGGTGGGCGGTGTTGGCGGCGGCTCTCTTTCCGCAACAGTTCCGCCAATCTTAAATGCCCAAAGCGAGTCGCTTGCCATAGCGGCAACGTATTGTTCGCCATCGACCTCGTAGGTCACGGCCGAGCCGCTGACATCCGAACCAGTTTGGAAATCCCAAAGCAAGTCACCGCTTTCAGCGTTATAGACCTCGAATTTGCCATCGGGCTCGCCGTGGAACAAGACGCCACCGGCACTCGCCAAAAATCCACTACCGTTTCGAATGGCGTAAGACTTCGGCACGCGCCAGACGACTTTGTTGCTTTGGGTATCAAATGCGATGAGCTCAGACTTGATCATCACACCTGGAATGCCGCGCAACGCCGTGGCACTGAAAAACCGCGGAGATTCATAACGACGCAGATAAAGCGGCCAAGGCGAAGAGGCCATGTACACGTATTGTGTATCCGGGCTGTACGCTAGGCGGGCCGCACGAACCGTGTTCACGATATACATGCCGTTCAACAAGTCGTAGTCGATAGGATCGTAATGACATAACAACTTAAATCCTTCGGGCACCATGTCCGCCGGTGTGCACGTCGGACCGATGGGCTCAACACCAAGCGGAAATGGTTGCGTCGCAGACGTCATCACGCGCTCGTTTTGCGGAACAGCCCTTTCCACGACCGGCACGAGAGGCTCCCCGGTTTCGCGGTCAAGTTGGAAGTAGTAACCGTCCGTGCGCATAAGTCCCAAGGCCTTGCGGACTTGGCCGTCGAACTCCGCTTCGTAGAGCATGACCGGATTGGTGACATCTTGTTCCCAGATATCGTGGTGCACCAATTGAAAATGCCACTTGCGTTCACCGGTCCTGAGGTCAAGCGCGACTATGGAATCCGTAAAGAGGTTATCGCCTTCGCGCAGCTCACCGCCCCATTGCGGAACGGGATTACCGACACCGAAGTAAACCATACCCAGGTCGGGATCGATCGTCGGGGTGACCCACACGCCTCCGCCGCCGCGCTTCCACTCGTCATTGTCGGGCCAAGTATCGCCGCCATACTCTCCCGGCTCGGGAACCGTGAAAAAGGTCCAGAGCTTTTCGCCGGTCTGAGCGTCCAGACCTGAGATACGGCCGCGGATACGGTAGTCACCATTTGCCAATCCGGCAATCACCACCCCATCTGCATAAGCGGGCGCAGCAGATATAAATTGTCCGGTCGAAGATTGCGTTTGAGAGCTGCTTTCCGGAGCATTCTCGTCGCCGATCTTTGTGCTCCAGAGCTGTTCTCCGGTGCCGGCATCGAATGCAACGATGGAAGAGTCCGCCAGACCTGCGAAGACTTTGCCTTCACCGATGGCGACGCCTTTATATAACCCAACCGTGGACACAGGTGCCTTCGCCGACCAGATTGTTTCACCTGTCGCCGGATCGAGCGCGAGAACCTCGTCGCCAACCGTTATATACATGCGACCGTTTACCACGACCGGCACGGCTCTTGACCTTGACGTGCCCCACTCACGCACCCAGGCCGCGCCGAGCGACTTGGCTGTGTCCGTGTTGATTTGATCGAGCTGCGAAAAGCGGGTGCTGCCCCAATCGCCCTCCACCATCGGCCAGTTTTTACTTGCCGGCGCGCGCAGGTCCGATTCAACTTCGCTCGGTTCACACCCGCCAACAACAAGGGCTGCGATCAAAATGCCCGCCGACGTAGTCAATTCTCTCGGTTTAAACGTCCGTCTCATTATGTGTCCTCCTAATCACACGCCCCGAAGGCTCGCGTCTGAACGCATTCTTCGACGGAGCACTTGCCCCACCGAGAAAAATTTCTTCAATCTCCCCCGTCTACAAGGCCGATAGCACATAAATATAGCGTGGAGCAGCGTGGCGGTGAAACAGGGACAATGCAAGTCCTGTTCTGACATCATGCAAAATGGGGGCCTCGGTTACCGCGAAAGTATTGCCCGGTAATCGATTGGGCGCATAGGATGCCGCCGGTCATAAAATAGACTTGCCCGTCTTTTGCACACGCGCCGATTAATCTCGCCGCACGGACAGGCGGAACTGGAGTGGTGAGATTTGGTCGTACAGTTTGATTTCAATTTCTTTTGCCGCAAAAAAAATGCCTGCGTTTCTATTCTAGTTCTGGCTTCGAGCTTGGCATTTGCGAGCGATGTATTTGCCCAACGCGCGAATGAAAATGTGGTCACGAGCGCCCAAGATGCGTTCGGCACGACGGTGGGCGATGACGACGTCGGTTTATACAGCTCGGAAAGCGCGCGCGGTTTTAGCCCAAAAGATGCCGGCAACATGCGCATCGAGGGATTGTATTACGACCAACAAAGACCCTTTGCTTTCGGCACACAGCTGGTTGAGAGCACGGCAATTCGCGTGGGGTTAAGTGCGCAATCCTATCCATTTCCTGCCCCCACGGGCATTGCGGACATTCGCTTGCGTCTTCCGGGTGATGAAACAATCACCAGCTTTAGTACAAATTATGGACCGTACACCTCTTCGTATGGCGGCCAATTAGATCTGCAGACGCCGCTCATCGAAGATGAATTGGGGACGGTGTTAAGCATTGCGGGCAAACAAGCCGAGACCGACCACCACGGCGTTTATTATTCGATCGACCTGTCCGGCCTTGTTCACTGGAGACCAACGGAGAATACGGAGATCATTCCATTCGCGCAGTACAGCAAGGGATTTGATTCCGAGCTCAAACCGCTCATCTTTACCGGCGGCGCCTATTTTCCACCAAAGATCGATCGAAGCGTCTTTTTCGGACAGGAATGGGCGCGCCGCAAAAGCCGGACAGAATTTGACGCGGGCCTGATTGCCCGTGGGCAACTCACGAAAAATTGGCGGCTGCAAGCAGGCGCGTTTCGTTCATATAACGGCCTAACATCCGACGGCGCCATATTGTACCGCAACACGCAGCCGGACGGCACCGCCGATCTGGAAATTCGCCGCTCACCGCCGCCAGTGAAAAGATCCTATTCCGGCGAAGTCCGGGCGTCGGGCGTCTTCGACGAGGGACCTAGACGGCACACTGTGCATTTGTCCGCGAGAGGGCGGCTTGTAAGACGCTCGTTCGGTGGAGAGGACACCGTATCCTTTGGCACTGCGACCATCGGCGTGCCTATCGTTCTGCCCGAACCGACCTATAACCTCAGCCCGCAAAGCATCGACAAGGTGCGCCACGGTACAGTTGGCGCCAGCTACGTAGCGCAATGGCAGGATGTAGGTGAAATCAGTGTTGGTTTGCAAAAATCTTTTTATAACCGCACGGTAATTCAGCCTGGCCTTCCGGATGCGGTTTCAAGCAGAAGTCCATGGCTCTACAACGGCACCATCGCGATCTATTTAAGCGATGCATTAAGTGTTTACGGAAGCTATGCACGGGGCTTGGAAGAATCGGGCATTGCTCCGGAAAATGCTTCAAACCCGGGTGAGGCGCTGCCTGCCAGCCTGACGGAACAAGTTGATGCGGGGCTTCGCTACAAGATCACATCGGACCTCACTTTAGTTGCTGGTGTTTTTGAAGTCAGCAAACCGTATTTTGATCGGGACCTATCCAACCTTTTTACGCGCGTCGGGTCACTGCGTCACAGGGGGATTGAGTTGTCTCTCTCCGGCGAGCCCGTCGAAGGATTAAAAATTATCGCGGGAGCACTGCTGCTTCAGGCCCGCGTATCCGGAACGACGGTTGATCAAGGTCTTATTGGAGAAGTGCCTCCGGGACGTGTTCCAGCGCTCATTCGCCTGAATGCAGATTACGGTCCTGCGGCTTGGCGCGGCTTTTCCGTGAATGCTCAGCTCAATTTTGAAGATTCGCACTACGCAAACCGCATCAATACATTCAGAGCTCAGTCATCTACGACATTGGACATGGGCGTCCGCTATAATTTCAATGCTTTTGGGTCTTCCGCATCCATCCGCGTGGATGTAGACAATGTAACCGATGAGTACATCTGGACCGTGAACGGCGCGTCCGGTCAGTACGAACCTCTGGAACCCCGCAAATTCACAGTGCGATTTGCTGCGGATTTCTGATTTTTCACTATTTCTGAATTGGCGAATTTCCTTTTGTACAACCTAAAACTCTCCCTACCAGCCTCATTCCAAAATAGACGCGGCGTTTTTTACTTGGCGGCGCTGTTTGTCTTTTTGCTAGTTGCCGATAACGCACACGCCCAGCGGGCCTCGGAAAACGTCGTCACGAGCGCGGAAGATGCATTTGGCACATCCGTCGGCGAAGATAGCATTGGTCTATACAGTTCTCAGGCCGCGCGCGGTTTCAGCCCGAAGGATGCGGGCAATATGCGCATTGAAGGTCTGTTTTACGACCAGCAGGGCAACTTTGGGTTTACCAATCAGCTCATTCAAAGCACGACAATTCGCGTGGGTTTGAGTTCGCAATCGTATCCTTTTCCTGCACCTACGGGCATCGCGGACATTCGGTTGCGATTACCTGGCGACAAAACAATCACCAGCGTTTCCGGACATTACGGTCCATACGGGTCTTCTTATGGCGGAGAGGTAAACCTTCAATCTCCGATTATCAATGGAAAGCTTGGGGGGGTGCTGAGCGCTACTGCCGCGAATAAAGAGCTGGATTTTCACAGCACCTTTTATCACGTCGACGTCGCGGGACTGCTTCATTGGACCCCAAACGACAATACCGAAGTAATTTCATTTGCTCAGAGAAGCTATGCGGACAACGGGGAATCAAATTCGTTGATATTTTCGGGCGGAGAATTCCTACCGCCGAAAATTGACCGCACCATTTATGTGGGCCCGGACTTTTTTCAAGGACGGAACCGCACGCAGATGAACTTTGGGCTGATAGGCCGAAGCCGCATATCCGGCAATTGGCGGCTGCAAACTGGCGTATTCAGATCCTCAAATCGTCTGAAAAACGATTTCATTCCCTTCTTCTTGAATACTCAGCAGGACGGTACGGCTGATCTATCCGTAAGGGCAAACCCTACCACTCAGCTACGGTCCTACTCCGGGGAAGTTCGTGCATCGGGCGTTTATGCGGAAGGGCCAAGGCGCCATACCTTGCATTTTTCCGGAAAAGGAAGGCTAGTGCGCCGCACCTTCGGCGGCGACGATACGGTAAACATCGGTCCCGCCATGATTGGCGAACTGATTCCTTTGCCCAAACCCGATTTCAATTTAGGTGAGCGAAGTCTCGACAAAGTGCGGCAAGGCACATTGGGAGCGACTTATGTCGCCCAGTGGCGAAATGTCGGTGAAATTAGTGCAGGCATACAAAAAACGTTCTATCGCAGAAATGTGGATCAACCGGGTCTGCCGCTGGCCACCTCCCGAAACAATCCGTGGCTCTACAATGGAACTATTGCGGCCTACCTGACAAACGATCTGACCTTTTATGCGAGTTATACGCGAGGATTGGAAGAGTCCGGGATAGCGCCCGAAAATGCGTCAAATCCCGGCGAAGCCTTGCCAGCAAGCATTACAGAGCAGATCGACGCGGGCTTGCGCTACAAAATTGGTTCAAAATTGACGCTTGTTGCTGGTGTTTTTGAAGTCAGCAAGCCCTATTTCGACCGCGACCCCACCAATCTCTTTACGCGTGTAGGATCACTGACCCACCGCGGGATAGAAGTATCGCTTTCCGGCCAGCCCGTCGACGGATTGAAAGTCGTTGCAGGTGCTTTGCTTCTTAAGGCACGCGTTTCAGGAACCACCGTCGATTCAGGTTTGATCGGCGAAGTACCGCCGGGCCTTACACCAGCACTATTCCGCGTAAACCTCGACTACGGTCCCGAAGCATGGCGAGGATTTTCGGTAAACGCGCGACTCAACCATGAAGACTCTCATTACGCCAATCGCCTCAATACGTTCAGAATCTCAAACGCGACGACATTGGATTTAGGCATGAGATACGACTTCAAAATTTATGACTCCTCGGTGTCGCTGCGCTTTGACGTTGACAACGTAACCAATGTTTATATTTGGACGTCTTCCGGCTCGTCGGGACGATTCTCTCCCTTAGCGTCCAGGAATTTCACGGCGCGATTTGTGGCTGATTTCTAAATTACTTGCTGACGCCGCGCATGATCGCAGGGCAAGGTGCTTAGGCCTTTTCCAGGGCTTGGTTGATGTCGGCGAGAATATCGTCCGGATGCTCCAAACCGATAGAAAGGCGGATATAGCCGGGCGTCACACCGCTGGCCGCTTGATCTTCCTCGGATAACTGCGAATGCGTTGTCGATGCCGGATGTATGGCAAGCGAGCGCGCATCGCCAATATTGGCAACGTGATACAGCAATTCCAATGAGTCGATAAATTTCTGCCCAGCGGCAGCGCCGCCTTTAAGTTCGAAACCGACCAAGGCACCGTATTTTCCGCCGCTGAGATATTTATCGGCACGGCGGCGAGGCTCGTCGCTCATCAGCCCTGGATAAATGACCTTGGTCACTTTGCCGTGATTCGACAACGCCTTTGCGATGGTAGCTGCATTGTCGCAGTGACGGCTCATGCGAAGAGGTAACGTCTCTATGCCCTGGATGAGTTGAAATGCATTGAACGGACTGGTTGCCGCGCCCATATCGCGCAGCAAAGTCACCCGCATACGTAGAATGTAAGCGATAGGTCCGAGCGGCTTGACCGCCTGCGTCCAAACCGCGCCGTGGTAGCTGGGGTCCGGTGTGTTCAGTAGCGGGAACCGGGCTGCATTGCCTTCCCAGTCAAAATTACCGCCGTCAATGACTGCACCACCGATCGTTGTGCCGTGCCCACCCATGTATTTGGTTGTCGAATACATTACAATGGCGGCGCCGTGATCGAGCGGGCGGCAAATCATAGGGGCTGCCGTATTGTCAACGATCAACGGCACACCAAGCTTGCGACCGATGTCCGCCACTTCCTTGATGGGAAAGACTTCCAATTTGGGGTTGGGAAGCGTCTCGGCGTAATAGCATCGGGTTTTGTCGTCTGTCGCCCGCGCAAAAGCCTCCGGATCGCCCGGATCGACAAACCGTGCCTCAATTCCGATTTGTTTCAGCGTGTTCGCGAAAAGATTCCACGTGCCACCATAAAGGTCCGTGGAAGTAACGATATTATCGCCCGCGCTCGCTACATTGAGGATGGAGTATGTGGTCGCGGCCTGACCGGACGCTAGGGCTAGAGCTGCAACGCCACCCTCGATCGCGGCCAGCCGCTGCTCAAGGGCGTCCTGCGTCGGGTTCATGATGCGCGTATAGATATTGCCCAGTTCCTTGAGGGCGAACAAATTTGCCGCATGTTCGGTGCTGTTAAACTGGTAGGACGTTGTCTGATAGATCGGCACGGCCACGCCGCCCGTGGAGGGGTCGGAACGCCAACCTCCGTGCAATGCCAATGTGTCCGGGTGAAGCTTGGACTTATCCATGGTATCCCCCTATATCTGTGCCGACGGGTAAAGTAAGCGGATTGTGACCACGGTCAAGAATGAACAGGTGCCCGCAATAGACAAGTGATAAGAAGGTCCTGATTTAGACAGTCTGATTGAAGAATTATGGCGAACGAAACTGAACATTTTGTGCTGACCTTATCGTGCCCCAATAAACCAGGCATTGTTGCGTCCGTCGCCACTACACTCTTTGAGTGCGGGGCGGACATTCTGGAAGCGCAGCAGTATGACGATGAGGAAACAAAGATTTTCTTTGCCCGAATTGAGTTTTGCTTTGTAGGGGGCTTCATCGATTCGCTTCGCCCAAAGATAGAAACTATCGCAAACCAGTTCGGCATGGATTGGAACGTGCGCAGCCTTAGCGAGCGCCGCCGCATTCTGATACTTGCATCGCAGTCCGATCATTGCATAGCTGACCTATTGTACCGGTGGCGTACGGGCGAATTGGCCATGGATGTCGTCGGTATAGTTTCGAACCATTCCCGCGAGACCTATAAGAACATCGATTTCGGCGATATCCGTTTCGATCATCTTCCTGTCTCCAACGACAGGCGGCAACAGCAAGAAGCTCAAATATGGAAGATCATTGAAGAGCGACGGGTGGATCTGGTTATCCTCGCCCGGTACATGCAAATATTGTCCGACGATTTATCCGCTAAACTTTCAGGGCGATGCATAAACATTCACCACTCTTTTCTGCCTGGATTCCGAGGCGCAAAACCATACCACCAGGCCCATGCCCGCGGCGTAAAGCTGATCGGCGCGACCGCTCATTTTGTGACAGCGGAACTGGATGAAGGGCCGATTATTGAACAAGATGTAGAGCGCGTCGGCCATCAAGACACCCCAAGGGCAATGATCCAGAAAGGCCGGGATATTGAACGGCGCGTTTTGTCGCGCGCTGTCGCCTGGTACTTGGAGGATCGAATCCTCCTAAATAAGAACAAAACCGTCGTCTTCAGGGACTAAATATATTCCCCAAGACTTTAGAACGATGATTTCTGCACCAACGGCAGCAATCTCGAGTCTTCTATGGCCGCCGTTCGATGGCCGATTCCATCCATATACATTTCATCAGAGGCAAATTTAAAAAAAGTCTCGACGCTATCCTGGCGAACCAACATTGCGAGATCCCAGCGCTCATTTTCAGGCCCAATAAAAAACTGGCCTCCCTCACCAAGAAACATCAGATCACCACCCGATTTCTTGAGATGAGGCAATGTATGCTTAATGTACAAATCAAACGCGGCTGATCCGCTTATTGGCGTACTCGGCGCTAAGTGCGGCGTAGCGGAGTAGTCCGCAATCTCCCGAAATCTCAAGAGGTTGAGCATGACCACAGATCCCTTGATCTGTCGCAAGAACAAGGCGCGCCCCGATTTCTGTGTAGGCTCTGTATAACAAGCAGTATTTTCTGAGTTATTCATCGTCGCGTTTTCCGGAACCAAGAGACCAGAGTCGTCGTGGAGAATCGATCAAAGTGTTTTAAGTGCTGCTAAAGTCCCTTCTTCGATTGCCTCGAAGAACTTTCGCGACCCCAGAACATCACCGATCAAAGTGACGGGCACAGAGAGACTTTTAAATGGTTCCGCTTCGGCAGCGCGCGGCGTGTAGCCAGTACAAAAGATAACGATGTCCACTGAGGTGCCCCCATTGAGTGGTCCGGTTTGAATGTTAGTTGAGCGGTCGCGTT
>CAYYXR010000059.1:0-12040 GCA_964475755.1 uncultured Rhodobacterales bacterium
ACGCGACCGCTCAACTAACATTCAAACCGGACCACTCAATGGGGGCACCTCAGCGCGACTTACCGTCGACGTTGATACGAATGTACTGACACTTTCGATTAATCGAATTGTGCGCTCGTTGCGCAAGACGGGGCCGGCGTCTCAAGGATAACCGGCCTCATTCCTAGCAAGCCAATAGGCCCGACTATCAAGCTCCAGTGTCAACAAACACGCATCTTTTTCATCTACGTTGCCATCGGTCACCGGGCGCAATAGCCGATCGCCATTGTCGGCCACGGTCTCGCGGAGGTTGGTTGTCGCAACAAGGCTAAATCCCGTCGCGCGATGCATCATGAAACACGTTACGTTATGCTGAAGCAGATTTGCGATGACCCTCGCGTCCGGGCTATTTTGAAACACCCATTGCAGCAGCGCGTGTTCCGTGTGGACCATTAGACCACGCACGGGCGGACGCGCGCCGAGAATTGAATTGTCAACTTCGACAGTCTTTTCATCGTGAACGATCAGCGCGTAGTGACCAACCAGTTCACCGTCTTGCGTATAGATCAGGAAAAATATGCGGTTTGCATCGACGCTCAACTCACGCAGTCGGTTTTGGGTTCGCACCTCGGTCGGCGAGAAGCGGCTCAGAAAATAATCCATGAATTGCCGGCGCCAATCTGTTAAATCGCGAACGAGGTCCGGATTGTCAGCATCTTCAGGTACAAGCGCCCGCAGGATCGCAACCGCACTTCCGTTGGGCATCACGACCGGCAAAGTAGGGGGCGGATCGTCCCCTTCACTTCCCTTCATATTTTCAAAGGCTGCTCGGAGATTGTTCATCACGAGGGTAAGAGACTCCATGTGCGCATGTTTCCGTCAATTGGCGAGATTGTACGGCAAACGGTGAAGTATATTTCTTCAAAGAGCCTGCGGCTCTTATAATTACTTTGCCGACATACATCGTTTTGACCTCTCATGGCCCCTTTTTCCGTAATCCCGCCCCGTAAGTTTCGCGAATAGCCAAACGATCGAGCTTTCCATTTTTATTGGTGGGGACTTCCGCGAGGACGTGTATTTTACGCGGAATCATGTAGGCAGGCAGCCGCTCCCGTAAGTGCGCCCGAACGTCAGTGAGCGACACCGGCCGCGAAGCATGAAGAGCGGCAACGATGATTTTCGACTCGTCTCCACCCTCCGTAAAACACACTGCCCCTTCTACCCCCTCTAGCGTACACAAATGAGCTTCGGTATCCATGAGCTCGACGCGGTGACCGGCAATTTTTACCTGCGCATCCAGCCGTCCCTTGCAGATATAGACCTCATCAAATGCCACCACCTTGTCACCGGTGGCATACCAGCGCTCGCCTCCGCTCACAATAAAGCGGTGAGAATCGCGTGCGTGGAGATACCCGGGCGTGATTTGCGCGCCGGCGACAAACAGCTCACCTGTGCTTTCATCTATGCGCATCTCATTACCGGGAAGCAGCTTTCCGATCGGCGCATAGCCAAACTGAGCAAACCGCTCCTCATCACCCGGTTTACAATGATGGAAGAACGTCCATGGAGCCACTTCCGTGCTGCCGTAGAAATTATACGCGTCTCCAGAGCCGACAAGGTTCAAGCTGTAGCTCAGAATATCGAGATGAAGGGGCTCGCCGCAATTGATGAGAATTCGCAAAGACGTTCCGGGAACCCCATCAGGAAATTTGCGTTTTATGCGCGCAACCGTGGACGGAACCGTAATCAAAACCGTCACGCCGTCGTCGGCTAAATTCTCGGTTGGAAGAAATACTTCTGCGGCGCTCAGAGCCGGCGCAATCGCGCCTCCTACCATCCAACACGTAAACAAGACGGGAATGGAAATCACAAAACTGAAATCATAGTAATCTGCGAAAATATCTGTTGAGTGCAAAGGCAGTATCTTTAATAGATTCTCGATAACAGGAATGTAGTTTCCATGAGTAATGGGTACACCCTTAGGCTCTCCCGTCGACCCGGACGTAAAATAGATCATCGCCAAATCGTTGGCATCATATTCAATCTGATTGAACTCTGTTTCCGCGTCGGTCCCGGCAAGTATCGCCAGATCTTCGATCGTTGCTCCGACACGCATCGCCGCCTCCGCGATGGGCTCAGGAAGGTCTTCATCTGAGAAAATAAGCGCAGGACAGAGATCGTCGATGATGCCGCAGTTCCTTAATGGCGGCGCGCTTCGGCTGAGCGGAACCCATGTGTTGCCAGACAAGATAATGGCCAGGATCGCGGCATACGTCTCAGGGCTCTTAGTCCCCAACGTCACGATCGGCGCCCGCTTCTTTCCGCTCAAAGCGGTATTTATACGCCTCGCTGTGCGCAAGAACTCTGCGTACGAAATCCGTATTTGCCCACGCACATACGCATCGCCGCGCGAAGATTTTAGCGTCGAATAAAGTTGCCGGTAAAAATCGTCGATCATAAGCGAAGTCTAGTTGGTTCGTTCAGGGGCTGCACGTTTTAGCCACTTGAGCGCACGCGCCGGAACGCCGTAATCCGCAGCCGACTATTTGGCAGAACGCCGATTGGGCCCATTATGAGAAGATACAAAATACACCAACGACCGCCGCTCACCACTTTCAACCTTGGTGACCTCGTGCGGAAACTCGCAAAGACTCACCGTCATAGACTTGTAGAACGGAGAAAAGTGACGAGGGGGCCGGCCGCCGCCATGCACAATAAATTCACCGCCGGTGAAGTCTTCGCCCATTTGCAGGACGATGGCGGCGATATAGTCAGGATTGCTGTCCACGTCGAGGTGATGTCCCACGAAGGAGCCGGGCTTCATGGCATTTATCTGCATGCGGCGGATATGGACCTCTTCCAAGTCGAAAAGCTCTTTTAAGAACTCCAAATACTTTGGGCGAGTAACGATCTTATGAGCTTCATCAGAAATCGGACGGTTCACCAACTCTGGCGCTTCGACATCAGTCATAAAGCGTCCGACACTGACGTTATTCGGCTCTCCTGCATCACCCACGTCCACGTGTTCGTATGGCAATTGCAACGTTAGCGATTCCAGCCAGTCAAAGTCGCTTTCGTCCATGAAGCTTTCTGGAATTGACAAAAGCACGGTCCCATCGCTGAAAAGCTGGCTTTTCAGTTCTTGCGCTGAAGCGCCGGGCATTTCAAGCAACTCCCAGATAATTGTTTCGAAGGTATAAGGTCGGAAGACGGCGTTTATGCCAGAAGAGAGGCGCCATTCGCAAATGATCGGCTCCAAAAATCAGAGGGTTCACTATCCGGTCTGCAATAACATGACCCATCGTCGCGTACTCCGCCGATTGGGCGCTGAAAATATCTCGCACTTTGTCGTCCTTCGCCCCAGGAAACCATCGCCGATATAGCTCTTTTCGAGAAAATGCGATAGCCGTCAGTTGCTCTTCGTCCAAGCCAGTCTCTCCGAAATCACCCGCCGCCAGGCGGTTCTTTACAATTTCGAGGTAATTTTGCCACTCGGCCGGGCCTCCGCAAAGGTCGGTGAACAAGGGGGTCTGAATTTCGACGGGAGCGTTCGCAGCCAGCGATTCCTGGCTTTCAATGAGCTGGTTGCGAAAACGATCCGAACTTAGTCCAATCCTTTGAAGCGTTTCCTCTGAGAATCCTTCGAAATCACCTATGGCGACAATAAAGCGCACATCAACGCCGACCGATCTGAAGACTTCATCTAGGAGCGGTAAAATGCCAAGGAATCGCTTGGCGACGACGCCGATACCCGAGCCCAGTTTGTCAAATGTGTAGCGATATAAATTGCTCGCGACTTCTTTGGCCTCATAATCAGGGCAGACGGGCGTGACCATGGTTAGCTGTTCGCCCGCAAGGCCGCGTTCGAGCCATTGAACGACCCGATCAAGTTCCTCCTCGCTTGGCGTGGCGACGTCTCTTCGTTCCAGAATGCGCGACAAATCTCGCGTTATTTTTGCATCCAGCCGATAGACGCACTGATAACGCTCATGCAACAGGGAATTCGTGTCATCTCTAAGGAACAAAAGCAGAAGGCTTGCGAGCGACGGCTTAATGCCCTCGACCAACGGCATCTTAATTGTCACGCGTTCGCTATTTGAAACACCCGGCCCCGACCGCACTTTCCATTCGAACCCAGGAATGCGATCACGGATCAGACTGTAAATCGCTTCGTTGCGGGGAACGCCTTCCCATCCGTCTGTACCCGCGCTCCACCGACTGTCGCCTATGGCGCGTTTGCTGTTTTCACGGCGGCGCTGTGCAATTTCAGCGGCCCTTGTCCGAACAAGCGTCCGGAGATTTTCATACTCTTCTGCGCTCAGGCCGATGCGTTCAAAATCATGGGCGTCCAAGTCCTTTACCAGCGCGTTGATCAGCAGCCGGCTATTGCGTCGCGGTATCAGTTTATTGCGCGCTATTATTTCGCGAGCATCGAGATAATGCATGCTTGGCCAGAGGGTTGGAAACACGTCAACACAAAACGCGGCATATCTATCTCAGCGGCTACCACACGTCCAGTCCGCGATACCAAGCGCCGGGCACGAAGGGGCTAAAAATAGCGGTTTTCGATATAATTCATTGCACATAAAAAGCCTTACACGGTTTAATAGTAGATGAACGGCAAACCTGATCATCTTGTAAAATTTGCCGCCCCCCCCTTAAAGGATCACCTTGATATTTTCTTATCGGCAATCTTCCGTGAATTTGGCATGGCTCATCTTGGTATCGTTGTCCTGATCCAGGAAAATATGTCATCTAGAGAGCAGCGTGAACGCTTCGGTAAAGGTTCACAAACCCGCCATGACAAAGCCGGAATTTGATTAGCAACTAAAAATGTAGGGAGAGATTTTCTCAATGAACCTCGGCTATTTTACTATGCCCCTACATCCATTGGGATCTGATTACAGGAAAAACTTAGAGCAAGATAGGCAGGCAGCCGTCCTTGCAGATCAACTTGGGTTTTCCGAAGCCTTTTTTGGAGAGCATGTGTCGGACGCTACCGAGCAAATCACTTCATGCCTCATGTTCATCGCCTATTTGGCCAGTCAGACCTCCCAAATTAAGTTGGGCTCTGGCGTGCTGAATTTACCTAACGGCCACCCGGCCGCATTTGCCGCTCAGGTTGCCATGATCGATACGCTCTTAAATGGACGGTTTATTATGGGCATCGGACCCGGTGGCCTGGCATCTGACTGGGAGGTCTTTGAAACGCTCGATAAAGACCGTCAGTCAATGTTTGTGGAGTGCATCGATCATATTTTGGCAATCTGGGAGCGTGACGCACCTTATGATATTTCGGGTGAGCACTGGAATATTTCCACGAAGCGCACAAACGTGTCCGGCTCGGGTGTAGGGACAATGCCGAAGCCACTGCAAAGACCCCATCCCGAAATTGTATCGACAGTTCTTTCTCCAGATTCAAAGGGGCTGGCGATCGCCGCTGCGCGCGACTGGCACCCCATGTCATCCAACTATTTGCAAACGCAAAGTTTGCGAAATCACTGGAACAATTACAATGTAGCATGCAGAGCAAATGGAGCGGCAACAAATCCGAAAAACTGGAGAGTAGTCAGAAATATTTTCGTGGCAAATGATGAAGAGAGCGCGGTTAATTACGCCAAGTCTGCCGACGGGCCATACGCCCACAACATTCAGCAGATCTACGAAAAATTGTCCCGCTCGGGCCGGCTTGCCGTTTTCAAGGAAAGTCCCGACCAACCGGAAAGCGATTTAACATTACCTTACCTGATCGACCGGCTTGTTATTGCCGGAACACCCACTCAGGTGTGCGACCAGATAGTCGCATTGCGTGAAAAGACAGGTCCATTCGGCACGATTGTCTATGCTGGCGTGGACTGGGCGGACGACAAATTAGCCCGCTGCTCTATGGAGTTGATGGCAAAGTCCGTTATGCCCATGGTGAATAAAGCTGTGAACGAAGGCGCTTAAATAACGGCAAAGAGCCGAACGTCTTTTTAGCGGCACGCCTGCATACATTTCGCAGATACGCCGAACACAAAACGCCACTTCGCTGGCGGCCACACTAAGGATTTCTGGTGCACCGCAAGTATCCATGCAGCGCCGTGGTAATCAGCAGCTTGGATTCCAGCTTCGTGTCTGGTTTAAATCTGTCGTTTTCCTTCAGAAAAGCCTTTACCGCAGACTTTGGGTTGTTGCCGGGCCCCCAAGACCGATTGGGAAACATATCGGCTGGCATATCTTCAATCACAGTATCGAGCACGACGACATAGCTGCCGCTTTTAACGAGCGGGCTATACATCCGCAGTTCCGAAAGCACATGATCGTGTGTGTGATTGGAATCGAGCACGACCAATACCGGCGATGTGTCGTCCACGTTGTCGCAAACTTTTTTAAACGTTCCCGGATCGACGGACGAGCCCTCAATTAAAACGATTTCATTCGCGAACGGGTGAGATTCAATGGCTGCACGGTTGTGAGCGCGGATGTCGATATCCACTCCAACAACCTTGCCCTGATTACCGAGCAACTTCAGCATGGAGGCATAGAAAATTAATGAGCCACCATGCGCGATACCGGTTTCGATTATAGTGCCCGGCTTAATGGCCCATATGAGCTCTTGTAGAGCAAGGACATCTTGAGGGAATTGAATGATAGGCCGGCCAAGCCAAGAAAAATTGTAGGTATATTTGGCTGCGGCAGTATTGCGCATCCAATCTATGGATTGCCGCTTAAGGTCTGAGGCCTTTTCCAATAGATCTATATTTTCTTGGACCTCCCGCTGGAAGGCATCACTCTCATCCGACATTTAAAGCCGCCGTGCTTTTGTTAGTTACACCTATACAGTCAGCGGAGCGCACTACGATACTTTCATTCTGCGTACAAATTGGTTTATCAAATGTGCCGTTCATATCTGCCCAAAACACCACAACCAAGCGGTTTTTTGGTCTCATTTACTGTCGTCAGAATTCGATCAAGAAAACCAACTGGTACTCAATGAATAGTCGGGGCCCCGCGTCAGAATTCGTGACATAGTATTGCCCCTTCGGCAAGTCTAGGGCACTTTAAATTCTAGATGGCAAATTCGCAGAGCAATTTGGAACAATCAACATGAAGGCAGTCATATTAGCAGGAGGGCTGGGGAGTCGGCTGGCGGAGGAAACGCATTTGCGTCCAAAACCGATGATAGAGATCGGCGAGCGTCCCATCCTTTGGCACATCATGAAAATTTATGGTCAGTTCGGTATAAACGAGTTCATCGTGTGCCTGGGATACAAAGGTCATCTGATCAAGGAATTTTTCGCAAATTATGCTTTACATAGCTCCGACGTCACTTTTGACCTCCGAAACAATAGCCTTGAAGTCCATCAACAGCCCTGTGAACCCTGGCGCGTGACGTTAGTCGAAACAGGCTTGAAGACCCAAACCGGCGGCCGCCTCGGTAAGATTAGGTCATACGTCGGCGCCGATGATTTTTGTCTGACATACGGAGACGGTGTGGCTGATGTCGATATTGGGGCGCTTGTATCGTTCCATCGAGAGCACGGGAAGTTGGTCACGATTACCGCCGTTCAACCACCCGGACGGTATGGGGCTATAGAAATCAGCAAGGGAAAAGTGGGGCGGTTTACGGAGAAGCCCCTTGGCGACGGAGGGTGGGTCAGTGGAGGATTTTTTGTGCTCTCGCCCAAGGCACTGGACGGAATAAAAGGAGACGATACAAGTTGGGAAAACGACACGCTGGAAAAATTGGCTGCGCGGGGCGAGGTCATGGCACGTAAGCATGCTGGTTTCTGGCACGCTATGGATACGCAGCGGGACAAAGAACATCTTGAAACGCTGTGGCAAGCAGGTCGCGCTGCGTGGAAGATATGGGAATAAATCAGTCCTTCTGGAAAGATAAAAAAGTATTCCTGACCGGCCACACCGGATTTATGGGTGGCTGGCTATCGCTTTGCTTGCGCTCATTGGGCGCAAACGTGTCCGGATACGCGCTCAATCCCATCGGAGAAAAATGTTTTTTCTATCAGGCCAATGTTGAAACGGCACTGACACATGACTGCCGCAGTGATATTCGCGACGTTGCAGCCTTGCGTTCCGCATTAATCTCCTATTCGCCGGACATCGTATTTCATCTCGCTGCCCAACCAATTGTTCGAGAGTCGTTTAAACACCCCGCGGAAACTTTTTCGGTAAATGCGATGGGTGTGGTGCATCTGCTAGATTGCCTCCGAGATTTGAGCTCGGTTCAGGCGACGGTCATCATAACCAGCGACAAATGCTACAGGGATATATCGGCTGGAACACCACTCACCGAGAATGATGCTCTGGGTGGAGATGATCCATATAGTGCGAGCAAAGGCTGCGCCGAAATCATTTCAAATTCATACCGCGCGAGTTTCGGAAACGGACCTGATGCTTCCATCGCGATTGCGCACCTGGCCACGGCGCGGGCGGGCAATGTCATTGGCGGCGGCGACTGGGCCGTGGATAGGCTGGTTCCAGATTGCATCCGTGCATTTGACGATAATCAGCCCGTCAAATTGCGCTATCCTCAGGCCATCCGACCGTGGCAGCACGTGTTGGAGCCCATATGCGGATACCTGCTGTTGGCACAATCCTTGGTAGGCCCTGGCGGCGAAAAATACGCGTCCGCCTGGAATTTTGGCCCGGAGTCCGCAAGTCATATTTCCGTTGCTCAATTGGCGAACACAATTGCCCAGATGTATGGAGGCAAGGTGCAATTCGGCAAGGATGAGTCTGGGCCAAACGAAAAAGGTGTTTTGCGGCTGGATAGTGAGAAATCCTTGAAGGAGCTTGGCTGGCGCCCGCGCATGACGGTTGAAGAGGCAATTGAAAAAACAGTTGCGTGGTATAAGGAGATTAACTCTAAGAAATCCACGCACGAGCTTACAATGACGCAAATCGGTCAATACTTTGATTCGACTTGCAACGCGGCGACGTAATGTCAGACAACTTGAACGTGGTGAGCCAGAACTTAAACGGCCTTGCTGTTTTGGAACGGAAACGACGAACCGATCCTAGAGGCTCGTTTGAACGTTTGTTCGAAGATGACGTTTTCGCCGAATTGGGCTTCGCTCCTCAAATATGCCAAATCAATCTCTCCCACACGCGCGGCAAGGGCACCGTAAGAGGAATGCATTTTCAACATCCGCCAGCGTGCGAGAACAAGATAGTGACGTGCTTGTCGGGCTCTATATTCGATGTCGCTATTGATCTGCGTAAGGACTCGCCTTCATTCCTTCAATGGCACAGCGAGATTTTATCGGACGACAACCGACGCAGCTTGGTCATACCTGAGGGATTTGCTCATGGCTTCCAAGCCCTAAGCGATGACATATCCATTCTGTACTTCCACTCTCATGCGTACGCGCCCGAGTCAGAAGGCGGATTATCATATGACGATCCGGAATTGGGAATTCAGTGGCCTTTGTCCGTGACGGAGATATCGGATCGGGATCGGAATTGGCCTCGGTTGACCAACAACTTTGAAGGACTGGTTCTTTGAATTGCCGCGCATGTTTCCACACGATTGGGCGGCAAATATTGGACCTGGGCACCTCGCCGCCGTCCAATAATTACCTGACGGAATCCCAGTTATCTCAGCCGGAACCCTGGCTGCCGTTGAAAATTTGGATATGTGAACGGTGTTTATTGGTGCAAACCGAAGATTATGCTCTTCCGCAGGAATTGTTTCACGATGACTACGCGTATTTCAGCTCATACTCGAAGAGCTGGCTCGAACACGCCAAACGTTTTGCAAACACGGTCATCGATAGGTTTGGACTAGGCAAAGAGAGTTGCGTCGCCGAAATTGCCGCGAATGACGGCTACTTGCTACAATATTTCAAGAGCGCGGGCGTTCCCTGTTACGGCATTGAGCCGACAGCCGGCACCGCGCAGGCAGCAAAAGACAAAGGCCTCGAAATCGTCACGGATTTTTTCGGAAAGCGCTTGGCCGAGGAATTATCATCCAAAGATAGGCGCGCCGACTTGCTGATCGCAAACAACGTATTTGCCCACGTGCCTGACTTGTCCGATTTCATTTCAGGCATACCCGTGATTTTAAAGCCGCAAGGAATTGTGACTATCGAGTTTGCGCACATCCTCACGTTGGTGAAACACAACCATTTCGACAGCATTTATCACGAGCACTATTCATATTGGTCGTTGTTAGCGGCGGAAGCGACGTTGGCGCGTCATGGGCTTGTTGTATTCGACGTAGAAATTCTTCCGACGCACGGCGGAAGTTTGCGCCTGTTCGTTCAATCGAAAGACAGCGGCGCACATGCACCCCAGCCCGGAGCAGAACACGTCCGAGAGATCGAAAGGTCCGTCAGACTAGATCAATTAGAAACATACGCCGGCCTTCAAGGGCGCGCAGAAGAAGCCAAGCAAGACCTGCTGCGATTCTTGTCCGACTTCAAACGTGGCGGTAAAGCTATGGCGGCCTACGGCGCGGCGGCAAAGGGAAATACACTCCTCAACTATTCGGGCGTCACGCCTGATTTGATCCCTTGGGTTGTCGATGCGAATCCCGCCAAAATCGGAAAATACCTCCCCGGCAGCCGAATCCCCATCGTCTCGGAGGACATGATCAAAAAAAGGAAACCCGATGCAATCTTGATTCTTCCATGGAACCTCAAAGACGAGATAATGCGGCAATTGAGTTATATCCAAGAATGGAACGGCCGATTTGTCACGGCCATTCCTTCAGTTCAGTGTTTTGCCGCCGACGGGAGTCCGATATCACCGTGATCCGTTACACCCAGCCCTCAATTAGCGATCTTGAAGTCGAGTATGCAACCGATGCCGTTCGCAACGGCTGGGGGCAGCACTGCTACAACTACATCCACAAGTTCGAAGGACTATTTCGCGACTTTGTCGGCACGAAACACGCCATGGCGACATCGAGCTGCACCGGCGCTTTGCACCTTGGACTTGCGGCGCTCGGCCTGAAAGCCGACGACGAAGTTATAATCGCGGACATCAACTGGATTGCTTCTGTCGCGCCAGTTGTTCATCTGGGAGCAAAACCGATCTTCGTGGACGTATTGCCCGACACATGGTGCATCGATCCTGCCGCTGCCGCCGCCGCCATAACACCCCGCACTAAAGCGATTATCGCTGTGCATTTGTATGGCAACGTTTGCGACTTGAAGCGCCTGAGCGCCTTATGTACGCAACGTGGAATAGCGCTTATCGAAGACTGTGCGGAGGCTATAGGCAGCTGTTGGGACGGCAACCAAGTCGGAAGCATCGGAGCGTTTTCGGTATTTTCCTTTCACGGCACCAAGACTCTAACGACCGGCGAAGGCGGTGCGCTCGCTACAAACGATGAAGACTTGTTTTCTCGCGCTCAAATCCTGAACAATCACGGCCGGTCAAGCACGGACCCCCACCCTTTCAGCCCTGGGCAAGTCGGCTACAAATTCAAGATGTCCAACGTCCAAGCGGCCATCGGCTGCGCTCAAATGGAACGGGCGAATGATCTTATTGCCGCAAAGCGCAAAGTGTTCCTGACTTACCAAGCGGCTTTTTCGGATTTGAAGCACATACAACTTAATCCTGAACCTGAAGGTACAGTAAATGGATACTGGATGCCGACCGTGGTTTTTTCAAAGAGTTCAGGGATCACAGCGGAAAAAGCGCTCGACATTCTCAATAACTCGCAAATAGACGCACGGCCGTTTTTTTTACCACTAAGTTCTTTGCCTATGTTTGAGCGGCGTGAATACAATAATGTTAGCTATGGCATTTACTGTCGTGCAGTGAACCTACCAAGCTACCCCGAGTTGACTGATGTCGAGCAGCGGAAGGTTATCAACGCAGTACGGAGTCTGTGTAAATAAGCTATGGCATAGCTCCAATTCGCACACGCACCTCACAGCAGCTTTCAAAACGAGCAAGCCTACCGCTGTATTTTTCCTTGACGGATCCCACCCAAATTCTACCTGTCACGTGCCATCTTGCGAATCCCGCCGCGATACTTTCTGACGAAGGATTAGTGAGGCGCCCCCTTTGAAGTGGTCCATCCTGAGGTATGGTTTTTCCAAGGAGG
>CAYYXR010000060.1:0-11164 GCA_964475755.1 uncultured Rhodobacterales bacterium
ATGTTCTTTCGCCCAAGTCCGCGCCAATCCGACGTGATGATTGTCGCCGGCACGCTGACCAACAAAATGGCGCCCGCGCTCCGCAAGGTTTACGACCAAATGCCTGAGCCGCGCTACGTCATCTCCATGGGCTCGTGCGCCAATGGAGGGGGCTACTACCACTATTCCTATTCGGTGGTGCGCGGATGCGACCGCATCGTGCCTGTCGACATATATGTCCCCGGATGCCCACCCACCGCGGAGGCGCTTCTGTACGGCATTATGCAGCTCCACAAGAAAATTCGCCGCGTCGGCACCATAGATCGCTAGTTCAAGTATTCGTTCATGAGTCAGACATCTTCCATTGGCGACGGCCTGCGTGAAACGGCCGATCATCTAAGCAAGGCTTTGGCCGCAGATATTCTTTCTGCCGAAGTTGCGCGCGATGAATTGACGGTGGTGGTGCAACGCGACTCAATTATTCGCGTGGTCAAATTCCTCAAGGATGACGAGAAGTGCCAATTCAATCAGCTGCTGGATGTATGCGGGGTCGATTACCCTGAGCGTCCCGAGCGCTTTGACGTCGTTTATCATTTGATCAGCATGACACGGAACGCGCGTATCCGAATGAAGGTGCGGACGGACGAGGAAACGCCGGTTCCCAGCGTGACCGAGGTTTACCCGTGCGCCGATTGGCTCGAGCGCGAAGTGTGGGACATGTACGGCGTGTTTTTTGCCGGCCACCCGGACCTGCGCCGCATCCTGACCGACTACGGATTTGACGGCCATCCGCAGCGCAAAGACTTCCCGCTCACGGGATATGTTGAAATGCGCTACGACGAAGAGCAAAAGCGTGTGATCTATGAGCCGGTCAAGCTGGTTCAGGATTTTCGCACGTTTGATTTTTTGAGCCCGTGGGAAGGCATGCAGAAATTGCTGCCCGGCGATGAAAAAGCGCCGCCCGCACCGCCGAAGCAGGGAGCGTAAAGTCTATGACTGCTCAAGCGGAAATCGAGAACTATACGGTTAACTTCGGCCCTCAGCATCCTGCGGCGCATGGTGTGTTGCGCCTTGTGCTTGAAATGGATGGCGAGGTGATCGACCGCGTGGACCCGCACATTGGTCTTCTTCATCGCGGCACCGAGAAGTTGATTGAATACAAAACGTACTTGCAGGCGGTCCCGTATTTCGATCGGCTCGATTATGTCTCGCCGATGAGCCAGGAAGAGGCGTTTTCGATGGCAACCGAAAAGTTGCTCAGCATCGAAATTCCGCCGCGCGCCAAGTACATCCGCATGTTGTTCGATGAGATTACACGCGTTCTCAATCACATTATGAATATTGCTTCGTATGCCATGGACGTCGGCGCTATGACGCCGTTCCTTTGGACGTTCGAGGAACGCGAAAAGTTGATGGGCTTTTACGATGAGGTATGCGGCGCGCGCATGCACGCAAATTACTTCCGGCCCGGCGGCGTGGCTTGGGATCTGCCGGTCGGAATATTGGACCGTATCTCCGAGTGGACCGAAACCTATCCAAAGATGCTCGACGATCTTGAAACGCTGCTGACGGAAAATCGCATCTTCAAGCAGCGTACGGTCGATATTGGCATCGTTACGAAAGAAGAAGCCATTCACTTGGGCTTTACAGGCCCAAATCTGCGCGCGTCTGGCGTGCCGTGGGATTTGCGTAAATCGCAGCCGTACAATGCCTATGACGAAATCGAATTCGATATTCCCATCGGCAAGCACGGCGATTGTTACGACCGCTATTTGGTGCGTATTGAAGAAATGCGTCAGTCGGTGCGCATCATCAAACAATGCATTGAGAAAATGCCCGACGGTCCGGTCCGCGTGAACGACCGCAAGATATTGGCGCCGCCGCGTAGTGAAATGAAGACTTCGATGGAAGCACTCATTCACCACTTCAAGCTCTACACCGAAGGCTACAAGGTGCCCGAGGGTGAAACCTATGTAGCCGTAGAAGTCCCCAAGGGTGAATTTGCCGTGTACTTGGTTTCTGACGGAACCAACCGTCCGTACCGCTGCCGTATTCGCGCGCCGGGGTTTGTCCACCTTGAGGCCATGGACCAGATGTTGCGCGGACACATGCTTGCCGACGTTCCGGCGGTTCTGGGATCTCTCGACATTGTGTTCGGCGAGGTGGACCGATGAGCGTTCGCAGACTTGCCGAAAAGCAGCCCGACAGCTTTGCGTTCGGTTCCGAATACGCGGAACGCGCGAAAAAAATCATCGCAAAGTATCCGGCCGGGCGCCAAGCCAGCGCTGTGATCCCGCTACTCGATCTCGCGCAACGCCAGGAAGGTTGGGTCTCGCAGCCTGCCATAGAATGCGTTGCGGAGATGTTGGAGATGCCGTCCATCCGGGTATTGGAGGTGGCGACCTTCTACACCATGTTCAATTTGCATCCTGTCGGCAAAACGCACATCCAGGTTTGCACGAGTTTGTCCTGCACGCTTCGCGGCGCGAACGACGTTGTGAAAGCGTGCAAGGAAAAACTTGGCGTGGGCCTGGGCCAGACAACGGCGGACGGCGCGTTCACGGTCAGCGAAGTTGAATGCGCGGGCGCGTGCGTCAATGCGCCGGTCTTTGCGGTTGGTGACGACTATTATGAAGATCTTGATTATGACTCAGCGGGCAAAGTAATCGATGCTTTGAAGCGCGGCGAAAAGCCGCCAATGGGTTCGCAATCGGGGCGCGATGGCGCTGCACCGGCTGGTGAACCAACCAGCCTGACTGCTGATCCAACACATGTTCCGCCGATGCAGGATCTGGCGGCCGCAAAAGCTGCGTTTGAAAAAGCTAAAGCAGAGGCCGAGGCGGCGAAAGCCGCTGGCGGTAAAGGTTAGGGGTCCGATTTATGCTCGAAGATAAAGATCGCATCTTTACCAATCTCTACGGTCGCCATGATTGGCGTCTTGCCGGCGCGCGTGCGCGCGGCGATTGGCAGGGTACTAAGGAAATTCTCGAGATGGGACCGGATTGGATCGTTGATGAGATGAAGCGATCTGGTTTGCGTGGCCGCGGCGGTGCGGGTTTCCCAACCGGCTTAAAATGGTCGTTCATGCCTAAGACCGAAGGGCCGCGTCCGCATTACTTAGTGGTCAACGCGGACGAAGGTGAGCCGGGCACGTGCAAAGACCGCGATATGATGCGTTACGACCCACATAAACTCATCGAGGGGTGCCTGATCGCGAGCTTCGCCATGCGCGCGCATGCTTGCTACATCTATATTCGCGGCGAGTTTTATAACGAGGCGTCAAATCTTCAGGTCGCGATCGACGAGGCCTATGAAGCCGGCTTAATCGGTAAGAATGCTTGCGGTTCAGGATGGGATTTTGACCTCTACCTTCACCGCGGCGCGGGCGCCTACATTTGCGGCGAGGAAACAGCGCTCATTGAAAGCCTCGAGGGCAATAAAGGTCAACCACGTCTCAAGCCGCCGTTCCCAGCCGGTGTCGGCCTTTATGGATGTCCGACAACCGTAAACAACGTTGAAAGCATCGCTGTCGCACCGACAATTTTGCGCCGTGGTGCAAGCTGGTTCACCAGTTTCGGCCGACAGAACAATGCGGGCACGAAGGTTTATTGCATTTCCGGAAACGTCAACAAGCCGTGCAACGTTGAAGAGTCCATGAGCATCCCGCTACGCGAGCTTATCGAAAAGCACGCAGGCGGCGTTCGCGGCGGTTGGGATAATCTGCAGGCCATCATTCCAGGCGGCGCGTCCGTGCCTCTTTTGCCCAAGTCCATTTGCGACACGGTCCTGATGGACTTCGACGCACTTAAAGATGTGAAGTCGGGCCTCGGCACGGCCGCGGTCATGGTCATGGACAAGTCCGCGGATGTCGTGGCGTGCATCGCGCGTCTCTCTGCATTCTATAAACACGAAAGTTGCGGCCAATGTACGCCGTGCCGTGAGGGCACGGGCTGGCTGTTGCGCGTCATGCAGCGGATGGTCAAAGGCGATGCCACGCTCCAGGAAATCGATACGCTGGAGCAGGTGACGTACCAGATTGAAGGTCACACGATTTGCGCTCTCGGTGATGCTGCGGCTTGGCCGGTGCAGGGGCTTATCCGGCACTTCAAGCCGGAACTGGAGCGGCGCATCAAAGAATATCGCGACGCCAAGGTCCGCGAGAAAGCGGCGTAAGGCGGAGCAGGGGACAGGTATGCCAAAACTCACCATCGACGGCACAGAAGTCGAAGTTCCGCCCGGGACCACTATCCTTCAGGCGGCGGAACTGGCGGGCGTGGAAATTCCGCGTTTCTGCTACCACGACCGTTTGTCCATCGCAGGTAATTGCCGCATGTGTTTGGTTGATGTCGAGAAGTCTCCAAAGCCTGTTGCGTCGTGCGCGATGCCGGCGGGAGACGGCATGGTTGTCCATACCAAATCCGAAAAAGCATTTAAGTCACGCGCTGGCGTGATGGAATTTCTCCTAATCAATCATCCGCTGGATTGCCCGATCTGCGACCAAGGCGGTGAATGTGATCTGCAAGATCAGGCGGTGGCTTATGGGTTTGATCGCGGCCGCTTTGCCGAAAACAAGCGCGCGGTCGAAGACAAATACATGGGGCCTGTGATTTCCACGATCATGACCCGCTGTATTCATTGCACCCGCTGCGTGCGGTTTGCGACCGAGATTGCTGGAGTTCCCGAACTGGGCGCAACCGGCCGTGGCGAAGATATGGAGATCACGACATATCTCGAAGGGGCACTCGCCTCCGAAATGTCCGGCTGCGTCGTTGATTTGTGTCCGGTCGGCGCTTTAACGAGCAAGCCCTATGAATTCAAAGCGCGTTCCTGGGAACTTCGCAAAACTGAATCGGTCGATGTGCTCGATGCCGTGGGCTCCAACATTCGTGTGGACGCACGCGGCCGCGAAGTCATGCGCGTATTGCCGCGTATCAACGAAGACGTGAACGAAGAATGGCTGGGCGACAAAAGCCGTCTGGCCATCGACGGTTTGAAGTATCAGCGCCTTGATCGGCCCTACGTGCGCAGGAACGGAAAGTTGCAAGCCGCGACATGGGCGGAAGCCTTTGACGCGATTGCCGCAAAGATAAAAGGGGTTTCAGGGAATAAGATTGCCGCCCTTGCGGGTGACACTGTTGATTGCGAGTCCATGCTCGCCCTCAAGGAACTCATCACCGGACTTGGCTCCGCGAATCTGGATTGCAGACAGGATGGCGCGGCTGTAGATCCCGCTGTGCGCGCTTCATATCTGTTTAATTCGACAATTGCAGGCATCGAACAAGCCGATGCGCTTCTGATCGTGGGTTCTAATCCTCGGAAGGAAGCCCCGGTCCTCAACTCGCGTATCCGCAAGCGCTATCTGCAGGGCAAGTTCCCGATTTGCGTTATCGGCGAAGCTGCGGATCTTACCTATAACTACGAATATCTGGGTAACACGGCTGATATCTTGACCAAGATTGCTGATGGTAGCCATCCGGTTGCGGAAGCCTTGAAGAGCGCAAAAGCGCCGATGCTGATTTTGGGCATGGGTGCGCTAACGCGTGCAGATGGTGCGGGTATTTTGGCGGCGGCGAAAAAGGTTGCCGACACATGCGGGCTCGTCAAAGACGGCTGGAACGGATTTAACGTGCTGCATACCGCGGGTGCGCGCGTCGGTGGTCTCGATGTTGGATTTGCGCCTGCCGCCGGAGGCAAAGGCACCAGGGCGATCCTGGACGGAGCGCGCTCTGGTGAAATCGAGGTGCTTTACCTGCTTGGGGCCGACGAGATTGATACGTCCAATTTGGGAAATGCATTTGTCATTTACCAAGGGCATCATGGCGACAAGGGGGCTCACCGGGCGGACGTGATTTTGCCCGGCGCCGCCTATACCGAAAAGGACGGCACCTACGTCAACACCGAAGGGCGTCCGCAGCACGGTTACCGCGCTGTGTTTCCGCCGGGTGAGGCGAAGGAAGATTGGGCGATCGTTCGTGCGCTCTCTGAAGTGCTGGGGCGTAAACTGCCGTACGACAGTTTCGGGCAGGTTCGCCGACGCCTTTCTGAGGTGAACCCGATATTTGCTTCAACGGATATCGTTGCCGCCGCAACCTGGAAGGACTTCGGCGCCGCCGGTACTATTGAAGCCACGCCGTTCAACTATCCGGTGGCGAACTATTACATGACCGATCCGATCAGCCGGGCGTCGCGCACCATGGCGCAATGCACGGAAGAGTTCGTGACGGGTCCAGCAAAGAAGACGGGCACCGATGGCTGAGTTCTGGAACGACTATCTGTTTCCGCTGGTCTGGATTGTCGGCAAGATATTGCTCTTCGCCGTGCCGGTGTTGTTGACCATGGCGTACCTGACATATGCGGAGCGGCGCATAATTGGTGCGATGCAACTCCGCAAGGGCCCGAACGTGATCGGGCCGTTTGGTTTGCTTCAGCCGTTTGCGGACGCAGTTAAGCTGCTGTTCAAGGAAACGGTGGTGCCCACTGGCTCTAGCCCCGTTGTCTTTTTCTTGGCGCCAATGGTGACATTTACCCTGGCGTTATTGGCTTGGGCCGTGATTCCTGTGGCCGACGGTTGGCTGATCTCAGATTTGAATGTCGGCATTTTATATCTGTTCGCCATTTCGTCTTTGGGTGTGTACGGCATCGTTATGGCCGGTTGGGCCTCAAACAGCCGCTACGCTTTCTTGGGAGCGATGCGGTCCGCGGCGCAGATGGTGTCGTACGAAGTCTCCATTGGTTTCATCATGATTTCCGTCCTAATGACCGCGGGATCGTTGAACCTTTCTGAGATCGTGATGGCACAGCAGGGTTTGTGGTACTTCATTCCGCACTTCCCGATGTTCATTATTTTCTTCGTATCTGTCCTCGCGGAAACCAATCGCCATCCGTTTGATTTGCCGGAAGCTGAATCGGAACTCGTTGCCGGGTTCATGACGGAATATTCATCGATGTCATTCGCCCTATTTTTCCTGGGCGAATACATGAACATGATCATGATGTCTGGCTTTGTGACCATCCTGTTCCTTGGTGGGTGGTTGTCGCCGTTTGATTTCGCGCCGTTCACGTGGATTCCCGGTTTTGTTTGGTTCATGTTGAAGGTCGCGTTTTGTCTGTTTGTGTTCATCTGGGTGCGGGCCACGTTCCCCCGGTACCGCTACGACCAATTGATGCGCTTGGGCTGGAAAGTTTTCCTGCCGCTGTCGTTGGTATGGCTGGTTCTGACGGCGGGCTTCCTGGTCTACACCGGTAAACTGGCAGGGTAAGGGGAGGCAGATATGGCATTTATCGACCGCACCGCCCGATCAGCCCTTCTTTGGGAGCTCGCCTCGGGCATGCTTTTGACTTTGAGGTATTTATTCCGCCCGAAGGTGACCATCAATTACCCGTGGGAAAAGGGTCCGTTGTCGCCGCGCTTCAGGGGCGAACATGCGCTGCGCCGTTATCCCAACGGAGAAGAGCGCTGTATTGCCTGCAAGCTGTGCGAGGCCATTTGTCCGGCGCAAGCGATCACGATTGAGGCGGAAGCCCGCGCGGACGGAAGCCGCCGCACGACCCGTTACGATATCGACATGACAAAATGTATCTACTGCGGCTACTGCGAAGAAGCGTGCCCGGTGGACGCTATCGTTGAAGGTCCGAATTTTGAATACGCGACTGAAACGCACGATGAGTTGCTCTACAACAAAGATAAACTTCTTGCGAATGGGGACCGTTGGGAAAGCGAACTTTCGAAACGGTTGGAGTTGAACGCGCCGTATCGGTAGGCGTTCGCCCAAAAGAATAGGCTGAGGGGAAACAGAAGGGATGAGAATGGGGCTATTCCATAGCCGGCACAACGGGGGTGAAGCATGATCGTTGCATCGCTCGCGTTTTATCTGTTTGCCATCGTCGCGGTGATTAGTGCGCTGAACGTCATTCTGCAGCGTAATCCCGTACACTCAGTTTTGTGGTTGATTCTAACGTTTTTTAACGCCGCGGGTTTGTTCGTGCTGTTGGGCGCGGAGTTCGTGGCGATGATCCTGGTTGTCGTCTATGTCGGCGCGGTGGCCGTGCTCTTCCTGTTCGTCGTGATGATGCTGGACATCAACGTAACCGTTTTGCGGGAGGGCTTTCTGAAGTATCTACCGGTAGGCGCGGTCATCGGGCTTGTTCTGCTTGCCGAACTGGCGGTGGTTTTCGGCAGTTGGACCATGGCGCCTGGTGCGCAGTCTTTGCGTTTGGCACCGACGCCGGAACTGTCCGAACTCACCAATACAGAAGCGCTGGGAACAATACTTTACACAGATTACGTGTATTTGTTCCAGGCCGCCGGCCTTGTGCTGCTGGTGGCGATGATCGGCGCGATCGTGCTGACGTTGCGTCGCCGTCCGGGTGTGCGGAAGCAAAAGATATCCGAGCAAGTCAAACGCAGTCCTAAGGACACGGTGACTCTTGTTCAGGTTCCGACCGGGAAGGGGCTGTCATGATGGGCACTCTCGATTCCGGTGCTTTGGCCGTGGGTTTGGGACACTATCTCACCGTGAGCGCGATTTTGTTCACGCTGGGCATATTCGGTATTTTTCTGAACCGGAAAAACCTCATCGTCATCATGATGTCGATCGAGCTGATGTTGCTGGCCGTGAATATCAATATGGTGGCGTTTTCAGCGTACCTGAACGACCTCATCGGCCAGGTGTTTACCATGCTGATTTTGACGGTTGCGGCCGCCGAGGCAGCCATAGGATTGGCGATTGTGGTGGTGTTCTACCGCAACCGGCATTCCATCGAAGTTGAAGACATTAACGAGATGAAGGGGTAGGCCCAGTGCTGGTAACCGCCGTATTCCTGCCTCTGCTGGGCGCAATCATTGCCGGGTTTTTCGGCCGGATGATCGGTGACCGCGGGTCGCAGATCGTCACGTGTCTTGGCGTTGGTCTTGCCGCCCTGTCGTCAATCCCCGCGTTTATCGATGTGGCCATCAACGGCAACGCCCAGACCATTGAAATCGCGACGTGGCTGACGTCCGGCACCTTTGACGCGTCTTGGGCGCTTCGCTACGACACCCTTTCTGCAGTGATGGTCATGACCGTCACCTCCGTCTCGACGCTTATCCATATCTATTCGATTGGATATATGTCTCACGACGACAGCAAGCCGCGCTTCATGGCGTACCTGTCGCTGTTCACTTTCGCCATGCTGATGCTGGTGACGGCGGACAACCTCGTGCAATTGTTCTTCGGTTGGGAAGGCGTCGGGGTCGTTTCTTACCTGCTCATCGGCTTCTGGTTTAAGAAGTCGGCGGCGAATGCCGCCGCGATCAAGGCTTTTGTGGTGAACCGGGTTGGCGATTTCGGCTTCTTGCTGGGCATATTCGCGGTGTTCTTCCTTTACGACGCGGTGTCCTTCGACGTTATTTTCGATGCGGCGGGAACCCACGCGGATACGGAAGTCACGTTCTTTGGCATTCATGCACATGCCTTGACCATCACATGCCTGCTGCTTTTTGTCGGTGCTATGGGCAAGTCGGCGCAGTTGTTTCTGCATACGTGGCTACCGGACGCCATGGAAGGTCCGACGCCGGTCTCTGCGCTTATCCATGCCGCGACCATGGTGACCGCCGGGGTGTTCTTGGTCGCCCGTATGTCGCCGCTGTTTGAATACGCACCGGTGGCCTTGGGCTTTGTGACCTTTATCGGCGCGTCCACCGCGTTCTTTGCCGCGACGATTGGCTGTGTGCAGAACGACATTAAGCGCATTATCGCCTATTCGACCTGCTCGCAGCTGGGTTACATGTTCTTCGCCTGCGGCGTGTCGGCCTATCAGGCGGGCATCTTCCACCTCATGACCCACGCATGGTTTAAGGCTTTGCTGTTCCTTGGGGCGGGGTCCGTCATCCATGCCATGTCCGAAGAACAAGATATCCGCAAGATGGGTGGTATTTGGCGCCTGATCCCATTCACCTTCGCGGTCATGGTGATCGGCAATCTGGCCCTCACGGGTATTCCGCCGCTGTCCGGCTACTTTTCGAAAGACATGGTGATCGAGGCGGCGCATGCGGCGCAAACCACTGCGGGAAGCTATGCCTTTATTCTGGGTATTCTGGCTGCGCTGTTGACGTCCTTCTATTCGTGGCGCCTGACGTTCCTCACGTTCTTTGGCACGCCGCGCGCAGATAAGCACACCATGGATCATGTCCACGAAAGCCCCTACGTCATGACGGTACCGCTTGCCGGCCTTGCCCTGGGCGCTGTGTTTGCCGGCATGATCGGCTACAGTGTGTTTGTCGGCGAGGGGCGCGGCGAATTCTGGCGCGATGCGATTGCCGTATTCTCCGACAATGACTCTATCGGTCAGGTGCATGCACACCATCCGCCGTTCTATCTCAAATATCTGCCGCTGTTCGTCAGTCTGCTGGGCCTTGCCACGGCGTACCTGATGTACATCCGCAAGCCGGAACTTCCGGCTAAATTGGCCGCGGCATTCCCCGGCGTGTACCAATTCCTACTGAACAAGTGGTATTTCGACGAGTTGTATAACTTCATCTTTGTGAAGAACGCCTTCCGCCTGGGCCGCTTGTTCTGGAAGGGCGGCGATACACGGGTGATCGACGGCTACGGCCCGGATGGGATTTCAGCGGTCACCGCGCGTGCTGCCAAACTCATCAGCCTGGTGCAAAGCGGCTACCTGTATCACTACGCCTTTGCGATGATCGTCGGTATTGCTGCCATCGTGACATGGATCATGATGGGAGGCGCAGGCTAACCCATGATGACAGCGCTTTCTAATTTTATGACGGGCTTGCCCATTCTTTCCGTGGTGACGTTCCTGCCGCTGGTGGGTGCTTTATTCATCATGTTCCTGCGCGGCAGCGATGAAGCGGTCTCGCGCCAAGCGCGCTATGTCGCGCTGTGGACGACGCTGATTACATTCGTCATTTCGCTGTTTATTTGGTTCGGCTTCGAGACGGGCACCGCGGCATTCCAATTTGAAGAGCGTTTCAATTGGCTGCCCGACTACCGGATTTCCTACCACATGGGCGTGGACGGCATTTCCATGCTGTTCGTCATTCTCTCCACCTTCCTGATGCCCATGTGCGTCTTGGCGTCGTGGGATTCCATAACCAAAATGGTGAAGGAATACATGGCGGCGTTCCTTCTGCTCGAGACCATGATGGTCGGCATGTTCTGCGCATTGGTCATGGTCTTGTTCT
>CAYYXR010000061.1:0-10348 GCA_964475755.1 uncultured Rhodobacterales bacterium
TCATGAAGAACGATGAAAAACGATTGGAAGCGCCCCTGCCGCGATTCGAACGCGCTCTTCTCGCCCCCCTCCTACCGCGAACTGCTCACCACCATTGGACGCGTTGCTGCGGCCCTGCTCGCGGCCGAGCAGGACAACCGCGGTGGGGCGAACGCTGACTTTCTCTCGATGATTGGACGTTTGGCCGCCCCGGGCGGAGGTGAGGCGTGATGAGCTGCCCCCTTGTTCGCCGCGTTCCGCTTAAGCACTGGTCGGCGAGCGAAACCTTCGGCTTCGTCGACCTCGTGGTGCATGGCTACCTCGTTTGCATGCTTGCCGCCTTCTCATGGACCACGTATCTTCGTGCATCGATGACAAGCCCAGTACTCGTCGGCTCGGCGCAGATGGCCAACGGTCACTTCCCTCTGTGGGCCTACCGAGGGCACCTTTGGGTCGCCAGCACGAACGCCACGGCTGAGGACGTGGCCAAGAAGGGTGCGAAGACCACGCCCCACTACGCCGCCAAGGAGCAGTGGTGGTGGTCCTTCGTCGACCCGTCGATGCGTGGCCTGATGGAAGGAATGGACCGCATGATCCTCGGACTCAAGCAGGAGCACCAAGCGACGTGGGCTCGCCTGACGTCGACGCAGCGCTCGAAGACGACCTCCACGACGAAGGGCATCGGTGTCCGTGACAACAGGTACATCCCGCAATGGATCAAAATCCACGTCGTCCTTCGTGACAAGGGACGTTGCGTCTACTGTGGAGAGGACGACGTGAAGTTGCTCGAGTTCGACCACCGCGAAGCATGGTCGAAGGGTGGGTCGTCGAAGGACCCGCTCAACATCTGCCTTGGCTGCCGCCCGTGCAACCGTCGCAAAGGCGACCGCGACTGGGGGTGGTGGTGACCATGGCGAGCAACCGCCCACCCGCGCCCAACCCGGACTGGAGCCGCATGGATCAGCGTGGTCCGCTCTCGACGCGCTACGCTTGGGGCTACATGTCGCCCGATGAGTCCGTGCTCGTCACCGACGAGGGGGCCGTGTACGTGCGTGTTGACGCCAACCGCATCGAGCACGACGCTCGCACCAAGACGAGCATCGTCCGCGTGTCCGGCAAGGTTCGTGGTGCTCTCCGCCGCGCCCTTGACTGGGCCAAGGTTGTGAAGCAGCTCTGGACCTTCGAGGACGACAACGAGGATGAGGAAGACGTGGCCGAGGAGGAGGTCTTCATCGCTGAGCCGGCCCCTCCTGAGCCGAAGCGTCCCGAGCGCAACCTGCGCCTGAAGCCGCCAAAGCGCGACGGGCGCTTCATGCAACTCAAGCGCCGTTAGATCCTAGCGATGACGCATAGGGTACCCCCTGAGTCGTACCATTTCAAAGAGTCACATTTTGATGGTATATGCCTTATGGTGGTGGACCTGTTCAGCGAGACATGGGTGCCAGTCTTGGCCCAATGAGATGATTTTATGATAGCGCCACAAATCAAAGGCCTGATTGAAAAATGGGGTTCAGTTTCGCTAGGGGAAATAGTTGAAATTATTGGTGGTAAGTCTGCCCCTCAAAAATCTGAAGCATTCTCAGAAAGTGGAATCCCTCTAGTTAGAATGAAAGATTTAGGGCGTTTTCATTTGACAACTAATCTCAATAGCACCGTAGACACTCTATCTAGAGAGTATGTAAATAACTCAAATCTTAATGTTACCAAAGCAGGAGCGATACTCATTCCAAGGACTGGTTCTGTTGAATGGAATCACAGAGCAATTCTCGGAGTTGATGCTGTAGTTGTAAATCATATCTGTATCTTGGAATTAAAAAATCAGGATTTTGATGTAAAATTTCTCTATTATATCTTGTGTCAAATAGATATGCGTTCGATAATGAACAAAACCACTAATCTAAGCCAAATCACTTTTGATAGGCTGTCTCAATTCCAAATTCCAAAAGTTCCTTTGAAAGACCAAAAGAGAATTGCAGACATTCTTGACAAGGCAAATGACATTGAAGAAACAACTGAAAAATCAAATGAAATTAGAGCAGAACTCAAGGATTCCATATTCTTTGACTTATTTGGAGATTTGTCGATTAATCCTGATGACTTCCCCGAATACGATCTATCTGAAATTGCTGATTTCCAAGAAGGACCCGGGATTTTAGCAGTAGACTTTCATGATGATGGGATTCCATTGTTACGGTTGAAAGGGATTGAAAATGAGTTTGCTACATTGGATGGGTGCAACTATTTATGTCCAGAAAAGGTTGAACAGAAATGGAAGCATTTCTGTGTTGAAGAAGGAGACATTCTAATTGGCTCAAGCGCAAGTGTGGGGAGGGTTGCTATTGTTGATGAAGATACAATAGGTGCGATTCCGTATACGGGGATCATTCGATTTAGAATTAATGAAAAACTCGTCAATCGAGCATTCGTACTGGCGTTACTGCGCTCAGATGTCTTCAACAGACAAGTTACAAGAATGAGTACTGGAAGTACAATCAAGCATTTCGGCCCAACTCATCTGAAGAAGGTTAGGCTTCCAGTACCACCGCTCAATTTACAGAACGAACTTGAAAAATTATTTTCGTCATTAAACGGAATCGAAACTACTGATGTTTTAGCGAAGGTAAATTCACAGTCACTTTCTCAAAATCTACTTTCATAATCAATGCATTCTCATTGGGATAAGTCGGTTTGCAGTGGTATAGCACTGGGCTAAAGAATGGTTTCAATGGGTAAAAGAGTGTATTTCCACGTTGCACTGAGGGCTGACGTAGTGACTACCCACTGCTCAGCAAATCCCACAGACGGCGTGCGCGTTATGTACCGTGACGCGAAGAGGCGCACATGGACGAGGCCGGCACACGTCGAGACCTCATTGACCCAGCCATGGTCATGGCCGGCTGGTCCGTCGGCGAAGGCCCTTCATTCTCCGCCTGGAGCGAGTTTCAGATCGACCTTCCTGAAGGCCGTCATCAGTACGTCGACTACTGCCTGATGCACAACGGCCGCGTGCTCGCTGTGGTGGAAGCGAAGAAAACCATCCGTGGAGCGGAACAAGGACGCGAACAAGCCCGCCAATACGCACACAACGTCCAGGAATACCACCAACCTGAGGCAGCACTTCCGTTCATATTCTACACGAACGGGCACGACCTGTTTTTCTGGGACGAAGAAGGAGGTTATCCGCCACGCAAAGTGTTCGGCTACCCGACGCCAGACGACCTTCAGTACATGATGTGGCGAAAGGAAAACATCGGCTCAATGGTGGAACAGCCAATCGACGCCTCCATCGCAGGACGCTACTACCAAACCCAAGCCATTCGAGCGGTCGGTGAACGGTTCGAACAATCGAAACAGCGGGAGGCCCTTCTTGTGATGGCGACAGGGACCGGGAAGACCCGCACCGCCACCGCATTGGTCGATGTCATGCAGAAGTCGAAGTGGGCCAAACGGATCCTGTTCCTCGTGGACAGGAGGGCTTTGCGGGATCAAGCCTTGGACGCATACAAGGCCCACCTCAACGAGCCGTCCATTTACCCCAAGCCCGGCGATACCGGGTTTCCAATGGACCGACGAGTGTATGTGCAAACCTACCACACGATGCTCAACGTGGTGCAGAAGCAAGAAGAATACATCTCGCCGTTCTACTTTGATCTCATCGTCATGGACGAAGCGCACCGTTCGCTTTTCCACGTGTTTAAGGAGATCATCGATTACTTCGACGGCCTGAAACTCGGATTGACCGCGACCCCGAAGGACAAGGTGCACGCGTCTTCGTATTCACTGTTCAACTGCGAAGCGGGCCAGCCTACCTTTGAGTACAGTTACGAGCAAGCCGTTTCGGACGGCTACCTCAACGACTTCGAGGTTCTCAAGGTCAGAACAGGCGTGCAGATCGACGGCCTCAAGTGCGAGGAAATGTCAGAGGAACAACGCGAGCAACTGATCCTCGAAGGCATTGACCCGGAAGACATCGATTACGAGGGGAAGGACCTCGAAAAGCACTTCACAAACAAGGACACGAATCGGAAAATCCTCCTGGAATTGATGGAGAGCGGCATCATGGATGAATCCGGCACCACGCCGGGCAAGACCATCGTGTTCTGCGCCACCCAAAACCATGCAGAAGCCATGAAGACGCTGCTCGACGAGATGTACCCCCACTACCGAGGTCGACTTGGTGAGGTGATTACATCTCGAATGGAGCGCGTTCATGGCACTGGCGGTCTGCTTGACCAGTTCAAGAACAGCGACATGCCACGCATTGCGTTCAGCGTTGACATGTTGGACACTGGGGTGGACGTACGGGAAATCGTCAACCTCGTCTTCGCGAAGCCCGTTCGGTCATGGATCAAGTTCTGGCAGATGATCGGTCGAGGCACTCGGGTGCTCGACGATGACCCTGCAGCAAGAAAGCCTTGGTGCCGTGAGAAGGACCGATTCCTCATCGTTGACTGCTGGGAGAACTTCGAGTACTTCGGTGAAAACCCCACTGCAAGCACGGACAAGGCCTCCATACCAATGCCGGTGCGGCTGTTCAAGGCTCGGCTTCAGCGATTACAAGCGTCCTCGGATAAGCACGACAACGCTACTGCGCAGCGAATGCTCGAGCAACTTCGTGAGCAAGTCGAGAACTTGCCACAGTCCAGCGTGGTCGTGAAGGATGCTGCATCGAAACTTCACCCAGTTCGAAAGCCTACCTTCTGGGAGGGATGGTTCTGAGAACGAGCGACGTCAATTACCTGGAGGTGGAAATCGCCCCGCTGATGCGCGCTCAAGCGGTCGAAGACCCCGCCAACATGCAGTGGGCCATCGACGTGTTGACCCTCTCCAACGCGCGACGCTGGGGCAACACGGAGATCTTCGAAGGCAAGCGTGATGCGTGCATCGGGAAACTCAGGGAGCTCCCGATGACGCTCGGGAAGGTCAAACGCCATCAAGAGCTCATCGTCCAATGCCTGGACCCGACTTTTTGGGATGGTGCCACCGAAGAAGCGCTGGACGAGGTGATTGAGCACCTTGGCCCGCTCATGCGCCATCGAGACCCGACAATTGCACCCTTCCGTGTGCTCGACCTCAAGGACGACGTCGCCATCAGGACATGGCTGGAAATCGACGGAAAACCAATTCCGAAGACGGCCTACCAAGACGTCGTCCGGTCCTTCATTGAAGGCTTGGCCGCTCAAAGCGATGCGGTGCGCAAAGTGCGCGATGGCGAGGCCGTCACCGCCGCAGACATCGAAGAAATCGTGCTGCTCTTCGAGGGCTGTGAACACCCGATCAGCATCGATAACCTCCGTCAGGCCTGGGGCGCCAAGCGCGTCAGCCTCGAGGAATTCTTGGCCCACATCCTGCGAGGCGAGTCACTCCCGGATTGGGAGACCAAGGTCAAGGACAAGTTCGAGGGCTTCATTCAAGAACACTCGACCTTCAATGCCCGTCAAATCGAGATGCTTCGCACCCTTTGCACCTACGTGGTCGACAACGAAGAGGTCGAGAAGAAGGCCCTCGTGGCCGCTCCGTTCACCAACATCGACCGTCAAGGCTTCCTTGGCGTGTTCGATGCGAACCAAATCAACACCATCCTGAGCTTTACCGAAGCCTTGAGTGCCTGAGGTGATTTGATGACAACTCCGTTTTTCGAACTAGGGGAGTTGGTCACAATCCGCAAAGGGCAGAAAGCGTTGGAAGTATCAGAGGAACCGTTTGAAGGATTTTTGCGGTATATCCAAATTGAAGACTTACGTAATGATGATTCGATCAAATATGCAAGAAATCCAAAGGGAACGGTTTGCGAACAAACTGATCTATTGATTGCTTGGGACGGTGCGAAAGCGGGTACAGTTGGTTTTGGTATCGAAGGATATGTTGGCAGTACAATAGCAATCTTACGACCAAACGAATTGGTATTCACGCCTTATCTGGGCATGGTACTGCAATCTAGATATCAAATGATTCGAGATGCTTGCACGGGGGCGACGATTCCACACGTCAGCAAGCCGTTTCTTTTGAGTTTGAAAATTCCACTTCCAAATTTTGAGGAACAGAAAAAAATTGCAGAGATCCTCAACAAAGCGGATGGAATTATGAAAAAATCGGCCAGAGCACGCGTTCTGCGTAGAGAAATGAGTCAATCGCTTTTTTTCGAGATGTTCGGCAATCCTCTTGTTAACGTGGATTGGGATCAACAGCCGTTCAAAAATTGTGTTTCAGATAACACAGGAGGGCACGCAAAGATTCCGCAGAAGCACTACCAAATGGATGGCAAACTTCCTATTATCGACCAAGGAAGGAAACTAATCGCAGGTTGGACTGACAATTTGGAATTAGAATGTATCACAACAAAACCTACAATATTGTTTGGAGACCATACAAAGTCATTGCAACTTGTCGATTTTCCATTTGCTCTAGGAGCAGATGGCGTGAAAGTACTTTCTCCAAATACTGACTTGTTTAATCCCGTATTTCTTTTCCAACTCCTCATGAACCTACCGCTCCCAGATGTTGGATATTCCCGCCATTTCAAGTATCTCAAAGAATTCGATTTGATTTGCCCACCACGAGATCTCCAAGACGCCTTCTCCTCAATCCTGGAGAAGACGAGCAGTTTTCCATCGATGATGAAACCCGCAATGGAGCTTCGATTTTCACTACGACAGGAGCTGATAAATTGAGTAGCATTACACCAGAAATGAAATCCGAAATCAGCAAACTCTGGGACGCCCTGTGGTCACGGGGGATCGCCAACCCATTGAACGCCATGGAACAAATCTCATACTTCCTCTATATGAGACGGCTTTCGGTAATGGATGAAGATGCGAGACAGAGAGCAGAATTCACTGGGCAAACGCATGCATCAATTTTCAACGGCAAAGAAAACTGTCGTTGGGACCATTTTAAACACCTCGATGGAGATACGATGCTCACCCATGTCCGAGACGTTGTGTTTCCGTGGATGAAAGAAGACGTGTCGCAAAAAGGTGACCTCTTTGCACAAGCGATGAAGGATGCCGTGTTCATCATTCCACGTGGATCGTTGATGGTGGACATGGTCAGCACGATTGACCGTATTTATGACCTGATAGCTGCAGAAGAAGAGAAGGGGCAAACCTTCCATGACGTCCAGGGCGATATCTACGAAGAATTCCTATCTGAAATCGCAAGCGCTGGGAAAAACGGTCAGTTTCGAACTCCCCGGCACATCATCCAAATGATGGCCACCATGCTTGACCCCCAACTTGGCGAGACAGTGTGCGACCCCGCAGGCGGCACGGGTGGGTTCCTCCTTGCAGCCTACCATCGGGTGCTTGCGACCAATACGTCAGAACACCTGCTGACCACCGACCGGCTAGGCTTGGTACACGGCACGCGAGGAGACCTCATCACGAGTGAGCGAAATTGGGACGTACTTCGTAACCACTCATTTTACGGATTCGATTTTGATACAACGATGGTGCGCATTGGCGTGATGAATCTGATGGTGCACGGTCTTTCGAACCCACGATTTCAGTACAAGGACACGATGTCAAAAGCCTACACTGAGGCGAACAAGTACGACATCGTTCTGGCGAATCCCCCGTTCACGGGCAGCATCGACAAAGGCGACATATGGGACGGTGCTCGACTGAACACCACCAAGACAGAACTGCTGTTTGTGGACCGCATCATGCAGATGCTCAAGCCTGGCGGTCGTGCCGGCGTGATTGTCCCCGACGGCGTCCTCTTCGGGTCCAGTGGCGCGCACAAAGCCCTCAGAAAACTGTTGATCGATGAATGCGGCCTGAAGGCCATGGTGTCGCTCCCCTCAGGCGTGTTCAAGCCATACGCAGGAGTGTCCACAGGTATCCTGATTTTCACCAAGGGGGACACGACCGACAAGGTGTGGTTCTACGACATGCAAGCGGACGGGTTTAGCCTCGACGACAAGCGGAATGAAATCGAGGAATGCGACATCCCAGCCTTGCTTGAAACCTGGGCAAACTTGGACCCGAACGGAGAGAACGACCGAACGAGCCAATCCTTCTTTGTGGACCGAAGTGAGATCGAGTCCAACGATTACGACCTCTCCCTCAATCGGTACAAGGAGATCGTCTACGAGCCCATCCAGTACGACCCTCCGCTCGAAATCATCGCCCAACTCAAGGAGCTAGAGTCCAAGATCATGAGCGACCTGGAAGAGCTTGAGCAGATGTTGAAGGATTACGAAGCCAGCAAAGACTGACCAGTGTTGCAGGGTAAACAAATGGCGGGGATCGAATGAGCGAGACACCTGAAGACACTGTTCGTACCATCCTGAATCGACTGCGCGAAGGCGGCCTGTGGCAACCGGCGGGCCTCGGCCTGTCTTACGTCCGCACGGGCGACGACTCCATTATGCTCGGTGTGCAGGAAAACACAGCCATCGCGGCACAAGCGCGCATCCGCATGCGCAAACTCGTGGAGTCCATCGGATGGCGTGTCGACGAGAGCGACGTGACAGTTGTTGATGTCGCGGCAAAGACCCCTGAAGAGCGGAGTTCGGAGGAGCGGATTCTCCGCGAGAACGTGGCAAAAAACTGGAAGTGTGCCTGCGGCACAGCGCTCGTCTCCTTCCCTCTTGAGGAGGGTGTCTGGACTCATGACGGTCAAGAGGAAATGCTGCTGCCCAACGGTGAGACCGAGATGGTGGAGCAGTGGTCGGTGGTCATTACGTGTCCCGTGTGTAAAGCGTGTGTACCCTGCCAGCCTCACGATTACAGTTTGCTTGTTGACGACGAACAGATGAACACTTACCGTACCTCAGGAGGAACCACCCATGTCATCCTTACTCGAGACGAGATAATCAAGCACGTAGATGACATGACAACATCAAGCATTCACATCTTAGGAACCAATTGTCCAATTGACGGAGACCTGCTACCTCCCCGCTTCCGTGGCAAAGTCGTGTTCACGACTGTCGAATAAGACCAGTTCATTTCGAGAACCCGAATCAGCGATCAGCTGGTAGAAGACTGATTCAGGGAAATCTGGGTCTTGCCCTTTGTGAATCTCAGCATCATGGGGCGGCGCCACGCATTGCAGCGAGAAGAACGTCAGCATGAACGGTGTGCATGTTTGCCGTTCGACCGCCGTTGAGTTCATCCCATCGGAGGGTGCAGGCCACCCTGTCCAGCCAAGCCTGTTGCTCTGAAGATGACAGGTCACGCCATTCAACCCACCCTTCGACCCCCTCGTGGTAGGCGCGGAGCTTGTTCGCCAATCCTTTCAGCACGTGCCGCTTCGCGTTTTGCAACGACGTGCAACCCGATTCGCCGAAGCCAGACCTCTTGGTTTTCTTGACCCCATTGTCAAGGATGATGCTGCCCTGTGCAGAGTAACTCACCATCATTCATCGCCTCCGTGGGAATTATTCGTTTGTTCAGATTGTGCTCTTTGGACGGTTTTCGTGTGCATTCCTCTTCCTCGGTTATGTATCCTATTCCTGAGGGTTTAATTCTTCCTTGAAACCAATGCAGTACCGCGAAGGCGAGTACAATTTCATGCTTATTTTTATGGTGGTTTTTTAGGCCTTGAGCATTTGGCGCCATGCGTGGACTCTAACTTGCACGTGAGGCCGTCTTGGGAGGACCTGAAAGGCAGACTGTACTGTAAGAGAGCCCAGCATAATGCGCATGGCGTCCAACATGGGAGGGCTTGGGAATCCCGGCACAACCCGGCGAACTCCTTACGAACGCTACGGTTGTCTGCGGACTACGTTGAGCATCTACGAAGGAAACCAGGCCCGAAGGGAAGACGCTCTAGCAGGGTTCTCGGTGCCACTCCAGACGAGTCCTTCATACAACGAGGTCGACGGCCGTCCGGACTTCCACATCAGCTCAGATCTGAGATGAACCGCCTCTTCCAAACGGAATGTGCCTACATCATTCGATTTCTTGAGTCATCGGACGAATACAAACCGCAGAAACGGGTTAGTGTCAACCTTGTGATGCCAGATCTCAGCCTCGCCACTTCGGAAATGCTCTTGGCTGTGCTGACGGAGCGGCCATCACTTGAGCAACACCCTGCATTCCGAAGGATGTGGTTGCCTTGCGTTGCGCGCTTGTTGGAAATTCGATGGAGGTTCAACAGCTCGGAAGTTGGCTCTTGAACGGAGGTGGGGCAGGTTGTCATCGGTATGCTCGAACTTTGCATTTGTTCACCCGTTGAGCACCATCGCTCAACGACATGAAAGACGCAATTGGGGAATGTCGGACTCATCCACTTCACGACATCTCGCCGACATCTAGCATGTCGGGGTACTGCGGACCGACATGGTGAATGTCACGCCATGTCGCGACGTAGCCATAACTCGACACTAAACCTATAGGTCAACGGCGCAGTTGCCTATATCCGA
>CAYYXR010000062.1:0-10163 GCA_964475755.1 uncultured Rhodobacterales bacterium
AATAAAATAAATAAAATAAATAAAATAAATAAAATAAATAAAATAAATAAAATAAATAAAATAATTTCAAATTCCCTCACATTTTTCTCAAATTTTTATCAAATTTTTATCAAATTTTTATCAAATTTTTCTCAAATTTTTATCAAATTTTTATCAAATTTTTATCAAAATATTATATAAAATGTTGGATTTCTTCGTTGAGTTAGTTGGCACATTCATTTTCCTATCTGTTATTATACAGAGTAGTTCTTTAGGTTCTATGGGTGGTCTGGCAATAGGCCTAACTCTAGCCGCTGCGATTTATTTTGGTGGAAAAGTTTCCGGAGGTCATTTTAATCCTGCTGTATCTACTATGTTCTGGATGGATAAAAAATTATCGTTGACAAAATATGTCTATTATGTTTTAGCCCAAATTTTAGGAGCTTCTTTAGCCTTTTTCTTCTATAATGCTATTAAAAAGTAATCGACTTTTCCCCTATATAAAAAAAATTGATATAATCATTTTGTTAAAAGATATAAATGATTATATCTATATCTCTTTACAAGTATGAAAATTGTTTCTTGGAATGTTGCTGGTCTTCGTGCTCGGATGAAAAATGATCAATTGATGCGTCTGCTATTTGCAACTCCTAATGGAGACTATTATCAGTATTTTGATATTGTTTGTTTACAAGAGACTAAATGTACTCCTGAACAAATTACCTTGCCATGTGAAATAGATATCAGATATCCTTATCGTTTTTGGAACAACTCAATGGGTACTACACAGCGTCGTGGGTTCAGTGGAACATGTATTTGGTCTGCGATTAAACCGGTTAGACAATTAACTAATTATGATTTTGACGAGGAAGGGCGCACAGTAGCTCTAGAGTTTGAGGATTTTGTCATAGTAAATGTGTATGTTCCTAATTCTCAGAAAGTTGGAAGCAAGAGGGAGATTTTTAGGAGAGAATGGGATATTAAATTTAGGGATGCTACAGACAGTATTAAGACGACTATTAGAAAACCGGTTATTATATGTGGCGACTTAAATGTTGCTCGCACTGATAATGACATTGTAGATCCACATAGAAAGCGAAATTGCGTTCCTGGATTTTTAGATAGTGAGCGTAGTGGTATTGAAATGCATCTAGAGTCGCTGAATATGGTAGATGTATTTCGTGAGCGTAATCCTGATACACGGGCTTCGACTTACTGGAGTAACTTTCTTAAACAACCACGTTCTGGTTCGAATGGATGGCGGATTGATTATTTCTTAGCAAGTAGAGAGATATATGATAAAATACGTGAATTACTAATATTATCAGAAACAGAAGGTTCTGATCATTGTCCGGTTGTAATAGATATTTAATCCCGGAGAGATATTATATTTAAATATATTTAAACTTAAGATAAGAATAGATATATAGGTAATGGTTTTTTATTTGATAACTCTTTCCATCGGTTTATTAGTAAACACTATAAATTTTCCTTTCGATAGGGGTGCTAATATTCCAGGCTCTTATCGTGCACCTGAGCTAATAAATAGAGATTTGAATTTTTTAAATATTGTTGATAATTATACTATTACTAGTGAGCGCAATCATCTGCGTACTGTGTTAGGTGATGGTTATTTTCATGTGTGGAATACACTTGATAGAGGCATATTTCCTCTTATAATAGGTGGTGATCATACTATTTCTGCATCCACTGTATCAACATGTAATGATTATGCAATTATGAAAAAACAACGCATGGGCGTGTTATGGTGTAGTGCATTTGCTGATTTTAACACAATAGAGACATCTCAGACTGGATTTTTACATGGAGTTACTGTTTCTATATTATGTAGACATACATTACCTATGTTATCGTTTGGTGGAGAATTGCAACCGCATCAATTTGGATTTTATGGCTTACGTGATCTAGATTCTTGTGAATTTAAGAGATTTACTGACTATAATATGTGTATATTGGAGAGTATAAATAATTTGGAAGGATGGTTGGAGAATTTTGACAAAATTTATTTGAGTCTAAGTTTAGATGTATTAAATCCAGATGAATTTAGTTATGTAAATACACCTATACCAAACGGTTTATCTAGTGTAGAATTAAAGGAAGTATTGTATAGTATTAGAAAAAGTGAGAAACTTATTGCTATGGATATAGTTGAATTTAATCCAAATAAAGGTGAAAATACTACAATCATATCAGATTTAATTAAGACCGTTTTGGTTTAGAATCATTATTATATTATTATAAAAACTTGCACTATTAACTTTTAATTATTATTAGAAATATATATAAAATTTTAATAATAATTATATTTATAATGCCTGAAGTTATCAACGACATTACACTAGAAGACTTTAAAACTATGTTAAGCAAATTAGAGCCAAATAAAGTTATTATATTACGATTTACAGCAGAATGGTGTGGACCATGTAAAGGGATTGATGCTATTTGTAATAACTATTTTAATCTATGTAGTAATGATATTCAGCCTATTGTAGTAGATGTTGATGAGACAATAGATTTATATATGGTGTATAAGCGCTACAAAATGTTGAATGGTATTCCGGCGCTATTTGCATACTATGGAAATGCAAAGCAGGAACCATGGTATGTACCCAATGATTCAGTAAATACTGGCGATAATCGTCAAGTAATGGATTTCTTTAATAGATGTAGTACACATATAAACAATCTAAAAAAATAATTATATAAATATATACGACCTTGTTTAATGCCTCATGTACAGTTATTAGCATATTGTAGATATATTCAGTTGTGGACAATTCTATATATAAGTAGAATTATTAATATTTCGCCCATGTCATCATTAATAGTTACTAGTGGTTTACATCTAGTAACTTTTAACTTTAACTCTAAGAGGATTGGAATACTTTCTCTAGATATTATTCAGATGTTACTAATAAGTTCGATATCTCGAAGACTCTATATACTAGAAAACATCTTTATTTTTTCTATATATATAAATGTTTTATTACTCATAGAAAAAGATCCAATATCTCTCTATCTTGTAGAATTGAGTGATGATGATACTACATATAAAGATGAAACTTTCTTTGCTTACATAAATAGAATATTTTCATATATGTTCTCTCAGTTCAGAACATCCTCTCACTCTCATACATAATAAAATATATAAAATAATGGTGTCAATATTTTATATATCTGAATATATATTATAAACCATATTATGTAATGTATAATATATATAAAAATTAGATCATGACACCATAATTCAAAAAGTGCAAAAATCTCTCAAAAAATATTTGCCAATTTTTTCGGAATTGGACATTTTATTTTGTCCATTTTCAAAAATTTTGACAAATTATATAAAATTTTTTTGAAAAATGCACCTTTTTTACTTTTATTACTGAACACCTAGACAAAAGTTGAAAAAATGGTGAAAAAAAGTTGTGACCATGCCCAAAAATTGATGAAAAAAAAGGATTTAGGCAACTTTTTTGTTGTATAAATATACAATGAAATACAACGATTTATTGCTAATTGTTGCAAAGGATTATACATGTGAAGCATGTAAATACAAAACACGTAACAAAAATAATTTTCAAAAACATTTATTGACACGTAAACATGAAAATACAACAAAATACTATGAAAAGTTGCAACAGGATAATATCGAAAAATATATATGCGAATGTGGAAAGTCTTACCCATATCGTGCGTCATTATATAATCACCGTAAAAAATGTAATAAATGTCTAGAAGTTCAAAATAATGTTGACGATATGGAATCTATTGCAAATAATGGAGAGAAATGCATTAAAGTAGAGCCTAATAGCTGTAATAATAATAATATCAAATTATCATGTCGCGATAGACGAACTGGAAAAAAAGGTATGAAGAGAACCGATAATAATATAAAACAATTAGACACAGATAATATAGATTATCATAGTATGATAATTAGATTAATGGATCAAAATGCGGAGTTTAAAAACCTGCTTATAAAACAACAGGATCAGATAGGCGAGTTAATACCAAAAGTGGGTAATAATAATACTAACATTAAACAGCGCTTTAATGTAAACATATTTTTAAATGAACAATGTAAAGATGCTATAAATATGCATGATTTTATAAAGCAGATAGAAGTTTCTCTAGATAATCTTTTAACTACACGCGATAAAGGATTAAGTGAAGGTATATCAAATGTATTTATTGAAAATATGAACAAACTTTCACTTTATGAGAGACCGTTGCATTGTACAGATTTAAAAAGAGAGACATTATATATTAAAGATAATAATGTTTGGGAAAAAGATGGAGATAAATCGCGTATAAAATCTGCTCTGAGAGAGATATCATCAGCGCAATTCAGAAGCGTTAAGAAATGGATGGATGACAATCCAGATTATGAAAAAGATGAATCAAAACAAGAAGAATTTATAAACTTGATACGAAATTGTAGCGAAAATATAGATAGCGTAGATGATAAAATAATAAAACGTTTATGTAATAATAGCTATTTAAAAGAAAAATTAGAAGAGTAAATTATTATTTTACTCTTTTAGAAAAAAATATATTATATATATAAATATATATAAATGTCTACAGAGGAAGAACGCTTAGAGAAAGAACGCTTGAGAGCACAGGCAGAGTATCTGAAAAAACAGAACCCTAAAGGATATAGTATGATGATGGGGAGGCAGGCGGTTTTGGCTAGCAGAGTGGAACTGGAAACGGAGGCGGCGAGGACGGCAGCGGAGGAGGCGGAGGCGCGAGCGGCGGAGATGCGCGCGCCACATGCGCAGCGCGCGCCACGCGAGCCATTAATAGCTGGTAAAAAATCAAGAAAACACAGAAAGTTTAGAAAGTCAAGAAAATCAAGAAAACACAGAAAGATGAGAAAATCAAGAAAACCAAAAAAACATAGAAAATCTAAAAAATCAAGAAAAAATATATATTAAATAGTATTTATTAATTATTAAATATTATTTAATGTGTGGAATAACATTAGTCTCTTCTATATCTGGTGATGTGATACCGATTACTATATCTAGTCTAGAACAACTACAAAATCGCGGTTATGATTCGGTTGGAATAGCATATCAACCGATCGAAGAACATTCAAATATCGAGATAAAAAAACATGCTTCTACACGAGATGAAGACTGTTTTGATCTCTTAACACGAGAGTATTCAACGCGACAATATAAATCGGATTGTGCCATTGGTCATACTAGATGGGCTACGCATGGTGCAAGAAATAGTACAAATGCTCATCCTCATTATTCCTATAACAGGAATATAGTTCTAGTCCATAATGGTATTATAGAAAATTATGCAGATTTGCGTGATTTTCTCCAGTCAAACGATATACATTCATACAGTGAAACAGATAGTGAAGTAGTAGCAAATATGATAGCATATCAGTTAACCGTGACAAAAGATTTGGAGAAAGCTATTCTAGAAACTTGTAAAAAACTCTCTGGAACATATGCATTGGGAATAATGTCGCCTATGTATCCATCTACAATATATGCCATTAGAAATGGAAGCCCATTAGTTTATGGACAAAATAGTGAATATAAGATATGTACATCTGAGATAGCAGGATTTAATGGGCTTGTAAATAACTATGTAACACTAGAGAATGGAGTACTATATAGAATAGATGGTGGAAATACTAATATTGTAATATGTAGTACACTTAGTGGAAATTCAAACATTTGTGATAATTTACAATCAACGTCAAAACAAATAGAACCGGATACCACAATTAAAGGTGAATATAGACACTATACAGAGAGTGAAATATTTAATCAACCAGAAAGTATTTTAAGAGCTATAAACTATGGAGGTAGAATAGCAGATGATCAGATTAAATTAGGAGGGCTAACTAGTCTAGTCCAAAATTACCCTAATAGATTAGATATAGATCATATAATAATACTTGGTTGTGGAACTAGTATGCATGCTGGAATGATAGGGGCAAATTATGTAATGAATAATTGTAATTTCTCAAGTGTTAACTATTATGATGCCAGTGAATTCAGTAAAAAAAATATATCAACACAAGGCCAGACTTTGGTTATATTATGTAGCCAATCAGGAGAGACAAGAGATCTTTGTGAAAAAATAGATATTTTGCGAACCACAAATTGTATAACATTGGGAGTAATAAATCAAGTAGACAGTCAGATAGCAAATGCGGTAGATTTTGGAGTTTATTTAAATGCCGGACGCGAGGTAGGTGTAGCATCAACAAAAAGTTTTACATCTATGGTTATAGTTCTTTCCTTAATTAGTCTTTTCTTCTCTCAATATTTTAATAAAATAAATCCAATAAGGAGAACAAATATTATAAAAAATTTAAGAAATCTCTCACCATTAGTATCACAACAGTTAAAATCTAGTGTTTTAAATGATAAAATACAAGCTCTTGCAGAATATATAATGGAAAATAATAATCAAAGTTTATTTATACTGGGAAAATCAAACTATTTTGCAGTGGCTAGAGAGATAAGCTTAAAAATTAAAGAAATATGTTATATACATGCAGAAGGTTTTAGTGGATCAGCGTTAAAACATGGCCCATTTGCATTGTTAGATGAACGGAGTATAGTCATTTTAATAATAACTAGTGATACTGAACAAGTAATGATGAATTGTTTTGAAGAGATATTTGCACGCGGAGCAAATATTATAGTATTTACAAATACAGAAAGTATACAAGAGAGAGTCATAGCGCGTTCACAGAATGTTCGTTGTATTACAATAGATACACTAGAATATTATGGAGAGATAAATATTACAGTAGCATTGCAATGTTTATCATATAGATTGTCATTATTGAAAGGTATTAATCCCGATAAACCGCGAAATCTAGCTAAAGTTGTAACTGTACAATAATTATATTCTATTGAAAGTATTATAAAATTTAGAAGAAAATAAGGACATTAATTTTACAATATTACACCGACCGAAAATAAAAATGAGACAAAACCGAATAATCAATTATAAATTTTCTAGATGCTTTGATTTTATCTTTGTTGAAATTATATCATTTATTGTTTTATAAATTTCATTAAATGATTGAGGACTTTGACAGCGCTTAATTTATAATCTTCAGAATGATGTTTCATTATTTTAATTATATATTATATAATGACTAAAACTTTAAAAGTAAGAAAATGAACTGCTTCTAGTGCAACTAAATTTAGTCTAGGAACAACTAAATATTTAGTAGTTATTAAAATATTTAATTAAAATATTTAATTATATTATAAATGGCGTATTCAAGAAAAATTATTGCTAAGAATAGAAATTTAAGAAAAAGAGGCGTTGGGCACTGGGGGGGTACAGGAGAGACGCCCGAGGCGGGGCCAGCTGATGCGACGGCGACAGAGGATGCCGAGACAACGAGCGAGCTGCCGCCGGAGCTCAAGTCGCTCGAGGCGCAGGACCCAAGGCGCACGGTCTCGCGTCCAGCGCACGGTATCGCTCATCGTGAGGGGCTTAGGTTTGGCCTCCAGCAACACCAACCCATATACCCCCCCACCCTGAAACGAGACACTCGTCGTGTGGGGTCTGTGAGTGGTGGTAAAAAATATAGAAAATCACGAGCAACAAAAAAACGAAAACATAGAACAAAAAAACGAAAACATACAAAAAAACGAAAACATACAAAAAAGAGAAGATAAATATACTCTTTAATCTTATTTTGATTATTAGTTAAATAAAATAAGATTAACAAAAAAATTGAATGTTTTAGAATCGATATAAATATTTGTATCTATATATATTTAATGCCACTACATTTGGTAGTTGGGCCTATGTTTTCAGGTAAAACAACTAGATTAATACAAACATATCGCGAATATTGCGACCGTTTCCCAGTCGATAATCTTTTGTTAATCAATCATAAAATGGATGCAGAACGATATAGCGCAGATGATATGTTAACTCATGATAGCGACAGTGAAAGGTGTTGTGGAGTTTCAGATTTAAACACAATCCAATATGATCCAAAAAAAACGCGAGCAATATTTGTAAATGAAGCACAGCTTTTTCAAGGCTTAAAGCAATGGGTTATCACAGTTCTAGATACAGCCGAAACCATAGATATTTATCTATGTGGCTTAGATAGCGATTTTAAAGTAGAACGTTTTGGTGAACTACTCGACTTAGTACCCTATGCCACAACAGTTACAAAACTACAAGGTAAATGTAGCACAGATGGCTGTTGCAGACCTTCTATGTTTACACATAGAATTACAGGAGGTACAGCACAGATTGTAATAGGTACAGATAATTACATACCTGTATGTAGAAAATGTTATCTAGAATATAATCGTCATTAAGTTAAATACTATTTTAAAACAATTTAAATTTTATTAACATTTTTAATTATAACTTTTTATAATGATTAAATCTAAGAGGGGGAGGAAACCAAAGAATAAACCTATAACAGATATAACAGATATATCAGAAAATTTGGTTCAAGATGTTATAGTAGCAACTACAATATCGGATATTTCAAATAATTTACCTAAGAAAAGAGGAAGAAAACCAAAAGGAGGAAAGATTATACAAAATACAATATTAACAGAGAAATTTGTTCATACAATGCCCAATATTATAATGCATTTACAATGTACAATAGAAGATGTTAATAATACATTCAATAGTGGAGATAGCTATGACCCTACAGTTATTCAAGTTGAGAATTATGATAATAATGATGATTTTTTTAAATCAAATTTTACATTAATTAATGATGCTGTAGAAAATAGTGAGGATAAAAAAGTAATTAAAAATGATGCAATGCAAACATTTATACAAATAGAAGTAGAAACGGGTACAGAAAATGTAATCGCATCAAGTACAAAGGCAAATGATAAAGTCGGTATTAACCAAAATACGTCAGATGATAATGAACCAAATAAGATAAATTCGAAAATAATCTCTCAAAAATTAAAAGAATTGTCGCATAAATTACATAATAATGTTTGTGACAATAAATCGGCATGTTTTTGGTGCACATGTAAATTCAATACAGCAAACATATATATACCAAAAAGTATTCAACATGAACATATAAATGTCTATGGATGTTTTTGTTCACCTGAATGTGCGACAAGTTTTTTAATGAACGAGAATATCGATAGTAGTATAAAATTTGAGAGATATAGTTTAATAAATTATATCTATGGAGCTATATATAAATATAAGCACAATATTAAACCTGCGCCAAATCCGTATTATACACTAGATAAGTATTGTGGAAATCTAACAATAGAAGAATATCGGCAACATTTTACAGACGATAATTTATTAATAGTGGCAAATAAACCACAGAGTAGAATATTTCCAGAGTTATTTGAAGAAAATAGTATGAGCAATAATGATATGCGTTATAGTATTAATAAATATTCATAAGGAAATATTTATGGTTATACAATTATGAATAAATATTATATCGATATAATATTTAAATCTTTCGATATAATATATGGCTAAAACTCTTAAAAGAGGTCGCTCGGGTAAAAAACGTTTAGTAAATACAAAAAATCGTTCATGTAAATCGCGTAAATTTACTGCATGTTGTCCACACATGGTTCCTGACAATAATGGTCGTTATGCCAAAACAGCGATAAAACATGTATTAAAATATAATGGCCGTCAATATAGATTAATGACCTGTTGTCAGATGTGTGGTGATGCAATGAATAGTTTAGCAAAAAAAGATGCAAAACAATTTGCTAAATTATACATACATCACATTGATAAACGTGGTAACATTCATGCAAAAAATAGACATACAGGAAAAGTAGTCCAGATATTGAGATTAATTAAATAGATTTTGCTTAGATTATGTTTAGCTAATAGAGATGATGTCTAATTTCACTGTATATTTGCTGATTTAAGCTTTTAGGTTTAGTTTTTTTGTTATTGGTTCCAAGATAATCTCTAATTACGCTCATACAATCATAGTTAAGAGTCTTAAGTTTTTCTAATGCCATCTCTCTTGTATAATCAGTTTGCATGGTAATGGTGTCTAATAATTTATCAATGTCAATTTCTTCTACCTCATTATTAGATGGGTCGGTGGTTTGCATATTTTTATAATATAGATATTAAATAATTTTTAAACAATATTAAATAAATATTAATAAATATATTTAATA
>CAYYXR010000063.1:0-9717 GCA_964475755.1 uncultured Rhodobacterales bacterium
AATAATCTTAAATAATAAAAAAGAAGTAGTACTTAGTTGGGCGTGTGCAAAGTGGGGAATAAGGTAATTCAAGTGATTTCAACAAATAGGAAGCTTACCAACTATCTGATTTGAATACAGTGAATAGAAATATGGAAAACAACTGTAGCGCCTGATTTATATTAGATTTTTATGCCAGAAGGAAAATGTGCACAGTGTGGGCAAGACAAAGAATTGCTGGATTTATTAAAGTGATTCACCCTCTATTTCTTGGAAGTTCCACATCGAAGACAATGTTGAATGAATCATAGCTGACTGAAGATAAATTTAGTTGGTTTGTTAAAATCGACCTGTTTTCCCCGCAAGCTTATCGTCTTCCACAATTGGGATAAGTTCACTTATGGAAGAGCCTAAATTTAATCTGCACCTTGTATCCGACTCTTCAGGGGAAACTGTCACAAACATCGCCCGAGCATGTCTTGTTCAGTACGAGAATATCAACGTCGTTGAGCACTTTTGGTGGCTTGTCAGAACACCTGGACAGATGAAACGTGTTGTCGAAGGTGTAAAAACCTCTCCCGGCCTCATACTATTTACGCTGCTTGATCCTAAAATACGTGGTCAGTTGGAACGCGCATGTAGAGAATTGCACTTGCCGTGTGTTTCGGCTCTCGATCCTGTGATGCAGGCATTGTCAAGGTTCTTTGAAAAACAGGCACGAACCGAAATCGGCAAGCAACATGTGATGGATGATGACTATTTTAATCGAATTGATGCGATGCATTTTGCGGTCCAGCATGACGATGGCCAATCTCTGCAAACGATGGCCGACGCCGACATAATATTAGTGGGCGTTTCCAGAACTTCAAAAACGCCAACCTGTATGTATTTGGCCAATCGGGGATTTAAAGTGGGGAATATTCCCCTGGTTCCAGGGGTTGAAATTTCTGAGGATGTAGCCAGGGCTGAGAAACCACTTTTTGTCGGGCTCACGCGTGAACCGAAAAGTCTGAGCGACATCCGGCAAAGCCGGCTGAGAATCATGAACGACAACAGAACTCAGGAGTATGCAGACCTGGATAAAGTACGAGATGAAGTTGTCGCCTCACGCCGATTGTTCACCAAATATGGTTGGCCGGTTATTGATGTCACCAGACGTTCAATTGAGGAAACAGCCGCTACAATAATTCAGCTCTACAACCAAAGGCATGTAGCTCACGAATGACTTTGGTTTCCTTGTCTTCAGAATCTCCAAAAATGATATTGGCCTCCGCGAGTTCGAGCCGCGCCAAGCTCTTACAGGCGGCCGGCCTTTCATTTGAGCCGATTCCTGCCAACGTTGATGAGAACAGTATCAAAGATTCCCTGAAAGCTGAAAATGCGACGGCTGAGCAATGTGCAGAAACGCTTGCTGAGCTCAAAGCCGTTAAAATTTCTCAGGCAAATGCCGACGCTCTCGTCATTGGCGCTGACCAATTATTGGAATGCAATGGAGATTGGTTCGATAAACCGGCTGATATGAATGGTGTGAAATCGCATTTGCTTAAACTTCGCGGGCAAACACATACGCTTGCAACGAGTGTTGTCGTTGCCCAAAACGGAGCGCGAATTTGGCATTTCAATGCGTCGCCGCAGCTGTCGATGCGCAATTTCTCCGACGCATTTATTGAACGCTATATTGCTCAGGTAGGGGAGAAAGCGCTTTTATCAGTCGGGGCGTATCAGCTGGAAAGTGAAGGAATTCAATTATTTAGCCGGATACAGGGGGATTTTTTTGCAATCCTCGGGTTACCGCTGCTTGAGTTACTGTCGTTCCTGCGTGGACACGACGTGGTGCAAACCTAATGGATCAGCAGAGTGCCGTTAAAGCTGGAGTTATGGGCTGGCCGATTGCCCATTCAAAGTCGCCGGTTGTTCATACCTATTGGTTGTCCAAATACAACATAGCCGGATCGTATGAACGCCTGGCGGTTGCACCAGATGACCTTAGTTCTAGCCTCAAAGAACTTGCGGAAAATGGTTTCATAGGCGTCAATTTAACTGTTCCGCACAAAGAACGTGCGCTTGAGTTCATGGATGAAGTGTTGGAACCAGCTAAAAAAATAGGCGCGGTCAATACGGTCTTCGTTTCAAAAAGCGGCAAACTCACGGGAACCAACACCGACGCCTACGGGTTTATGGAAAATCTTAGACTTGGCGCTCCGGGCTACTCGGCAACATCGGGACCCGCTGCAGTGCTAGGCGCGGGCGGTGCGGCCCGTGCCATTTGCGTTGCATTGTTGGATGCGGGCGTGCCCAACATTCGGTTGATCAATCGAACGCGAGATAAAGCACAAGCGTTGGAGGCGCATCTCGGAGGAAAGATCGAAGTTTGCAATTGGGATGATAAAGAAAAAGCAGCCTCGGACGCGACGCTCTTGGTGAATACAACGACGCTTGGAATGACCGGCCAGCCTTCATTGGCTTTCGATATTTCTTCTCTCACGGAAAATTGCACGGTGAACGATATCGTATATGCACCGCTTGAGACTGAGCTATTGGCGAATGCAAAAGCGCGCGGTCTAAAATGTGTTGACGGGTTGGGTATGCTTTTGTTTCAGGCACAACCGGGTTTCGAGAAATGGTTTGGCTATAAACCAGAAGTGACTGAAGAATTGCGGCGACACGTGCTTTCGGCACCTTGAGATGACGACGCAAAATCCGAAAAAATTCATACGACGCTCGATGCGAGGACGATTCATCGTTATTGGCCTGACTGGGTCGATCGCTATGGGCAAGAGCACCGCGGGGCATTTACTGAAAATGCTCGGCGTACCGGTTTTTGATGCCGATGCCGCGGTACACCACCTCATGAAACCCGGCGGCGAAATTTGTAAATTGATAGAAGAGAGATTTCCCGGCGTTACCAATAGGCAAGGCGTTGATCGACAAAAGTTGGGCAATATTGTTTTTTCGGATCCAAACGCGCTCAAAGATCTTGAATACATCATTCATCCGCGCACCCGATCACTAAGAGAAATGTTTTTACTCAAGGCTGCATTCCAACGCCGGCCAATCGTCGCCCTCGACATTCCGCTGCTTTTTGAAAGCAACAGTGAGCAGATGTGCGATGTTTCGCTGGTCGTGTCCGCTCCGAAATTTCTTCAAAAACAACGTGCTATGGCCAGACCTGGCATGAACGAAAAACGATTCAAAGGGATTCTGGAAAGACAAATGCCCGATGCCGAAAAACGGCGGCGGGCGGACCATGTCGTTTATTCCGGATTAGGAAAGCGGGAAACCTTGCGCGGCCTCGTGAAAGTACTCAAGGTGCTCAAGCGCAGTCGGCGCAGACACGTTTAAGGCTATCAACTCATCATGCGTGAAATTGTTCTAGATACAGAAACCACCGGACTGGATCCGCTCAGCGGCCATCGCGTTGTCGAAATCGGCTGTCTCGAACTTTTAAATCATGTTCCCACCGGCAGTGAATATCACATCTATTTGAATCCTGAACGGGATATGCCTGCCGAAGCTGAAGCCGTGCATGGATTGTCTGCGGTGTTTTTGTCCGACAAGCCGCTGTTTGCCGAAATTGCCGAAGAATTTGAAGCATTTATCGCCGAGTCTATTATCGTTGCGCATAACGCAAGTTTCGATCTCGGGTTCATCAACGCCGAACTGAAACAAGCCGGCCGCGAGATTATTCCTAAAGAGCGCACGATCGACACCGTTGCGCTGGCCCGCAGAAAATTCCCCGGTGCTCAAGCTAGCCTTGATGCGCTGTGCAAACGTTTCAATGTGGACACCTCGGCCCGAGACAAACACGGCGCGTTGCTCGACGCCAAGCTGCTTGCACAGGTTTACCTGGAGCTTATCGGAGGACGAGAGCCGGGTTTAGTACTCGCCGCAGAGGAAAAACAAGTGGAAGAGGTCAAGGTGACGGCCCCGCGCGAAATGCGTGCAGCAAGGCCCCACGCTCCGACAAACGAAGAAAAGGCCGCTCACGCAGCCTTTGTATCTTCATTGAAAGATCCGATCTGGAACAGAGCGTAAACGCCCAGCGCCTGCGCTTAGGATCCCTGCGGCGGCGGTGAGTCAGACGCTGGCGCGGCAGCCGACTGTTCGCCGCCACTTCCCTGGGCGGCGGCATTTGCAAATTTCCGTCTGTACATGTCGTTGAAATCCACCATTTGCAGCATGAGCGGCGGAAATCCTCCACCCACTGTCATTTCGCCGACGATTTGACGGACAAACGGAAAGAGCTGCCGCGGAACCTCAATATGTAGGAACGGATGGACTTGGTTTTCCGGAACGGTTTTCTGATCGAGCTCGACTACACAGCCATAAATCAGCTCTAGAATGAAGGCGGCCTTATCACCCACTGTCGCTTCTAGATTGAGGCTCAGAGTGACTTCAAACGAACCCGCGTTTATGTGCTGGACAGCGGTGTCCATGGAGACGGGAATCTCAGGGGGCTTCTGCCGCAGCAAATTGAAAATATCGGGCGCATTTGGCACTTCAAAGGACAGGTCCTTGATGTATTGGCCCAATATCCTGATCGGTGCGCCGGGCTGTCCGGCTGCGGGTTGCCCAGCTCCGGGCTGTGCTGCGCCTTCGGGCGTATCGCTCTCGCTCATCTGATTCTCCGTTTAAGCCCCGTGCCTTAGCATTCCGGCGCTGAACACCGCCTTCGGCCAAAGGCGGTGCGAACTAACATGCTTCACGCGGTCACACAAGCGCTTCGAATTCCGCCACCGGCGCTCAAATTTCGCGCGGTCGCTTGCCCTTTACAGGTTATGGGCCTATTTTCCATAACATCGCTTGAGAAGTTCGAACGCGATCTGACATCGCCATTCGAACCTGAGCAACAGGCAACAAGACCTGCCGTGAGCGCCTTATTTGAATGATTGGCATTCGCTGAATGGAAGGCTTCCAATTCATAGACGTCATTTTCCTGGCTATGGTAGCCGGGTTCATTGTGCTGCGCCTGCGCAGCGTCTTGGGCCGTCGCACAGGCCATGAGCCGAACCGGGATGGGCGCCCAAAAGAGGCTTACTCCCGCAACTCGGACAATGTCGTTTCCATGCCCTTGCCGCGGAATAACCGTGAGCAGGCTGACGCCAGCCTAGACATCGAGCCCGCATATCAAGGCACGCCGCTGGAATCTGGCCTGGTGCAGGTCAAGATGGCCGACCCGTCTTTTGAAGTTGCACAGTTTCTGGATGGCGCAGGTAACGCGTTTGAGATGATTGTCGCCGCCTATGCCAAGCATGACTTGGACAGCTTAAAATCACTTCTCAGCTCTGAAGTTTACGCCCAATTTGCGTCTGCGATCCAAGATCGGGAGGAACGCGGTGAAACGATGGAAACGGAACTGATCACAACGCGTCCGCCAAATCTTGAAGACATTGGAATGAAGGACACCCACGCTGTCGTTAGCGTTCGATTCCAGACCGAGCAAGTCAATATCATCAAAAACAGCGAGGGCGACGTCATTGAGGGTGATGCCGATCATGTGGACAGTGTCACCGATATCTGGACCTTCTCCCGCGATACCACCAGCGCCGATCCCAACTGGCAGCTGGTTGCGACCCGCAGCATTGACTAAGGCGTTGCGCTAACGGTGCCTGCGCCTCGGCCGCCCCTCTCAAAGCAATCGTTTATACTCGCCGCCGTTTCGGCCTTGGCGGGCTTGGGCCTTGGCGTTGTTCTGACCCTGCAATTTACACCTGCCCCGCCGCCTGTATCTGCCCCGCCGCCTCAAGAAGAGGAAGCACCGCCGTCGCCGCCGGTCGCCGTGGTTTATGACGAAGTGGTCCACTCAGATTTGCCGGGCTGGTCAAGCGATTCACTAATTGAAGCTCTGCCGGCACTGAAACGCTCCTGTGGGCGGTTTGAGCGCATGGGCGCAGAAGAGACGATTGGCACCGGTCAAATTGAAAGAACGGCTGCGGCCTGGTCGGCAGCTTGCGCAGCGCTGGATGGCGCTAACGACAATGAAAGCCTGCGTGCGGTCTTGGATTCTCATTTCACGGCCTACAGCATTTCGGATACGTCAAAAGAAACCGCACCGGACCTCGGCACATTCACCGGCTATTATGAAGCCGATATCAAAGGCTCACTGACACGCACCGGCCCTTATCAAACGCCCATATACGGGCCACCGCGCGATCTGGTTACCGTTAACCTCAAGGATTTTATTTCCAATACCAGCGCGTTTGACTTGGGTGTACCCGATAGCTTGGTGGGGCGCGTCGAGCCCGGAGCTCGGGGCGGATTGTTCAGGTCCTACTATACCCGTGAAGATATCGATTCCTCAGGCGCAATCGCGAACGAAGCCGATGTTGTTGTTTGGGCGGACGATCCGGTGGATGTACACATTTTGCATATTCAAGGATCTGGCCGCGTTGTTCTTCCCGATGGTCACGTTATCCGCATCGGCTTTGCCGGACATAACGGGCATTCCTTTAGAGGAATTGGCGGCATTCTATTGCGAGCCGGCGAGCTAAAGCCCGGTCAGGGCTCGATGATTTCGGTGCGTAAGTGGCTACAGGCTCATCCGCAAAAAGCCGAAGCGTACATGAACCAAAATGCGCGCTACATATTTTTCAGACGGCTAAATCCTAGTGAAACCGAAAGCGGACCCATTGGCGCGCTTGGCGTCTCCTTAACGCCGCAGCGATCCCTTGCGGTGGATCCACGATTTGTGCCTCTCGGCGCGCCGGTTTGGATCGATGCGTCGGACCCCGATGGGATACCGCTGCAGCGGCTCATGTCTGCCCAGGATATCGGATCGGCGATCAAGGGCCCCGTGCGTGGAGACTTTTTCTGGGGCCACGGGGAAGAGGCATTTTCCAAGGCAGGCCGCATGAAAAGCGACGGGCGCCTTTTTGTACTTGTGCCGAAATTGGTTTAGATTCAAGTAAGTATTGGTTGATAGGGTATACCCATTGGCGGTCGGCTTGATCGCCCACGCAAATAGAGTTGGATTAACGTTGGCGGCAAAGCCCGGTGAAAAAAAGCGCGACCGCGCCCTCTACGCCCGTCTGATAGAATCATATCACGCGGATCGGGTGAGCATTTTTGTCGATTTCGATCGGCTCAACCATCCGCGCTCGCCGGTTTGGAATCCGTGGGAAAATATTGGGCCCCTTCTCCTCATTCTAATCGCGTCGCTTACGCTTATGTTTTTCGTGCATTTGCTCTTGGGCACGGCAGCGATGGTGTTGGGCGTCATATTCTATCTTTTTGCACTTCGCCCTTGGATCGCGCAGCGCGTCTACCGCCGCGCAATTGATGCGGCAACGGAAAATCTACACAACTGGAATCTTCTCTGGAGGATCGGCGGGCTGGTTCTGACACTCAATTACATGAACAAAACCAGATGCGTTGCCCCGGATGGCGACTGGCGCTCTTTCGTAACGAGATATCTCCCTGAAATGGAACTGGAAGGCGTCGATAACTACAACGCCTTCCAATCGGTCCAACGCGGTGACGAAACGCAGGCGCCCGCCCGCGCGCAAGATGCAAATTTGTAGGCACTGTTTCTCAAGGCCAAGTTCAAGAAACCATGGTCAAGCGTGATCTAACCGCAACCGATCAACGGCTTTGGCGGCATATCACGCGCAACGTAAAATCAATTCATCGTTCCAGCAGTGCCGCCGGAGATTCAATCACGGCAGAAGAACCTATCCATAGCGCTAAACGGCCACTCCCACCCGCGACCAAAGCCGCGATGAAGGGCATATCGGTCACACCGTCAATAGCTGCCCACGACATGAACCAAAACCTCGGCCCTGTAGGAGTCGGCGCGGTTTCAAGCCTGGATAGGAGCACCGGAAAAAAACTCAAACGTGGAAAATATCCCGTTGATGGAAAGATAGATTTGCACGGGATGTCATTGTCACAAGCTCACTCCGTGCTTTGTGCCTTCATCAACCGCAGTTACGCCAAGCACGATCGCTGCGTGGTAGTGATTACAGGCAAAGGACGTAAAAGCGAGCACGGCGGAAAAATACGCGCGGAGTTGGTTGTTTGGCTGAATCAGCCCAGCTTGCGGTCAAAGGTCGTGGCCGTCGTTCAGGCAAACATCCGCGATGGTGGCAGCGGCGCATTTTACGTTTTGCTCAAAAGACACCGGCAAAAATAAGGTTCTTATTTGGACAAAATTTCCAAGACCTAAAACACTGTGCTCAGTTGGTTTAATTCCTACAGAATAAATTTGCTCAAGTCGCCTTTTTGGGCGAGCTCGCCGACCTGCGTGCGTACATATTCGGAATCGATCTTAAACGTTTCACCCGATTTGTCGGTAGCGTCGAAACTTATGTCTTCAAGAAGTTTTTCCAGAACGGTATGCAACCGGCGCGCCCCGATGTTTTCAACACTTTTATTGATTTCGGCTGCCAAGTCAGCGACTGCATCAATCGCATCGTCGCCAAACTCCAACAGAACATTCTCCGTGCCCAACAATGCTTTGTATTGTTTGATCAGGCTGGCTTCCGTTTCAGTCAAAATGCGAACGAAATCGTCTCGAGACAGAGCCTTCAATTCAACGCGAATAGGCAAGCGCCCCTGCAATTCCGGCAACAGGTCCGAAGGCTTCGATAAATGGAAGGCGCCCGAGGCGATAAACAAAATATGATCTGTTTTCACCGGACCATGCTTTGTCGAGACGGTTGTGCCCTCGATTAAGGGCAACAAATCACGTTGCACACCCTCCCGGCTTACGTCGCCACCCCTTACACCGTCATGGCCGGCGATCTTGTCTACTTCGTCCAAAAAAACGATGCCGTTGTCTTCAACGGCTTCAATAGCTTCGCGAATCAGTACGTCCTGATTTACAAGTTTATCAGACTCCTCACGAACAAGAATTTCATAGGAGTCGGCAACGGTCATTTTCCGTTCCTTTGTGCGTCCTCCCACCATGCCGCCGAGCATTTCGCTTAGGTTCATCATGCCCAATTGCGCACCGGGCATCCCCGGAATGTCAAAAGTCGGCATGGATGAATTTGAAGATTCTTGGACTTGAATCTCAATTTCCTTATCGTTCAATGACCCTTCGCGCAGCATCTTGCGGAACTTCTGCCGCGTGTCTTCGCCTGCGTTTTCTCCCACAAGAGCGTCGATAACCCGGTCTTCCGCCGCCAGTTCTGCTTTGGCCGTAACTTCCTTACGAAGCCGTTCACGGGTCATGTTTATGGAAATTTCAGTTATATCACGGACGATGCTTTCAACATCGCGGCCGACATAGCCCACTTCCGTAAACTTGGTCGCTTCCACCTTCAAAAAGGGAGCATTGGCGAGTTTGGCGAGACGCCTTGCTATTTCCGTTTTGCCGACGCCGGTTGGCCCTACCATAAGAATATTCTTAGGGAGCACTTCTTCTTTGAGGTCGTCCGGCAATTGCTGACGACGCCAGCGGTTGCGAAGGGCAATCGCCACTGCGCGTTTGGCTTCGTTTTGACCGATGATATGCCGGTCTAATTCTGAAACGATTTCACGTGGAGAAAAGGAGCTCATAAAGATTCGATCGCAATTTCGCGGTTGGTGTAAATACAAATATCTGCAGCAATACCCATGGCTTTCTGGACAATTGCCTCGGCGTCCATATCTGTGCGGTCTATTAGGGCGCGCGCGGCTGCCAGCGCATATGCTCCGCCCGATCCGATTCCTATAAGCCCATCTTCCGGCTCCAGAACATCCCCGGTTCCCGACAAAACAAGGGAAACATCTGTATCGGCCACGGCCATCATGGCC
>CAYYXR010000064.1:0-9536 GCA_964475755.1 uncultured Rhodobacterales bacterium
GAGCTTCACGAACATGAAAAGCCGGTAAAGGATTTGCAGGCTGTTGCGGCGTCTTTTGGCGGCACTATCCAACAGATAGCCTACATTGCGCTGATTGCTTGGGGTGCCGTTGAAGTTTACGAGAACAATATTACGATGGGCGCACTGATTGCCTGCTCCATCTTGGCTGGCCGTATTAATGGGCCGCTGATTGCCCAAGCGCCACAGATTGTGTTGTCTCTTACAAATGCCAAAATTGCGCTTGGCATGCTTGATGGCATGATGTCGCTTCCCATCGAAAACGCTGAAATTGCCGAGCCGCTTAAGCCTAAAAAGCTATTAGGTAAGTTCGACTTGTCGGGAGTTGTTTTCGCTTACAAGGGTGCAAGGGTGCCAATTGCCATCGAGAGTTTGTCGATTGCTCCTGGGGAAAAAGTTGCCATTATCGGCGGTGTCGGATCGGGCAAGTCGACGCTCCTTCGCCTCATTAGCGGCCTCTATACGCCGCAAGAGGGCAGCGTCCTAATTGATAACCTTGATGCGCGCCACATCGATGCGGAGTGTCTGCAGGGGCACATCGACTACCTGCCGCAAGACTTGCGGCTCGTTAATGGCACCCTCAAAGAAAATCTCCTCATGGGGCTTGATGAAGTGAGTGACGATGAACTCACTGATGCAGCACGGAAGACCGGATTGGATAAAATTGTAGCGCAACATCCAATGGGTTTTGAATTACCTATCAGCGAGGGAGGTCGTGGCCTGTCTGGCGGCCAGAGGGCGCTTGCGGGCCTCACACGACTGGTTCTTTGTAAGCCAAGTATTTGGATTATGGATGAGCCGACTTCTCACCTAGATGAGGATACAGAAAATAGGGTCCTTGCCCTCCTCCAGTCCGAAGTGCAGGCCGATCACACCATGCTACTCGTTACGCACAAGCCTAAACTTCTTCAACTGGCGACGCGCGTCATTGTGATGGCGGGCGGGAAGATTGTATCTGACCAGTCTAAAGAGCAACTTATCCAGGCGATGCAGAAAAAGAGACCTGCGACCGTGGCCGTCTCTGGCTGATTAGGGCCAGGTGTCTCTACCTTGCAAGGATCTCAAAATGCCGCAATTTGACTTTTCAAAAATTCGAGACGTGAAGGTTGAGACAGTAATCATAGGCTTCGTCTCTGTCTTTCTCGTTGCAGCAATAGTGTGGGCTTATTTCGTCTCGCTTGATCAGGTTAGTCGCGCGCCCGGAAAAGTCATTCCAGCGGGTCGTATTCAGGTGCTTCAGAGCAACGATGGAGGCGTGATTAGCGACATCTTGGTCGAGGAAGGCGAGGTTGTCCAAGAGGGCCAGGTTCTCGTGCGCCTCGAACAAATCAGGATACGCGCCTCCGTCGACGAGGCTCGGGGCAAGGTGGCCTCATTGAAGTCATCAATGGCGCGTATCAATGCAGAGTTATTCGACCGGCCTCTCCAATTTTCTGAAGACGTAAAGGCCTATCCGGATTTTGTTGCCAATCAGACCATGCTCTATGAGAAACGCCGCAAGGCGCTGCGTGACCAGATCAAGTCTCTGGAAAGCATGCTGAGCCTGATGCAGCAAGAGTTGCAGATGAATATGCCGCTCCTTGAGACTGGAGATGTTTCCAAAGCCGACATATTGCGGCTCAGGCGCAGTGTTTCTGACCTGCAGTCGCAAATTGTGAATGCAAACAATAAGTATCTTCAGGACTTGCAGACTGAGTACACCAAGACAGAAGAAGACCTCGTTGCGGCAAGAGAGCTTCTGGCACAACGTAGTGACGCGCTTGCTGACACAGAAATTAAGGCACCAGTTGATGGTTTGGTCAGGAACATTATACTCACAACAATAGGCGGCGTGCTTCGCCCAGGTGACGAAGTGCTCAGCATCGTCCCTACTGGCGGTCAGCTTATAGTTGAAGCTCAGGTCTCCCCGACTGACATTGCCTACGTCAAGGTAGGACAGCGGGCCTCTATCAAGTTTGATGCATACGATCCCTCAATTTTTGGCTCGGCGGGTGGCGAAGTGATTTATGTCAGCCCGGACACCCTCGTGGAGCAGAAGGGGGGCACAGAGTTAACGTATTATAGGGTTAGGATTTCGGTTGACATCTCGAAGATGAAGCCAAAAAATGTCGAAAAACCGATAGTCTTGCAGCCTGGCATGACGGCTAGCGTAGAAATCATTACGGGCGATAACACCGTCATGCGCTACCTCACTAAGCCGATAACCAAGACGTTTTCAGAGGCAATGAAGGAGCGCTGATTTGTCCAGACTAGGCCGCAATTACTGGAGCCCTAATTATCTGAAGTGTTTGTGTTTAAGGTTGGGCTTTGCGGCTATAATTGCGGCGCCCTCTTTCAATGGTTTCCCAGTATTAGCCGAAGTCTTAGGTGTGCAGTCGGTTGTGGGCGAGCAGTGCTTGGCTGAGCCCTCGGTCTCGACACGCATCGGGGCTGGAGACTTCCTCAAGACCCATGACATACAATGTGATGGCAGGTATGCTGGTTCAATATATGCCCTTGACAGCGTGCCGAAGGACCTGACCTTTGCTAACGCTAACGAGTTTTTTGCAAGCCCGTACGTGGACTATTTCCCGGGCCTGGATCGCCAATCATGCGCTGCAAATTCGACGATAGACTACGCTGGAAAGCGTCTGTTCGCATTGGGGTGTCGAGATAAGACGGATGGATGGCCGCTAGTTTATTTAGGCGCGCACGAGTCTGGTTCAATCAAGATTGCCACTGGCCCTGCAGCTTCAATGCCAGCCTTTTCTCTTACCCTTTCGCCCACCATTCGATTGCCGGATTTTGATTGGAAGACGCAAATTAAATTACTTTGGGGTGATGGCGTTCGGCTTGGTAGTGCTGCCGAACGCTTAAGGGTCGCAGAACTATGGCAGGCAGCACGCGTGTCTAATGCACGCTTCAGGTACCGCGAGGCGGAAAATGCCGTTCGGGCAGCGCTAAACCTTCAATTAAGAATTTACGGCGAAGACGATCAGAACAGCAATATGCTTGGTCTGGATTTGGCGATGATCTTGGCTAACCGCAAGCAATTTTCCGAGGCCGATGCGCTAATAAGAAGACTAGGTCCTATTATAGATCGGTCTCCTCGGGTCGAGGACCGAGCTCGCTTGGCATCTTACAATGCCAATATTGAAGGCCTGCGTGGAGATTACGTCGCCGCTTTGGCAAGTGCGAAGGCAGCCGTGCAACTTTGGCGAGTGGTGGTCGCAAAACGAACTAGCGGTGAGCTTGACGATGGTACAGTTGATCTCGGCCAATCGAGTGGGGAGGGGGCCAAAGCGGAGCTTGCTTTAGCACTCAATCAAGTCGCGGTCATGCACCTCAAACTTGGCGATCCCTTGAGTGCCAACATTTTGGCGACTGAGGCTCTCTTGACAATTCAAGAGGCGAGTGTTGCCCCTCTTTACTGGAGGGGCGAAATTCTGACTGCCTTAGGCAGTTCGGCAATGGGCCTTGGCAGGCTTTCTGCTGCGGAGGCTTTTTTCAAGAAGGCCTTTGAGACGCGAGAGAAGGCGTTTGGACAAGGGGCTGGGACTCTCCGTATCCAAGTCGCGCTCGGCACCGCATATGAGCGTGAGGGCATGCATGTAAATGCTATTATTGCTTTTAGAGAGGCAATAGAAATCGCCAAGGGGCTTTCTGACGACAGTAGTCCATTTACGGCCGAGGATATCGCCCCCTTTGCAGACGCTGCTATTGGCCATGCCGAAAGCCTCTCTACGGAGGAAGAGCGCATTGGCCTCTTTTCTGAGCTATACGAGGCTTTCCAGTTAGTGCGTACGCCAAACCGGAATGCGGCTTTACAATTGGCTTCAGCCAAGGTTGTAAGTTCAGATAAGGATCTTACGAATGCGCTTAAGCGACTAACTGCCCTCAGGCGAAATGTTAGCCTTTTACGAGGGCGCCTCAGTGAAGAGCAGTCAAAGCCTAGCGGTCAGCAGGATGCTGGCAAGGCTACAGAGCTTCTTGCCGAAATTCGTTTTAGGGAAGCTGAAGTCGCTAGTGGGCAGAAATTTATTGCCGAGAAGTTTCCGCAATATCAGGTCCTGAACTCGGTAAAACCACCCGCCCTTGAGGAGATCCGCTCTCGTATCAAAGATAATGAGGCGGTTATTTCATTTATAGTCGGCAAGTCTAAGTCCTATGCCCAGATGATCGAGCGTAATTCGATTAAAGTTGTCTCGGTGGATGCTGGCGAGACTGAGTTGAGGCAAATGGTAGATAGGCTCAGGAAGGGTCTCGAAATCGAGGGCAAGTCGGTTTCTGATTTCGATCTTGCGGAAGCGCATCACCTTTACGGTTTGCTCTTTTCTAAATTGGAGAACCAAATAGCAGACAAGAGCCGTCTTATCATCAAAACGCAGGGCCCTCTTTCTGAGTTGCCCTTTGCGGTATTGGTTCGCAAGCCTATAACTAAACGCAACGCTTACAGTGATGCTCATTGGCTTATAAAGAGCCATGAAATCATGTATACTCCGAGTTTGCCGACATTCCTTGCCCTCCGTAAGACGAGGTTCAATGATAATCAGGCCAAGGCCTTTTTGGGCGTCGCTGATCCAGTACTCAATTTGAGCAAAGCCGATAAGGCGCCGCAGATTGTAGCTCAGGGCTGTGGGCGTGCAGCCGTTATTGATCCGAATGCATTGAGGGCCTTGGGACGGCTGCCGGAGACCCTAACTGAAGTCCGCAGTGTCGCCAAGTCACTAAACCTTGATCAGCCTGATGTGCTTTTCGGCTCTGCCGCGACTGAGGAATTCTTGCGAAAACTGGATCTGGAGAGTTATCGCGTTCTGTACTTTGCTACGCACGCGATTGTGCCGGGAGAATTGCGCTGCGAGACGGAGCCTGGACTAGTCCTGACGCCCCCCGATGAGGCGGCGCAGTCTAGAGATGCGGACGGATTACTCAGTGCCAGTGAGATCAGTGCCCTTAATTTACGCGCCGACCTTGTCGTATTGTCGGCGTGCAACACGGCCTCGGGCGCGGGAGGCTCTGCCGGAGATTCTCTGTCTGGACTTGCTGAGTCTTTCTTTTTTGCTGGCGCGCGCAGCCTTATGGCCTCGCACTGGCAGATACCTTCTCAGGCGACAACAGTTTTAATGGGATCTGTCTTTGCCAAGCTGGGACAAGGGCGCGGTTTATCTATAGATCAAAGTCTTCGCGCAGCCCAAATGGAGGCGATTTCAAATCGCGCGACCTCTCACCCATTCTTCTGGGGTGCATTCGCTGTCGTTGGAGACGGCTCAAGTAACCCTCTGGAGAAAAGATTGTTAAATTAATTTATAAAATATTTATTTATTATTATGTGAAAATGGGGGTTTTATGCGTGGTGAGAAGGTTAAGGCTTCGGATTTGTTTATTCAGTGCCTTGAGGAGGAAGGGGTCGAGTACGTCTTTGGTGTGCCAGGTGAGGAAAACCTTGATTTCCTCGACTCCTTATCGCGTTCTGAGAAGATCAAGCTGATTTTGACGCGGCACGAACAGGGTGCAGGCTTTATGGCCTCGACTTATGGGCGTCACACTGGAAAGACTGGCGTGTGTCTTGCAACCCTCGGGCCGGGTGCCACGAACTTCGTGACCGCCGCTGCTTACGCTACGCTTGGCGGTATGCCGATGCTTATGATCACTGGGCAGAAGCCTATCAAAAAGTCCAAGCAGGGGCGCTTTCAGATCCTCGACGTCGTATCGATGATGGCGCCCATTACCAAGTATGCCCACCAAGTGGCCTCCTCAGATAATATTCCTAGCCGCATTCGCGAGGCGTTTCGTATTGCTGAAGAGGAAAAGCCGGGCGCCACTCACATCGAGTTGCCGGAAGATATTGCAGATGAATATACAGATGCCCAGCCTCTCGCTCGCAGCCAGGTCCGGCGTCCAACGGCTGATGTCAAATCCGTGCGCCTTGCTGTTAAGGCGATTGAGGATGCAAGGTCACCCTTACTAGTTATTGGCGCGGGTGCTAATCGGACCATGACAAGCCGTATGCTGCTGCAGTTTATTGAGAAGACGGGCATCCCTTTTGTTACAACCCAGCTTGGCAAGGGGGTCATCGACGAGCGCCATCCCAAGTTTCTTGGTTGCGCGGCCCTATCTGCTGGTGACTTTGTGCACCGTGCTATCGAGGACGCCGACTGCATCGTAAATATTGGCCACGACGTAATTGAGAAGCCCCCCTTCTTTATGTCTGCGGGTGGGCCAACAGTCATCCATATTTCGACGAAGTCCGCTGAGGTGGATCCTGTCTATTTTCCGCACATTGAGGTCATTGGTGATATCGCGAATGCAGTGTGGCAAATCAAAGAAGACATCGTGCCGAGCGGCAGCTGGTTTTTTGACAACATGTCCGCTTATCATCAGGCTGAGGTAGACCACACGCGGCCCCTTGCAGAGGATGCGCGGTTCCCGATTTTCCCCCCGCACCTTGTCCAGCAGGTACGTGACTGTATGCCACACGATGGCATTATCTGCCTCGATAATGGCGTATACAAAATCTGGTTCGCGCGCGGTTATACGGCGACGCAGCCCAACACAGTACTCCTCGACAATGCCTTGGCAACCATGGGGGCTGGCCTGCCGTCTGCAATGGCAAGCGCGATGGTCTATCCAGACCGTAAGGTAATGGCTATCTGCGGCGACGGCGGCTTTATGATGAACAGCCAAGAGATGGAGACAGCCGTCCGTCTCGGATTAAACCTTACAGTCTTGATCTTGCGAGACGACGCATACGGGATGATACGCTGGAAGCAGGCCAATATGAAATTTGCAGACTGGGGCCTGACTTACGGGAATCCTGACTTCGTTGCTTACGCAGAGAGTTATGGCGCAAAGGGTCATCGCATCGAGAGCTCCAAGCACCTTCGCGAAGTCCTAGCCTATTGTCGAGACACGCCTGGTGTTCACTTGATAGACTGTCCCGTCGACTATTCAGAAAACGATCAGATCCTTAATATAGATATAAAAAATATCAGTAAGAGTATCTGAAATTGGGAAAATTTTTTAAGGAGCTTTGGGGTGGCCGAACTGCAAAAAATTTACCCGCTTTATCTCAATAACCAGGCCTATCAGCCAAATTCTGACCTCGTCGTGACAGATAAGTTTACCGGCGAGGAGGCTTATCGTACGGCGCTTGCGACGCCGGCGATTATTGAGCAGGCGATTTCGGGCGCCGTGGCTGCGGCTGAGCCGATGGCGGAGATGGCCAACTTTGAGCGTCAGGCCGTCCTAGAACATTGCGTGAAGCGTTTTCGTGAGCGTTTTGATGAATTGGCCTGGTCACTTTGCATTGAGGCAGGAAAGCCGATCGTTGATGCCGAAGGAGAAGTCACGCGCCTGATTGATACTTTTAAGATTGCCGGGGAGGAGGCTGTACGAAATTATGGCGAAATCCAGCCTCTTGACATAAGTCCACGTGCAAAAGGACTTTACGGAATGTGGCGCCGGGTGCCTGTTGGACCATGTAGCTTTATATCGCCATTCAATTTTCCTCTTAACCTTGCAGCCCACAAGATCGCACCTGCTATTGCCATTGGCTGCCCCTTTGTAATGAAACCTGCAAGCCTCACCCCGCTCGGGGCGATTATCATGGGCGAAGTGCTGGCCGAGACAGGCTTGCCGGAGGGGGCGTTTTCAATTCTGCCCGCCACTCGCGAAGGTGCGGACTTGTTTACGACTGATGAAAGATTGAAGTTGATCTCTTTTACCGGCTCGCCTGGCGTGGGCTGGGATTTGAAAGCGCGATCTGGAAAGAAAAAGGTCGTCCTTGAATTAGGCGGAAATGCGGCCGTAATCGTCGACCGCGATGCCGACCTTCATCATGCCTTGGATCGAATAATATTTGGTGGCTACTATCAGAGTGGTCAAAGCTGTATTCACGTGCAGCGAGTTATCATCCACGAGGATATATATGATGAGTTTCGCGACTTACTAACGGCACGTGTGGCCGAACTAGTGCATGGAGATCCAAAAGACCGATCGACATTCATTGGCCCGATGATTTCTGGACGAGAGGCTGGCCGCCTTAAGGGGTGGGTCGACGAGGCAATTGCCTTGGGCGCTAAGCTTCTTGCTGGTGGTGGCTGCAGCGGATCGATGATGGAGGCGACCCTGATTGAAGGTTGCCCTAGCGGAGCCAGCTTGTATCAGGAAGAGGCATTCGGTCCGGCAGTCATCATCTGTAAGTTTGCCAATTGGGCGGACGCTCTGCACGAAGTTAATGATAGCAAGTTTGGCCTGCAGGCCGGAATTTTCACGCGTGATATCCATAAGGTCTTTAAGGCTTGGGATAAGTTGGATGTCGGCGGTGTTGTCGTGAATGATGTTCCCTCTTACCGTGTGGACAACATGCCTTATGGTGGGGTTAAGGATTCTGGCCTTGGTCGCGAGGGAATTCGTTTTGCCATGGAAGATATGAGTGAGATCCGTAATCTTGTGATCCGTCGCGAGCTGGATTAAAAATTTTAGTCATGAGATTTCAACTCAGACAAAGAGCCTTAAAAGAGCTTAAATTTAGGCTCAGCCGAAGATTTTCTTTTGTACTGCGGGCCGCTCTATTCCCGTTTCTCTGCGTGCTGACAGTTTGTCTGATACCTGTTGGCGCTGTCCGTGCGGAGACCGTGACTGTGGTTGAGGCGCGAGGTGTCTCTTTTAGGCCCGGACAAAGGGTTGATGCCGAATCTATAGTGTCTGTGCCGGCGGGCGGAAAATTGGTGGCGATTCGCCCTGATGGCCGGGTCATAAGCAAAAGGGGCCCCTTCAACGGGGCACTGGATACATCTGGTGCGCGCAAGATTAACGCAAAAGTCGCGCTTGCTGCGCTTGTCGCGACGCGAAACGATCGTTCCAGCACGATTGGTGCGGTCCGCTCTGGTTCCAACGCCAAGCCTCTGCCTGACCCATGGCTTATTGACGTGGGGCGGCCAGGCGAAAGATGCCTGCGCGAGGGAACTGGACCAGTTTGGTGGCGCGCTGAGAGCACTTTGGCAAGTTCTTTTGAAATTTACCCTTCAGACCGCTCTTGGAGTGCTTCTTTTGATTGGGACGATGGCGTAAGCGTATTGCCATCCCCTGAGTTTACGAAAATTGAGACAGTGAAATCGTTTATTGTGTCTACAGATGGCCAAGAGCATGTGGTGCGCATTCATCTTATTCCCGACGCGGTTTCTGATCCCCTAATATTAGTTTCGTGGATGATTGAAAAAGGCTGCATTCAGCAAGCTGATCGCCTCTTGGTTGAGTTAGGGGCGGAAATATAAATTTTTATTGTGTAATCGTTGATCTAGAATAGCTGAACTCAACGAGCTTATCATTTCACGGTTTGGTTGCGGGAATTATTATAAAAATGCTTAGAAAGCATAAATTTAAGTTTCTGATAATAATTTTGTCCGCAGTTGTTGTGGCAAATCTACTCATCTATCTTCTCGCGCCTCTAGCCAGCGCAGAAAAAAAACTCGCAGACATTCGCATCGCTGCAATGCAACCTGCGCAGCCAATCTCTGATAAGGTCACAGTCGTCGCCA
>CAYYXR010000065.1:0-9193 GCA_964475755.1 uncultured Rhodobacterales bacterium
CCGGTAATCGTTCCACCGGTTGCGGTGATGGTCGTGAAACTCGAAGCACCCTTGAATTTGGATGTTCCGTTTACGGTGAACTTTTCGCCAGCGTCGGGAGTTTCCTGGCCGATAAGAACGGCATCAGCTCCGGCGTTGACCATCCAGGCGTATTCATCATTTAGAGATTCAATACGCGTGTCGGAATCGCCACCATCTTCGTTTCCGGTTAGTCCGGCGCTCAATACACGCGTGTCACCAATGCCACACGTAGCGGCGTTAGCGCATCCGGTGTAATCACTTAAGAACACCGTCAAGAATGAAAGTATCGAGATAACCCCGAATACCATCACGTATCGTTTTGTAGCTTGTTCGGTCACGGTAGAAACTCCGTCTGAGGACAATTAGCGGTAACTAACCACCAGGCAATTGCAGTAAGCCCAAGTAGAAGGCCGCTCCAGCGAATAACAAAACGGCTACGACCAGCCGCATAAATAGCAGCGTGAGAAACACGCTCACGATTCCAAATAGAAGATCGACTAAGAAGCCCACGCACTAGAATCCCCTTGACCATTTAGGCGCTGTATACATCGAGAGCGCTGTAAGCACCCACAACGACAAATACCACGGCTCGATTAGCTCCAGGCTCACGGCCAGGAACATCGGTAGAACTGATCCGATCAACGCAACTTCGGTTGTCGGAATCAATGTCCAGAAAATTAGTGCGAAGCCAAACGACATAAACCCGAAGATCAAGAACCAGCTCGCCTGTCGTGGGAACGGCATCGAGTCAACCCAATCACTAAGACCGGACATAAACGGGAACCGGACGTTCTCGGTTAGGCCTCCGGTAAAGAGTTCAGTATCCAGCGGATCTCCGGTCACATCTGCCACGGCCGAAGTTGCCGTAACCAGCAGGGGAGCTGAAGTTAGAACGATTGAGCCAACCTCGATCGATATAGTTCCCGATTGCGCCCTGGTGAACGTGTAGGCCGCTGTGTGAGCGTTACCGGACGAGTCCGAGCATGTTCCCTGGAATGTGGGATCACTGTTTCCTGTTTCGGTGCAAGTGTCCGCCGTGAACGACCAGCGCCCAACGGTTGTTTCATCGGTATCAATCAGATCCGAGATCCGAACACGGTGAATAACTCCAGAGTCGAGGCCGGATCCAACCAAAATATTTTCAGTGTTTGCTGTGATCGAGGCCAGTCCAAGATTCGTTTCACTTACGAGTGAGTTATTTGCGTAAACAGCGGTGTCGTTCAGAGCTGCGGAATCAAACTCAAGCCGGATTAGCGTCGGCGTATCAGTCCAAGAGCTATCCCACGCAACATCATATGAACCACCATCGAGGCGAACACGCAGATACATCGTTCCCGAAACGTCAACGAGTTCGAGCGAGTAACCCTGGTTCAGATCCCACTTGTCCACAAGTTGAGCGTTCTGCGGAGATCCGTCGAGAAGTTGCACCGTTACTTCTACGGCCAGCTCATCGGTTATATCGAAGTCGGCGTGATCGGTAATCGTGACTACATCAGAGCCAGTAAAGAAGATCCCGTTATCTCGCTGTTCTTCGTTGTTGCCGGTGTAAACCCGCCAGGTCTTACTTGCACCGGTATCAAGTGATTCGATCCAGAACCACCAGGGAGCCGATGCCGAGCTTATATCCTGCGCCCAGGCTATTTGATCGTTAGAGAATCCTCCGGCAGTTGGGCGGAAGTCCATTCCGTCCGGTTGGAGCTGTGCAGAAGATACGAATGTTGATGCCGGTACGACAGCCCGCGCAGCGTGATCCGTGATCGGAGCGCCGGATACATTCGTTCCAACAATGTCGATTCGATAACAGAAATCACTTGGCGAGTTGGTAGCGGCTTTCGCACAACCACCAACGGGTATTGAGCCAACAGTAGCCGCCAGGAGAATTAATCCAATGAACGGCAAGAACCAAACCCTGATCGAGTTCGGCTTTCGTATTCGTGCTGCGATAAGACTGCTCAAAACTATCCCCTTTTCAAAGTCCGAGCGAGAACAGACCACGGACGATAGATCCTGTGATCTTGGCTATTTCGAGTAGCCAGATGATGTAAACCGGCGTAAATAACGCCAGCAAGAACCAGCGCATGATCTGAAGATCCTCTTCCCAAAATGACCAATCTATTAGCAAGGCCGTTTTGAGTTTGGTGAATACATCGAGATTCAATCCGCCAGCGGTTACTTCCGCATCCAGAACGGCGTTCTGATTAGCGTCACCGGCCGTAGGTTGGTTGAGCCTGGTGATTTCCTGGTCGAATACCGAGTTGGTCAGGTTTCCATGAACACCCTGGAGCGTGTTTGATTGATCCGCTATTCCGTCGATGAAAGTTCCAATTGCTAAAGCGGTTAGAACGATTGCCATGAGTAGATAAGTCACGATCCCCACTTCCTGACAAAGAACACGCCGCCAGCCATAAGCAGAACGAACAGCATTGATGCGTACATTGCGAACGTGGGAGCCTGATACCAAATCCCGAACAGCAACGGCATTGCGAAACCAATACCGGCAACCGATACGTTTCCTTCGGTGTAGTAGAAGCCAGCTCCGCCGATCAACAGGCCAGCCGCAACCAATCCCCAAAGCAACAATGTGGAACCTGGTACGCCACCGAAGTAGCCGTTAGAAATGATTTCCAGATCTGCTACTAACGCAGCTCCGCCGGAATCGAGAGTGTCATTCAAGCTCGGAGTCGGGTTTAGCTCTGGATCAAGCGGAATGTTGGTCGAGCCAGCTTGAAACGCATCCCAGGCGAGATCTGGAGCAATCGGGATAGCTTCAATGGCAAACGTCCGGCCAGGTTGCGTAATCAGTCCATCCGAATTCACGTATGTTCCGGTTTGCTTAGTCCTGGCGAGCTGGAGATCGAGCAAGGTTTGTACGAGCTGATCCGCAAACGCCGCTTGTCCACCCGAAGCCGAGTAAATATCAATACATGCTTGCGTTGGGTTAGTGAATACGATTGAGTCAGATTCAACACAAACCGAGATCTGATCTGTCGAGAAATCCGGCGCATCGCTTGGAATGTAGAAACCGGCTAGTCCGTGGCCGATTCGTGGAGGGTGCTGCTGAAACTCCACTTGCGCCATGTTGCCGGAATACATCTTCACGTAAGCCTGTCCGATCTGGAGGCTTGTTTCCTGCGTAGCGTCGTTGAGGTAGGGAGTCCAGCCGGTTTCATCCAGCTCGTACCGCATCAGGATCACCGCATCGCCGGTGTGGTTTACATCTTCGTATGCAAGCGCCTGGTATAGCTCTAGTTCGGGAGCGTCCGCCGCTAGAGCTGGAACCGAGCTGAGTAGCGTCAGAAGTCCAACTAAGAGCGTTATCCAGATTCTTCGCCGGAAGATCCAAAGACTCCCGACAAAATGAGTGCTTCTAGCACCGCCCATATTCCGAATCCTAGTGCGGCGGTTGCGGTTGACCACCAAAGAAATTGATTGCCGAGAGGTGTCACCCACTCCAGCAAAACGTATGCGAGCGCAAATGCGCCAACGATGAGAAATAAAACAGGCATATCAAGCGATTCGCTCCCTGGCTCCGCAGTCGTTGGGGATCGGAGCCAGGGAGCCGGTTCGTTAGGCCTTTTTGTTGTTGATGAAGAACAGTGCAGCCATACCGAGAACAGCAACGGCGGCGATTACCTGGACGAATCCAAGAACCGTTCCGGCGGTCGTGTCGATACCGCTGGTGGCCTGTGCAGTTTGTTCCGCCGAAACAATGTCGGGGAACACCTGGAGGCCGATAAGAACCGTAATGAGTGCGACGATTACGATTCCGATGTTCTTCTGAATTGATGAACCCAAAATTAGATCCCTTTTCAGACTTGTTGAAACGAAGTCCTGACCGGAGATCGACCACCAGCCAGGTTTAGGCGGCTAGGCCTTTTTGTTGTTGATGAAGAACAGAGCCGCCATACCGAGAACGGCAACAGCAGCAATCACCTGGACGAATCCGAGGACGGTTGCGGCAGTCGTGTCGATACCGGTGGTGGTGGATGCGGTGGTTTCCGCCGAAACAATGTCGGGGAACACCTGGAGGCCAATGAGAACCGTGATGAGAGCCACGATCACTAGGCCGATGTTCTTCTGAATTGACGAACCCATGCGGGATCCTTCCTTTCAGTGTTGCTAAAACAGCTTCAGCAGTAATGCGAAGCCCACTAAGACGGCTCCCGCAACTAAGAACAGCGTTGATCTCTCCAAAAGGTTATTTGCGTCATCGGTCAGTTGAGGATTCACGCCCTTGTAGTCAACGTCGAATAAATACGCCGTTGAACCGGCAAGGCCGCTAATCGTCACTGTTGTCCGATCTGTTCCTATTGAAGTGGAGCTAGACCAATCCGCCGAGCCTGGACTTGTTTCGGTAACAGCGATTCCGTATGTCGTTGCGTACGCGTTCTCCTGACTTAGAGAGAACGAACATTCGGTTTCACCTGCGCCCGTACTACATCCCGATCCCGTATCGGATACGTCAACCGTCCTGGCGCTTTCCACTTCGCCCCAAATGTCAGGGAACGACTGAACCAGCACCAGCAATGCGGCGAACATGCTGAACATAGCTACTAAAAGAACCTTCATAGTCCTGCCAATGAATTTAGAGGATTATCAAGTAATCACTTTATAATGCCGGACAACGGTTCGATTTCCTATTTCTGTTGTCGCTCCGCCGTTTCTTTCGGGATCTGGACTATGTGCCGACTGTGAGATTTGGAATAGATGCCGTTTTCTATATAGGGATTCATGCCATGACCTGTATTGCGATTGAGCAATCACTTTCCTAAATGGCTAAGAAAGGTTTGGTGAATGGTCAACGGTCATAGTCCGAATGGGACGTTAGACAATCTCGCTGCTCTGGAAGATATGGCGAGGAATGAAATCACTAACTCCCCTTCGGCTTTCAAAGAAGCCAGAGAGAGTTTTCTTTCTCCTGGTAAATCAATCGGTGACGTTCTATTACGTGGTGCTTGGGGTCGGCATCAGCTAGACGCTGGCGCTCGGATGTTGGCGAAGCACATCGCCTTTCAACACATGGCCGGTAGGCGACTGCCGGAGGACTGGCAACACATCGCAGAGATCCAAGATCACGGTGTAAGGATCTTGATGGTCGAGGGATTGATGCAAGCCGCCCAAGATGGTTCAGCTCGTAAAGAAACGCTGTCCGCTCACACCGGCGGGTTTATCGCAAACATGGCCGGTAGAGCCAGGCGAGGTTTTGGCGGGATGCTCCGCCGAGCGGCTGGCCGTGGCGACCGGTCTAGCCTGGAGGTCGGTTGATGCTAGCGAGGATCTACAACCGCGGGAACGTGGTCAGTAAAAAGAAACTCACACAGTTCGGCTCGGATCTGTGGGTAGATGAAAAAACGAAAAATGCCTGGTGGATGGATCCGGCATCCGAGCTGAACGAGATCAAAGCTCCAATGTGGGGCTTTACGCAAGGTTGGTTGCCGACTGCGTTCGACCGTTTCTTTAGGTTGAAGTTCTCACGCTCGCTCGCCCTGGATGCCAGCGACGGATATGCGCTAAACCTTGCTCACGGGATCCGTAAGCGCTTCCGAGGCGAGCCGACCGATGAAGGTGATCGCATGGCGGATGCGAACGACAGAGCTGCGTTTCTCAAATCAACCGAAGTAGAACACAACGGATTCAATTGGGGTAGCGAGCAAACCTTTTGGGTACTGCTGGCAATCGGCGCAATCCTTGACGCTGCGCTGTTGATCCTGATCGTGTTGCCGCATGTGCCTGGATACCTGGCCGGAGGTGGAGCGTAATGACTACCGAAGCACTAGACACTCTGAGCTGTGAGTATTGCGGTAAGGAATGGACAGGCCGAGCCAGGTTCGCCCAACGTGGCCGCCACGTAAAGGACCACCACGGAGCGGTTACATCCGGCGTAGATCCGATATGGGTACACCAGGACGATCTACCGAAACCGCACAACACTCCGATTACTTCCACGTTCAAAGATCCGCGTGTTTGGTTCGCCCTGGTAATTCTTCTACCAATGGGGATTCTCGGTGTTATTGCTGGATCTGGATTCACTACCAACGCAACCGCTTTCCTAATCGCTTTCGCTACACCGGTGTTTATGGTCTGGACAAGTCATATCCGCCATTACAAGGAGTTCGTTTATTACGAGGTAGATCCCGATTCGGGAGTGAAGTCGAGAGTTATCCACTACGTTCACCGAGACAAGATCCGAGAGCTGATTACGAAGTATCCCGAACTGCGTGAGGCGCGTTGGACTGGAGCCGGTGAATCCTACGAGTTTGTCCTAACTCCGAATGAAACCGAATCGGTTGGCGAAGGTGAAGAAAAGATTGAGCGCCCGAAGATCGCAGTATTCCAACCGTTGAATGTGACCAGGCCATACGCACAACCACGGATGTTGTTCTCGATCACTGTTCAAGATGATCTGGAAATGGTGAATAAGACACCGGATCCAGCAGCAGAGCGCCGGAAGAACATCGGGTTAGGTGCGCTGGCCGTTGCCTACGGTGGAGCGTTCTTCCTGGTGCAAGAGCTGATAAACCGAGCTGGTGGTGCGTAGTGGTTCAGATGTATACGCCGGTGGAAGAACCGGCATCTGATGTTGTTCCGATTCTGCGTGAGTCCCGCGTATGGGGTGTTCTAGGTACGCGGGGCATGGGTAAGAGTCTCGTTTGTACGCAGCTCGCCTACCAGGTTCATTTACAAGGCGGGACGGTGTACCACGAAGGCCAGTTGAATTTCGGCAAGATCTTCGATCCCGAAATCCTGGCAAGTCAGAAATCGGAAGATCTCGAAAACTGTTTATTGGTACTGGATGAAGTTAGCGCCCTACTACCAAGTTCGAGATCTCATTCGACGTTTCAACTTCTCGTAAAGAACAACCTGATTCAGTCCAGACACCAGGGGCTTTCGATCATCTACAACACGCAATTCGCCGCTGATGTTCCGCAAGCCCTGGTGAATCAAACGGATTGGATCTTCCACGTTTACAAGAAGTGGGATACGAAGTGGAATCAAAATAACTTGTGCGAGGGTTTCAAGAAGCACTCATGCAACAGCACTAAGCGCCGATGCCCTAACACGTTCTGGCACTTCCACACGCCAAATGAACCAATGGCGAAGTGCGTGGATTCACCGCGCAAGCATACGATCAAATATCGAGCTGTTCCGCAGCTCGGTAATCCGTACTACGGCCGACCACCGAAAGAGGTGACGGTGCATTGCGCCCAACGGCTCTATCCGCTTTATTCGACGCATCACAAGATCGACGCTACGAACACGATGTTAGTTAGCACCGACGATCTTCGACAGAAAAAGGTGTTCGAATTGCAGCAACAAGTTATTGGTTTGGTTGCAGAGCTGGCGAACGATGGTGTGGCGGAAATAACAGCGATCCAGTTCCAACAAGAAGTAATCGACTCGCTTGGCGAAGAAATAGAAGTCAACAGGCTTGGGAGGTTGCTCGGTGCTATCGGTGTTGAAAAGACCAATGAGAACGGAGTCAACAAGTTCCAATTCGGAGATTGGGCGAGAGATTACCTGGAGTAACAATCTCCAGGCGTTCGGAATAGGCGCACTTCTAGGATTCGGAACATACGCCAACACTTTCAGCACCGTTGATCTACTGCTGGCCGTGTGGGTGTTCTGGGTCCTGGTACGTGGTCACAAGCCGCCGAGCTGGTCTTACCTGCTGCTGGCTTCGCTGTGGGTTAGTGCGATTGGTGGCGGCGCTCCGCTCGTTACCGGTTATTGGGGCGGAAGGATCTGGCTTCTCGCTGTGCTTGGATCTTGGGCATACCGAAGGATCACGCCGGAATACCTGGCGCTTGGATTTATCCAGGCGTTAGCTCTCCAGACCGGTTTAGGTGTGTTGCACCTGTTCGACCAGCATCGGAGCTGGATCGGTTTGAGCTGGAATCTAACCGTTCTGAGTCACACCGGTTTAGCAGCTCTGATTATTTCCACACGGTTACGCTCATGGGCGTACGTCACCGCTTTGGTGCTTATTCCAGTCGCAGGAGCGAGAGCGGCGCTTGGGGCGGGTGTTATATGGGTTGTGCTTCGCCGGAGGCCTGTGCTGCTAATCGGGTTACTACCAATAATCGGATTGTTTTATTTCGGACACTCGGAGCGATTGCAATTCGAATCCGTTTCAGCGGCTTATGAAAACCGGACAACGCTCCTGGTTCGGGATGTAGAAGATCCCACCGCTACCGGAAGTAGCTATAAGCCAGGTCAAGAGAGATCCAGGGAATCTAGTGCGCCGGTGCGACGAGCTGGTTTCTATGAACCGGTGGGTTTTGCCGCCTACAATTTCGCAGGGATCCCGCCTAAACCGCACAACATCTTTTATTTACTGTGGTTCGAAATCGGGATCCTTATTGCGATTCCGATAGCGCTTGCGATATTCGCCTGGCGGCGTGGTTTCGTTCCGTGGGAGTTGTTAGCGATGTATGCCGCTTACGGTTGGTTGGTGCAACTTCCGGTCGGGCGAGCTGATGGGCATTTCACGGTTGCGCTGCTGATGCTGTTCTTCGCAGCGTCAAAAACACCTATTTCTGAGAAACCGATTTCGAACTTAGATCCTACAGAGTAAAAATCACCCTACCTTTTTGAGACGACGATAAAACGTCGCTTTTGAGACTCCGAGCGATTTCGCCGCTTGGCCGGCATCACCGTCATGCTCATCCAAAACTCGCGCAGCTCGAGCTGGTGATAGTCGAGTTTTCGGACGTCCGAGTTTTTTACCGTCACGTCTCGCCCTGGCAAGACCTTCTTTCACTCGTTCTGTGGTTAGATCACGCTCAAACTCTGCGACAGCGCCGAGGACGGTTGTTAGGAGCTTTCCTGTCGGTGTTCCGGTGTCTACCGGTTGCGTGATACTTGCGAATCGGATCCCGCGACCGTCCCACTCATCGAAACAGGTGTGCATATCGGTAACTGATCTAAAGGCACGATCCAGGCGAACGACCGCTATCGTGTCGATTCGACCTTTACGCCATGCGGTAGTTAGTTCTTTCCAGGCTGGTCGGTTGAGATCTTTACCACTGGCCAGGTCTACGAACTCGGTAAACTCTGCGCCTTGTCGCTGCGCCCATTCTCGGAGCTGGATCAACTGAGTCTCGGGATTCTGATTCTTGTCCCTGGTCGAAACTCTCGCGTACAGAGCTATCAATAAATTTCTCCGGTATTA
>CAYYXR010000066.1:0-8188 GCA_964475755.1 uncultured Rhodobacterales bacterium
TCCTCCTTGGAAAAACCATACCTCAGGATGGACCACTTCAAAGGGGGCGCCTCAATCCTTGGAGCAAGTATTCCAGGCTCAGTTGAGCTCACAGAGCTTTAGGCTCGGGGAAGTGTGCGAGCGATTAATCAGAGCGTATGATACCGAGACTATCACAGTTGACGTACAAGACGACTTGATGAGTTTGGCAAATGTCCTTCGCGATGCCGCCAATGTCGCAGATAAGCTCAAAGACGCGGAATTAACAGCACTTTGCAATTCCTTATCCAATAACGTCGATAAGATTGCGGACCGGTACATGAATTGTTTGGATGCAGACGTCTACCTCATTAAGAAAATCACCACGGCCTTTAAGGCCGCGATGACATCACAAGGACCGGTGAAAGATTCATTGGGTATTGTCGCGGATGTGGTCGTTCCGGACGACGGAGAGCCGGAGGCCCTGGAGCTGTTTTGAACAGCGCGACACGTCCGGCGGATTCTCGAAAATACCTACTCGTGCCAATTCTTGATCAAGAACTCGGAAACTTTCGGCTTGATGTTGAACCAGCGCGCATCGTTCTTTGTTGAGTCGATAACAACGAGCTTATCGTCCATATTCATAGCTGCCCAAACTTTCTTACCGACATATTCGGCATCAAGTTCGCCGTGCAGGTAAAATAAATTCGCATTCAATTTGGCCCAGACGCAGCCGAATGCCTCTATGGCATCGCGAATCCTGTCATCGCCGCGTTCGGGCCGAAACAATTCAATAGCGACAAAAATATTCCGGGCCTGAGCCATGTTTCCAACTGACGGTTAGATTGCCTGTAATACGATGGAGGGCGCGTGGCCTCACCGAACCATTGAAAGGTCGGTGCCACGCAGCGTCTATTCTCCTGCAAGAAGAATATGTTAATGATCGTTCGATTCAAATAGTGGCGGCGGGAGATCGTTTAGATTACTACTTATAATTGAAGTTCTTGTTCGGCTATGTAAGCTCCTTGGATGAAATCGGCCCCTATTCCGGAGTTGGGCCAATTTAGACGCTCACGCCTTTGAATTGCCGCTTAGGGGTCGGAAATTGCTATAAGGCTGCGCTTCTTCCTGCAGACCGCAAAACAGCGGGCTACAGCAGAACGTTTTTGTGATTTGGAGAGATCTTTATGGGCGCCCGAATGTCGAAAAAATATCTTGGCTCTGTGCTCTTGTGGGCGACCGCAATCAGCAGCACGACCGTGCCGCTCGCTTATGCGGGAGACCTGACAATAAGCGACGCACGGACGACGCCCGTGGATACCTTGACCGGCGATGGCGAAGGTCCCGGCACGATCATTATCGACTCTTCGGGATCCGTGCAGACCGGAAGCCTTGCTGCCGTCACCCTCAACAGCAATCACTCGGTTACTAATTCCGGAAACATTTCAAATCAGGGCGTTGGCATCGCCGGTATTTTGGTGGACTTGACCGCCATTGACCCGGACACAGGCGTGAGTTCCGCGCGCGATGTAAGCGGCACAGTTTCAAACGTGTCTACATTGAGTGTGAGCAACCCTCTGTCGAGCGCCGATCCAAACCTACCTATATTAAATGCCGGCATACGCGTGAGTGGCCTTGGCACATTTACGGGCGATATCGTCAACGGACTCGATGCGGACACAACCGGCGGACGGATTATCACCGATGACGGCGCGAGATCCTACGGGATTGCAGTGGAAGGCACCATGATCGGCAACGTCATCAACGATGGTCTCATCCAGGTTGATGGCAAAAGCGCCTTTGGAATTATGACCACCGGGCACATCACCGGCTCCATCGAATCTGGTGGCAACATATTTGCCAGAAACCACCAAGGATCAGGCGTGTACATCGGCGGTGGATTGGACGGCACCTATACACACACAGGCGTTATAACGACTGGCTTGGGATCTCAGCTGGTCAGTGAAGACGGATTCAATTTAACGCGCCTTCCTGCGATATTGGGCCGCAACGGCGTATGGATTGCATCTGACGTAACTGGGGGCGTCCTTCTGCAAGGGAACGGCTTTACAATCGCCGAAGAGAGCGAAAGTGTAGATGCTGCGACCGCCCTGCCCTTAGATTCCACAATCACCATTATCGGCGGTGGTCCGGCCATTTTTATTACACCGGGCGGCCCAAGCAATTCAGTCAACGATATCACCATCGGCCCGCGCGACGGCGAAAGTGGGTTCGGATTTGTCAATCGTGGCCGTGTCATTATTAGCGGCGCACAAGGCGGCGCAAGCGCCATGGGGTTCGATATTGAAGGCGTACAGAGCGGCGGCGTGACTTACACCTCAACATTGCAGGGTGGACTTTGGAACGATGGCGGAGACTTCCGGGTATCGGCGCTCGATGCTGAGGCCACTGGTCTGCGGATTGGGGCATTCGGGCATGTCGACGCCATTAGAAATGACGGCAGCATCTCGGTATTCACAGCCGACTCCACCTCACGCCTTATCGACGACTTTGTCGGCGAGCTGGGCGGCAACGGATATGGTGTAATTATCGAAGAGAGCGGCTTTTTAGGCTCGTTCGAGAATTCGGGCACTCTTCTGGTGGATGTGTCTGGGCCCACGTCGTCTGCATTCGGCGTTATTGACCGGTCAGGAACTCTTGCCTCGTTTACCAATACCGGCACCATCAACATGATCAACCCGGATGGGAGCAGTGGCCAAACGCTCGCCGTCGATATGAGCGCAAACACGTCCGGTGCAACATTCTACAATTCAGGAACCATTATCGGCGATGTACGCCTTGGTTCCGGCAATCAAACCGCGACATTTGAAGACGGAACAATTTCCGGAAACCTTACATTTCAGGCCGGCGCTGGCACCTCAGGCAACACAACACTGGTCATGGATGGCGGCTCGGTTTCCGGCCAAACCAGTATCGGCAACGGCAATCACGTTATTTCACTCTCGAATGGCGCAGACTTGTCAGGCGGGGTTGTTGCGACCGGCGGCACCATTGATTTGACTGTCGACGGATCGGAGATAGCGTTTCTAAGCACAAACCCGGTAACTGCCACCGGCGCCAGTTTCGTATCCGGTTCAACAGTGACATTTGACATTGCAGGTGGCGGCCAAGCGCCTGGTGAAGCCCTTATGGAGGCAACAGGTCAGGTTACCTTCGATGCTGACTCACGCTTAACGGCCACTGTGTCTGGGATCATTGATGATACAGAAACCTACTCGGTTATTCGTGCCGGAAATCTGAGTTTAGGAACGTCGCTCGAAGAACTCGTGTCCACGCCGACGTCCTATATGAACAATATTGCGTTCTCAATCGATCCTAATAATTCAAACGCCATACTTCTTGCGGTGGATCGCAAGTCCGCCGAGCAGCTTGGGCTCGGGCCGAATTACGCTGCAATATACAATTCCTTCGCTACACCGCTGAACAGCGACAAACCGGTTGCAGCCGCTCTGTCGTCGCTGCAGAACCAAACCGATTTTGAACAGGGCTTGCAGCAACTGCTGCCTGATACCAGCGGCGCCACGCTTCAAGCCGCCATCAACAATCAGGATATGGGCACCGGCATGATTCGCCGCCGCATGGTGGCCGTTGCTAAAAGCGGACTGCCTAACCATGCACAAGGCGACGTTGCGGGATTCTGGGCACAAGCGATCGGCAATTATGCGAAACAAAACGCGCAACCTGAGCAGGCGGGCTTTTCGGTCTGGGGCCTTGGGATCGCGATTGGCGCGGATTTCCCTATTTTCAATGACCGGGCACACATCGGCGTGAGCTTGCTTGAATCCTGGCAAACAGCGAATCTCAAGGAGACCGCAAACTCGCCGATCGAATTTTACACAACGCAGTTGAGTATATATGGGCGCCACCGTAGCGAGCGGTTTTATACACAAGCCATTCTAACCGGCGCCTACAACACGTATGACGGCGAAAGACGGTTGGATTTCGGCGGGCTCAATCGCACGGCGGTCGCCAGTTGGGATGGTTTTCAATGGGGCGGCACCTTGGAAACGGGCGCCATATTTAACTGGGATCTTTATGAGTTGGTTCCATATGTTCGTGGCGCCTTTGTAAGCGTTCATGAAGACGGCTACACGGAAACCGGCGGGGGCAGCGGTGTCGATTTAGCCGTAGGTAGCAAAAATGCTGAATCGTTCCGCAGCTCTATCGGATTTAGTCTAGATCGTGATTTTCCGATTTATTACGACTCTTATATGGAAGCAGAATTCCGCGCTAACTTCACCCGCGATATCATCAACAATCCATTTACGCTCACGGCGGATTTTGTTGCAGGGGACTCGCCCTTTGTGGTGACCGGCCCAAAGAGAACCCCAAATAGGTTTAATTTTGGCCTGGGACTGGCGCACAAGGATAGCTATTCATCGGTAAGCATCGACTATGATACCGAAATCGCGAGCGGCTACATCGCCCACACAGCGGCCTTAACGGCGCGTTTTAGATTCTAAGAATTTCGATTAGCTAAAAATTTAGCGCGCGCAGAAATTCTAAAGCTGCGTCGGATTAGGAGCGTCGCCGTAGACTTGCTTGGGATCAAACGTCTTCTCGTCTTCCTCAAACGAGAGATTGTTGATCGCATTTGAAACATCGCCGCCAAGCGGAACCGACCGATAGAAGCACGAGCGGTAACCCACGTGGCAACTGGCCCCAGATCCGGCCACTTCGACACGGAGCCAAACCGCGTCCTGGTCATCATCAATTCGCAGTTCGACAACCCGCTGAACCAGCCCGCTGGTCGCGCCCTTGTGCCAAATCGCTTTCCGGCTACGGCTCCAGTAATGTGCCTCCGCCGATTCAATGGTTTTGGCAAGCGCCTCAGCATTCATATATCCATGCATCAGGAGTTCGCCTGTCTTGGCGTCCGTCGTCACCACGGGAATCAGCCCGTTGTCGTCAAACTTCGGCGCCAGGGTGTTGCCTTCTTCCACCTGTTCGACGCTTATCCGCTTGCCGAAAGCTGGTCCAGTTTCTGTGTTCATTTTCCAAGTCCCATATGTACGGGAAGTACGCTGCCTTTGGCTGGGTGCTGATGCCGTTTCCCGGCCCATTTGTCAACGGCCGGAGGCCCAGTTCGGGTCGGAATTGCGGGCAATCGGCGATATGTAGTTCTCTTAGGCTGCTTTGCAATCTATTCGCCGATAGGCTATAGCCCGGGCACCAGAGCGCCCTCCAGCATTAACCGCGTTGCTTATGTCACTCAGACTTTACAATACCCTAACCCGATCGAAGGACGCATTCGAGCCGGCGGATCCGTCAAGGGTGACCATGTACGTGTGCGGCCCCACCGTCTACAACTATGCACATATCGGCAACGCAAGACCGGCGGTCGTCTTTGATGTTCTTTTCAGACTGCTAAGGCAGCGCTTCGGGCAGAAACATGTTCTTTACGCGCGCAACTACACCGATGTGGATGACAAAATTAACGCTGCTGCAAAACAACAAAAAATTCCTATTTCAGAGATTACCGATAAATATAAGGCAATCTACCAGGAAGACATGGCGGCCCTGAGCGTCCTGCCTCCCACTTTGGAGCCTTGCGCGACTGACCATATTCCGCAAATGATCCGGATGATTGAACGGTTAATAGAGTCCGGACACGCATATGATGCCGAAGGGCACGTACTCTTCAATGTGCCGTCCTTCGATGGCTATGGACGCCTGTCAGGTCGAAACCGCGACGATATGATTGCCGGCGCCCGCGTTGAAGTGGCGCCTTACAAAAAGGACCCCGCGGATTTCGTTTTGTGGAAACCCTCTACACCGGACCTTCCGGGCTGGGATAGCCCTTGGGGACGTGGTCGCCCCGGATGGCACATCGAGTGCTCAAGCATGATTGAGGCACACCTTGGCGATACAATTGACATACATGGCGGCGGTCACGATCTCATATTTCCGCACCATGAAAACGAACTTGCCCAAAGTACGTGTGCGCATGAAGGGGCCGAGTATGCGCGCGTGTGGATGCACAACGGCTTTCTGACCATGAACAAGGAAAAAATGGCAAAGTCGGTCGGCAACGTCGTGACCGTCCGCGATCTATTGCAAAATCATCGCGGCGAAGTCATTCGGCTTGCACTTCTCTCCGCGCACTATCGCCAGCCATTGGATTGGTCGGACGAAACGCTTCTTCAAGCTCGAAAACGCCTTGATGGACTATATGATGTCCTTGATTCCATTGAGGGGGACGCTCAACCGGGGAGCACACCTTCCGGTGAATTTCTCGACGCCCTGTTTGATGACCTCAATACGCCAAAAGCCTTGGCGGTCCTCGCAGAAGCCGCGTCAGCCGCCGCCAAATCCAAGGCGAACCAAGCGGCAGACCTGAAAATACAAATTCAGGCGGCGGGCTCAATTCTTGGTATACTACAACATGATCCGGATGACTGGCTAAGAAGCGGAACAGACCGGGACGAAATTGAGCAGCTCATAGATAACCGCGAAGCCGCCCGAAAAAATAAAGATTTCGCGGCGGCCGATAAAATTAGAGATGAATTGGCCGCGCGAAATGTTGAAGTGAGGGATCGGCCCAACGCGCCACCGCGCTGGGTGCGACGGATATCCTAAAATGACGGACTTGAATCACTCGGCCAAACAGACTGTCGCCATGCTGGAAAAGCTGGTGGCGTTCGATACCGTTTCCAGAAATTCCAATTTGGCACTGATTGCTTTTATTCAGAACTTACTGAAAGAGCACGGCATAGAAAGCACGCTGGTTCACAATGCCGATCACACCAAGGCGAATTTGTTGGCGACAATCGGCCCACTTCTGGAAGGTGGCGTAGTCCTTTCAGGTCATACGGATGTCGTCCCGATTGACGATCAGGAATGGCATAGCGACCCCTTCTCTGTGGTAGAGCGCGGCGGGCTTTTATACGGACGCGGCACTGCGGATATGAAGACCTTTCTCGCGATAATCCTCGGGGCCCTTGGATCACCGTCTCTGAAGTCCCTCAAGTCGCCTCTACACCTTGCCTTTACCTATGACGAAGAAGTCGGGTGTGTCGGCGTACCATCACTTATCAAGGAGATTCAAAAACGCGTGCCGCGTCCGCGCGCTGTCATCGTCGGGGAGCCGACCGACATGAAGGTTGTAAGCGCGCAAAAAGGAATTACGGACGTTAGGACTGTGATCGCCGGGCACGAAGCGCACTCTTCACAAACCCATCGCGGCGTGAGCGCCGTGATGGTAGCTGCCGAATTAATTCAGTATATTCAAGATCTTGCGCAGGACATGCGCCAAAACGGGCTGTCCGATGAACACTTCGAGCCGCATCATTCAACTGTTTCGGTGAATGTCATTGAAGGTGGAACGGCCGTGAACATTCTCGCGGGCCATTGTGCGTTTAGTTGGGACATTCGCTCGCTGCCCAGCCAGGACCCAATGGAGTACGTGGAAAAATTCCGCGCCCACTGTGACAGCGTTGTCCTACCTCGGCTTCGCGCCATATCGCCGAATTGCCATATCGAGTCCACCATCCAGGCCGGCGCTCCTCCTCTAAGATTTGAACCTGAGTCGGACGCCGAACAATTGTGCCGCATCATTACAGGCGACAATGATATCCGGGCCGTCAGCTATGCCGCAGAAGCGGGGCATTTTCAGCAAAACGATCTGGCCGCCGTGATATGTGGGCCGGGATCAATTTCGCAGGCGCACCAGCCCAACGAATACATATCAATGGAGCAGGTACGCGCCGGAACTAAATTCTTCTACGATTTAGTGGCGCATCTCAGCCGATAGTGTTGAATTGCGCATGCGCAACCATACTTATTTGGTCGGCTTGTCATCGACCATTGATTTTGCCGGCTGCCCGCTTTGCTGAAAACCGCGCTTAGTAACAATACTTTTTCCAGTATCGAAACGCTTGGCAAGAAGCTTGTACGTTGCCGACAGCGACTTGTCGATTTCCTGGCTTCGCACCATTTCCAAACCTTTCCACTGCGCGATAACCGGGTCCCACTCCATAAGAATATAGTGCAGATCATCGCGGGCATCACGCACGGCGCGAATCACGTCGTCAATGGACATGAGGGCTCCCAGCACGTCAGCTGATTCGGCGTCCACATTGTTTAAAATATCATCGAGTTCCGAAATGCCCTGTGTAATGAGAATCTTAATTCTGTTGATTTCCGCTGAAGTTCTTGAGGCGCCCCCTTTGAAGTGGTCCATCCTGAGGTATGGTTTTTCCAAGGAGGA
>CAYYXR010000067.1:0-7665 GCA_964475755.1 uncultured Rhodobacterales bacterium
CCTGCGCCGCGATCCGCGACATGTGGGTGCGCGGCGCGCCGCTGATCGGCGCCACCGCCGCTTACGGCATGGCGCTGGCGATGAACGAGGACGCGTCGGACGCTGGCCTCGCCAACGCCTATGACCGGCTCTATGAGACACGCCCGACGGCGGTCAACCTGCGCTGGGCGCTGGACGACCTGAAAGGTTTGCTGACCGGACTTTCCGCCGACAAGCGCGTCGCGGCCGCCTACGAACGTGCCGCCGAGATCGCCGACGAGGACGTGGAAATCTGCTCCTCGCTCGGCGACAACGGCAAGGCGCTGATCGAAGCCGCCTGGGAGGCGCGCGGCAAACCCGACCGGGTCAACGTGCTGACGCATTGCAACGCCGGCTGGCTCGCCACCGTCGATTGGGGCACTGCCTTGGCGCCGATCTACAAGGCGCATGACGCCGGCATTCCGGTGCATGTCTGGGTCGACGAGACCCGGCCCCGCAACCAGGGTGCGAGCCTGACCGCCTGGGAATTGGGCCAGCATGGCGTGCCGCACACGGTCATTGTCGACAACGCCGGCGGCCACCTGATGCAGCACGGCCAGGTGGACCTCTGCATCACCGGCACCGATCGCACCGCGGCGTCGGGGGATGTCTGCAACAAGATCGGCACCTACCTGAAGGCCCTGGCCGCGCACGACAACGGCGTGCCGTTCTACGTGGCGCTTCCCGGCCCGACCATCGACTGGACGCTCACGGATGGCGTCCGCGACATTCCGATCGAGCTGCGCGACGGCACGGAAGTGACGGAGATCATGGGCCGCGCGCCGGACGGCAGCGTTACCACCGTTCAATTGACGCCGGACGGCACCCAGGCCGCCAACTACGCCTTCGACGTGACGCCGGCGCGGCTGGTCACCGGGTTGATCACCGAGCGCGGCGTCGCCGAGGCCTCGCAGCCGGGACTGGCGGCGCTCTATCCGGAATTCGCCAGTTCGTGAGTAAGAAGGCCGCTGGCGCTCAGTGGCCTTCCAAGTCGACGTAGCCGCGTTCGATGGCGTGAGTCAGTTCGGCGAAGGCCTTGCGGGCTTCCTCGTAGGCCTCGCGCTGGCGGCGAAGATCGTTGATCTCGCCCTCGTCCAGGGCTTCGCCATGTTCCTTCTCGGCGAACTTGAAGGCGGCCTCCAGGTAACGCGCACGGAGCCGGGCGACGGAGACGGCGAAAGGCAGGATCTGCCCCTGGGTCATCGCCGGAATGCGGGTGTGGATGACCTCACGGTTGGCCGCCCTGATGGCGTTCTCCAGTTCCATGAGGAAGCGTTTGGCCTTGTCGATCTCCATGCGCGCAGCTCCTGATTTCGGTTCGGCATCGGCGCCGATTGCCCAATGATACCACGGATCGGGCGCGGGAAAACAGCGGACCCTCGGGCTTGCGAAAGCCCCCAGCCTGACGCAAATTGCCCCTTAAGACACCACCGAGTGGGAGCCCGACCCGATGAAAAGCCTTTGGTCCGACAGCGAATCGGCGCGCTACGTGCGCCATTACCGCAAACAAGGCGTCAACGCGGACCTGGCGCTTCGCGTCTATACGTCGCGGCTCCTGGGCTCCAACCCCCGCCTGGTGCTGCACGGCGGCGGCAATACCTCGGTGAAAACCCGGCTTCCCGACATCATGGGCGATCCAGTCGACGTCATCTGCGTCAAGGGATCGGGCTGGGACTTGGGCGATATCGAACCGCAGGGCCTGCCCGCCATGCACCTGGCGCCACTGCAGAAGATGGTCGCCCTCGACGCGCTGTCGGACGAAAACATGGTCAACGCGCAGCGCACGAATTTGTTGGACTCGACCTCGCCCAATCCCTCCGTGGAGACGCTGCTGCACGCCTTCCTGCCGCATAAGTTCATCGACCATACCCACGCCAACGCGGTACTGGCGCTTTCCGACCAGCCGGACGGCGAGAAGATCTGCCACGATCTCTACGGCAAGCGCATGGGCTACGTGCCCTACATCATGCCAGGCTTCGCACTGGCCAAAAAAGCGCGTGAGGTGTTCAACCAGGACCCCGGCGTCGAGGGCCTGGTGCTGCACAAGCACGGCGTCTTCACCTTCGCCGACACCGCCAAGAAATCCTACGAGCGCATGATCCAGGTCTGCACCGAGGCCGAACAACGGATCAAGAAAGGCCGCAAGAAGACCCTGGTGGCGGTGAAGCTGCCCAAGCGCGCCGCCAAGGCATCCGAGATCGCGCCGATCCTGCGCGGGCTGACGGCGCTGGATGGAAAAGCCATGGCGCTCGATTTCCGCACATCGAAGACCGTGCGCACCTATGTGGACGGCAAGGACGTCGGCCGCTACAGCCAACTCGGCACGGTAACGCCGGATCACGTCATCCGCACCAAGCCGTTGCCGCTGATCGTGCCGGCGCCGGAAGCCGGCGGGCTGGATGCCTGGAAGGCAGCGGCCGAGAACGCCGTCAACGACTACGTCCGCGACTACCACGCCTATTTCAAACGCAACAACAAGATCTCGCCGATCAAGAAGACCGAACTCGACCCCATGCCGCGCATCATTTTGGTGCCGGGCGTCGGGCTGTTCGGGCTCGGTAATTCGGCCAAGGCGGCGGCGATCTCGGCCGATCTCGCGGAGACCAATATCGAGGTAATCTCCAACGCCGTCGCCATGGGCGGCTACCGACCGATCCCCGAGTACGATTTCTTCGACATCGAATACTGGTCGCTGGAACAGGCGAAACTGGGCAAGGCCGGCGAGAAGCCGCTGCAGCGCAAGGTTGCCGTCGTCACCGGCGGTGGGTCGGGCATCGGCGCGGCGACGGCCAAGGCCTTCGCCGCCCAGGGTGCCGCGGTGGCGGTCCTGGACCTCGACGCCAAGGCCGCCGAAGCGGTCGCCGGCAAGATCGGCGGCCTCGGGCTCGGCTGCGACGTCACCGACGCCAAGCAGGTGGCCAAAGCCTTCGATGCCGTCTGCCAGCGGTTCGGCGGCGTCGACATCGCCGTTTCCAACGCCGGCGCCGCCTGGCAGGGCCGCATCGGCGAGGTCGACGAGAAGGTGCTGCGCCAGAGCTTCGAGCTGAATTTCTGGGGCCACCAGAACGTCGCCCGCGCCGCCGTCGCGGTAATGCGCAAGCAGGGCCTCGGCGGGTGCCTGCTGTTCAACACGTCGAAGCAGGCGGTCAACCCGGGCCGCGATTTCGGCCCCTATGGGCTGCCGAAAGCGGCGGCATTGTTTCTCATGAAACAATACGCGCTCGACTATGGCGCCGAGGGCATTCGCTCCAACGCCGTCAACGCCGACCGCATCCGCTCCGGCCTCCTGACCGACGACATGATCAAGAGCCGCTCCAAGGCGCGGGGCCTGAGCGAGGCTAAGTACATGGCCGGCAATCTCCTGGGCCGCGAGGTTACCGCCGAGGACGTGGCGCAAGCCTTCGTCGAACTGGCCAAGGCGGAAGCCACCACGGCGGCGACGATTACCGTCGATGGCGGCAATATCGAGGCGTCGCTGCGCTGACTAGCGCCACAAGGCCTCCCATTCGTGTTTCTTGTATTCGATCAGCAGCAGCGAGACGATGCCACTGACGTTGGCACCGTCCTCCGATAGCGGCATGCGCAACGCCGTTTGGAACGTCGTTTCCTCGCCCGGCACCGTGACCCAAAACTGAACAAGACAGGGCTGCTTCTGTTCGACAACGATGCCGTAGCTCCGGTAGCTCACCTGGGTGAAGCTGCCGGGCGCGTCATCGAAAGTCTTGCCTGTGAGATCGGTACCGAAGATGGGCGTCAGGTGGCTGCCCCAGTAGCGGTAGCGATAAACGCCGCTGACCAGATCATGGTCGACGACCACCGCGGTCGGCAGATAGGCCAACGGCAGGCGCATGAGATCGAAGTCCGCCCAACGCGGACCGACGCGCCCGGCCGGCGTCACCGCGCGCCAATACTCCAGCGCCGGGCGCAGATCGCGCGGTAGATCGTCCAGGGGCCGCAACTCGATTTCCACATGCAGGTCGTCGATGTTGGCGAAGCCCGATTGTTGATCCTGTCCCATGGATCGAACACCTTGTCCCGCCTGCCGACGCCGGGCCGAGGACACGCAGCCGAAGGCCCGCCATCGCGGCCTCAATTCTAGCATGTTTCGCAGAGCAAAAATATTTCGCCGTCGAAATCGGGGCCAGGAAAAGGGCAAAGCTTGCACACATATTTTCTTGGTCCCTCGCCCTTGCATCACCCTCACAACAAGACAATTGACAGGAAACACCGTAGGTATATTAAGCGAATTGGGAACCGACGTTCCCATGGCGGCGAGGGTCTCTCTAGGCTTGCGCAACCGGTGATCCCGGCGAGGCACCCCAAAAAGTCTCCCTCAATGCATCCATCCAGGATGTTGTAGCGGAGACCTATTTTCTGATGAAACCGACCACGCTGCGCCCGAAACGGGCGCGGGGCCGCGCGCCCCAACGTTCCCTCGGCCCGATTGCCGATCTGGAAACCCACTTGCCGGACGAATGGTGGCGCAAGCTGTTCAACGCGCTTTACGTCAAGACCGACGGCGACGTCGTCGAGAACGCCGCCAACACCACTCGCGAAATCGAATTGCTACTGGACGCCGTCGACATCGATCCCGACCAGCAGATCCTCGACCTCTGCTGCGGCCAGGGCCGGCATGTGCTGGAACTGGCGCGCCAGGGCTTTCGACACGTTACCGGCGTCGACCGGTCGCGCTATCTGGTCCGGCTGGCGCGCAAGCGCGCAGCGGCGGAAAAACTCGACGTGGTGTTCAAGGAAGGCGATGCCCGCGCACCCCGCCTGCCCGAAGAATCGTTCGACCTGGTTGCCGTTCTCGGCAACTCGTTCGGCTATTTTGCCGACAAACAAGACGACGAGAAGGTTCTGAAGTCGGTCGGCCGGCTGCTCCGCCAGTCGGGCACGCTGGTGCTGGACCTCACCGATGGCGCCTGGACACGAACCCATTTCGAGCCCCGTTCCTGGGAATGGATCGATGCCCACCACTTCGTCTGCCGCGAGCGTTCCCTGGCCTCCGACGGCGAGCGCCTGATTTCGCGCGAGGTCATCGTGCATGACGAAATGGGCGTCCTGGCCGACCAGTTCTACGCCGAGCGCCTGTACGAACGCGACCAGGTGTTCCGCTTGCTGGAAACCGCCGGGTTCCGCAACCCCCGCTTCCACGGACAGGTCGAAACGCAATCCGAGCGCAATCAGGATCTCGGGATGATGGCGCAGCGCATGCTGATCAGCGCCGACGCGCCGGTGCGCAAACGGCACGCAAAGAAAAAGGCCCGGCCGTTGCAGGTCACAGTGCTGCTCGGTGATCCCCGGCTGCCGGATCTGGTGAAACGCGAAGGCCATTTCAACGAAGAGGACATGGAAACCATCCACCGCCTGCAAGACGCGTTGGGGGAACTGGACGGCTATACCTTCCATTACCTGGACAATCACGCGACCATGAGCCGCGATCTGGGCCGGTTCGGCGGCGATTTGGTGCTCAACCTCTGCGACGAGGGCTTCAACAACGACCCGTTCAAGGAGCTGCACGTCACCGCCCAACTGGAGATGCTGGAACTGAAGTACACCGGCGCCGGACCGCAGTGCCTGGCCGCCTGCTACGACAAGGGGCTGGTGCGCGCCGTGGCGGCGCAACTAGACATCCCAGTGCCCTTGGAAAGCTACGTGCGCCCGGGCGACCAGGGCGCCACACTGCCTTCTGTTTTCCCGGCGATCCTGAAACCCAACTTCGGCGATTCCAGCCAAGGCATCACCAAGGACGCCGTGGTTCACGACAAGCAGGCTTTGCTGGCCTACCTGGAAAGCCTGCGTGCCCTGCTGCCCGACCGCCCGGTACTGGTGCAGGAGTTTCTCCCGGGCAACGAATACAGCGTCGGCATGATCGGCAATCCCGGGCGCGGCCTGACGGCGCTGCCGATCCTGGAGGTCGACTACAGCGGCCTCGACGCTGGGTTGCCGAAAATCCTCGGTTACGAATCGAAATGGCACCCGGACAGCCCCTATTGGAGCGATATCGGTTTCCGCGAAACCAACCTGCCGGAGATCGACCAGGCACGCCTGGTGGATTATTCATCGCGGCTGTTCGAGCGGCTGGGCTGCCGCGACTATGCGCGCTTCGATTTCCGCACCGATGCGGAAGGCACCGTCAAACTGCTCGAGGTCAACCCCAACCCCGGCTGGTGCTGGGACGGCAAGCTCAACCTGATGGCCGCCAACGCCGGCATGCGCTACCCCGACCTGCTGGGCGCCGTGCTGCAGGCCGCGGTTGAACGGGTCGGAAGCTTTGCCGACATGGGCCGCGCGGACGCCGCCTGAGCGCAAAAGGAAACGGCCCCGCCAAGGCGGGGCCGTTCTCATTCGATCGTCCCGAAAGCGAAGCGATCAGTGGACGTCCTTCCACACCGCTTTCTTGACGCGGAACAGAAGGCCCGTCAGCACGATCAGGAACAGGATCACCTTAAGGCCCATGGACTTGCGGGCTTCCATTTCCGGTTCCGCCGTCCAGGCCAGGAAGGTGACCACATCCTTGGCCTGCTGCGCCACGGTGGCCTTGGTTCCGTCCTGGTACTCGATGCCTTCATCGCTCAAGGGCGGTGCCATGGCGATGACGTGACCGGGGAAGTAATGGTTGTAATTCCCGCCTTCCGGCACGGTGACGCCGGCCGGTGCTTCCTCGTAACCGGTGAGCAGGCCATAAACATAATCGGCACCGCCAATGCGCGCCTTGACCATCAACGAAAGATCCGGCGGCGCCTTGCCGTTGTTAGATGCAGCGGCGGCCTTTTCGTTGGGGAACGGCTGCGGCAGTCCATCAGCGGGAATGCCCGGACGGGTGAACATCTCGCCGTCGTCGTTGGGACCGTCGGTCACTTCCGCTTCCGCGGCGAAGGCCTTGATCTGGTCTTCGGTGTAACCGAGACCGGCCAGATGACGGAAGTCGATCTGGCGCAGCGAATGGCAGCCGGCGCAGACCTCCCGGTAGACCTGGAACCCGCGCTGGGCGGCGGACCGTTCGAAGGTGCCGAACAGGCCGGAGAACGACCAATGCTGCTTCGGCGGCTTCGGTGCGCCCCCGGCGGCGTTTGCGGGGCCGGTGACCAGCAGCACCAGGGCGAAGCCGGCAACGGCGGATTTCATGAGCGTTTTTATGTTGGTTCCCATGATCCCCTCCTTACCCTTGAGCCTTGGCGGTGACCGCGGCGCTGATGCTTTCCGGCGGCGCCTTCGGCCGCTCCAGGCGGCTCACCAGCGGCACGATGATCAGCAGGTGCACGAAATAATAGGTGGTGGTGGCCTGGCCGATGTAGATCCAGACCCCTTCCGCCGGCTTGCCGCCGACCACGCCGAGCACCAGGCAGTCCAGGAAGAACAGCCAGAAGAACATGGCGTAGAGCGGACGGAACTTGGAGCTGCGCACCTTGGAGCCGTCCAGCCAGGGCATGAACAGCAGAAGCAGGATCGAAGCGAACATGGCCAGCACGCCCGAAAGCTTGGCGGTCATGATCCAGCTCAGCGGCGTGTAGCTGTAGAGGAAGAAGTCGGCGGTGAAGGCGCGCAGGATCGCGTAGAACGGCAGGAAATACCATTCCGGCACGATGTGCGGCGGCGTCACCAGCGGGTTCGCCTCGATGTAGTTGTCCGGCTCGCCGAAGA
>CAYYXR010000068.1:0-7369 GCA_964475755.1 uncultured Rhodobacterales bacterium
ATCCTCCCTTATGCAAACTCCTCAATCTGCCCCATGAGCGCTGACGTCAGACAAGCATGACCGCAATATTCCTTGAAATAGGCTTCAGTTTTCGGCGAGCGACTCTGTCAGCGCTTCGACGACCCGTCGGACATCGTCGTCAGTCATTTCGACGAACAGGGGAAGAGTCAGTACCCGCCGGTAATAGGTTTCCGCGCCTGGCAACGAAATCGGGCCGTAGCGATGCTGGTAATATGGCTGAAGATGCACTGGCAGGTAGTGAACCTGGCTGCCGATATTTCGTTCGCGCAGCCGCCGCATAACGTCCGCCCGCTCTACGCCAGCCTCCTCGAAATCGACCAGCACCGCCATCAAATGCCATGCCGGGCGACATCCCGGCACGCGTCCCACCGGCCGCACGACCGGCGCGAGAGGCGCAAGCTGGGACTCATACTTTTCGACCAGCGCACGGCGGCGTTCGACGAAACGGGCCAGCTTTCCGAGCTGACTCCGGCCCAGCGCGCAGTGAATGTCGCTGGCCCTGTAATTGAATCCGAGCTCGTGAAGCTCGTAATACCAGGGGTTCGCCGACCCCGACGCATCGAACGCCAGCGTATCGCTCTCGAACGCCTCGGCGTCACGGATCAGCCCGTGATTGACCAGCTTTTCAAGCCGGTCAAAAAGCGCCGGGTCGTTGGTGGTGACGGCACCGCCTTCGCCCATCGCCGCCGTCTTGACCGGATGAAACGAGAAGATCGTCATATCGGCATGAGCGCATCCTCCTACCGCGTTGGCGAAATTCTCTGTCGCGCCGTATCGCGTGCCAATGGCATGCGCGGCGTCTTCGACGATACGGAGCCCGTAACGGCCAGCGGTTTCCGAAATGCCGGCGGGATCCTGGCACTGTCCGTTCAGGTGAACGGGAAAGACCGCGCTCGGCGCAGCCCCTCCGCAGGAGGCGATCGCTTCCTCAAGCTGCCGGGGCCCCATCAGCCCGGTATCGGGGTCGACATCGGCGAGAACCACCTCGGCACCGACATAACGCACGGCGTTGGCGGTCGCGACGAAGGTCAGAGACGGTACGACGACGCTGTCGCCCCGCCCGAGCTGCAGGGCCAGAGCTGCGAGGTGCAAGGCCGCCGTCCCGCTGGAACAGGGTACGGCATAAGCCGCGCCCGTCTGTTCGCAGAGCGCTGAAGCGAAGGCATCGACCGCGGGACCCGTGGTCAGCATATCGCTTTCGAGAACGGCCAGAACCGATTCGATATCCTCGCGGTCGACCGACTGCCGGCCATAAGGAAGAAAGGACGCGGTCATGTCAGCCGGCGTCGACGCGCGCCAAGAGCTGTCTGATGGCGTCGTCGCCGAGCCATTCGAAATTAGCGTCGCTGGAATAGGAGAAATCTTCCGCGACCGCGGGGAGCTCCGCCCAGGCGCTGCCATCGGTCATATCGTCGATGATCCTTGGCGGACGGATACGGAATGCGCCGCTGTCGCGCGATATACCATCAGTGAAATACACGAACAGGCGGAGATGCGCCGTGTTCAGGCGGTCAAAATGCCAGAAATTCGAATAGGCATCGATCATCGGGTTGTCGATATGATAGGTCCGCCAAGCCCCCACTTCGACAACACGAAAATCCGATCCGTAATACGCTTTCACGGCTTGCCGTATCGGTGCCGATACCAGCCGGCGAATTTCCGGAATGACGGCCAGTGGATGCCTGATCGTACGTGCTGGCGCCTCATTGCCGGGCACCTTCGCGGCGAAGGTTACCTCCGAATGCTGCGGGTCTTCGACTTTGGCGGCGATGGCGGCAGCGATTTCGCGCAAGACCGATGGATCGTAGTCGCCTGCCAGGAACGCAAGACCTTCTTTATGAATTTGCCAGGCCACGGGATCGCACGATTCGGTCGTCAGCGCGAGAAGTCTTTGTCCCGAACGGTTGTTCCGTATACCAGCATCGTTTCCATACATCTACCGACTCAGCGCCCTTACCGACAGGTCTGCGAGCACATCCTTAATGACATGTGGGTTGGGAATGGCCATACTGTACCGTCTGCCTGCCCGATCAGCCACTTGCAACCTGGGCCATCTGGCGGAACACCTGATTGTTCTCAATGAGCTCATGATATGAGCCTTCTCCGACAAGGCGGCCTTTCTCGAACATGAGCACATTGTCGCATCCCCGGATCGTGGACAGCCGATGGGCGGTGACGATTACAGTGATCCGGCCTTTCAACTCCATTAGGATGTCAGTGATCCGGCTTTCCGTGTTGCTATCCAGCGCGCTAGTCGGCTCGTCGAGCAGCAATATCGAGGGATTGCGGTAAAGCGCCCTGGCAATCCCCAGCCGCTGCCGCTCGCCGCCGCTGAGGCGCGAGCCTCTCTCGCCGACGAGCGTGTCATAACCCTGGGGCAGCGATTGCTCGATAAAATGGTCGATATTGGCCAGTTTCGCGGCATGTCTGACGGCTTCCTCGTCGATTTCGCTGTCGTCGACGCCGAAGGCGATGTTCCGTCGCACCGTGTCGTCTATCAGGAAAATATGCTGAGGAACGAAACCGACATGCCGCTGCCATGTTCTGAATTTATCGCGGGAGAGCAGCGTGTCATCGATACGGATCTCGCCTTTGTCCGGCGGCATCAGGCCGATGATCAGGTCGAGCAAGGTCGATTTGCCGGAGCCCGTGGCGCCGACGAACCCGATAAAGCCGCCTGCTGGAATACAGAAGGATACATCCTGCAATGCTTGCTTTTGTGCGCCGGGAAACGTGAACGACAGATTGCTAATCTCGATCTCTCGCTTCAGGCCGGGCGATTTTTCCGTCGTATCGCCGAGCGCCGGCTGTGCCGGGGTTACGATTCGCGCCAAATCCTCCGAAAGATTCTCGTAGGAAACCCGGTTATAGCGCTGCTCGGCGAGAGAGGAGATCACAATCCGCATGGCCGGAATAAGCCGATAGCCCGTCGCAGCATAGAGCGCGACCAGCGCCGTCGCGGGGCCAAGCTGTCCAGTCGACAAATACTCAGCGTAGATGATACCCAGCAGGCCGCCGATAGCAATCACTTCCAGCCCGTGATTCGGCAGCGCTGAGAGAACTTTGTGACGGACCACTAGTGAAGCCCTTTCGAATGACCAGTGATCGAACTCATCGACGAAGTATTTCTCTGCGCCGAAAATTCGGATCTCCTTGTAGCCCCCCATGATTTCCGTTGCGCTGCGGTAACGATGCTCGTCCGTTTCCAGACGCATTTTTCCGATCTCCTGGATGCGGCGCCGAACGGGTTCGAATACCAGCATCGCACAGCCGCCTAAAACGAACACGACTACCAGTGTCAGCAGGGGTTCCTGCCACAACAGAAAGGCAACCAGGGCCGCGCCTTGGAATACGGCGGCGATCATCTCGAGGATTGGCGAGATCAGTCCCATGACCAGAAGCTGGACCTCATTCAGAAGACTATTGTTGAGACGGCCTGAATGAACCGAGTGCACGTCGAGATACGGCCTTCGGACGTAGCTCGTCAGCAATCGCGTCGATAGCTTGTACATTCGGAATTGGATGAACCTCTGTTGCAGCCAGATGTGAAATACGGCGTATACGTTCCGGCACAGGAAGGCGGCAAAGACGACTCCGCCCGTGAGCATCAGGAAGTCCAACCGCGAGCCGATGTCGAAATGCTGCGACGCATAAGCATAGGCACGGTCGGCGAAGGAATTCGACTCGACGGTTTCGGGCGACACCAGAAAGCTGAGGAACGAAAAGATCGCGCCGACACCGACGACCTCGAGCGCCGCCATGACCAGCATCGAGCCAAGTATGATGGTTGCGAAAAGCCGGTCGCGACCGTCGAGAATTTTCCAGATTGGGCCGATCATCAACAACGGAAAGCGGTGCCCTGCCTAACTGGGATCATTCTTGCCGATCGCGTGTTCGTCCAATGAAGGTTCTTCTTCTGTCGCCGTATCCGGACGGCGTGGTGCCGGCCTTTGGCAATGACCAGGTTACGGTGGGCGATGCGCCGCTTTCGGTCGACATGCCCGCCTTCGTCGCTGCCGATTTCGTCGTCTGCTATGGCTACCGGCACATCATCCGTCCACCGGTTCTCGCGGCGAAGCCCGGATGCATCGTCAATCTGCATATTTCGTATCTGCCCTGGAACCGCGGTTCCGATCCGAATCTCTGGAGCGTCGTTCAGAACACGCCGGCCGGAATCACCATTCACCTTGTCGACCAGGGCGTGGATACGGGGCCGCTCCTCGCACAGCGGCGCATCGAACACGAGGCCGGAGATACGCTGGCGACGTCCTACTGGCGGTTGCGCCATGCGATTGAGGCGCTGTTTGTTGAAACCTGGCCGGCCATCCGCAACGGAAAGATCGGTCCACGGGCACAGGAAGGTACGGGCACCGTCCATCGCAGCCGCGACAAGGAGCCCCTGATGGCCCTGCTGCCGGGCGGATGGGACACCTCCCTTGAGGAGGTTCGTCGGATCGCGATCCAACATGGCTTCAGCGAATAGCCGGCTTCTCGCACCCGTCGGCGCATAGTTCCGCTAGACCCTTCTCCACCCACCGCATCGCGTAGTCATACACCTGCCCGATCGGCAGTCCATGGCGCTCGGCGATGTCCAGCAGGCTTGTCGCGCCGTCCATGTAGCGCGGCAGGCAGTTCATCAGCAGGTTCCAGTCCCGTGCGGCGTCCCGCCCCGGCTGACTCCGCAGGCTGGGGTCCCATACGGGGACATATAGATCGTTCCGCGGATGCGACAGGCAGGGTACGCCGGCCGACGTCGCCTTCAGGTACACATCCATCTCCATTGTTCGGCAAATGTCGAAGGCGATGTCAGCGGCTTCCTGCAGGCGTCCTTCCGACAGTCGGTCGGGCGTATCGTGATCGGTGTGGTAGAAATCGAATGGGTAGCGGGTCAGGGTGATGGAGGGAATCTGATAGCCCGGCCCTTCGAAGACGATTTCGTCATTGCCGTACACGGTGCGAAACGCACCGCTCTCATAATCTTCGTCCCGGTGATTGAGAACGTGACGAGCCGCCTGGTCGAGCGCCGCCGGTCCATTCGGCGATGGTGGCGGCATCCACGCGTTGCGCCGGCAGCGCGAAGGCTACATCACGAAGCTTCATGTCGGTCCCGGAACATATTTTCCAGTAAAGAGAGACACATTGCAATGCGGGCGATCGGAACAACTCGAAACTTGCCGTCGTACGACGCCACCGTGTCACCATCGCCGGTCAGCCGGACTCCGCCACCAAGGCCGGCAGCCCGTGCGGCTTCGATATCCCGCGCCCGATCTCCCACCATCCATGATGCGCGGAGATCGGCGTTCAGGTACTCCGCAATCGCCAAAATCATCTGCGGCTGCGGCTTGCGCCAGCGGTCCTGACGCGCGCTGTAAGCCGGCGTGAAGTCCGGATGGAACGGACAGGCGGCAATAGCGTCGATATGCGCGCCTTCCACCGCCAAGAGCGCGTCGATCCGGCTGGTCACCGCCGCGAAGTCCGACCATTGGAAAATTCCGCGGTCGATACCTGACTGGTTGGTGATAACCGCCACCGGAATGTCCTGACGGTTGACCGTTGCAATCAGTTCGGCCGCGCCCGACATCAGCACAATATCTTTCGGGTCGCAGACATGGTCAGTGTCTTCGTTGACAACGCCGTCGCGATCGAGGAACAGCACGGGCCCTGCTTCGGTCTGTGCCAGTTGGCGCAGCTCGATCCAAACGCCGTCTTCATTCAGCGGCCAGCATTCGTCACCCACCTGTGTCACAATCATGTCCCTGGATCATTTTCATGGCGTTCAGCCATGCTACCGCCGTTCGGGTGAATGCAGGTTCACCCGTGGAGGAGGCTTCGAAAGGCGGCGTTCGGCGCGTTACGCGAACTGCGTAACGGCGTCGAGCGGCACTTTGACCCTGACCTGCCGCCCGAGAATGGCGAGCAGCAGAAATACCCGTTCCTCGTCGCTGACGCAATCGAACAGCCCGACCTGATCGGCCAGCGGGCCACCGGTCACCTGTACGACCTCACCCTTCCGGAACGGGGGTTTCTGTTCAACGAGCACAAGGCCCGTCTCATCCATCCGCTTCCGTATCCCGTCGATAACCGCTTGCGGCACCGGTAGCGGCTCTTCGCCGCGACAGATCAGGTGCAGGACCCCGATGGTCGACGAGATCGCCCGCCAGCGCGCCCGCGCGATGTCAATGGCGACGAACAGGTAGCGTGGGAACAGAGGCGCGTTGACCCAGTCTGTGCGCCGCGCATGCCGACGTTTCTTGCGGTATTGCGGTAGAAAGACCTCGAATTCCTGCTGGATCAAATTGCGCAGCGCGGTTTCCTCGGCGCGCGCATGGGTATGAACAACGTACCAGCGCGTACCCATATCGGCGGTGTCGATACCCATCGCGACCGTTTCCTATTCCATAAAAGTGGGCGGTTCACGGGAAATGCCAAGCAAGGCCGGCGCGGCGATGCGATCCGCCGAAATCATTTGCGTCAACGCATCGAAGCTTTCCTGGGGCGTGCGGAAGGCCGTCACCACGATCCCGTCGAACGGCGTGAACGCTTCGAGGTCGGTCGATACGGGAAGGCCGGCAAATTCCGACTCGGTCGCTTCCGGATCGTAGATGCCGGCGAGTTCGACACCGGCGTCGTTTGCGCAAAGCGTCGCGATCTCGGCCAGATCGCCGGTGCCGGCGAGGACGACGCGGCGCCATCCCTGCCGGTCGCACTGACAAAAGACCTCCGCACATTCGCTACGCGCGCGGCGAAAGAAATTGAGAGAAATCGTCAGATATTCGGCGGTCAGGCGGCTCTTTTCGGCAAACCCCTGCGGTGTCAGGTAATAGGCGTACCGATTCGCCGGTACCTGCTGGACCTTGATGAGTCCCTTGCGAATGCAGCGCTTGAGATAGGCGTTGGCGAGCCCAAGCGCGATACCCAGGTCGCGGGCTACGCTGCGCTGCGTGACCTTGCTGTTTGCTTCAATGGCGCTGAGGAGGCCGAGCGTGATTTTCGCTTCGTCTTCCGACACCGATTCGGACGCCATTGCGGCAGCGTTGCGCGGATCGTTCACGATAGTGCCGTTAACAGCTGTTCATATTCTTATCGCACAGCGTTCATGGCGCGAACTATAATACGTTCGTTGCGTGAACGTCAAGGATAAAGCCTCCCATATTCCTTTTCCATTCCGCATTATATAGTTAAATGGCAATTGGTATCTACAACATATGGATACGGGTTTTGCCGTTTTCGCCGAGGCGATCTATTTCCCGGTTGACTCGATAATCAGCAGCATCTGCCGAACGCCCAGATAAACAGCCCGGGCAATGCGTGACTCAGAACCAGCGAGCCGAACTGTCTGACGTCAGCG
>CAYYXR010000069.1:0-7326 GCA_964475755.1 uncultured Rhodobacterales bacterium
CTTCCGTGGTAGTTGCTGTGCCCCACACGTACAGGCTTTCGAGATTTTCCAGGGTGTTGTCGACAGTGGGCATTACGGCCTGCGGTATCGCCTTGTAGATGGGCGTGGATCGTATCCTCGACAGGAGTAGCAGCGCTCCAATAAGGATGTGATCCTGAATTAAGAGGCTAGCCGGGAAACTCGTAGAGGGTAAAGGTGCTGTTTCTGGCCCCAACGACGGTCAGAGAACATACGCCCCAGTTGGCCGGTAGCGACCATTCCACGTCAGGCTGGTATTGCAGGGTGGCGATTCGCTGGTTGCAGACAACCCTGATGGCATCGAGGTCGCCGGTCACGTCACCCAGGGTAAAGGTGCGCCGTGAAGGAATGAAGTACCAGCCACGCTCGCGGTCGAGAATCTTGCCCCGGGCGCCAAGCGTGATGTCGCCTTCCAGCGCCTCGCGAATTTCCGCGACCTGCCGCATCATGACGTCACCTGCAGGTATGCCTGCCAGTTCGTCACGCCGCTGATAGCTGTCCAACGCCTCCATGTAACGTCCGAGCGCCAATTCGATGATGAAGCGGTATTGAAGGGCGACGTCCAGCTCCTCCGTGGTCAACTGGGTCACTTCTGGCAAGGTGGCGCGGGTGATGGCCTGGTGGGCCAGGTGCATGTCCTGGCGCTGCATTTGCACCAGCGCCAGCTGCATATTACCAAGGCCGATATCATGCAGGCTGTAGGTCGCCTCGCGCAGGTTGGCCTCGGCCTCACGGGCGGCCTGGTCGAGGTTGCCCTCGTTGACCATGGCCTGCACGGCGGTGTAGGGCGTGGAGAAACGCGGGCCGGAGATATTCGGTATCTCCGCCAGGTCGGCGTTGAAAACCACCGTGTTGTTGTGCCAGTCGACAGCGGCACCGTTCACATGTGCCGGCTGGAAGGTCCACTCCTCGACGGCATCGACCACGTCCCCGCTGCGGAAGGTTTCGGGCATGGCGTCGAGCACCTCGACGTTCGTAGTGCTGCCATCCGCCATGATGGAAAAGTGCAGTACCACCCAGCCTTCTGGGCCCGGGCCGAAGCGGGAAGTCGGCCGCGGTGGCGCCACCAGGCTGAGAGGGACAATTTCATCGAAACGGTAATCGTCGGTGCCGGTGAAGACATCGGCGGCAACGGCGGCTGGCAACAAGGCGACCGTGACCAGCCAGGCTGGACTGTTGCGTCGGGGGAAGATTGACGGCATCGTGAATCCTGATAAATGTGGCTGTGGTTGTTTCGGGGCGGTTGGAACCGGGTTATTTTTTGCCAACACCTCTTAGAATGCAAATGCCCGCTGGCCGAGTACCAATGGAAATGGGAAATTGGCTGTATTATGCTCGCGGTTCGTGTTTTTTCCAGGCCAGGCGATGCCATTTTCCACACCAGTGCTAGAGGCGGAACAACTCGACGCCGAGGGTCAGCACCCGGCGGCGGTGGCCCGTTTGCAGGCCGCCGCTGGTGAAGGCGATGTCGAGGCCAAGACCCGGCTCGGCAAGCGCATGATCCTGGGAGACCGTGCCCCCAACCTGCCCAAGGACGGCGTCGGTTTCATCGTCCAAGCGGCCGAAGCGGGTGGTGCGGAAGCGCTTGCCCTGCTTAGCGTGCTGTTCGCACTTGGCATGTACCTGAAGCAGGACTGGCGCCAGGCCCTCAATGCCCTGCGCCTGTCGGCGGAAAAGGGCTGGCAACCGGCGCGCTGCCAATTGCTGGCGTTGGCCTCGGACCGCGACCTGGTCGCCGCGGGCGACAGCGGCGGCGACTACTGGTTGAAGCTCGCCGCCACACTGGACTTCAATGTCTGGTCCACAGCGCCCGCCGCGAACACCCTCAGCGACAGCCCGCTGATCAGAACTTTTCCGGGTTTCCTGAATGCCGACGCCTGCGACTGGCTGATCGAGAAGGCCGCCTCGCGACTCAGCCGCGCCCAGGTCTACGATTCAGTGAAAAGGACCGTCACCGAAAGCCATACCCGGACCAATTCCGCAGCGATTTTCAACATGGTTGAGACCGACCTGGTAAACCTGCTGGTGCAGATGCGCATGGCCGCCTGCACCGGGGTCAATTTCCGCCAGTTCGAAGCTGCCACGGTGCTGCATTACGCCGAGGGCGAACAGATCACCGAACACTATGACTTCATCGACCCGAAGACACCAGACTATGCCCGCGTGATCAGGGAACAGGGCCAGCGCATCATCACCTTCATCGTCTACCTGAACGACGATTACCAGGGTGGTGAAACCGAGTTTCCCGAACTCGGCATCAGCCACAAGGGCAGTCGCGGCGAGGGGATTTTTTTCGTCAATGCCCTGGACGATGGCAGTTCCGACCCACGCACACTGCATGCGGGCCGCCCCCCGGTGGTGGGGGAAAAGTGGATCGTCACCCAGTTCATTCGCAACAGTTTCGCACTCTGACGCCAGCGCCGCAGCTGCCGTTTGAGTTGGCCGTGGGCCTGGTTTATTCTTGCAACCCCCAAGTCACCGAAGGATGAACTTCGTGCCCTACCGCATCATCTCCGCTTTTCTACTGGTCGTACCCGTCCTCGTGCTCGCTCAGACCGATAGTGTCTATGTCGACATCGGCCCCTGCATGGCCATCGCCAATGCCAGCGACCGCTACGCCTGTTACGACGCCCTCGAGGCGCAGATTCGCGCAGCCCGGGCCCGAGAGGCCGAGTTGCCTGTGGTGTCGTTGCCGCGCAACACTCGGCAGCAGCCCGCGGCCACTATGCCAGAAACGGCGGCCATGCCACCGTCGACGGAGACCGTCACCGACGTGGCTGATTTCGGCCGCGAGCCGCCTGCAGTCGCCGATAGCAGGCAAAACACCGCACGCGTCCTGGAGAGCGCCGACGGCGAGCAGGAACTGGTGGATACTATCTCCAGCCTAGACGAACGTCTGCCAGACCAATGGGCAATCACCCTGGCCAGCGGCCAGGTCTGGCACCAGATCAACAGCAAGCGCTACCGGCTCCGCGAAGGCATGGAGGTGCGCATCTATCCTTCTCCCTTCGGTGGCTCGTATCGACTCAGTGCCGCCACACTCAACGGCTTTATCCAGGTCAGGCGCGCGCAGTAGCAAATCGCGCCAAAAAAAAACGGCGGGCAAGGCCCGCCGTTTTCGTTTGCAGGACAATCCCGCGGTCTAGAAAGTGGCTTTCATGCCGAAGAAAAAGCGACGTCCCAGGATGTCGTAGAAACCCGCTTCCGTGGTGCCCACGCCCGATGTGGGAATATTCCCGTTCAGGTTGGTCTGGGCTCCCGTGATGACGGGATCCTCGTCGAGGATGTTGTCGATGCCGAAGCGCACCATGTAACGGTCGCTGAGATTCCAACTGCCGGCCAGGTCGAAGACGTTGTAGGAGTCCTCGGCCCCGAGGAACGGGATCGGGTTGTCACCCGCGATCGGCCGCTGCACGGGGTCGGCCTCTGGCAGATGGCGCCAGCGCAAGGTGAAATTCCAGTCTTCGAAACCGTAGTTGAACGTAGTGAACAGGCGATAGTCGTAGGCGCCGTTGTTCAATGACGTACCCGGATCCGGGCCCAGACTGCCGGTCCAGTCGATGACCGGTGAAGTCGGCGTGGCCTGGGTGTCCAATGTCAGCAGGGAGTTCCACATGACGTTGAAGCCGAAGTAGCCGGGAATGGCATCAATGCCGATGTCACGCAGATCGCTTTGCCAGTTCAGCGCCACGTCCAGACCCTGAATCTTCGCAAAACCGGTGTTCTGGTAGGTCACATCGGTCGGCTGCAGACCGCCTGACTCGGGGTTGCGGCGAATGCGCTGGCACGGTTCGAAATTGATATCGAAGCCCGGATTGGACGCCGAATTGAAACACTCGGCGTACACGTTCGGACCACCTTCCAAGGCGATCATGTCTTCGATTTCAATGGAGAACCAGTCGACAGTGGCAGTCAGGCCGTCGATCCAGACATTGTCGGAGGTCGGCTGCCAGACCAGGCCGGCGGTCAGAGTGGTGGCCTCTTCCGGCTGCACATTGGGGTTGCCTACCGCATTCACGAACCACAGCGACGATGCCGCAGCGGGCTGCGGCTGGGCGGGATCATAGAAAGTGGCTGCACCTACCGTACCCATGAACTGCTGGCACAGGCCGAGCACCTGGCCGGCATTCGGGTTCACCGCGCCGTTGGCGCCGTAAGGCACCAGTGTATTCAGGCCACAGGGATCGCCAACGTTAACGGACCATGACTGTGACTGTGCCTGGTAGAGTTCGGCGATGTTCGGCGCGCGCGTGGCCAGCTGGTAACCGCCGCGGAACCGCAGCTCCTCGGTGATGCCCCAGTCGGCCAGGATCTTGTAGGTATCCACGCCTCCCTGCAGGTCGTAATCGGAATAGCGGTAGCCGAGTTCCAGGTTCAGGTGCTCGATGCCGGGGATGCCGGCGAGCACGGGAACGAACAACTCACCGTAGACTTCTTCCACGCCGAAGCGGCCCTCGACATTGTCCGCCGGGAAGGTGCCCATGCTCAGGTCGAGGTAGGAGCCCTGGGTGGTCAGCGTGTCGAAGATGTAGAAGTAGTTGTTGCGGCGCCATTCATAACCGGCGGCGAAACGCGCTTCTCCGGCCGGCAGGTCCATCACCCGACCCTGGATATTGGCCTGGACGAAGTTCTGGCGCATTTCCGCATTGTTCTGCAGGTCGACCAGGAAGGCGTCGAGACAGTCCTGGGTGATGTCGCTGTGGTCACGGAACACCGGTATGCCCGAAGTACACCTGGCCACGCCGCCAGAGAAGTTGGTGGCGGAGAAGGTGTTGGCTTCGCGGAAGAAGCCCTTGCCGTAGTTCGGCGAGGTGATCAGCGTGCGGTGGCGTTGCAGACCGGCGTAACCCTTCAGGTTGAGGATGGTGGTGGAAGTACCGTGGGAAGCGGTGACATCCCAGGTGCCATCGATGGCGTCGATTCTGCCCTCGAAGCCGAAGTTGTACTGGTTGGTCTTCGTCTCGGTGTCGATCAGGCGCGGATCGGACAGGCCCCACAGCGGGTAGTCGAAGAAGAAGTTCAGGTTCCAGTCCGCTTCCGGGTTCGGGCGCGAATCCAGCAGGACGGCCAGTTCCGGGCTTACCGGGAAGGCTTCCGATTTCGAACAGCCGCCAGTAGGCGCGCAGTTCAGACCGATCGGGCCGCCGGCCTGGAAGGATGGCAGGGTGGAAATGCCATCAGCCGCCAGCGAGGGCTGGTAGATGCCGTCGCCGTAAGGGATGTTCTGGCCCCAGCCACCGGCCGCCGGCGACCACTGCCAGAGCTGGCGCAGGTTCGACTCGGAGACGTTGATCTGGGCAAAGGCAGTGACGTTTTCGGTCAGGTCGTAATGGGCCTTGGCGAAGGTGGAGAATCTTTCCAGAGGCACAGTGGCCTTGTGGCCGATGATGTTTTCCTCCCAGCGTCCGTCCGGATCGAGCTTGCGGAACGGTGTGCCGTCGATGAAGGTCGGACCGTTGTAACGATAATTGCCCGCCACGCCGCCCGGACCACCCGGGGAGGCGCCGCCAAACACGGCATTGCCGCTGTACAGGCTGAGGTCGTCGTTGAAGGCGACACGACCGCTGATGGAGCCGTTGGTGCCGCGGAAGACCTGTCCCGGCGCCTGAGTGAAGATCGAGTCGATGGCTGCGCCGCTGGGCGGATTGCCGCCGTCGATCTGGTAGTAGGTGTCGGAGTTGAAGGACTGGGTGCCGTTGACCGTCGGATCGAGGAGTGAGTCGTAGTAGAAATCCACGTACTTGCGGTCGACCGAGTTGCGATCGAAATACTCGACGCCGAGCATTACGTTGCCACGGCCATCGGCGGTATTGGCACCGAACAGAGCGGACAAGCGCGCCTCGCCGGCGTGGCCGCCATCGGCCATAGCGCCATACTGGATGTCGATCTCGGCACCTTCATAGTCATCCTTGAGGATGAAGTTGACAACACCCGCCACGGCGTCGGCGCCGTACACGGAGGACGCGCCGCCGGTGATCACTTCAACGCGCTGGATGGCGGAAGAGGGGATGGAGTTGGCGTCGACCGCCATGGAGGCGTTTACCGGCATGGCGCGGCGGCCGTCGATCAGCACCAGGTTACGGTTCGGCCCGAAGCCCCTGAGGCTGATGGTGGCGGCACCGGCGGTCAGAGTGGAGCCGGTGTTGATCAGTTCGCCGTCCTGGATCTGGGTGAACTGGGTGGCGGCCGGGACGAACTGGGGTAGCTGATTGAGGGCGTTTTCAACCCCCAACGCGCTGAGGTTCTCGAACGATTCGGCGTTGATGGTCTGGATCGGGCTGTTGGCCTCGAAGTCCCGCCTGACGATGCGCGAGCCGGTGATGGTAATCTCTTCGATACTGGCGTCGTCCTGGGCTTGGGCGACCACCGCCATGCCTGGCGACAGTGCCGCGGCAATGGACATCGCCAGCAAGTTGTTCCTTTTTCTTACTCTGGGTCTGAACATATATCCCCCTTAATCACTTTCTTTGAGAGGTTGTTTTAGGAATGTTGAATGCCTGGTTTTTCGTCTCCGTGACAAGTAAAAACCACAAACATATTCGCATCGCGGTAGAGCTTTGTAAATGTCATGGCAACAAAGAGTGACAAGTGTCACAGGTTATAAAAGTGAGCGCATAAGTCGTTGTTCAAGCAGTAATTAAGGGATTCTTTCCTGCGATTTTTTCGCTTGCCGAAAAACCTAATGTGCAAGAACAAAGAATATTTGCAAGGCTGGAAAAAATGCCCGCCCAGGTTGCGAGCGCCGGATCGATGACAAGTGTCGAAATCGCGGCAATGGCGTGTAATCGTCCAGCGGCATGCTCCTGATACTGGCAGAAGCCAGTAGCGGAACCTTGTCTGCGCAGCACAGGCTAGCGGATCAGGGGCCGACTGCTTCGGCAGTGATTGACTGCCCGTGAATGACCAGGTCAGGCAACGCCGCCTGCAGGGCGTTGCTCCCTTCCGTGGTAGTTGCTGTGCCCCACACGTACAGGCTTTCGAGATTTTCCAGGGCGGCCAGTCTGGCCAGCCCCGCATCCGTAACAGCCGGGTTGCCGTACAGGTTCAGTACCCGCAAAGCATTGTACCCGCCAATGATCGCCAGTCCCTCATCGCCGATGCCGTTGTTGCTGACGTTCAATACTTCCAGTGCCGGCATGTCAGAAAGTGCAGCAAGCATGTCATCGTGAAGTCCGGCACTGGCCATGTTGAGCTCGACGGCGGCATCCGCGGCACTCGAAAGCGCTTCCAGCATTTCCCGAGTCACCGGTTGCCCCGGCGCCCAGACACCGATCACCAGCCCGTTACTGTCCGCGGCCAGCGGTCGCA
>CAYYXR010000070.1:0-7061 GCA_964475755.1 uncultured Rhodobacterales bacterium
GAAAACCGTTGTGCGCTTACGCGTACCGAGGGTTCGAATCCCTCACTCTCCGCCAGACTCAAAAAGCCGTCCCTCTGGGCGGCTTTTTTGAGTCTGATGGTGTGTGATCGGTGGACGAAACCTTGTTCGGTGAGGCCGCGGAGCGGACGAACGACGCGAGGCTTGCCGAGCGGTCCTGAGGGGTTACCCGAAGGATGAAATTGCGCCAAAGCGCGAATTTCACAATCCCTCACTCTCCGCCACCCTGCGTTTTTAACACCCCGCCGGCAGGTTATAGGGTCCCTGGACGGTCTCAATATAGTCCAGCGCATTTTCCAGGGACACGACATCGGCATATTTGGCGTGCATATCGCAGAGATTTACAGCGTGCGAAATCTGCGATCGATCGAAACAGCCTTCTTCAACGACTGTGCACCGGATGTTGTGACTGAACGCATCAAGGACTGATGCGCGGACGCAGCCAGATGTCGTGGTGCCGGTAACGATCAGGGAGTCCGCCCCCAGATCATTCAAAAACCCTGTCAGGGGAGTGCCATAAAAGGCGCTGGGCTTATGTTTCCGGATAACGATATCTTTCGGGCCGGGTTTGATTTCATCCATAATGTCATTGCCATCCCGATTGAATCCCTTCGGTTCGGGTGGGGCGGTATCTTCCGACGTTCGACTGTTTTTCCAGGCCCATCCCCCGGCATCCCATCCGTCAGGGCGAACGGTTCCTGTCGTGTAGATGACCGGAATTCCCTTTTCGTGGCATTTGTCGATCAGGGTCCGGATATGGGGAAGCGCATCCCACGCATCTTCTCCACAGCTGTTGTGGAAACGCTTGATCGATTCAAGGATCGGTTCACGTCGATCCCCGCAAAAATTGTAGCTGACATCAATGATCAATAAGGCGGGTTTTTCACCACCTCCGCCAATTGCCCCATATCCGGATGCGGCAAACACGGCTTTGTCCCGTTCGGTCAGAAACTTGTCCCAAATATGTTCCGCCATTCCCTGACTCCCTTTTCAGATTAACCGGTTCCACTGCCTGAACGTTTCAGACGTGGGTCGAAAATATCCCGCATTCCGTCCCCCAGCATGTTTATGCCCAGGACGGTGAAAAAAATGCATAGCCCGGGGAACAGGGCGAGCCACCAGGACGTGCTGATATAGGTCCTGCCATCGGCCAGCATACTTCCCCATGTCGGAATTTCGGGAGGCACGCCTAGTCCGAGGAAGCTGAGGCTGGCTTCCGAGATAATGGCGCTAGCCATGGCAAAGGTTCCAATCACCAACGCTGACTGCAAGAGGTTGGGCAAAATATGAACGCCAATAATGCGGGTGTTTGAGGCGCCGAGAGAGCGTGCCGCGTCAACGAAGTCACGGGTTCTGAGGGAAAGGGCCTGACCGCGCGCAACACGGCAATAAGGGATCCAGCGCTGAGCCACCAATGCGATGATCAGAATGCCCAGCCCCTGGCCAAAAAACGCAACGATTGCAATGGCAAGGAGGAGAGGCGGGAAGGCCCAGACAACTTCCACCAGTTTTTGAATTCCAAAATCGACTATGCCGGCCAGAAACCCGGATATAGCGCCAAGCGCCACGCCAACGACACCGGAAATCAGGACAACTGTGACGGCAATCACAAGCGATATTCGCGCACCAAAAAATATTCGGCTTAATATATCGCGCCCGACATGATCTGTGCCGAGGAAATGTTCTCCGCCCCACCAGCCGGGCGCCTGCAGCGTTTTAAGCAGGTCCTGCGCATTCGGGTCATAGGGCGAGATCAGCGGCGCAAAAATCCCCATAAAACACAGCAGCAGGACAAATGTTCCGCCAATAATGATTTTCGGTTTCAACCATGGCTGGACAGCCTTGCGCCAGCGATTGGACCTGGCGGGCGAAATTCCCAATTCGGTATTTGCAATGCTATTTGCCAAATCGAATTCTCGGATCAATCGCTGCGTATAAAATGTCTATCGTCAGGTTGATGACGACAAACATTAATGTGTAGGCGAGCACCGTCCCGGTGATCAGCGGATAATCCCGGCTATTAATCGCTTCGATCAACAGGAATCCGCTGCCTGGCCAAGAGAAAACGGTTTCAACGATAATTGAGCCAGAAAGCAAGGTGCCGAGTTCAAGCCCGACCACGGTAATGATCGGTATCAGCGCGTTACGGACGGCGTGTCGCCAGAGTACTCTGCGTTCGCTCAGCCCCTTGGCTCGCGCCGTACGTACAAGGTCTTCATGCATGACCTCAAGGACAGATGAGCGGGTAACCCGCATCAGAATGCCCAGCATATTTGTCCCGAGCGCTATCGCCGGCAGAATAATATAGCTGAGACCATCCCAGACGGCCTTCCAGTTCCAGTGGAGCAGACTATCGAGGATATAAAATCCGGTGATTGGGTCATCTGCGATCCCATAAGTATTTCGTCCCGCGGAAGGCAGCAGGTTCAGGAAGCCTGAGACAATCAGAATCATCATGATCCCGAACCAGAAGCTCGGCATGCTAATCCCGAAAAAACCAAAAAATGAACCGACATTATCGACCCAGGAGTTGGGGCGCGCGCCAGCCCAGACACCGAGCGGCACGCCGATAATAACGGCGATGAAAATGGCGACGGCTGCGAGTTCTATGGTTGCCGGAAGGCGATCACCAATCATATGCAGGACAGGATCCGCATATCTGAATGATGTTCCCAGATCACCCTGCAGGGCGGCGACGAGAAATTTCCAATATTGAACATAGACCGGTTGATTCAATCCCCACCGCTCCCGGGCGGCTGCGATATCTTCCGGTGTGGCTTCGTCCGACAATAACAAATCAGCCGGGTCACCTGGCGCGAACTGCACCAGCATGAATACCAGTAGCGAAATCAGAATGATCACAGGGATCGTTCCGAGGATTCTTCGCGTGATATAATGAAGCATGAACTGTTCCGTCGGGCGTTGAGAAAACCGGGGAGGAATATCCTCCCCGGTTTATTGATCTCACTACTTCACAACAATATCCGAACCCCAGATCCGACCGGTCGGGGTGGGTTTGTATGCAACCTTTTTGGAAATTCCATAAAGCAGCTTGTGCCGCCACATGAAGCATGCAGGTTGTGCCTTAACAATCTCCGCAAAGGCCTGGTTCAGGACTGCCTTGCGTTTCTCAGGATCGAAAGTGGCCCGTTCCTGCTGCAACAAAGCATCCACCTTTTTGCTTGAGAAACCGATCCGAGGCGAGCCGCCGGTCTCAAAATATTGAGCAAATGCCGGTGACGGATCCACGACCCCGCCTCTGCCCATATAGTAGAACGGCACCTTGCCCTTTTGGACATTCGCCCAAAGGGTCGGCCATTCGGGTGTCTTAAGCGAGGCATCAAGACCGATAGCCTTGAGCATCGGAATCATCGATTCTGTTACCTGCTTGTCGTTGACGTAGCGACCGACGGGGGTCGACAACGCAACTTTAGTACCCTTCAGACCGGCCTTTTCGATCATCGCCTTTGCTTTGGCGACGTTATAGTCGACCTTCATGGCCGCGGCCGCCTTGGGGTCATAACCGTACTGACCGGGCCCTATCGGGGCATCCAGCCGCTGGGCCTGATCTTTCAGGATCGCCTTGATAATGCCGTCGCGATTGATTGCGTGACACACAGCCTTGCGCAGGACGGGATTGTCCCAAGGCTTGAATTTCGGGCTCATGGCCAGGAACATCAGCTCGACCGAAGAAGTCGGAACAAGGTTTGCGTTCTTGGCCTTGCTGACCCGATTGGCCAGATGTGGCGGAATAAACTGGGCGATCTGGACCTCGTTATTCAGCAACGCTGTTACGCGTTGTTCTGATTCACGCATTACCCGGAATATCAATTCATCCGGCATGGATGCCTTGGCCCATGGGTTCGACGGGTCCTTTTCCAGAACTATGCGCTGCCCGATATCGATTTTTTTCAGTTTGTACGGGCCCCAGCCATAGGGGTATTTGCGATCTGCCGTGCGGGCTCCATGCTTGTCGTAAAGATCTTTGCCGGTAATCATAACCCGGTCAAAAAGGAACTCCAGCAACGGTGCTGTGGGTTTCTTCGTCGTGACGCGTACCGTGTATTTATCGATCGCTTCGGTTTTCGCGACGTGTTTCACGTTCTGGGTTTGACGGCTTTGCTTGTCATTCTTCATACGCCAGAACGAATGAATGACATCAGCCGATGTCAGTTCCTTTCCGTCGACCTGGCGCTTCAGACCCTTGCGGAGATAAAAGGTCCAGACATTCGGGTCTTTGGAATCCGTTTCCCAGCGTTCTGCCAGCATTCCCTTATACGCCCCGGATGCAAAATCGAAATATCCCAGGCAACCATAAACCTGGCACCAGATGCCATAGCCCATTGAGATGCTGTCGCCATGCGGGTTGTGACTGGAAATAGTTTCGGTTGCACCAACCGTCACGCGTGTCTGCGCGGTTGCCGGATTGATGATCGCGGCTCCCATCGTCAGGGCTGCGGCACCGATAACAGCGCCTGTTTTCAATCTTAATCTTCGCATTTCACTCTCCTTTGGCTTGTTTGAATTCTACTATGTTAACTCATTGCCTTTGCTCAACGCGTCTTTCCAAAATCGACGGCCAGGTTTTCCGGATATTCAGGAAGATGCCCCGAAAACATGACATGCCAGGGCATGATCGCCGTCTATACTCAACTCAGGTTCTTTTTCGGAACAGATTTTCTCTGCAAACGGGCAGCGCGGATGGAAACTGCATCCGCTTGGTGGATTAATCGGGCTGGGCACGTCACCTTCCAGAATGATCCGCTCACTCCTTCTGGACGGCTCAGGCAAGGGCACAGCGGATAACAGCGCCCGGGTATAAGGGTGCTGTCCCTCTTTATAGATTTTCTGGGCCGGCGCCATTTCGACGATTTTTCCGAGATACATGACCGCAACGCGATCACTGACATGCTCAACAACGCGCAAGTCATGTGAGATGAACAGGTAGGTCAGGCCAAATTCCTGCTGCAGATCCTTTATAAGGTTAAGAACCTGTGCCTGAATGGATACATCCAGTGCTGAAACGGCCTCATCCGCGATAATAAATTTGGCATCGACGGCCAGGGCTCGGGCAACGCCAATACGTTGTCGCTGACCACCAGAGAATTCATGGGGATATCGGTTATAATGTTCTTCTCGAAGCCCGACTTTTTCCAGCAGTGCCATAACCCGGGATTTACGATCCTTGCCACTTGCCAGCTTATGGATCTTCAGCCCCTCGCCAATGATCTCACCGACGCGCATCCGGGGGTTTAACGACGCATACGGATCCTGAAAGATCATTTGAATTTTGCGCCGCATGTCGCGCATCTCCGGACCCGCCATACGGGTGATCTCGGCGCCGTCATAATAGACCTGGCCGCTTGTGGGCTCTATGAGACGGATAATGCAACGCCCCAATGTGGATTTGCCGCAGCCGGATTCTCCAACCAGCCCGACAGTTTCACCTTCAAAAATTTCAAAGCTGACGCCGTCTATGGCTTTTACCGTTTCGGTCGAACCCGAAAACAACCCCTTGTTGATCGGGAAATGCTTTTTCAGATTTTGAATTTGAAGCAAAGACAATCTAATGAACCTTGTGACAGGCGACAAAATGACTGTCGGCTTTTTCGGTCAGGCCGGGTTGGGCGTTTGCGCATTCTTCATCTGCCCGGTCGCAGCGCGTTCGAAACCGGCAGCCCGATGGCCAGTCCAGAGGACTTGGGACAATACCCGGAATTGCATTCAGCCTGTCGCGCCCTTCACCAATGCCCGGAAGCGAATTCATGAGCCCGACCGTATAGGGGTGCAGGGGGTTTGAAAAAATAATTTCAGGGACGGCCCGTTCAACGATCTTGCCGGCATACATAACCGCAACCTCGTCCGCCTGTTCAGCTACGACACCCAGATCATGGGTAATCAGCAGGACCGCCATCTTAAACCTTTCCTGCAATTCGGAAATCAGATCCAGTATCTGTGCCTGAATGGTTACGTCCAATGCCGTGGTTGGTTCGTCTGCTATCAAAAGGCTTGGATTGCATGACAGCGCCATGGCGATCATCACCCGTTGCCGCATGCCGCCGGAAAGCTGATGCGGGTAATCCCAGACGCGTTTTTCGGGTTCGGCGATCTTGACCAGTCTCAGCATTTCAATTGCACGGTCGATCGCTTCTTTCCGCTTGGTTTGCTGATGCAGTCGTATGACTTCGATAATCTGGTCGCCGACGGTAAAGACCGGGTTCAGTGAGGTCATCGGCTCCTGAAAGATTATCGAAATCTCATTGCCGCGAATGTGCCGCATTTCAGTGTCAGAGAATTCTGCCAGGTCCTTGCCCTTGTAAAAGACATTCCCGCCGACGATTTTCCCGGTGCCCTTCGGCAACAATTTCATAACTGACAGGGCGGTGACGCTTTTGCCGCAACCCGACTCTCCGACCAGCCCCATGGTCTTGCCGGCCTCAATCGAAAAGCTGACACCGTTGACCGCCCGCACTTCGCCATCGCTCGTGAAGAACGATGTTTCAAGGCCGTCAATCGTCAGTAATGGTGCCAATGTATTGTCTCTCCAATCAGTGGCCGCACAAACACTACAGAAACACTTGATAGCAAGTTTCGTGCCAGATACACAATCATCCAAATGTGATTGGTACCAAACCTTCTTGGGAGCTCCAGGGTTTCAAATCCATGCCCCTGAGTTCGCATGTGCGCACAAAATAATAACAGTAGTGCACTATATTTCAGCACCAGCGGCAACCCGTTCAGCTTATTATGAACCCAAATCCGGACGACACAACGTCCGGGACTAATTGTGGTTCCTCAGCCTGGTGCTCCGAAATTTCGTCCCTTTTTCCTGTCAGGGTCCGGGGCGGCTTTTTTTGAGTCTGATGGAGCGTGATCGGTGGACGAAAACTTGTTCGGTGAGGCCGCGCAGCGGACCAACGACGCGAGGCTTGCCGAGTGGTCCTGACGGGTTACCCGAAGGATGAAATCGTGCCAGGGCGCGGATTTTACAATCCCTCACTCTCCCCGCATTGACATCAACCGAAACTGCCGCGGACGGAGAG
>CAYYXR010000071.1:0-7026 GCA_964475755.1 uncultured Rhodobacterales bacterium
GTCCCAATATTGCAGTGCGGCTTATTCCGCTCAAATTTCTCTTTCGACATGTCTCTTCCGTTTCAGTTGGCAACGTTTGATCAAATTTCACTCGGTGCGGACGAGAAGCGAAATGGAGCGGGTGAAGGGAATCGAACCCTCGTCGTAAGCTTGGAAGGCTTCTGCTCTACCATTGAGCTACACCCGCCGATTATCCGCCGCACCTTTATATGTGCTCACTTGTGTACTCGCCGGCGGCCACCCTAACAGGATAAATCCGTCCCGTCCGCAGTGGGTTTGCCGCGGTGGTGGAGGGGGAAGGATTCGAACCTTCGTACGCTGACGCGGCCAGATTTACAGTCTGGTGCCTTTAACCACTCGGCCACCCCTCCGCAACCCAAGGAAACCCCTCAGATTTCGGGTTTCTCAGGCTGGGCCCCCAAGTAGGATTTTGGCATCTGCTTGTCAACGCAGAATCAAAGGGCTACGCCTGAGCGAAATAGGAAAGATCAACCGTGCCCAAACACAAACCGCCCAAGAAATTCCGCGATAAATCGCGATCCGCCGGTCACGCGCGGAGCGGCAACAAAGATGATCAACACACGCACACCGGCAAATCTGAGTATTGGATTTACGGCTATCACGCCGTCGCCGCCGCGCTCGCTAATCCTGAACGCAAAGTGCTGCGCCTTGTGGCGAGCCCGGAGGCCGCGGCCAAGCTAAAGGAAGATGCATCAGTTCCGCGCGACGCCCTCGCCCGCCTCAGCAGCGTCAGGCGCGACGAGTTGGATGCGCTCGTGGGCCAGGACCACGTGCACCAGGGCATCGCGATGCTGACCCGCGCACTCTCGCGCCCGCTGCAAGATGTTCTGGAACCGCTATCGACAAAGGACGAAGCCTGTGTCGTCGTCCTCGACCAGGTGACAGACCCGCACAATGTCGGTGCGGTATTGCGCTCTGCGTCCGCATTCGGCGCTTCAGCGGTAATTGCGCCGGACAGAGGCGCGCCCGAAGAAACCGGCGTGATGGCGAAAGCCGCCTCCGGCGCCCTGGATAAAGTCGCATATGTAAAAGCGGTCAACCTTGTGCGGGCGATGGAACTTCTCAAGGAGCACGGATTTTGGATCATTGGCCTGGCGGCGGATGCGGATGTGCAATTGGAAAAGGTCGCGCTCAAGGGAAAGATCGCGCTGGTTCTGGGTGCTGAAGGCGAAGGCCTGCGGCGGCTGGTGCGCGAAACCTGCGATCACGTCGCCGCCCTGCCCATGCGCGGCGATATGGAAAGTCTCAACGTCTCCAATGCCGCAGCGGTCGCCCTCTATGAAAAAGCCAGGCAAAGCCAGGACAATTGAGCGCCTTTTCCCTTGCCCTCGGTGGACGCTGGACATATCGTCCCGCCGATTTTCAGACCATAGGCCTGAACGCGCGCCGGATTAGCTCAGCTGGTAGAGCACCTGATTTGTAATCAGGGGGTCAGGGGTTCGAGTCCCTTATCCGGCACCATCAGCGGCCTCGCCGCAGAGTGCAGCCAATTCACCTGCAGTATTCGAGAGTTCCAGCAACTCGCTCTTTGAACGGGAAGACACCTCCGTTTTTAGAAGTACCGAAGCTTGTTGCTCAACACGGTCTGCAACATCTGAAATTTTATGAAATTTGAATGTGCCGGCAGACCCGGCCAATGTGTGCGCAGTATCATTCAGCGCCTCGATCGCACTTAATTGATCCGCCCCACCTTCTTCCAAGCGGCTGACGTTGTCAGAAAGAGTCTGCGCTGCCGCCGCCAGACTTTTTTGAAACCGCGCCCGGACGGCACGCAGCCGGTCCTCCAAAGGCACTGGTGTCTCTGCTTGGCTGGTCAGGAGATGCTGAATCTGCTGTACGATCGTCATTGGATCAAATGGCTTGGCTAGCACCCCGAGCGGATCAATCCCTGAACCTAGATAATCCATGTCTTGCGCCGAATGTCCGGTGATGAAAATAAACTGAGGCGCAGGCGTTATTATCCCCTTCAGCTGCAATGCCACGTCCCGGCCGTTCAAATTCGGCAGATTCAAATCGAGTATGACGAGTTCGGGTCGGGACTTTGCGGCCGCGTTAATGGCCGACTCTCCAGTCCCAAAAAGCTCAAGGTCGTTGGCCCCGGCCTTCCGTAGCGCCATTTCAAGGACATCCCGGACAAAGGGATCGTCTTCGACCAGCATAATGCGTCTCGTGTGGACCATGAGATGAACTATCCTAGTAAGGCGAAATCACGCAATTTTCGGTCTCAAAATATGGCTGCTCCGGCGACCTTACACCACCACAGAGGCGTATCGCCAAACCTAGCGGTACTCACGCGAAACTTCGTTCGACCGGGGATAGAATAATATAGTTTGGGTTGTATAATTAGCGGCAATTGAAATCCTAGGGATAAACAGAGAATAAAGCGCGGCATGACGGGCACGTATATTGACGCCGAAGGCTCTATTTCCGCACCACATATTCTGGTGGTGGAAGATGACCCTCATGTGCGGGAAGTCCTCGAGATATACCTGACAGGTGAAGGTTACACCGTGTCGCTGGCCACCGACGGCCAGGAAATGCGCGATGCAATGGCACGCACGCCGGCACAATTGGTCCTGATGGACCTAAAGCTACCCGGTGAAGACGGCTTCGCTCTCACGCGTTACCTTCGCGAACAATACAATGTCGGCATAATTATCCTGACAACGCGCCATCAGACCGTTGATCGCGTCGTCGGCCTTGAATGCGGTGCCGACGACTATGTGACAAAGCCATTTGAAGAGCGTGAATTGCTTGCCCGCATTCGCAGCGTGCTGCGCAGATCCGAAGCCATGAGTACCCCGGCGCAATCCGCCGTCAAGAAGTCCAATTCCACGACGACGTCAAATAAACCGATACATTTTCATAATCGTGTACTCGACGAGCGCAAAGGTCTGCTCGCTATGCCGTCCGGCAACGAAGTGGAGTTGACAGGAAACGAATGCCGGTTGCTGGCTTACCTTGCGCAGAACGCCGGCGAGCCCCAGTCGCGTGAAAACCTAATGGCCGAAGTTTTAAACCGAGCCTGGGACCCCATGGATCGCAGCATTGATGTACTTGTGACCCGACTTCGTCAGAAAATTGAATCTGATCCAAAGAATCCTGCAATCATCAAGACTGTACGTGGCATAGGTTACGTCATCTCACCTGAATCAAAATCGGAATCGTCTTACAACGCCGCTTGATTGGTGCGGGCCTCTCCACGCGCACGTACCCATTCCGAAACCTCGTTCATTGCTTGTTCTGCCATTTGCTGCACGCGAGCGCTTTCGGCACAAATCATCTTTTCATCGTGCAATCGCAACGCCTTCTCTAAAGAGGCCGCCGCTTCGGACAACTTGGACGCGCCAGCAATGCCTGCGCTGCCTTTGATTCGGTGGACAGCTTCTATCGCGTATTCTCTATGCGCTTCCGACAATGCGCCCTTTAGTTCATGGGTGGCCTCGGAGATAGCGCGGGTCCATTGACTTAATACAGACATCAAGCGGGCCTCGTCGTCACCATAAAGAGACTGAAGGTTTCTTAAATTTATGCCGGACTCATTTGTCTGAAAATGCGTTGAAACACCCTCCTCGACTTCCTCGTCGTCATACACCGAGCCAGATACCGATAAAGTGTTGGCGTGGGATGCGTCGGAGGTGCGCGCCCCCACCTCGGTGTCCAGCCATTTTTCCAACACACCGCTCAACGTGCTTATTTCGATTGGCTTGGTCAGAAAGTCGTCCATGCCTTGTGCTTTGCATTTTGCCGCCTCTCCCGGCAATGCGTTCGCCGTAATCGCAATAATTGGTATGCGCCCACCCGCTTCTTCTTCCCGCTTTCGCAAAATACGGGTCAGTTCAAATCCATCCATACCCGGCATGTGACAGTCGCAAAGAAGAATGTCGTAGGGCTTCTCTTCCATCATTCGCAACGCGATATCGCCGTTGGCAGCGACATCACAATTCAAGCCAAGAACAGCCAATTGCTGACTTAGAACCTCCTGATTGATGGGATTGTCTTCCGCAACAAGAATTGAAGGCGCACGGTTAAATGATTTGTCCTCACGTATCAGCGACGCGCCGCCTGCCGCCATTCTGCGCATAACCTTCAGTGTTTCATCCGCACCTTGTCCAACAAGCGGCGCTCCCAATACAGCGCTCAATAAAGTCGAACGGCGCAACGGATATGCGCGAACTGTGCGTATGTCGTAACCTTCGTTGGCTCCCGGCCCGCCAAGAACATGCGAATGAAGCCATACAATGTGCGGCTGAAATGTTGAGCCGACCTTGGACAAGGTGCTGGCAACCGCCTTGACGTCCGAGAGTTCAGAATCCGGCCCAATAATAATGGCCGAAGGCAAATCCGCCCCTCCGTAGCCAATCTTTAAAGAACTCAGATCATTCAAGTTTGAGAGGAGCGATACCTGCGCGCCGGCATCTTCCAGATACCCACGCGCTATCTGCAGTACTCGCTCGCCGGAATCGACAACGATTATATTCAGTCCCGCGCAGGACTCGATTAGCGCCGGAATATCACCGGCTGCATGCGGCGCCCGGTCGAAAGGTATTTCTATGATAAGGCGTGTGCCACGCTCCTGTTTACTTTCAATCGCGATCGAGCCGCCCATCGCTTCGACAAGAATTCGGCAAATGGCGAGGCCGAGGCCAACGCCTCCGCGGCCGCGAACGCCCATGTCTTTGATTTGAGAAAAGGGCTGAAACAAAAATGCATGAAGATCTTCGGGAACGCCAATACCGGAATCATCCACACAAAATTTAAGGTTAACGCGATTGGCGCTCGTCTCAACAAAGTCGAACGACAATGCAACGTATCCCATATCGGTATATTTGATGGCGTTGCCCGCGATATTCAAAATAACTTGGCGCAACCTAATTGGATCGCACACGACCAAGGGAACCGCGCCGTCAGTCCTGCATGTGAGTAACAGCCGCTTGTCTTCCGCTTGTTTCGATAGAAAATCGGCGCACTCCTCCAACAGTTCACCAACATCCGTCGGTTGCAGCTCAAATTCGACGTCCGTTGCTCTCAGCCGCGCCAAATCCAATACGTCGTTGACGATCCTCATGAGCGCCATTGACGATTGTTCTGCCGTGGAAATAATTCTTCGTTGTTCGTCGGTCAGCGAAGTACTCATCAGCACTTCGAGCATGCCGAGTATGCCGGTCAGCGGCGTACGGATCTCATGACTCATGGCCGCCCAAACGTCAGCGCCGCTGGCCTGCTCTGCTGTTTCTTGAGTTTCGCGCTTTACGGTATTGTCTTCAGCCATAATTAACCCTCAGGGTGCGGACAAAATAGGGCCCGAAGCCCTTGGGTGCCAACCCCGTGGAATACAACGTATTTTAGTAATCCGCCGAGACTTCATTTCGCCATTTGCTTCAATCACTTCCCCAGCCCGGGCAGCAAGGGTCCAGCCTCGCAAAAGCTCCCCGACGAGACTGATCCAAAACCATCCTTTCTACGTAAAAATAAAAAACTACAGTTTGCTCTTGGCGTTGAGGGAAATGGTGGTGATAAGGCGCTCTTCATTAGCTGCGGCGTTCATATCTCTGCTCAATGTACAGTCTGACGCTTTCGCGTCCGGGCACACTTCTTCTGGTCGGGACCCGCTCTCACTATACGGACCTGAAATTCGGTTTGACGTCCTGCGCAATGGTCGGCCAGCGGGCGAACATACAGTGCGTTTCGCATACGGCGAGAGAGGAGTTAGCGTTGACAGCACTTTCGAATTAGCCGTCGACCTGCTCTTCGTAACCGTATTCCGCTACCAATATCGCTCCCTTGCTTGGTGGCAGGACGGTCAGCTTCATTCCATTACCACAACAGTAAATGATAACGGGTCCTCGGTGGTCTTGAGTGCTGTCCGCGACGACGCTCGTCTAACCATCCAAAGTGGTGGTGCAAAGTATTCAGTAGAAGCACCTGTGTACCCCACCAACCACTGGAACGCCGAAGTTATAACGCAAACACGCGTTCTCAACACCCTTACCGGCAATATCAACGATGTGAAGATCAAAGCTGCTGGCGAGGAAGCCGTTGAGACCGAGCGCGGTACAATTCCGGCAATACGGTACGTTTACACTGGCGATCTCCAGACCGAAGTCTGGTACGACGCAATCGGACGTTGGGTTAAAATGCGTTTTGAGGCGCGGGACGGCTCGACCATAGAGTATGTGTGCCGCCTCTGTCAGGGCGGCACACATTTGGCGACGGCGGAGCAATTAAGTTACTGACGATATGGCGCCTTTGGTTTTGCGCCTTACAACGTGTCTCTGAGAAAATCTTACAGCCGAATAAATGGATTGACGAAACGGCTTAGGGGTCCTGTCAGTCGAAGCCGTTTGTCGTTAACTGCCAGACAGTAGCAATCCTCTCTTTCGTCCGCCACAGGCGCGTGGTCGGTTTGAGTGTCTGCGACCTCAATGTCTCCCCGCCCAAAGTGAAGACCCTGATCCGTAAACCCTCCTGCCAATACCAAGGTCAATTCCATACCTTCGTGCGTATGGCGAGGCATCGCTTTTCCGGATTTGATTTTTAGCAGGCGGGTTGTGACTCCCGGGCAATCCGTGAGAAATTCAAATTCTTCGACGGGTCCTTTTTTTTTCCAGGCCAAATCCTCCAACGGCCTCCCCAGATAGCTGCGCAACGGGTTTGGGATGCGCAAGTCAGCCTCTTCCTCCGTGGGCTGGGCAGCGGGCTCACAGATCTCAGGGGTTGCTGCATCGAGTTGGGAAAAAACCTTATCGAATACGCGTTGATCGACGTCGCCATCGCCTATGTCCTCGAGCAGGGCGCCACCGAGTTCTTCATATTCGGCCACACGAGACCGGCACTCAGGACATACAGCCACATGAGTTGCGATGACCAGCGAGATGGGTTCGGACGCAGATCCTGCCGCGTACTCCATCAACATCTCCGGTTCGGGATGAAATTTAGCCATTAGCCTATCTCCGATAATTTAGTTCTCAATTTTTCGGTTGCGAGGCGAATTCGCGATTTAAT
>CAYYXR010000072.1:0-6989 GCA_964475755.1 uncultured Rhodobacterales bacterium
GCACGACGGTGTCCATCCCGCGCAGCGGTGCAGGGAGGCCCGCCATGGCCGCTTGCCCTTCGCTCGAGGTTTGGTCCACGAAGCGTATGGAGCGGCCCGGAGCGATGCGCGGGGCCATCCAGCGGGCCAAGCCATGGCACAAGCCGCAGCTACCGTCGAGCAGCAGTACGTCGCCTGAATGTTGCTTCACACCATCAGGCGGGGGCCTCTGGCTATCATGCGCTCGGCCTTGTTTTGGTGTAAGGGGTGGGATTCACATTTCCCGAGGGTATATTGCTCTGGCTCGCTTCTCAAAACGTGTCTATATTTTTGTTACATAAGCCATTAATCGTACTACTGCGTCGCATTTAATGCTTTGAGTAGCCCCTCCATGTATTACGCAGCATTCATATAGGTGGTTAAAGTCCTGCGGAGCACCAAGGAGAGTATCTAAGATGATGGCGTGGGATATTTTGACGTGGCTTGTCGTCCACGGAGGCTCAGTAGATCTGAACGAGCACGAATCCGAGCTCACAGACCTCGGCGGGTGGCAGGCATTGGCAGAGATGGTTGACCTCGGCTGGATTTGCCGAGACAACGAACGTGCTTGGATCCGTCCAAGCATCATGATTGCGCTGCTGGCGGGGGGCTCGGCATGATGCAGGTGTTGCTTGGGTGTAACGCTCCGGGCTGTTCTGCTGAAGTTCGCATCCCTGTTTTCATCGGGGCTCCTTTGCCGGTGGTTGAGACGGCGTGTCGTGTCTGCAGCGGCGGAATCATGGTCGTGAAAAGTCACGATGGCGCGAACAATCAAGCAACGAAGGGTGCGGTTGCCGCATCAGCAGTGGCAATACAACCTCCAGCTTCTCAGGCCCCGATGACCTTTGCCGAAGGGGGGCCGGATTATCTTGGAGGTTTCATCAACCGGCTTTCACCGGTCTTCCTCGCAGTTGAATCGGTGATGCTGAACCGAACACCTGGCGATTCAGTGTCATTAGAGAAGGTGATTTCGCCGTTTTTGGAATGGTCTTCTGAGATTCGCGACAACCTTCGAAGGATTGAGGAGAACTTGGGCATCGGTCGCGGTCAGCGCCTGAGCGACGGTTTTCCGTCGTCCAACCCTGAAAAGCTAGGGCCTCAAAAAATTGCACTAAGGAACCTCTTCGGCACAGACGGCGAGAAGATCACCGCCGGCAGCGGACTGTTGCAAAAGTTAGGTGTCCTCAACGTCTCGAAAGATGTCCCAAACACGTTCATTGTTGGGGAGCCGGGGGCTCGCCTCATCGGCGTGCTTGATGAACCCGTGAACATGCACCTCCGCTCGAAGGGCCTTGCACCCATTGGGATCTACGGAACGCATCCGCAATTGCCCGTCTTCTTCACTGCGGACAACGCCACCGGGATGCTCAAAGCAGTGTTTGAGATGATGCCGGACGAAGAAGCATGGGCGATGCACATCCTTCGCACCATTCGAGACCACGCCGGGAAGAACGGTTGGGACTCGAACGTGTATGCTTCATCCATGGCCGCGTTGTTGTTGGAGGGTGCAGGCGACCAAGGCCGATGGCGAAAATCGGGTGGTGTGTCGCTCGCAGAGCACTACATCGACCTTGGAAAGCGGAAAAAGGAGAAGTCGCCGCGGGACTTCGCCAATGGGCGGCTGACGAACAACATCAACAGCGCTCTTGGTGGGTTGTTCGGCCGCTTGAAGGAATTGGGGCTGATCTACCCCATTGCGGACGGTCTACGCAAGAACGTCGCCTTGACCGACGTCGGCGCTTCATTCATCATTGAATTTGGAGTGGATTAAACCCCGGAGGTGGACGTTTGATTGGACAATGGAACCGAGACAGAGTGTCGCCAGACAACGAGCAGATGAAGGCTACAGAAAGTTATGCTGCTGATGGGAACCGAGTGAAGAAACAACTGCATGCCTTTCAGCGGGATGCCGATCAAAACAACGGTGACCCTCGCATTCAGCATGTTGATCCCGATTATCCACATCCACCGGAAGCAAATTACAAGATTATGGAATTGAAGGGCGAAGCGAAGGCTGAATTCTTGCGTGCGATAGGATTTGAAACGAAAGATGAAGGCGGATTTACGCTAGCTGAATACTTGGAAAAAGCGCGCAGCCAGAATTCGGTGATCCAGAGTAAAGCAGACTTGGAAAACCCGGATTTACCGCTCAACCTGCTGATTTGTAGCAACGACCACTCGGTCGGGCTTATTGGCCGAGAAGGAAGCTACGATACCGAGAATGAGAATGCTAAATCCCACAACCTGGAAGCGCTCGTTCGTTCACTTGGAAATTCGGAGAAAGCCGGCGCCGGCGGGTTTGGTGGAGGAACCTACGGGTTCGGTAAGGTGCTCTTTTACGACCATTCACGATGCAGGATGGTGTTTTACTACTCTCGCCTGTTTACTCCTGCGAAGAGCATTTTTACCGATGCCCCGAGCGAGATTACTAGGCGATTCATCGGCGTAAATTGGCTAGGGTCAGACATCGACATGGGCGACGGAGGGAATAAGCGAAGCAGGAAGGCGCACTTCGGCAAGGCTGTCGACCTTACCCCCCTCAAAAATGTGAATTTCGTGGGGAAAACCGTTCGATCCCTCTACAATGAGGAGGCTGATAGGGCAGCGCAAGCAATCGGTTTGGAGGTCAGGGGCGAGGGGGATTTCGGTACGACAATCCTCATTGTCGACTTTTTCAATCCGATTGCAGATGAGGAGAAGGCCCCTGATGGTTATCTAAATGATATTCTTGAGTCCGCAGCATTCTACTATTACCCTAAATTGGCCCGAAAGGAGATATCGATTAGTTGCGAAATTCAAGGCGAGGTTAAACGCCCTGATCCTGAGAACAACGAAGATGTAAAGCATTTTGTTGATGCATTTAGGAAAACTATTGAGGGGTCCGATGCAGAAAATTTTGTTTTTTCTCCGTTTACGGTATCAATTCCGGCAAATCCTGATTTGGGGTTTGCTCAGGCGAGGGAGGCGACATTCGTACTCGGGGTGAAGTTCACCGACTCGACTGAAACCGAAGCTGCACGTGAAGACGAAGCCAAGCCTCGTCCCAACACAACCGCTTGGATTCGAGGCCCCGGAATGGTCATTGCTCATGAGTCATTGAGTATCGGGGCCATCTCCAAAGAATATCACGCCGTTGTATTGTGCGGAAATGCTGCAGCGTGGTGCAAAGGATTGGATGAGGAGTTGGACGAGAAGGCTCAACTCCAGGCGGAACGGCTGATCTCTCTTTCCGAAAACGTGACGCACGACCGCGTTACGGAACAAAGCAAACGGCCGGAGTTTCAATCGTGGGTTGGCGCAAAATCCGCGATCAGGAAGCTCCGAGGGGAAGTTCGGCGGCTGTTGAAGGAAACTGTAGCGAAACAAGTTGAAGCCGCAGAAGGTGCGGCTGCACCAATGTTTGGGCTTGATTTCGGAAACGAGGGGCCTCCTCAATCGAAGCGGGTCTTGAGCATACAAAATCTAGAGTTAACAAGTGAGGCCGATGATTCATTCTATCGAGCGACATTTCGGATTCTACTTCCTCGAAATACGGACGAGAAGCTGCTCAAAACGACATCGGGGGAGGGCCGTCGTCGTCGTTATTCAAGATGGCGTGTCGAGATTCCATGCAACTTCGTCCAAGAGGATGGTTACAAACTCAAAGGAGTCAGGGGGAAGGTATTGGAATTTGGCTCGATGGTGAAGAAGTTGGATGGAACAGTCAACCATGAGGATCGAGAAAAATTGGTTTGGGCAACAGACGATGTAGACGTTCCATGGATTGAGGGTGAGTTCTTCGATGAAGAGCGATATGTGGATATCGAGCTCGAAACGGAACGGATGCCGGATTCACTCGCATCGTTCGGGCGATTGCAAGTCAAAACAACCACAAAACTTGGCGGCGAGGTGGTTGAGTGACGGAAACGATTTGGGATTCTGATGGATCAGAAAGCAGACTATGCTTCCCACATGATGCTGATGTTGATGCGGTGTTGATGCGGGGCAAGTACAGGTATATCCTTGCAGATGGTGAGGAGGGTGCCTGGGAAGAATGTTGTAATTTCATCAAGTCGGGAGCGACAGGGGACATCGTCAAGCATCGGACTGCCATTTCCGCGTACAATGAAAAAGATTGGGTGGCCATCGAAATGAGTATTGAAATATTCATTGAGGACCCTGCTGGGCATATCAGTACAGTGATGCACGAATCAGATGAACAATATTTTGGCACGCTTGGAGTGAATTTACTTTCTTCATCAGGCGCAAAGTATCAGTCGCGCTCTCGGGAGTGGTTCGGCGGAACATCGGGCGAGCTTTGTTGCACCCTTGAATTGAACATCAAGAAAGAGGATCACGCGGGAAATCTTGTATTGGAACCGCGAGCATTTCTCTCAAAACATTTAGGAGACGGTCTCCTTAATGGGAAAGCTCGTCGAATTGGCAGCATATTGGGAACAGGGTTCCCGATCGAAATTCATCTCGATGTGCCGCGATCCATACCTGGAGGAAGCATCAAACATCGTTGGACAAAATTTGGTCCTGAGCATGCACGTGCGTTAACACACCTCGTCGTAGAGGGGGGGGAAATCACCTGCTTCTGGAACAATGCATTCGAACCCCTCCGGGTTGTTATTGATTCAACGAACAAAACCGGAAAGAGGGCTGCAATGCGGGATGCCATCTTTGCCCCAAAGAGGGTTGAATTGGTGGAAATGCTGACACACTGGGCTGCTCAAAACGACATCGAAGACGAAGATGGTCCGGAATCACAACTTGCACGTCGGATCCTCAAGCGTGTATGCAAATGGGTGGGCGGAACACCAAGCACCCTCAAAGAAATGTACGGCGGAGGAGATGTGGGGCAATCGGACCTCATCCGTATCTGGGAATTTAACAGAACTTTGCAACAGAAATTTTCTGTTGGAAAGGCCATTGACAACATGTACACTGAGGTGAACGAATGAAGCTCAAGCTCTTGATGAATGCCGAAACCGTGTTCGAAACTTCGGAACTTGAAGGGCTTACCCTCCCTTCTTTTGTCGGCGAATCCGAGAAAAACTACGAGGAAATTGGTGATGGTGCCTACCCGAATTACGAAGCAATTCGGATGCTAATTGGTGAATTTTTGGAAAAAGAGGGGGACATCAAACAACATGATGCTGAACTTGCATCACGGCTTCATCAACTTCTTCCTTTATCCAGATTCGATGCATCGAGGGTCGAATTCTGGAGCCACCTTGCCATGGACCATTGTGGATCATATGTCATGAAAAGATGGGGGGGGACCAAGGATATCAGGAAACGATTTTTCGGAGCATGGAATAGAAATGCGCTGGGAAGGTTGTGGTGGTGGTCGGAGTTAACAAAACAAGACGGGGGGGAACCATACGAACTGACAATGGCCATCAACGACCAGCGTTTCATGTTATGGATCGTGGACAAATTAGCAGCGGGCAATCCCTGCCTTTCCAAGGCATTGTGCAATGCGTTCATCGAAAACCTCCAATGGGCGAAGGACAATGTGGGCATGGTGGACAAATTCACCGATGAAGTGTGGCGTCACATCAACATCCGGCTCGGAGCCATTGTGGTGGATGCGTTGAAGGAACCTGACATCTCTGCCCTAGTGAACGAATGTTTCCAAGTTGCGAAATCGATCGATTGGTCTACTCGATGATGCTTTGGATAGCTACATGTGCTACATGCATCGCCAGCAACGGTGGAACGGCATTACCGATTGTTTTCGCCATCGTGGTTGGCCGATGGCCATTGAACGAAAACCAATCCGGAAACGTCTGAATTCGAGCCGCCTCGTGAGCGGTCAACGTTCTGCCAGGGTAGGCGGACGGGTGTGTGAACCGGCCTTGGCCGTTCGACCTAAAACCACGGGTGATCGTGGATGCGGGTTCATCCCACGCCATTCGCCCGTATACAGCTGGATAATTGTGGCCATCTCGATGGCAGATGGGCCGAAGGTGATTCGGGAGGTTGTCTGCATCGTTCTCGATCAGCCAATTCATTCTGCTCTGATTCTCTGGGTTAGAACGGGCTGGAGCATTGTACGGGTCTGACGGATTCATGGCTGAAACGAGATCTTCGATGGCCCATCGTAGCGTTCGGTCATGCTTCAATCGATGATTATCCAAAAGGGTCAGGTCCGGTATGCGTGCAATCGATGCAATGAGGAAGTGGCGCTTCCGCTTTTGCGGTACTCCAAACTCATTCGCCCACAGGGTTGTTGAAACAACGTGATAGCCGAGATGACGAAGCAACTCACATGAACGTAACACGACATTTTCTTCCGCATGGACAACCGTCGATACATTCTCAATAATGATGGTTTTTGGTTTCAACACAGCAGCAGCCCTCACCATTCGTAGATACAGCGAATTGCGTGGATCATTGCGGCGGCTGTGGTTGTTCAAATCTGAATGGCCTTGGCAAGGAGGCCCGCCCGTGAGAACGTCTGGAGAGAAGATGCTTGGGTTTTGGGAAAGAAGGTTTGATTCTACCTCGGTGACGAGATCAAAATCGTCGAGGGGGCCATCAAACAATGCTTCAATATCTGAATTATCAGCCACTTCCGGGTTGAGGTTCGTTTGAAAAATACTCAGCGCGTCGGCATCCCATTCGTTCGCAAATTCGATTCGGTGCCTGAGCTTGCTTCGCCTACACGCTTCCAAGACACCGAGGGACAAGCCACCACACCCAGCAAACAAGTCGACAGTTCGAATCTGACGGGTTCCATTGAATTTTGGGGGATTACGCATTCGCAGCCAAGCCTCATCACGAAAACGTGAACTGAGTTGATGGCTCATCGCTCTCCATCCTATGTGGGCGCCAGAGTTCGAAAAGGATTGGCATTCGACTAGTCAACGATCAAATGAGGGAGGCGAGGCCGGCGAGCAGCGCGCTCGGTGACCACATGCCGGTAAACATGCCCACGACGGGCAGCGCGAAGATCAGCAGCACGCCGTAGAAGACCGACT
>CAYYXR010000073.1:0-6794 GCA_964475755.1 uncultured Rhodobacterales bacterium
CCTCCTTGGAAAAACCATACCTCAGGATGGACCACTTCAAAGGGGGCGCCTCAAAATAGCAACGCTTGGAAGCATGGGGCTTACTCAGCAGAGATGACTGCGGAGCGGAGAAAGTTTGCTGAATTAGTACGTGAGGCCCGGGAGATTGAACGCTTGATCCGCTAAGTCAAAGTGCCTCGCTTTCATGCGTTCGCCAGAAAACTAAGACAGCAGCGCACTTCTACCCAGCATAGAGATTTAGGAGCGAGCCCTAGACACGCATCAACCTTTATCGAACAAAAGCCCGTTGGCAATAAGCACAAATCTAACGTCTACCTACTCAGTTAAGTGCTGTGAGCGCCCGCTCGCGAACGGATCTAAAGCGGCGCTTTTATGGGTAATCAAAGCGCAACCCCTAATAGGAAGAGGAAACACCTAATGACTTGGGGTGTACCTCTTCAGTTACGAGTAGAAACGAATACCTGAGAGTGCAACGTCTGCGGAAAACTCCCTTCCAATTGCAATGATACCCACTCTATGAAGTCGCCTCGCATCAAAATAAATTTGGGTTCGATGTCGTTCGAACCTGTCAAATGGTAGTTTGACTGACTTCCAGTTGGACTCGGCGAAGAACGGCTGTCGATAAGATTGCCATGATCTTTCTAAGTCTCTTGTGCGCAAACGAAGTTCATACTCTTCACTGTTTCCCAAAACGTCTATTTCGATGCCCTCCCACATGGACGCATCCATTGCTTTGCCGCTATCCGCCAAATCTAAAGTGACCTGTACGAACCCTCCATCATCGGCCAGACTGACTTCGCCGAGCATTCGCAAGGCATTTCGTCCGCATATAAGTTGATGCAGAATTTGTCCTTTGGATTTACCGCCCATCACCCCGTCAGTCACCAAACGCCATGTGGTTCTCAATTCACTGTTTAGATCATTACTGGAAAACTCGTCTATGGCACTTGCTTTCAAAGTCATTTCTCCTGGTTCGCTCAGTTGATATTTTTGATGTGAACTGCAAAGCTTGCAAGTTGTGATACCTCAATAGCTGCTGATGGGTAATTAATGGGTCCCTCGGAAATATTTGTACTGATTGGATTTGTTTTGGGTACCTTTATGGCAGGCATTACAGGCGCACTTTTTAAACCCGGTGAATGGTACGAGAGACTCAACAAGCCGTCCTGGCGACCTCCAAACAGACTTTTCGCACCCGTTTGGTCCTTGCTTTATCTGACTATCGGCGTTTCCGGCTGGTTAGTATGGCGTGAGCATGGATTTAGAGATGCTGTTGGCCCCTTCACCGCTTTCACCGTTCAGCTCATACTGAATGCGGGATGGTCCGCAATTTTCTTTGGTTTGCGGCGTATAGACTTCGCCTTACTTGAAATCATCCTACTTTGGCTATCGGTTCTAACAACCGTCGCATTGTTCTTTTTCCTGAATAAGATGGCTGCCTTTTTGCTAGTACCTTACTTAGTATGGGTTAGCTTTGCCGTACTACTGAATTTCTCAGTTTGGCGACTTAATGTTGTAAAATAGCAACTACCAGACTGTCGGTGGCATTCTCTTGGCGACTTCCTCGAGCATGACCTCGGTGGCGCCGCCGCCGATGGACTGCACGCGGGCATCACGCACCATGCGTTCGATGTCGCTTTCCTGGATGTAGCCAAAGCCACCGTGGAATTGCTGACAGGCGTACATCACTTCATTCACCAGTTCGCCGCAGAGCGCCTTGACCATGGAAACCTCGCGCACGCACTCGCGACCTTGCGCATCCATCCAAGCAGCCTTGTAGACAAGCTGCTTAGCCGCTTCGACCTTGGACGCCAGCATGGAAAGGCGCTGACGAATGGCTTGCTTGTCCCACAATGTTGCGCCGAAGGCTTTGCGCTCACGCACATAGTCGAGGGTCATGGCGAGCGCGGCTTGCGCTTCGCCCATGGCCTGGGCGCCCAGAACCATGCGTTCGTTCTGAAAGTTTTTCATGACGGCGTAGAAGCCCTTGTTCTCTTCGCCGAGCATGTTGGCCGCCGGCACACGGCAGTTATCGAAAATCAGTTCGGCTGTGTCCGAGGAATACCAGCCTTGTTTTTTCAAGGCGCGGCCGACGCTGAATCTAGGCGTACCTTTCTCGACAATGAACATAGAGATGCCGCGTGAACCTTTCGCCGACGTATCCGTCTTGGCTGCGACAAAGTAGATGTCGGCGTGAACGCCGTTGGTGATGAAAAATTTGGTTCCGTTGAGGATGTAGTCGTCACCGTCACGCTTGGCAGTCGTTTTGATGCCCGCAACGTCCGAGCCTGCGTCGGGCTCCGTCACGCCGACGGCTGTGATCTTGTTGCCAGCGATGATGTCAGGCAGGTATTTCTTCAATTGCTCTGGCGTGCCCGCGTTCACAAGGTGAGGGGACGCCATGTCGGTGTGCACCAGCACGGTGATGGCAAAGCCTCCGAAGGTGCATTTGCCCAGTTCTTCCGCCAGTATGCAGGTGGCGACGGTGTCCATCTCGCTGCCGCCGTATTGCTCGGGGTAGCGCAGACCGAAAATACCGAGATCGGCAAATTTCTTCAGCACGTCGCGCGGGATCATGCCGTCCTCTTCCCACTTGCGTCCGTGAGGTTTCACCTCCTCTTCGACAAAGCGACGAATTTGGTCGCGTAGCATAATGTGCTCTTCGCGGAACCAGGGGTCATGAGGCGATAATTGCTGATCCAAAGGCATATTTTCCTCCTTTTTACTTGCCTGAGATGTTTTGATCCAAGAGTTCCGTTGTAGGAGCATACAATGCGCTGCGCCTAGCTCAGGAGATAAGCAGCTAAATCAATTTTTCTCGCGATTGATCCAAAGCAATATAGGCACAGCAAGATTGTCGTAGCCCCAACGAAAAACGGGCTTGAAAATGGGTAGGCTCGCCACAGCAGCAAGCCAACGATAACGTGGGAGTCGCTGCCAAATGGCAATGAATGAATCTACACCGGTGATTAGCGTTCCGGCCTCTGACAGGCTATGTAGGCGTATAGTTGCATCTCTCTTACTCAAGCCATATGAACTTAATGCATTTGGGCTTTCATATATGTCGCTCCATTTCAAATTCTCTATGGATGCTGCGTTCGCCGCACGCTGATAGTGTTCCACCTCGACGCGGCAAATAGGACAAGACCCATTATAGAAAACCCTCAGAGCATTATGTTCCATGTGTCTCATCTAGGGATGCCAAAGTCTTGTAAAAATCAATCCATTCGTTTCACAGCAACTGCTACTTCATTGCGGCGTAACGATGGAATGGTCCATGGGGGGTCATAAAAATATGCGACAGGGTTACCCTCAGGCGCCCATTTTGAGTTCCGCAGCACTGTCAGCAACTGACTTTCATATTGGGCGACTGTGGCGCTATCCCGACTGCCCCTGAATATTAGCGCCGCAATATTAGTTGCGGGTATCTCGACTATTTCGATCCTGTCATCATTGGGCACAGGTGCTTTGTCCAAGGAAATATCAGCCGGTAGAAAAAACGCCATCATATACTTCCCAGCCCTGCTCTTTTCCTCTGCCACCGGCGCTGTCATCGAAACCCTGTCCGCGCGCGGAGTTTCGGCAACTGGCGCGGTCATTGAAATCTCTGTGCGCTTGTTATTATTTCCAAAAATGTAGTCGGCAAGAATAGAGAACGCCTTGTTTCTTGTCTTATCTTGGCTCTCCAAGTTGTCGATCGTGACTGTTGCGGTAAGCCTAGGTGCATATAGCCTAACTTCCGCCTCAACACCGATGGTGTCGATAACCGTGTAGGACGGTTGTTCGGTTCCAGACCGCATTCCGACAACTGAGCACGCTGAAATGAAAAAGCAGCATGCTATTCCGAGTATAGCGACTGTCGTGACGTTTCCATATCTTTGAATAGCCATGTCGGCGCCCTGCTCTTTTCTGGATTTGGTGCCGCTGACATGCACTTTGGGGGAGAGGTTGCATGCCAGCGGCGCCATTGAGACGCGAAGTTTAAAGGGTCCTTCGCATTTTGCGGCTGGGGGGGGAGCCGCAACATGTTCTCGAGTTAGAATACGTTGGGTATGCGCTTTCGGATCACCCTAAGCAGACAGTAATTTCTGTTCAGCACCTGTGCCGCACCCAACAGATGGTGCAACTAATGATTTAATCAATCCCCGTAGTTAGTTGTGCGGTGTCCACAGCATGAATTGAGGTCTGCGATGATCCAAGTTGATCTTTCACACGTATAACTCAGTACAATAGAAGGAAGACAAATGATGCACTCTCACACCGAAACAGATCTCGATAGCTTATTTGCCAAGGACAACAGACATGCCCATGGCGACAATCGCGCCGCTGCAGTGGTGATTGGCGCTTTTGCCGTGGCGATTGCAATAAATTTAGCAAAGTATAGCGTCTTGCAGTCGCTAATAATGGGACTCTAAAAATGTTAAATGTATACCAGGCCATAATGGACTCACGCTTTAATCCACTTAGACACTTGCCGCCCGCGCAGCGTTTTCAGATTATGGTCGGCCTAAGCATAATGTGGACAACCATTTTTTGTGCCGGTCTCGGCGTCTGGATGTGGTTTGGCCAATTGTTAGCATTGCACATTTTGGTTGCCCTTGGTTTCTTTGTTACCGCCTTCACCTTTTATAGAGTGAATCGAACCGTCACGTATCGGGATGTTCCGCGCGAGGACGGCACGGCGCGTTATGACGATGTCTGGGGCGCGTGAACCAGCGCGCACAACTTCGATCTTTCGGCGACAATCTCAATGTCGCTGTTGTTGGCGGAACCGGAGGCATCGGCGCGGCTTTAGTGGACCAACTGTCGGACTGCCCCTTCGTTGACACAGTCCTTGTTTTGTCGCGTATAGAACGTTCGTCGCCCAACCCACGACATAAAAGTATCACTATCGATCTGGAAGACGAAGATGGCATTGCCCGAGCCGCTCTCGCTGCAAAAAACGCTGTCGAGACGTTAAGCCTTGTAATTGTCGCAACTGGCCTGCTTCACGATGGAGCAGGCTTTCAGCCTGAGCGTTCATGGAAGGAACTTTCGCCCGACTCGCTGTTGCGCGCGTTTCAAGTGAACGCGTTTGGCCCACTACTGGTCGCCAAACATTTCTTGCCCTTGTTAGATAAGAACAGAAAGTCTGTTTTCGCCGCTCTGTCCGCGCGTGTAGGAAGCATAGAAGACAACCGCCTCGGCGGATGGTACGCTTACCGTTCATCCAAAGCCGCGTTAAACATGTTCATAAGAACGCTCTCCATTGAGCTGTCGCGGAGAAATTCGAACGGCATTTGCGTCGGTCTACATCCCGGCACCGTTGACACCACACTCTCGAAGCCGTTTCAGCGGAATGTGCCTCTCAACGACCTAAAGAGCCCAGCGCAGTCAGCTGGCCAGCTGCTTGACGTTTTAGACGTCTTGAGCCCAGAAGACACGGGTGCTGTCTTCGCATGGGACGGGCAACGTATCCCTTTTTAATAAGTTTGTTGTTTTTTGGCGCCGTAAAGGTTGACTAGTTAAACTCTTCTCGATGTCCCAATCCAACATTATGCCGTATCAGGCAGCGCTCTACCGACTGACAACTCCCTTCTAACTGCTGTATCACTATCTAAGAACTCCGGTTCCACCATCGCTCCAACGGCATCAAAGTATCGACTCATGAAAGAACGGAAAGATGCCGCGAGCGCAATGTCGGCGATGTTCAAATCGCTAAGACCGACCGAGCGCAGTCTTTCAATATCCTTTTCGGTCACCTGCGAGGCATCCCGGCTGATCTTCGTGGCATAATCGAGCATGGCTACCTGCTGCTCACTAAGCCCAGCGCTTTTGTAATCTCTTTTGACAGCAAGTGTCCGGTCTCTTCCGAGTGCGGCTGATAGCGCGCGGAAATACACGTGCGAGCAGTAGCTGGATGGCACGTGCTGTGCCGCAATAAAGGTGATGAGCCTAAAATTCAGTAGTCCCAGAGAAAATCCGTCCCGGATTTTGCGGAGAAGACTAACAACCGGAACGATGACATCAGGGCGCGCTGACCAGCATTGCGTGGCCTGCATCAACATGCCCATTGAACTGATTTCAGCGGCATAAAGGTCCGCTATTTCGCCGGTTGCTTCAGCGGGATCAATCGATTGGATAAACATTGTGAACACCTCCTGACATGATGCGGAAAGTTACCAGATGTAGTTTGCCCGCAAAAATATTCTTGTTTTCTTAAAAAATGGCGGCGGCTAGTTAGAGCTCGGAAACGCTGTGCAATACCGCAGCAAGGAACTGGTTTTCGACGTGTTCTGAATGTTGACGGCCCTGGCGGCCAATTAGTCAACCTCGCCGAAGGAAAAACCGAACAAAATCAACGTTCAGTAAAGGTGATTGCGGGGACCAGAAAACAACGTCGCGATGCTAAATTAAGGCTCTGCATATCAGAAGCGCTTGCATTCTCCAGACACAGGCGGAGGTGGCGATTTCCTAGCGCGCAGCGCACTGTCATGGGAGGTTGTCCCCTCACTTCCCAAAAAGGCAGAGCAAGCAACCATTGCTCCTAAATCCTCCGACGCGCACAGAAATATGCATTTAGTGAACGGTATCAGAATCTGGCATATCATCCCATCGGGCTATTACATCGGCAATCTCAAGCCATACGTTAGCCCCTTCCTCATCCCCTTCGGCAACTAATTTCAGGTGCTTAACAGAGCATTCGATCCAGGCTCCGGGTCCATGCTGATCAATCATTAATTTGGCAGTCCGCAATATATCCATTCGGGAAACAGTCACTAATCAAGGCCCCATTGATTTCTAACTGGGCTAGC
>CAYYXR010000074.1:0-6501 GCA_964475755.1 uncultured Rhodobacterales bacterium
GCGAGGCAAACCGCAAAACGTATTCAGATGACTTGGAAATTAAAGTCTGCACCGTATATTGGCCGATTTGGTTAAAAAAGTGTTTTTGATCAGTTGTTTACTGAGAATGGGCCGCTAAATCAGGTCCCACATAGGCTCGCGGCGGCGGCAATAATCTCCGCTTTGGACGGAATGACCGCACGTTCCAGGACGGGGCTGAAGGGCATGGGAACATCCCTCGCGCCCAACCGGGTGACGGGAGCGTCGAGCCAGTCGAAAGCGCGCTCACTAATTTCAGCCGCTAATTCCGCGCCAATCCCCCCCGTTCTCCAGGCCTCATGGACGATCAGGCAACGATTTGTTTTTTGGATACTGGTGATGACGGTATCTACGTCGAGTGGCCGCAACGTACGTGGGTCGATGACCTCGGCTGATATTCCCTTTTTTGTCAATTCTTCAGCCGCCTGCAAGGCACGGTCAACCATGTTGAGTATGGCAACAATAGTAATATCGTTGCCTTCACGTTTTATTGCCGCACGGCCAATGGGGAGTTCATAGGGCTCTTCGGGCACGGGCTGCGCGTGGCCCAAATAGAGAACCTTATGCTCCAAGAACACGCACGGATTGTCGTCCCGGATGGCTGCTGTAAGGAGTCCCTTGGCATCGTAGGGGTTCGAAGGCGCTAGAACGACAAGCCCCGGAACATGGGCGAACCAGGCCTCCAAAGACTGTGAATGCTGTGCTGCCAGCCGAACCCCGCCGCCTTGGGGCCCGCGAAAAACAACTGGGACTTTGGCCTGTCCCCCCAGCATGAATCTCAACTTTGCAGCTTGATTGACGATCATGTCCATCATGTGAGTGACAAAATCGAATATCTGAATCTCGACAACGGGGCGCATCCCGGACAGAGCTGCACCAACAGCGGTTCCAGCGATCGCCTGTTCTGAAATTGGTGTGTCGATGACGCGTTCGTCGCCAAACTTTTTGGCCAATCCACGCGTCGCGCCGAATATGCCGCCAATTTTTGCAATATCCTCACCAATGAGGAACACGGACGCATCACGTTCCATTTCCTGTCGCAAGGCTTCGTTGATGGCTTCGACATAGGTTAGTTTGCGTTGGCTTGCAACTGGAGCCGAAGAATTGACAATTCTAATCGCAGTGCTCGTTGCGTACGCTAGAATATCGGGACCTGGTTCGGGCGACGATTGCGCAAAGTCGATTGCAGCTTTTACCTCGTCTTCAGCGGAGCCAAGAATTTCGGCAAACCGCTTTTCCGTAAATTTGTGTCCTTTCTTGAGCGAGGAAACCGTCCGCGTGATCGGGTCGTCTTTCCGGTGGGCGCTTTCTTCATCGTCACTGCGATACCGGGGCCAGCTTGGCCTCATATTGTGGTCGTCCCAGCGGTAGGTGCGCGCTTCCAATAGGGTCGGGCCGCCGCCGCGTCGTGCGCGCTCGGCCGCGTCCGAAACTGCTTCGAAAACGGCGATATCGCTATTTCCATCTATTTGAATTCCGGGAAGTCCGTAGGCAGCAGCCCTTTTGGCAACCGATCCTCCCGCGATAGACCGCGACGCTTCCATGGAAAGGCCGTACTGATTATTTTCACACATGAATATCAGTGGCAATTTCCATATGCTTGCAGCATTAAGCGCTTCGTGAAAAATGCCCTCATTGGCCGCGCCGTCGCCAAAAAATGCAATTCCCACGCTATCTGTTTGTTTGAGTCGTGCAGTGAGGGCCGCACCTAACCCCAAGCCCATGGATGCGCCGACAATGCCGTTCGCTCCTAAAATATTGAGGTCAAGATCGGCGATGTGCATGGACCCGCCGAGTCCACCACAATAGCCGTCAGACTTCCCCATCAGCTCAGCCATCATGCGGTTCATTGAAGCGCCCTTGGCGATACAATGGCCGTGCCCTCGGTGGTGGCTGAGAATAAAGTCCTGGGCCTTGAGAGCATGGCAAGCACCCGCGGCGATGGCCTCTTGCCCGATGGACGAATGTGCGGTGCCTTTCAAACCTCCTGTTTGATAAAGGCTGTGAACCTCACTTTCGAATACGCGGATGCGTACCATGGTGCGGAGCATTTCGACGCGAATGTTGGCGAACAGCGCTTTGGTTGATTTTGTGAACTTTTTGGGCATTCAAGCGATGGTTTGATGTGAATTTTCAATACACCTCTTTGCTTATTCCAGATACCATTTCAATAAAATGAAGGGGAATGCCACGAAAAACTTTGCGAAAACGGGGAGGATAAATGATTAGTCCGATTGGGGCTGAGCCATTCACTGTATCTATTCCAGACTCTGAGCTGGAGGATTTGCGCGAGCGCTTGGCAAAAACGAGATGGCCTTTGGAAGCAAAAGCTGCGCCTTGGACTTATGGCGCGAGTCTGGCCTACATGAAGGACATATGCGCCTATTGGAAAGACTCATACGACTGGCGCAAAGAAGAAGCCTTTATCAACAAATTTCCCAACTACAAGGTCACGCTTGGCGGCAAGAAAGTGCACTTTCTTGTCGAGAAGGGATCGGGGCCAAATCCGATGCCTATTATTATGACTCATGGATGGCCCGGATCCTTTATCGAATTCCTGGATGTTATCGAGCCTCTTGCACACCCCGAACGGTTTGGCGGGAAAGAAGAGGATGCTTTTACGGTGGTTGTTCCGAGTCTGCCTGGATACGGCTTCTCTGAAGCGCCCGATGTGCCGATTCTGCCGCGCGAAGTTGGCAATCTTTGGAATGAACTGATGACCAGGGTGCTCGGCTTTGAGTCTTATGTGGCCCAGGGCGGCGACTGGGGCGGGATTGTCACCAGTTGGATGGGGTTGGACCATGGCAAGGCGTTGAAAGCCATTCATCTCAACATTTGCGGTTTCATTCCAAAAGTCACAGATACAAATCCACTTAACACCGACGAGCAAAAATGGATGGACGCGTATTCCGCGCGACGGGAGCGGGAAACCGCATACCACCTCATTCACGGCACCAAGCCCCAGACCTTGAGCTATGGCCTTCAAGATTCTCCGTCGGGGTGTGCGGCGTGGATACTTGAAAAATTCCACGGTTGGACGACTCCCGGTGAAAACATCAAGGAATTGCCCTTTGATAAAGATCATCTTTTGAGCAATGTCATGATGTATTGGCTCAATGGATCCAATGCTCCGACATGGTTTTACTGTTCGATCATATTGAACGCGACCGGACGTCAGCCTCCTGAGGGACAAAGAGTGGAAATTCCGACGGGCTTTCTACTATTTCCGAAAGATATCGCCATGCCGCCGCCGGACGCATGGCTCCAGCGCAGCTATGCAAATATCGTTCAACGTCACGATGCGCCGAGTGGAGGACATTTTGCCGCGTTTGAGAACGGAGATCTGTTCGTGAAGGATGTTCAGTCATTCTTCCGTCAATACCGGTGAGGGGAAAGTATCATGAGAGGACGGATGGCTATCGGGGCGCTGATTGGCATTGCCGCGGTGTTCTTCGCAACCAATCTCTACCAACGCATTATGCAATCGCAGTCCGGAATCGGCATGGAACAATACCAACCGTCCGGGCAAGTAACATGGCAGCCAGACGGAACGCTGCATTTACCAGCTCATACATTTCCCCTGTCCGAAATGATGAGTGAACCCATGAAAGAGGCTTACGCGTGGCAGTTAAGTCAACTCCAAAGCTGGCCCGCACCGCCAGGATATGACCAGCCGATCGAAGTGTGGGAGTCATATTGGAAAGTTTTTGATGAAAAAATTATGTCACGCCAATTCATGCGGTGGCAGGAAATCTATCCGGTCGACATCGAAGAGCAAATAATTGCGGGTGTGCGCACGGATGTGGTTGTGCCGAAGGCGGGCATATCTGACGCCAACGCAAATCGCGTCCTCCTGAATCTACATGGCGGCGGATTCAATACCGGTGCGGGAATGGGGGGATTGGTCGAGTCCATCCCCATCGCGGGCAGGATGGGGGTTAAAGTTATCTCTGTGGACTACCGGCAGGGTCCTTTGCACAAATACCCGGCCGCCAGCGAAGATGTCGCAGCCGTGTATCGCGAACTGCTGAATGACTATGAGCCCAGCCAAATCGGCATTTATGGCTGTTCAGCCGGTGGGCGTTTAACTGCTCAGGCGGCGGCATGGTTCCAAACCCAAAACCTGCCTAATCCCGGCGGCATCGGCGTTTTTTGTTCTGGTGCCGGCGGAGGCAATGGAGACACAAGCCCTTGGGGCGCGGCGGGTCTGTACTCTCCGCCCGATACTATGCCATCGGAACCGCGCACCGAAGGTTATATGGCCGGTGTCGCCCTTGATGACCCCTTCGCTGCACCTGCAACATCTCTTGATGTGCTGGCGAAATTCCCGCCAACGCTATTGGTGTCTGGAACCAGGTCCGGCGATTTAAGTCCGTCAGCGTATATGTTCACGCAATTGATCAAGGCGGGCGCAGATGCCGAAATTTACGTCGCGGAAGGCGGGTGGCACGGATTTTCATTTGCCCAGCCTGATTTGCCGGAATCGGCCGACGCCAACGCGTTTATCGTCAATTGGTTTGACCAGCATCTAGGCAATTAGTCCGTGGACAATCTGTATTGAGGGGTCTAATCCAAGCTGAATTTGGCAATGGTTAGAAAGGCCGAAGCGTGAAGTTTCTTGAAGGGCTCCCGATCGAGGTTAAGGGGCTCAGTTTTGTCAGTCTTTTTGTCGCCGTTGGCTTTGGTATTCAGGCACCAGCTATTCCCCTCATAGCCAATGAACTTGGCGCGGGTAATGCGGCCGTTGGTGCGATGATTTCTGCCTTCGCGCTCATGCGCCTGTTTGTATCCGTACCAATTGGCCGACTGGCCAATACGGTGGGCGAGCGGCGCATGATGCTTTGGGGCATAGCGATGCTAGCCCTCACGAGTGTATTTGCCGGCTTGGTTCAAGCCGCATGGCAGTTAATAGCCTTTCGCGCGCTTAGCGGTGTTGCATCAGCCATGTACACCGTTGCCGCCATGAGCGTTCTTCTCAAAGCCGCGCCACCTGATGCTAGAGGTAGGGCGGTAAGTTTGTTTATGGGCGCGTTCAATGTGGGATTGGTCGCCGGTCCGGCTTTGGGAGGTTTGCTCTCCACATTTTTAGCTCCGCGGATGCTGTTTTTTCTTTATGGCGGCATCATGGCCATCAGCGGTGTGATTGCGATCAAAGTTCTAACGCATGCACCCGCGAGCGGTGGTGTGAAAGGTCAAACCAAGATTGATCCTTTGGGTCTTATGGAAGCCTTCCGTTCCAGCGTGTTCCGGGCGGCAGTGATGGCGAATTTCAGTCTTGGCTGGATATCGTATGGTCTACGAGCATCACTCATGCCGTTGTTCCTGCTCAACATACTTAATGAGGGCTCGGAGTGGATTGGTATCAGCTTGGCATTGGGATCTGCGGTCCAGGTTGTATTTCTTCCGCTTTCAGGACGTTTTACGGATACCGTTGGCCGCCGTTTGCCGCTTCTCATAGGTGAGGGGATACTCGTTTTCAGTCTCGTTCTGTTACTTGTTTCGCCTAGTTTGATTAGTTACCTCGTTTGCCTTGGCGGATTAGGCGTAGCAACAGCTTTTTGTACAACGGCATCATCTGCAGCCGTTGGAGATATTACGCGCGGGCAAGGCGGAACGGTCATAGCAGTTTACCAAATGGGATCTGACCTCGGAATGGTGGCCGGTCCGCTTATTGCTGGATTCATCGCCGATTCAATATCCTTTTCGGCGGGAATTATGGCTAGCGGTGCAATTGGCGTTGCTGCATTTCTGATGGTCATCCTCATGCCTAAAAATGTGCAAGGTGCACCGCTCATTACAGTCAAGAAAACCGACTAAGTATTGGCCGCGATTTCCAATGTGGCGTTTAGAGTGGGCCGCTCATCGCAAAGAGCATTAAAGCTTTGCCGAGACAGTTCATAAAGAGTGCACGCCGTAACCGATTTGCATGTCGCATTTCTTGGCCTTGAGGTCAAAAATGCTACCTCGCCGAAATAGTCTCCCGCAATGAGAGTCGCGACTTTTCTATTTTCGTTCTCTGATTGTTTTGAGACGCGAACAACTCCTTTGGCAATTAAGTACATTGAGCTACCCGGCTCTCCTTGAATAACGACTTTAGTTTCCGAGGGCACATTTCTTTGCCGAAGGCAATTGGACAGCGCGGAAAGATCATCGGAAGAGATGCCCGACAGGAAAGGCACATTTTTCAGTAACTCCAGTGGACTTTCGTGAAATATCGATAGGGTCGGATAGGTCAATCTCCGGATCTTCCGGCGCAACTCCTCAAGCATGGTGTTGCCGAGACTATGAGAAACAGCTCCGTTCTCTATCTCTTTTTCCAATACATCGGCTTCGACGGAGAGAATCATTCTCTCGGCAAGCAGCTCCTGCATTTCTTCCACAAATTCCGGATACTGTTCAGCCCAGCCGTCGAGCCGTTCCAATGCACCCACTGAGGCGCCCCCTTTGAAGTGGTCCATCCTGAGGTATGGTTTTTCCAAGGAG
>CAYYXR010000075.1:0-6319 GCA_964475755.1 uncultured Rhodobacterales bacterium
TCGATTGCGGGACTTTTTTCCATCGCGTTTCTCTATAGGGTGATCTATCCAAAACTCGTTGTGACCTGCGACCGGCATGGCTTTTATGACCGGCGCCGGATGAAACAGCCGATCCCCCTTGATGCCATCAGCGGGTTCGAATGCGACCCCGATACTCCCGATCTGCTCGGCCTTTATACGCAACGGCCAGAAGACTATGAAAGTCTGTCACGCAGCCTGAAACACCGCTGGGTACGGATGCAGCGTCGTAGCCCCCGGCGCTTTAATCTGCCACTCCGATTCATCCGAATATCGCCGATCGATATGCTCGAATAGCTTTCGCGCTTCAAGAAGACGGACATATTACTCGCCTACGCAGACGCTCTGTATTCTGAGGCGTTAAATGACGGATCGCTCTCCCAGGAAGACATTGCCTCCATTGACGCCGTCCTGAAACGCGCGGCCTTCGCTGCGCGCGAACCTCGTGAAATGGTCAATACGGCGCGATGGTATATCGGTGATGGAGCATTACCGGAAAACAGGGAGTTAACCGACCGGCTGCTCGACGGATCGGCAAGGCTGGCGCCCGAAAAGACGCTCTGCTGGGTCCGGCGTTTCGCGACCCCTTCGAGCGCATTGTTTAATCCCGCCCTTGCGTCGGAGATGAACGCCGCGCTTCTTAGAACCGGTATGAAGTCTTTAAACCTGCCGGCACTGAACAGCCCCGAATTCAAACGTATAGATTTGTTTGAAGGCGTTACGCCCAAGCCCCCGGGGAAAGCCGGCCCGCTATTGCGGCATCTCCTCCTCGCCGTCCTTTCGCTTCTTGTCCTCTGGTGGGTCTTCTTGTCACTAAGCAGCCCGCCCTATATTTGGGACAGGATTGCCATTTTTGTTGCGATTGGCACCGTCGCGTTATTCGGTCTCTATGAGTCGGTTTTCGACATGACCCGAATTTTCAGACGCCGCTAAGTTATCCACAGCCTCTCAAAACCGGTTGAACAGTACTGGCGGAGTCGCCGTACCCCGTAGTAGCATTTTTTTAACCTTGTCCATAAAGGCAGGGAATGAACAGATTATCGGGGATGAGCCATGACCGAAGACTGGAAAGCCGAGGTTGCGGAATTCGAGAATTATGAATTTCCGCCCGATCCGGCCGACGATTTCACTTCAGAACCCGCGACAGCGGAAATTGCGGGCAACCTGCCCGACCTGCCGCTGGAAAACTGGCAAACCGCCACAGCCAGCCGGCGCGACTTCCTTCGTGGGGTCGTTTGTTCGGGTATCGCGATTTCCGCGGCATCGGCAATGTTTACGGTCGGATCGCCCGAAGCCCGTGCCGCAGTCCGTGGTGTGGAACGGATGGTTTCCCTGGACATCAACGGCAGGCGTCGGCGGGTCGATGTTTCGCCCAATGAAACGCTGGCGCATACCTTCCGGTACCGGCTCGGGCTGACCGGTACAAAAATCGGCTGCAACCGGGCCGAATGCGGCGCTTGCACCATATTGGCGGATGACACGCCGATTTATTCCTGCTCGACCCTGACCCACCAGGTGCGCAGCAGGAAACTGACGACCATCGAAGGCGTCGCCGGATCGGATGGAAAGCTGCATCCGGTTCAACAGGCCTTCATCGATGAACTCGCCCCCCAATGCGGTTTCTGTACACCGGGCCAGGTCATGACCGCCGTGGGACTTCTGAAGAAGAACGCCAAACCAACGCGCGATCAGGCACGCCGGGCAATGTCGGGCAATCTCTGCCGGTGCGGCGCTTATGAACATTATCTGAACGGCGTCATGCGCGCCGCGGGGAGGTCCTGATCATGGCGTATCGACTGATTGGTAAAAACTTCACCCCGCCGGATATCGAGGCAAAGGTTACCGGTGCCGCCAAGTATGCCGAGGACTTCCGCGCCGACGGCATGGTGCATCTGAAATTCTATCCCTCGCCCATGCCCCACGCGCGGATCAAGAAAATAGACGTCAGCAAGGCGAAGTCGATGCCGGGTGTCGTCGGCGTAATGCTCCCAACGGATATCAAACAGCCTAAAGATGCCGGCCACGCCATCCTCAGCAATTATCCGGTCTATGTCGGCCAGCCGATTGTCGCGGTGGCGGCGGAAACGGAACAACAGGCGCAAGACGCGGTCGAACAAATCCGCGTGGATATGGAACCGCTCCCCTTCTGTATTGATCCATTGGACAGCCTGAAACCCAACGGACCAAACGCGAATACAGGGGGCAATGTGGCCAACCGGCGTGGTGTGAAACTGCAACAGATCAAATGGTCCGGAAAGGATTTCGCTATTGCCGGCGATGACAGGCTGCCGATGGGCAAGGCCGCGATCGATTGGAGCTATGGCGATCTTGATGTGGGCTTCAAAAAGGCCAAGCTGGTGTTGGAGGAATCTTTCGTCAGCGCCGCCAATGCGCATCACGCGATGGAACCGCGTTCCGCGGCGGCCTTTTGGCAAAATGGCACCTGCCATGTCTGGGGATCGACCCAGTCCTCCTCTTTCGCCATACCCAGCCTCGCGAAATATATCGGGATCAGTCCCGCAAAAGTGAATCTCGTGACGGAATTTTGCGGTGGCGGGTTCGGCGGCAAGGGGTATTCCTATCCCTTGATGGCGCTTCCGGCGTTGATGTCCAAGAAGCTCAATGGCCGCCCCGTGATGATGCGGGTCAGCCGGGCCGAGGAATATCTGAATGGATCCGCCCGGGCCGCTTTCCAGGGTTGGGTGAAGATCGGTTTTTCCGATACCGGCCGCATCGTCGCGCTGGACAGCTATATCGTTCAGGATAACGGCGCCACCACCGGGTTCTGGGATTATCAGAATTTCGGCATGGCCTCCTCCATCGTCTTCCAGCCCGAAGCGATGCGATTCCGGGGCATTCCGGTTCTGACCAATACACCGCCAAAGGGACCCCAGCGCGGACCCGGTGAAAACCAGACCGCGAACATTCTCGAACCGATGATGGAGAAGGCGGCACAGAAACTGGGCATCGACTCTCTCGCGCTCCGTCTCGCCAACGTCCCCGGCGGTGGCGGCAAGGACGCGAAGATCGGCCCCAAACGCGCGCCTCTTACCAGCGCCTATCTCAAGGAAGCGTTGGAAGCCGGTGCCAGGAAATTCAACTACGCCGACCGGCGGAAGAAGGCCGGCAAGCAGGCAAACGGCAAAATCCGCTCAGTCGGGATCGGACAGGCCTATCACGCCGCCGGTTTCAACGGCTGGGACGGCATGGTCCGGATCACGCCCGACGGCAAGCTCCATGTCCATACCGGCGTCGGCAATCTCGGGACATATTCCTATGCCTCGACCTCCCGCGTTGCCGCAGAAGTACTCGGCTATGACTGGAAGAACGTGGTGATTGAACGGGGCGGTTCCAGGAAGGCGATGCCGTTCAATATCGGCCAGTTTGGATCGAACACCTCCTTCACCATGACGCGGACGAATTATGCCGCGGCGCAGGATGCCAGGACAAAGCTTCTTGAGATCGGCGCGATGATGATGGGCGGCAAAACGGCAGATTACGATCTGAAGGACGAAAAGGTCGTCGCAAAAAAGGGCGGCAAGTCCATAAGCTTTGCGGAGGCTGCCAAGAAGGCGATTGAACTCGGTGGAAAATATTCCGCCAAGGAGGTCGACAAGGACCTCAAGGGGCTGACCAAGATGGCCGCCAAGATGATTGAGGGCTCAGGCCTGATCGGCGTCGCCAAGGACAAATTGCCGAAGAAGGGCATTGTCTCGGGCCTTGCCGCGGCCTTTATCGAAATCGAACTCGACCCCGAAACCGGTCATGTCGAGATCATCGACTATCTTGGGATTGCCGATGTCGGCCAGGTTCTGCATCCGCAGGGGCTGGAAGCCCAGATACGCGGCGGCGCCGTCATGGGCTTCGGCCTCGCCGCGACAGAGCGGTATATCTATGACCCGGCATATGGGCGTCCGAACGCCATGAGCCTCTATCAGGCCAAACCGCCAAGTTACACGGATGTACCCGATTCCACGACGGCGCACTGGGTCGAAGAAGCCAACGATCCTCAAAATCCGGTTGGCGCAAAGGGCGTCGGCGAACCCATTCAGGGCGCGGCCTCGTCCGCCTATCTCGCGGCGGTGACCAATGCACTCGACGGTCACCTTTTCAACCGGGTGCCGGTGGTCTCCGACATGATTGTGAACGCGGTTAATAAGAGACCGCAATCGCATAAACCGCTTCAGACCAATTGCCAGTAACGGCGGAAGAGGAGAATAGAAATGACTGATGTGATGCACGCATTCGACCTCTACCAGCCGGCAAATCTGGAAGAGGCAGCCAAACTGCTCGACACCCACGGCAACAAGGCCTGGATTGTTGCGGGCGGCAAGGACAGCTTTGATTGGTTCAAGGACAGGAACAAGCGACCGCAGGCTGTCATCGATATCAGTGCCCTGCCCGGGCTCAAGGGCATATCTGACAAGGGCGACCATATCGCCATCGGCGCGTTGACCACCCTTACGGAGATTGAGGAGAATGCCTTAATCAGCAACAATTTTCCGATTCTTGCGAAAGCAGCCGGACACGTCGCAAGCCCGCAAATCCGCAATGCCGGAACCATGGGCGGCAATGTTTCTCAGGACACCCGCTGTACATATTACCGTGACGGGTTTCCCTGTTACCGGGCGGGCGGTAATACCTGTTACGCCAATACCCCGACGGCAATGAACCGGGAACACGCGCTCTTTGAAGCCGCACGCTGCGTTGCCGTCACCCCGTCCGATACCGCGCCGGCGCTCGTCGCGCTTGAGGCGCAAATGGTGATCTCCCGGGATGGAAAAACCCGGACGGTTGCCGCTGAAAAATTCTTTATCGGGCCCGCGATCGATATCCAGCGGATGACTGTTCTCGAAAAGGGCGACATCCTGACAGAGATCCGCATCCCCAAGAAATGGGCCGGTTCAAAGCAGTATTTTGAGAAGGTGGCGGACCGGACCACCTGGGATTTCGCCCTGGTGAATATCGCCATGGTTGCCAGGGTAAGCGGCGGCAAGATCAGCGATGTACGGATGGCGTGCGGCGGGGTGCAATGTACGCCGCGTCGTCTCAGCAATGTCGAAGATCTGATGAAGGGCGAGGCCCCGGGCGCGGAGCTGGAAAAACTTGCGAAGCGTGTCGCGGCGCAAGGCGCGAAACCGCTGAATTATAACCAGTTCAAAATACCCCTCATGGGCAATCTTGCCGCACGGGCCATTCGGTCGGTCGTATAATCGGTGGAGCTGTTTCGCTACACCCGGAATGTCTGGGGACAGGAAATGCTGGTCGGCATGTCATGGGACCTCTTATGGGTTCCCGTGGCAGCCGGGTTCGCCGTGATCATGCTGCATCAGCTTTGGCGGTTCGCGTCGGGAAACGGACGCGGCAAATAGAAGCAACTCCCATGTCTTCCACCGAACCGCGGCACCGGCTCCCCGACCGGCTTTTTCACTGGTGTATGGCCCTTCTGGTTTTCGTCCTCCTGGGAACCGGATTTTTGCCGATCCTCGGAATCCGGTTTGACTGGCTGCCGATACACTGGATTGCAGGTGTTCTGTTGATAGCGGTCGTCCTGTTTCATCTCTGGCGCGCCATTATCGTCCACCGGCTGCGGGAGATGGTACCGACACCGGGCAATCTGGCCCCCGCACGCCTGCTGTCACATGACGGGCCGGGAAAATACTCAGCCAGTCAGAAGCTGTATCATTTGGGTGTATCGGTAATTGTCCTGTTTTTACTGATTTCCGGCGGACTGATGCTCGCCAAGATCGACACGGATTTCTGGCGCCGCGATCCCTCCATACTCTCGGATCAGGATTGGGGCATCGTTTATGTCTGTCATGGCGCGGCGGCCAGTCTTCTGTTGTTTTTCCTGATCCTGCATATCTATTTCGCCTTCCTTCCCGAACATCGACGGTTGCTGATTGCCATGCTGTTCGGACGTGACGAGGCAAAACCGAAGGAAAACCAATGACCGCACAGAAAATCCGCGATGAAATTGAACGGATCGAGGAAGCCTATGAATATATGCTGGCCTATGCCGCGCAGGGCCGGTCTGAAGAAGGCGCCGGGCCGGACGGCGCCCATATCCGGGATTTTCTGGGTCAGTTTCTGAAGGCCGTAAATACGCTCGACACTCTCTCCGCGTCTTTCGTGGAAGAAAACACCGCCTCGGCAGGGTTTTTCGAGGGTTTCGGCCATGAAACAGCCGTGATGAGATCAGTTCTTGAAATATTGCTTGGTTCCGAAAATATCTCTTCGGAAGCGATCGACAACACGAACGGCCTCATTGCCGTCCGCGCTTATCTGACCTCGCTTTTCT
>CAYYXR010000076.1:0-6312 GCA_964475755.1 uncultured Rhodobacterales bacterium
GGGGCCGCTCTGGATGATCGCGCGCGCAAAAAGACCTTCAGTCAGGGGGGATTGCATCAACATCGCCACCGACATGGCTCCAGCGGATTGTCCGAAGATGGTGACATTTTTCGGATCTCCGCCGAATGCCGCAATGTTCTCCTGCACCCATCGAAGCGCGGCCACTTGGTCCAGAAGACCATAATTGCCTGAAACATGATGCTCTGATTCGCGCGTCAATTCCGGATGCGCAAGGAAGCCGAGGACTCCTACACGGTAATTGATACTGACAAGAATCACTCCTTTCTTCGCCAACTGTTCTCCATGATAGACGGCTACAGCATTGGAACCTTCGTTAAAGCCGCCACCATAAATATAAAGCATGACCGGACGTTTCTCTTTTGCCGCGACGGCCGCAGTCCAGACGTTCAAGTAGAGACAATCCTCAGAGATCTCACCTTGATGCATAAACTCTTCGGTCCAAGGAAGTCGGGAGCCGGCAGTATTCTGGATACTTGCCGCAGCCATCTTATCTGCTGCCAGGATGCCGTCCCAAGGCTTCACTGGCATCGGTTCCCGCCATCGCAATTCTCCAGTAGGGGGCGCGGCAAAAGGAATGCCAAGATAAACCCGTACGGCTGAATCCAACCCGCTCTTTCCACTGATCAAACCGGTATTCAACCGGACAGGATCACTGATCTGGCCCCAAGCCAGGAAAGGCGAAACACTTAGCAGAAAGACCAAGATGAAGAATCGAAAGGAACATCGCATGATCTTGTTGTTTCTCAGGATTGCCGGTAAAGTTGAGAAGGAAATCCCTCTGGATTGTGGGTGCGATTTAAAGTGCGGAGTGAACCGATTTTTCGTTAACCACGGAGGGCACAGAGAGCACAGAGGTAACACTTTTTACACTCATTTATTGCATATCTCTGTGAGCTCTGTGTCCTCTGTGGTTTTGATAGGTTTACCCCGTGGAAATAATCGCACCTCTGGATTGTCTTCTCAAAATGAAAGTGACTGGATAGGGCGGTCGAGGTGAATCCAAGGATACCATTGCATTTTTGTATCACAGCAATGTGGTTTTTCGAAAGAATAGACGAGGGGACTCTGATTGTTTCCATCGCACCATTTTCTCGTTACGGTGGGAATGCCTGATCCGGTAATCAAAGATGGACTTTCTTATGCCAACAAGTAGCATTTCATGCATGGCAGAAAGAATGGGAACAGGACCGGAATCGCGCGTCCGTGAGGGTTTTCCAAATCAACGCCTGGTCGTTGTTCCCGCCAATGTGCTGCGTTGCTGTCGAAAGCTGGCTTTGGTCAAACAATTGTATGTGACGCATATTGGTTCCTTTCCTTGCGCCCCACACCACTACGTTGACCGAAAGGAGGGTGCTCCGGAGTCCATCCTCATCTATTGCCTCTCAGGGCATGGTTTTCTTGAAATGCAGGGGATTCAACAACCGGTGCGTCAAGGGAATGTTTTCATCATCCCTCCCCATACCCCGCATATCTATCGTGCTTGCGATCAAGATCCATGGTCCTTGTTTTGGATCCACTTTGATGGCAGTCAGAGTGAAGAAGTGCTCCTCAATCTTGGGACCGATCCTACAAAATCACTGCTGTATGTGCCTGACTGTGCCTTGATGCGTGATGCTTTTGAAGACGTCCATGCCTGTTTGAATTATCACTATAGCAATGCGGGTCTTTTGGCAATGAGCGCGGAACTGATGCGGTTTCTTTCCAAGATCAAATTGCACCAAAGCCATATCGAGCCCCAACATCGATCGGCACAGAATCGAGCCATGAGCACCATTCAGTTCATGGAGCATCATTTGGATATGCCACTGACCTTGGCTGCATTGGCAGCCCATGCAGGTCAATCCGTTCCTTATTACAGCAAACTCTTCAAAGAAGGGACCAACCAGTCGCCCACGGCTTATTTTATCCAGCTCAAAATTCGAAAAGCCTGTGAGTTGCTCGATCTTACTAATTTGAACATCAACGAAATCGCCAGTGAGTTGGGATACCCTGATCCTTATTATTTCAGTCGCCTCTTCAAAAAGGTTCAGGGATGCTCTCCAATGACTTACCGCAAAACATGTTTGAATCCATAAGCTCACTCGGTGTTGTTTGACGCGGACAGGACGCCGATTGTCAGAATAAAAAAGTCCATCTTTGATGACCGGATCAGGCATTTCCAAAAAGTGGATATCCTGATTACATAGAGGAATTCATCACCCATTTTGAAGCATGGAGATCAGATAGTCATGTCCACCACCGATACTTTCACGTTTGTCAGTTTTTTTCTCATCGTTGTCGGCGTCAGTCTATGGAAAAGCCGTCGCAAGGGCGCGTCTCAGGACGAATCAGACTACTTTCTTGGCGGTCGGTCGCTGACTTGGCCGATCATCGGAATCTCGATCGTCGCTGCCAACATCTCGTCGGAGCAGATGGTCGGCATGGCAGGGGCAGGGGCCGCCGAGCAGGGGCTCGCCGTCGCTGCCTGGCAGTTGATGGGATCCGTGTTCATTGCGCTGATTGCCGTGACACTACTGCCCCGTTTCCTGCGCGCCGGCATCTACACGATGCCCGAGTTCCTGGAATATCGATATGACGCCGCTGCTCGAGGTATCATGGCCGTAGTGACGGTGATCATCTACGTGGGGGTGCTGCTTACGGCCGTGCTTTACACCGGGGCCACTGCTTTGAATGTTCTCCTGGGTATTCCCATGGCGAAGGGTGTGTGGTTGATCGGCGCCATCGGCACCTTATACGCCGCCATTGGCGGTCTCAAGGCCATTGCCTATGCGGATCTCATCCAAGGTTGCGCGCTGTTGGCGGGCGGCATGACCGTCTTCTACCTTGGACTTCAGGAAAGCGGCGGCTGGGCTGATTTCTCCGCAGGCAATGCCGACAAACTAAAGCTCCTGCTTTTCAAAGGGCATCCCGGTTACGAGCAGCTTCCCTGTTACACCGTCTTCGGTGGGATGTGGATCGTGATGATTTACTATTGCGGACTCAATCAGTTCATTGTGCAGCGTAATCTAGCCGCCCGAACCTTGCGTGATGGTCAGTTGGGGATGATCTTTGCCGGTGCCCTTTGGATTCTTGTTCCATTCGCCATCGTCATGCCCGGTATCATGGCGGGCAGTCTTTATCCTGAGGCACTCTCAGACAAGTCCGACGCTGCTTATCCGACGCTCATCAAACATCTGGTGGGACCGGGGCTTCGCGGATTTATTTTTGCCGCCATTGCCGGGGCGATTGTGTCAACGCTTGCCTCGTTACTGAACTCGGCTTCCACGATTGCGTCCATTGACATCTACCAGCGTTTGATGCGTCCGAAGGCATCGCAAAATGCCGTCGTTCGGCTCGGTCGGGCATTGACCATTGTGTTCGTCATTCTGGGGTGCATTGCGGCGCCGTTGCTCACTGACGGGGTGTTCACCTTCATTCAGCAGTTCCAGGGCTTCATTTGGCCAGGTGTGGTGGCGGCCTTCCTCGGCGCCTTCCTGCTGCCCCGGGCTCCGGCCGCCGCGGGTTCCGTCGCGCTGCTGCTCGGTCCGATTCTTTATGCACTGTTCCAAACTTTGAACACGGAAGGCTTGTTCGCCAATGTCCTCGGCGAACGGGTGCTCCATATGCATTACCTGATGCAGACGCTCGCCTGTTTTGGGATCATCTTCGCCGTCATGGTCGGCCTGACTCTGCTGAAGCCTCTTCCCGAGCCCCGTACACTGCCGGTCCGTGAGGGCATCGCATTGAAAACCGAGCCGGTTGTCTTTGTCGCCGCCGGGGGGTCATCGTCGCTGTGGCCATCCTTTTCATCGTGTTTCGCTGAACGAAAGTGCCCTCTCCAAAACAAAGGAACTTCCTTACTGAATCATGAGCCATGTAACCGCATTACGCGAGCCGCTCTCGATCCCAACCTATGGACTCGGGACACCGGAGAAAAATCCGCTCTTTTTCGAGAAGCGTGTGTATCAGGGATCGTGCGGCAAGGTTTATCCCGTGCCATTCATTGACAAGGTGTACGATACGCCTGAACCGCAGGCATATGATTCCGTTCGGCTGGAAAACGAATTTGTCCGGCTTGTCATGTTGCCTGAGATTGGCGGGCGCATCTTCCTGGGGCAGGACAAGGCCAACGATGACTACGACTTTTTCTATCGTCAGGATGAGATCAAACCCGCGCTGGTCGGATTGGCCGGTCCATGGATCTCGGGTGGTGTCGAGTTTAACTGGCCGCAGCACCACCGTCCAGGCACCTACATGCCGGCTGATGTGCATATTGAACACGAACCGGACGGAGCCCGGACCGTCTGGCTTTCCGAGCACGATCCGTTGAACCGCCTGAAGGGCATGCACGGGCTCCGGCTGCAGCCCGGTAGTGCCCTGGTGGAGCTGAGAGCGCGTCTCTTCAACCGGACGCCGTTCACGCAAACCTTCTTGTGGTGGGCGAACGTGGCGGCGGAAGTGCACGATCATTACCAGAGCTTTTTTCCGCCGGACGTCCATTACGTGGCTGATCACGCCGTGCGCGCGCTGAGTACGTTTCCAAAAGCAAACAACCATTACTACGGAGTGGATTATGCCAATCGTCCGGATGCCAACAATCTGAGTTGGTACAAGAACATTCCCGTTCCGACCAGTTACATGGTCTGTGATACGCAGTTCAACTTTTTCGGCGGTTATGATTACGATGCGGAAGGGGGCTTCATTCACGTAGCCAACAAACATGTGTCGCCAGGCAAGAAACAATGGACATGGGGAAACCATGAGTTCGGTTGGGCCTGGGATCGTGAACTGACAGACCGTGTCGGCCCGACAGGTCGTCCGGCGCCTTATGTCGAGTTGATGGCGGGGGTTTACACCGACAATCAGCCGGACTTCAGCTACCTGATGCCCTACGAAACCAAAACTTTCTCGCAGTTTTGGTGGCCCTACAAAAAAATCGGTCCGATACAAAATGCGACTCAAGACGCTGCGGTGCGTCTCGTGGTGAACGACGACAAGACTTTGGATTTGGGGGCGGTGGTGTCCCGTGCATTCGACGGCGCGCGGATTGTGCTGCGCGACGGTGACACGACGCTGCTTGACGAACGTATCGATATCTCTCCGGAAACACCGTGGCAGAACAGGGAGATGAAGTTCGCCGGTGATGATCCTTGCATGCTCGAACTGCTCCTGCTGGACGCGCAGGGCAAGCCGCTGGTGGCCTATCGACCGATCAATGTGGCTGAACTGGATCAGCATCGAGAAAAAGCCACCGAGCCTTCGTTGCCGGAAGAGATGGAATCACTGGACGAATTGTATCTGACTGCGGAACATCTGGAGCAGTATCGTCACCCAACGCGGCAACCGGAGATGTACTGGGATGAAATCCTGCGCCGCGATCCGCTGGATGCCCGCACCAATATGGCCTATGGCCGTCGCAAGCTCAATCAGGGCCTGCTTGAGGAAGCGGCGATGTTTTTTGGCAAAGCCATCCAGCGCCTGACACGTCGCCATCCCAATCCGTGCACCGGCGAAGCGCATTACTACCTGGGCCTGGTTCGTCGGTTCCAAGGACGACTGTCCGAAGCTTATGCGGCACTATACAAAGCGACCTGGAACTATGAATGGCGTGCGGCGGCCTATTATGAACTGGCGATGCTGGATTGCCGTCAGGGCGATTTCGAGACCGCCATCACCCATTGTGAAGCCTCTCTGGATACCAATCGACAAAACAACAAGGCGCAAACGCTCAAGGTGCTGGCGATGGAGAAGCTGGGGCAGGACGGCAGCAGTGTGCTGCACGCTCTGCTGAAAACCGACCCGCTCGATCATTGGGCGCGCCATGCATCTGGCGATGTGGAAAGATTTCTTGCCAAAAGTCGCAACGATGCACAGACCGTGTTGGATATTGCCTATGATTATGCCGACGCTGGATTCACCGAGGAGGCGATCCACTTGCTGGAACTGCATCATGCAAGCGAGGTGGCGGAGGTGAACGTTCCCAATCCGCTTTCCCTATCGCAACTGACACACTATGCGTTGGCATGGCTCAAGGACGACACGGCGATATTGGAAAAGGCGCGTGCGTTGAATCCGGATTATATGTTCCCATCTCGCCTGCACGATCAACTGGTGCTGGAGTGGGCACTGGCCCAACCGGGGATCGATGGCAACGCCGCTTATGGTCTGGGCAACCTTTATTTCGACAAGAAGCGGCATGAGGAGGCCATTGCCGCCTGGGAAAAGGTGCCGGCGTTTGCAACGGTATGCCGCAACTTGGGGATTGCCTACTGGAACGTCCGCCATGACGGTGAAGCCGCACGCGCCGCCTAT
>CAYYXR010000077.1:0-6262 GCA_964475755.1 uncultured Rhodobacterales bacterium
ATTTCCTGTGCATTCATAATTAACCTTTTGATATAAAAGTAGTTTAGCACTTCACAAAGGCCATTGACCGACTCGGCATAGATGCCTATAGTGCAATCTGGCCTGACAGTCAGAGAGCCACCCGGAAACTCCTATTTTATCCAATGAGCGACGCTAGCCTTAAAACTCTTGAAGCAAAAATCGATGAACTCATCGCTTTTGCAGCCCACCTTCAGCAAGAAAATGAAGGCTTGCGTGAGCGCGAGTCAAATTTGCTGAAAGAACGCTCTCATCTCATTGAAAAGAATCAAGTGGTTCGCCAACGCGTTGAGGCTATTGTTAAGCGGCTTAAGTCCATGCAGGATACCTAGAGGCCAGCTATGCAATCTACCGTCAGCCCCGTAACCATCACCCTTCTGGACAAGCAGTATCAAATTAACTGCAAACAGGATGAGCGCGAAGAACTTATTGAAAGCGCTCGCCTGCTTAATTCCCGACTTGCTGAAATAAAAAACAGCGGAGCTGTAATTGGCCTGGAACGAATCGCTATTATGGCAGCACTTAACCTATCTCACGAGCTGGTTCGAACCCAAAAAGGTGGTGATGCCGGCCAAGTAGTAGGGGCTGGCCTTGAACGACTGCAAGACAAAATAAGTACAGCGATCGATTCCCTCAATCCTTCCAATAAAATTTAACCCCATATTATCCCCGGCTTCTAAAGGTTATAATGTGCCTGTCCTTGAGATGTGGGCATGCTGATACGTCCTTGAGCCGATGCTTATATACCTAGGATTCTCCAAGAAGCGACTGTTGTGCATGTCCGCGCGACGGAAAGCCTTATGTTTCTTCTGGAGTTTCCACCTTGAACCAAAGGGTTCAAGGCCTATTCAGCTTGTCACATCTCTTGGATCCTTAACTCTTCGAATAATTATGAAACAGGAACTTCGCCAGAAGTTACGTCAGGCAAGAAATAGCCTCTCCCCCCAGCAGCAAACAAAGGCCGCCCAGTCCTTATTGCAGCTATTCCGGGAAAGTAGCTTTTCCGAATCAAAACGCATTGCACTTTACATTGGGGCCGATGGCGAAATAGATCCGGAGGCTATCTGTTCATTTTTATGGGAACAGGGATCGGAGGTTTTTCTTCCAAAACTCAACCAAAACAAAATGGGGTTCTCACCCTATCGCCCTGACAGCAATCTCAGCCCCAACAACTACGGAATTCCCGAGCCCGAAGGAACATTATCTTTCGGCCCAAGGGTTCTGGATTTAATCCTTATGCCTTTGGTGGGTTTCGATAAAGAGGGGAACAGATTGGGCATGGGCGGTGGATTTTACGATCGCACACTATCTACCCTGCAACAAAAACGACCGCAACTTGTGGGCCTGGCTCATGAGTGCCAATTGGCTGAGCGAATTGATCCAGAGGAATGGGATATCCCGCTGGATGCAGTAATCACTAACCAGAAAATTTACCGCTTCAAATAAGATAAGACTGGGGTCAGAGTAAAAAATTACTCTGACCCCAATTTTCTTTTAGCTAAGGAATAGCTGGTATGCAGGGTTGTCGCTCTCATCCCAGAAAGGGTAGCCTAGCTCTTTAAGCATCGCGTTTACCGTTTTTCGATCTTTCACCGGCACCTGCATTCCCAAAAGCACACGGCCATAAGCAGCCCCATGATTCCTGTAATGAAACATGGAAATATTCCAGCGCGATCCCAGCAGCGTTAAAAACTGCATCAGGGCACCTGGTCGTTCCGGAAACTCAAAACGGTACACCACTTCATCCTCAACAGCCTGGCCATGTCCGCCGACCATGTGCCGAATGTGTAGCTTGGCCATTTCGTTGTCGGTGAAATCTTCCACCGCATAGCCGTCCTTGCGGAGCTCTTTTAGCAGCGCCTGCCGATCATCTTCTAACTGAATCTGTACACCACAAAAGATGTGGGCATCCCGACTATCGGCAAACCGATAATTAAATTCGGTGATGCTACGTCTACTCAGCGCCTTGCAAAAAGCCTTAAAACTGCCAGGTTTTTCAGGAATAGTCACCGCCAATACCGCCTCGTGCTTCTCCCCGATCTCGGTTCGCTCGGAGATATAGCGCAAACGGTCAAAATTCATGTTGGCGCCACAATTGATGCCGACCAGTGTTTTGCCCTCACAGCCTTCGCGGTCTACATATTTTTTTATTCCCGCAAGCGAAAGCGCACCCGCGGGCTCCACAATAGACCGGGTGTCTTCAAAGATATCCTTGATACTTGCACAAAGCTCATCCGTGGATACGGTAATCACTTCATCCACCGTATCCTTAAGAATCCGAAATGTTTCTTTGCCAATTTGTTTGACAGCCACGCCATCCGCAAACAGCCCAACCTGTTTGAGCACACCGCGCCGACCGGTTTTCATCGCTAATTCGAGGCAGGCACTTTCCTGCGATTCCACAGCAATAATCTTAACTTCGGGTCGAACGTATTTAACGTAGGCGGCTATGCCCGCAGCGAGCCCACCGCCGCCGACGGCGACGAAAATGGCGTCGAGCTGGTCCGGGCACTGGCGCAGTATCTCCATACCCAGGGTTCCCTGACCGGCAATTGTGTCGGGGTCGTCGTAGGGATGCACATAGGTATAGCCGTGCTTTTTAACCAGCTCCTGGGAATGCAGAAATGCCTCGTCGAACGAATCGCCATGCAGTACAACTTTGGCACCATAAGCTTTTACCGCATTCACTTTAATGGCAGGTGTGGTTTTTGGCATGACGATGGTGGCCTTGACGCCCAGATGCTGCGCGCCCAGCGCCACACCCTGCGCGTGATTGCCCGCGGAGGCGGCGATTACACCCTTTTTTCGCTCACTTTCGGACAGACTCAACAGTTTGTTATAGGCACCACGAATCTTGAACGAAAAAACCGGTTGAAGGTCTTCCCGCTTTAACAAAATACGGTTACCCAAACGGCGTGACATAATTTTCGCCTCGTCCAATGGCGTTTCTTTGACGAGGTCATATATGCGAGCGTCGAGTATTTTCTTAATGTACTTTTGTGTCATAGCGGGTTTCTTCATAAAATGCAGTGACTTGTTCTGCTAACTCGGCCACAGTCCAGGCCGCGCAGCATAGTATCAATAACCTGGCCACGTACCAAACCAGATATTTTGGTCAAACCTACCGGAGTTTAAAAAGTCTATGGATAAACAAACCCAGGACGAACTTAAAAAACAAGTCGCTACCAAGGCCATCGACTACGTAATGCAAAGGCTAAAGCCCAACGACATTCTGGGTATTGGCACCGGGTCTACTGCCAATTTCTTTATCGACATGCTGGGCGAATACAAAGGCAGGTTTGCCGCTACTGTCGCAAGCTCGGAGGCTTCTGCCGAGCGCCTGACAGCCCAGGGTATTGAAGTAAGTGACCTTCGCGACGTCGATCGTATCGCGATTTACGTTGACGGCGCCGATGAGGTCAACGCCAGAAACGAAATGATCAAGGGCGGCGGTGCCGCCTTAACCCGGGAAAAAATTGTCGCGGCTGCCAGTGATGAGTTTGTCTGTATCGTCGACAGCAGCAAGCAAGTGGATGTTCTGGGGGCTTTTCCCCTGCCGATAGAAGTCATCCCAATGGCAGCCAATCTAGTCTCGAAACAATTGAAAAAATTAGGCGGCAATCCGGTTCTGCGCGAAGGCGTGGTTACCGATAACGGCAATCTGATAATCGATTTACATGGCCTGAAAATAGAAAACGCCCCGGAAATGGAGCGTTCTCTGAATCAGATCACCGGCGTGGTGACCAATGGGCTGTTTGCTGTTAGCCCGGCGACTGTGGTACTTACCAGTTAGTCGCCACAGCTAAATGACCTTGTCGCCACAATGCCGCCAGCACTGCCAGGCACGGTAACAGTCAATGTGACAAGGCCTGTGCTAGGTGTGTCATCCGCTGCTAATGCTACGGCAAACGCCTGACTGCCAATACTGTTGGAATCAGGTGTAGTAAAGGAAGTCGGACCACCAATTTCACAGTTGGTGGCTACCACCGAGAACGTGGTTCCTCCTGGCAGAGGACCATTAAAGATATCTGAAATCCTAAAGACCCTTCTTAAATCAGCTTCTGGAGGCCTGAAAAATAGATTCGATGGAAGAATCCAGTGTTGCGTCAAATTCGGCATCTGTCTGTTGATCCGAGAGTCCTTCGGTCAGGGCTCGGGAAAAACTGGCGATCATGCCCAAATTATCACTGAGGCGCCGATTGGCATCATCTCGGGAATATCCGCCGGAAAGCGCAACGACCCGCACGACATTGGGATGCTCGATGCAGTCTTTGTAAAAGTTGGTTTGCTCGGGTAGTGTCAATTTCAGCATAACTTTCTGGTCGTCTGCCAAATCATCCAACTGCTTTAGCAATTCAGATTTAAGCAAGGCTTCTGCCTCTGACTTGGTAGGGCTATGGATATCAATTTCTGGTTCAATTATGGGTACCAGTCCCGCTGAGATTATTTGTTTTCCTACTTCAAATTGCTGGGCAACCACCGCGGCAATACCTGCTTCATTGGCAGCCTTGATAACCGAACGCATTTTGGTGCCAAAAACTCCTTGTAACTTGGCTTTTGCCAGCAATTGATCAAGGTCGGGGATCGGCTTCATAAGCTGAACGTCATCAGCTTCTTCTGCCAGCCCCTTGTCCACTTTCAAAAATGGAACAACGTTTTTCCTTTCCCAAAGATAACTGGCAGAGGATTGCCCCTCAATTTCTCTATCGAGCGTATTCTCAAACAATATGGCGCCCAGAACACGATCGCCGCCAAAACTTTCGCTGGTAACAATTCGTGTGCGCATTTTATGCACCAGGGCAAACATCTCTTCATCACTGTTATAGGCACTTTCATCAATACCATACAACCTTAATGCCTTGGGCGTGCTACCGCCACTCTGATCCAGAGCCGCAATAAAGCCATCGTCTTTGGCGACCTTTTCAAATTGTTGATCAAATGTACTCATGTATATCTATAAATTTTTTCTCTAATTAACCCAATTCAAGCCCGCTTTTGCAAGATATCCACGGCGGGCAGAACCTTGCCTTCGACATATTCCAGAAAAGCGCCACCGCCGGTAGAAATGTAGGAGACCTGGGCAGCAATCTGATACTTATCAATAGCGGCAAGCGTATCACCGCCACCCGCAAGTGAAAACGCTTCGCTGTCAGCAATGGCTCGTGCCATTTCACGGGTTCCCTCGGCAAACTGATCAAACTCAAAAACACCAACCGGGCCATTCCATAAAAGTGTTTTACAGTTGGCAATGATTTCGCTAAATACTTTTCTGGTTTCTGGCCCCGCGTCAAAAATCATATCGTCTTCGGCAACGAGGGAAATCGGCTTGATCACGGCCTCGGCATTTGGTGAAAACTCCTTGCCTACCACTACATCTGTGGGCAGCGGGATTTCACACTTTTCCATCAAGGCCAGCGCATTGGGTATTAAGTCTGGCTCGTATAGTGATTTGCCAACCGGATAGCCTTTGGCTGCCAAAAAAGTATTGGCAATACCGCCTCCAACTATTAATTGGTCTACTTTCTCTGAGAGCGTTTCCAGCACAGTCAGCTTGGTTGAAACCTTGGAACCTCCCACTATGGCCAGCATAGGCTTCTCCGGTGCGGACAGGGCAAGCTCCAGGGCATCGAGCTCTTTTGCCAGCAAAGGGCCGGCACAGGCGATTGGGGCAAACTGTGCAACACCATGTGTCGATGCCTGGGCGCGGTGCGCTGTACCAAATGCATCCATGGCAAACAGGTCACAAAGAGAGGCGTATGCCTTGCTCAACTCTTCACTGTTTTTGCCTTCACCTGAATTAAAACGAACATTTTCCAGCAAGATAAGGTCAGCATAGGGAAGTCCTTGTTGCCAATCCCTTACCAACGGAACTTCCTGGCCGAGCACTTCCGAAAGGTAGTCGGCAACAGGTTTAAGTGAAAACTCCTCAGAAAATTCACCCTCGGTTGGACGACCAAGATGCGACATGAGAATGACGCTGGCACCTTTTTCCAGTGCCATTTTTATCGTAGGTAATGCCGCGCGTATTCTGGCATCGGAAGTAACTTTTCCATCGGCAACGGGCACATTCAGGTCTTCACGTATTAGTACGCGTTTTCCAGCGATATCTTGATCAATTAACAATTTCAAAATAGTTGCTCCCAGCTAATTAGTGAAATCCAATAGGACTTTTATTTTCCTAACCAGCACACTGCAACATCCAGCATACGGTTGGCATATCCCCACTCATTATCAAACCAGATCA
>CAYYXR010000078.1:0-6191 GCA_964475755.1 uncultured Rhodobacterales bacterium
GAATACCCGACATGACAGAGACTTTAACACCATGAATGAGAAACCGGAGGAGGGACCAGCGGCAACGCCTGTTCGCCTCAATCTTAAAGCGTCCTTGAGCGCGCGGCTGCGGAATTATTTTCTGGCCGGAGTCCTCGTTACGGCCCCTATCAGCATTACGCTCTATGCGGCTTGGACGATATTGGACTACATCGACGACTTCATCACGGATCTTATTCCCGACGCGTACAATCCGATGAATTATCTGCCAGTCGCGGTGCCCGGGTTTGGGATAGCGATTCTGGTAACGGTCGTTACGCTGGTTGGATTTTTAACGGCGAATTTTCTGGGCCGAATCTTCATAAACTGGGGTGAGCGGCTTGTCGAAACAATGCCGGTCGTGCGCAGCATATATGGTGCTCTCAAACAAATTTTCGAAACCGTTTTGTCCGATAAAGCTCAGTCATTTCGAGAAGTTGTGCTTTTGGAATATCCACGGCGGGACATGTGGACGCTCGGCTTTGTCATAGGCAAAACCTACGGTGAAGTGCAGGAAAAGACCCACTCAGAAATGCTTAATGTCTATATCCCGACAACACCCAATCCGACATCGGGCTATTTGGTGTTCCTCGCGCGAGAGGAAATGAAGTCATTAGACATGACGGTTGAGGATGCGCTTAAGATGATCATTTCTGGCGGGATTGTTACCCCGCCGTACAACAAAATTGAACACGGGCGGGGCGATCAGAAGAGCAACTCGGACAATAATTCAGCCGGATCGTAATGTTCGTACAGCGTCGTCCTGTTCGAACAGATAGAGTAGTGTACGCAGCGCCTGGCCCCGCGCTGATTCAAGATCTGGGTCCCGATCGATAATCAATTTCACATCGCTTCGTGCCGTCGCGATGAGATCACCATGTGCGGCGATATCGGCTATTTTAAAATCCGGCAGGCCGCTTTGCCGCGTACCCAAAACTTCCCCGCCGCCTCTTAGGCGTAAATCCTCTTCCGCAATGAGAAAGCCATCTTCGGTTTCTCGAAGTTTAGAAAGGCGCGCTTTCGCGGTTTCGGTAAGCGGTGCCGCGTAAAGGAGTAAGCAGGTTCCTTCTTTGCCGCCGCGGCCTATACGCCCTCTTAACTGGTGTAGCTGAGCGAGGCCAAAGCGTTCAGCATGTTCGATGACCATGATGGTTGCGTCGGGCACATCGACGCCCACTTCAATAACGGTTGTAGCAACCAGAACCTTGGCGCTTTCAGCTCCATTGGAGATGAAAGCATCCATTGCGGCATCTTTTTCAGCCGGATTCATTTTGCCATGGATAAGGGCGACACCGTCGCCCAAGCGCGTTTTGAGATATGCGTATCGCTCTCCAGCGGCGGCAAGATCGGATTTTTCGGAGTCTTCAACCAGAGGGCAAACCCAATAAACTTTGGCCCCTTTCGATAGGGCTCGCTCTACAGCAGTGGCGGTTTCTTCTAGCCGCTCAAGATTTACGAGCCGGGTCGTGACGGGCATGCGCCCGGGGGGCTTTTCGTCAAGGCGGGATACGTCCATATCACCGTAGGCGGTCAATGCCAGAGTGCGCGGGATCGGCGTCGCAGTCATCACAAGAACGTCGGTTCCGTTGCCTTTTGCGGCCAACTCTAGGCGCTGGTGCACGCCAAATCGGTGCTGCTCATCGATAACGGCCACGGCAAGGTTTTGGAACTCTACGTCTTTTTGGAAAAGGGCATGGGTTCCCACGACGATATGGACTTTGCCGGATTTAATAGCTTCAAGAATGTCTTGTCGGGCATTGCCCTTGGCGCGTGAAGTCAAGACCTCAATGCGTATGTCAGCACTTTGGCGTAGTGAGGTGAGGGTCTCAAAATGCTGTTGCGCTAAAATTTCTGTAGGCGCCATCAACGTGGCCTGCGCGCCGGCCTCAACGGCAACCAGCATGGCCATTAACGCAACCACGGTCTTACCGCTGCCGACGTCCCCTTGCAGCAGTCGCAGCATACGGTACTCGCCTTGCAGATCTTTCTCGATTTCCTGCAAGGCGCGCTTCTGAGCATTGGTTAGTTCATAGGGTAGGGTGCTTTCAATGGCTTTGCGCAAGGTGCCACTGCCAGTCAAAGGACGTCCACGCTGTTTGCGTGATTTTAGGCGAACCAATGCCAACGCCAACTGGTTGGAAAGCAGTTCGTCGTAAGCAAGACGGGAGCGATTTTGAGAATTCGGATCCAAGTCGGATGCCGTTTGCGGATTGTGCGCGGCAAATAAGGTTGAGCGCCAGTCAGTCCATTTATTTTTCTTAAGAAACGCTGCGTCCATCCATTCATCTAAATTCGGGGCGAGACCAACCGCGGTATTGATTGCCTTAGACAAAGTTTTAGACGATAGCCCTTCGGTGAGAGGGTAAACCGGCTCCACACGTTTGATGTCGTCTATTTCTTGTACCGGTACAATGTGATCCGGGTGCGTCATTTGCCGCTTGCCGTCGAACAGCTCGATCTTACCGCTGACGGCGCGCTTCTCCCCGACCGGCAATGTCCGCTCCAAATAGTCCGCATGGGCGTGGAAGAATACGAGCGTAATCTGACCTGTTTCGTCAGCACAGGTAACGCGGTAAGGCACGCGCCGGTTACGTGGCGGCGGCGGCGCGTGTGCAAGAACCTCCAACGTCAGCGTGGCGATTTTACCTGGGGGCGCCTCTCCAACCTTTGGGGAAAAACGTCGGTCCACAATTCCCGAGGGTAGGTGCCATAGCAGATCGACCACCTTGGGGCCTGCAACGCGCTCCACCAGTTTGGCAATGCGCGGACCAATACCGGGCAGAGTTGTCACCGCTGCAAATATAGGGTTGAGAATCGTGGGACGGAGGGATGCCATTTCTATTTCGTACAGGCTGACAGACGCCTAAGCAATGTATATACCCTACTCACCGTGGGTGGTCATTTCAGGCCCGACCCAGGGGCTATTTTTGTCTGAAATCAGGCCGAATCATCGATGGATGTAAGACTCAAGAGGATTTTGTACCGGGCGACCCATCGGGGCACCAAGGAATCCGACGCAGTTGTGGGCGGATTCTTTTCCGAAAACATCAATACCCTGCCGGTGGATCGGCTCGATGAAATTGAAGAGCTTTTGGATGTCGCGGACGCCGATTTGATGGATTGGTTCATGGGCCGTCAGCCGGTGCCAAAGCGCTGGCAAGGCACGGTATTCGACCAGATCATGGCTTACTACAGGGATATGGCGAAGATCTGACGATGGAAGGATTTCTCGGCAAAATTGGCGCGCGCATTCTTCATGGGGTGCCTGACGGGTATGACGCCCTGGTCCTCGTCGATCGTGCGATGGACTCTGGACGTGATGCATCTCTTCACATCGCACGCGACGAGCTGCGATTAGCGGCTCTGGTGGAAACCGCGGCTTTTTTTGCGCCGGATATTGAGATCATAAGTCTGCCCACCTGGGATTGCTTGCCCTATGACCGTGTCTCGCCGAACCCGGATGTCATGGCGCGGCGTATCGATGCATTGACGCGGCTCACAATTCCACCGGCGCAGGGAAAGTCTCGGCTAGTAGTGACGACGGTCAGCGCCGTGCTTCAGCGCGTTCCTAAAGCTGAAAGCCTGAAGAATGCTTTTTTTCAGATTTCGATATCTGAGCCGTTTGACCGTAAGGCATTCGATAGCTTTCTTGCGGCGAACGGTTATGCTCGCGCCGAGCAGGTTATGGAGCCCGGAGAATTCGCTGTTCGAGGCGGGTTGATTGATTTGTTTCCGCCCGGATTCGAAGAGCCTGTGAGGATCGATTTATTTGGGGACGACATAGATTCCATTCGGACATTTGACCCCGTTACGCAGCGGACGACCGGCAATGCAGAGACTGTCAAACTAAAGCCGATGAGCGAGACGGTACTGACTCCAGAGTCGATTGCGCGGTTTCGAAGTAAATATCGCGAACTGTTTGGGGCAGTGACCGGAGACGACGCCTTGTATGAATCGATCTCCGAGGGACGAAGTTATTTGGGGCAAGAGCATTGGTTACCCCTTTTCCACAATGGACTGGACACGATTCTTGATTACCTCCCAAACGCCAGCATTAGTCTTGATCACGACATAGAAGAGGCTGTTGCTGTCCGCCTTGAAACTATTCGGGATTACTACGAGGCACGCCGGCTTGTTGAATCTGCAGCGTCAAAAAATAGTAGGCTTTCTCTTCAGGATAGTGGGGTTGTTTATCATCCAGTTCCTCCGGAAACTATGTATCTGGGAGAGGCGGAATGGAGCCAACTGCTTTCCAAGCGCAGCGTTACAGCACTTAGAGCCTTTGCTGCGCCGGACGTGAGCGGTGGAGAGGATGCCGGTGCACGTCTTGGCAAGGACTTCGCCGATGTCCGGGCGCGGCCTGATGAAAATGTCTTCGAAGCATTTATTGCGCACTTTCGCAGAGAGACGGGAAATGGCCGGCAGGTTATTCTGGCATGCGCCAGCGAAGGCTCCAAATCACGACTCATCAATGTTCTTCGTGAGCACGGATGTGACTCAATTGACGAAATAAGAAGTTGGTCAGACCTGCCCAGCGCGAAAATATCTCAGCTGGGTGTTATTCGACTACCTCTGGAACGAGGCTTTGTCACCGATACTTTGGCGGTCATCACCGAACAGGACGTTCTGGGAGATCGTTTGGTTCGGGCCGGGCGCAAGCGCCGAAAGGCCGATAGTTTTATCGCAGACGCCTCACAGATTACGGAAGGTGACTTGCTGGTCCATGTCGAGCACGGCATCGGACGGTACGAAGGGCTGGAAACCTTAACGGTCGGTGGCGCGCCGCACGATTGCTTGCGGCTTACGTATCACGGTAACGACAGACTCTATGTGCCCGTGGAAAACATTGAAGTCTTGTCGCGGTTTGGTTCGGAGCAGGCAGGGGGTCAACTGGATCGACTTGGTGGCGCAGCTTGGCAGGCGCGTAAGGCTAAACTCAAAGAGCGCATTCGGGATATGGCCGAGCAGCTCATTCATATAGCGGCTGCGAGACAGCTGAAGGATGCTCCTGAAATACACACGCCGGAAGGTGTGTACGACGAATTCTGCGCACGCTTTCCATTTGTCGAAACGGATGACCAGATGCGTGCCATTGGCGACGCACTTGAGGATCTAACCAAGGGCAAGCCGATGGATCGGCTGATCTGCGGTGACGTGGGTTTCGGAAAGACGGAAGTTGCTCTGCGCACAGCTTTTGCCGGGGCCATGACGGGCATGCAGATCGCTCTGGTGGTTCCAACAACACTATTGTCACGCCAGCACTTTAAGACGTTTACAGAGCGGTTCGCGGGCTTTCCCATACGTATAGGCCAGCTGTCTCGATTGGTAAGTACCAAGGATGCTGAGGCAACGAAGAAGGGATTGGCTGACGGTACCGTGGATATCGTGATCGGTACACATGCCCTACTTGCCAAGGGCATAACCTTCAAGAACCTTGGTGTGCTCATCGTTGACGAGGAGCAGCATTTTGGAGTTGCTCATAAGGAACGTTTAAAACAGCTTCGTTCCGATGTTCACGTTCTCACGTTGTCCGCGACACCCATTCCCCGCACATTACAAATGGCCCTAGCCGGTGTCCGGGAAATGAGCCTGATTGCAACCCCGCCCGTTGATCGTTTGGCCGTACGCACTTTCGTACTGCCCTTCGATCCAGTTGTGGTTCGCGAGGCCATTTTGCGGGAACGTTTCAGAGGCGGCCAAACTTTCTATGTCTGCCCAAGAGTCGCTGATATCAGCACCGTTGCCGAGCGGTTGGACAAGCTGATACCTGAGGTGAAATACGCCGTTGCCCATGGGCAAATGCGACCAAATGCCTTGGAAGATGTAATGACGGCTTTTGCGGACGGAAAATATGATGTCCTGCTGTCCACAAACATCATCGAATCCGGACTCGATATGCCTCAGGTGAATACGATTATCATTCACCGGGCAGATATGTTTGGTCTGTCTCAGTTATATCAATTGCGCGGGCGCGTTGGTCGCAGCAAGGCTCGAGGATACGCCTATCTGACTCTTCCATCCGATCGCAAACCCACCGCCAATGCTGAAAAGCGTCTTGATGTGATGCAGACGCTAGACAGCCTCGGCGCTGGATTTTCCTTAGCCAGCCATGACTTGGATATTCGCGGTGCCGGCAACCTGCTGGGCGAGGAACAGTCCGGGCATATCCGAGA
>CAYYXR010000079.1:0-6110 GCA_964475755.1 uncultured Rhodobacterales bacterium
CTCGGGTAAAGCGGTCGCGTCCCATGATCTCGTTGGTCTGAAGATCGCGCAGACGGCAATTATCCGGGCTGATTTCATCGGCCAGCACGATACGGATGCGGTCTTCTTCATAGGCCCGCCCGTATTCGACCGTGAAATCGGCGAGCTTTATGCCCACCGCGTGAAACAGGCCCGACAGATAATCATTGATCCGCAGCGACAGATGGATGATTTCGTCCATTTCCTGCGGCGAGGCCCAGCCGAAGGCGGTGACGTGCTCTTCCGCCACCAGCGGATGGCCGGCATCGTCGGATTTATAATAATATTCAACGATGGACCGGGGCAGAGGCGCGCCTTCCTGCAGGTTGAAGCGTTGCGCCATGTCGGGCGAGGCGACGTTGGAAACGGTGACGCGCAGCGGAATAATTTCCAGCTCACGGACCAGCTGTTCCCGCATGTTGAGCCGCCGGACAAGATGGGTGGCGATGCCGATTTCCGCCAGCCGGACCATCAGGAATTCGGAAATGCGGTTATTCAGGACGCCCTTGCCGGTGATGATGCCGGGTCGGCCGATCACGCCGGAATCGTCCTTGAAATATTGCACCAGCGTTCCCGGTTCGGGGCCTTCGTACAGGACCTTTGCCCGGCCTTCGTAAATTCTTTTGCGGCGCGCCATGAGAAACCTATGAGAAGTGGCGGTGGAGAGCGCGTGAACCGCGTCCCGCCCGCGTATGAGATATAGCATGATTATCGCACCAAACAATAATCGGAGGCTTAACGTCTCCGCGTGCCAAGGGGCGCGTCTTCAGGCGATTATTTCCGGGGTCAGATCAATGTCGTGGAAGGCGTTCACGTCGCCCGGCGATTCGGAAAAACGCCAGAGTACGCGGGGTTTTCCCCGGTCCGGCGCTTCCAGGGCAATCAGGCTGGATGACAACGTGCCGAACCCGCGCGTTGGCTCTATGCACATCGCTTCGCCCGGCCCGGCATTATCTTCGACCTCGGTGGAGGACAGAAGCGCCATCCATTCCGACCAGTCGGCGCTTTCCGGATCCGGTGCGGCTGCCAACTCAAACCGTGGCAGGTAATGACGGGTACGGGCCGAGTCGCCCTCATTCATGCCCCAGGCGGTGATCATTGAGACACCTTCGGGAATTTCGAATGCCTCAACCTTGTGGGAATCCGGGCCGGTGCTGCGCAGCCACCAGGCGTCCCGGTTATCGGCGACGAACAGGTTGAAGCTGCGATAGGCGGCGGGTTCCAGGTCGAGTAGCGCGTCCATCGCGTCCAGCGCGTCGGCGTGATCGAGCGCTTCGAGGACCAGCTCGCCCCGGCTGCGCAGGCGCGGATCATTGCCGAGCGAGTCTTTGCGGTTCAAAATTCCCGAAACAACGCCGTGGTCATTGACGCCAAGCCAGGTGCCCCCCGCTAATTCGTCTATCCCGGCGGTCACGTCCGGGCGGTCCGGCCAATGACGCGAAGGCGCTTTCCAGGGACGTTTCAGGGATTCATCGCGGTTCGCGGCCAGAAGCAGCGGCCATTCATGATCGGGGCGGCGGAGAAATATGACGGTACACATAATTGACTTATGGCCGCTCCCGGCGGGTGCTGTAAAGAGAAAGGGTTGCCATCGGACTGAAAAGCGTCAGGATCGTCAGAATTTTTGACAGTTTCTATCTGATGGCTGCGCAAGCCATTGAATTAGAACGAAAGTATGATTGGCATCTAAATTGCTTATTTCTGCTTATCCGGGGGGATGGTGCATTTTGTCCGCACTTCAAGGCGTCGACTTACACAGGGTATGCGTTTTTCGCGATTTGGCGCGTAAAATGGGAGTTGAGGCTATTTTCAGGTTTGCAAACATCGTTCTGCTGACGATTGCGTTATCGGCTTTGTTGCCGTATTCCGCGCGCGCGGCCCTTGTTTGCGATACCACAAGCTGCACCGACACGGCGTCCTTTTCCGGTGTGGTTACCGATCTGAATGGACAGCCGCTCCGCGTTGATAAATTCGATTTGCCGTCGAATTTCGTGTTGTAACGCGTGCTGGTTCAATCGAGCGGCGGCATGACGACCGGGGGGTATATAACCAATAATTCTCCCAATACCTCTGATTTCTATCATCAAATGTTTGCGGCCAAGTATTCGGCGACCGGGGTCGGCGGTATTGAGGTGTTACCGCAAACGCAAGACGTGCTTGATCCTTGGACCTCGGTTCACGGGCCTCAATTTTATAACGACGTTGAATCGGGTGAAACGGTGCAGTTTGGGCCGGGGAGCGCGAATTCCGGTGTCCGCACGTTGATCGACAGCACAGATGTCGAGATCATCTCGCAATTTGTCGACGACAACTCGTCCGGGACGGACCAGTTCGGCTATGATTTCAACACGGAAATCGCGACAAGTTTTTCAGGTGGCGGTGCCAATTTCTTGTATGAGATTACGACGACGGCGGATGCCGAACTTTCCGTAACGTATTTTTTCGGTTTGGAGGCCGAAGCCGACGAATTGCCGGCGCCGGGAGGGCTGGGATTTGTCCTTTTGGGACTCATGGCAATCGGCGCGGCGCGGCGTCGCCTGATCCGGTAAATTAACTCGTCTCAGCAGGAAAAAACCGAGCGGCTTCTGGCCGCTTTTTTTGTTTGGCGGTATTCTGCCTGAAATAGGGAGGCAAGCATGAAGACAGTAGACGCCGACGCGCATGTAATTGAATCCGCCAGAACGTGGAGCTATCTCGCCGACGACGAGAAACATTACGCACCGCTGATCCTGGATAAATCAGCTGGCGGCGCGATGCCGCAATCGGGCCCGTCCAGGACGGATCAGTACTGGTTCAGCGGCAGCCATATCCAGCCTAAAGACAACGCCGATACCAGCAGCATGGATGAGGAATCCCGGGAAATGGGAAGCGTTGCCGCGCGGCTTGCGCATATGGATGAGCTGGAGATCGATACGCAGGTACTGTACCCGACGATATTTCTGGTGCCTACCGCGCGCGATGCGGCGCAGGAAGTCGCGCAATACAAGGCCTATAATCGCTGGCTGGCAGATATCTGGGAAATGTCCGGCGGACGGTTGCGCTGGGCCGCATGTGCGTCGACATCGGCAATGCATGTGGTCGCGGACGAACTCGCCTTCGCGAAGGCCCATGGCGCTTGCAGTGTGTTTCTCCGGCCCTTCGAATGCGACCGCTATATCGGTGAGCCTTATTTCGAGCCTCTATTTCGGACGGCCGCCGATCTGGACCTCGCCGTGGCGATCCACTCGGCCAATGCCAGCCCGTCCGACAATATGTTCCATGAAGGCCATAATTTCGGCAAGTTCAAGCTGGCTATGATCGCCACTTTCCACTGGATGCTGGAGAACGAGGTGCCATCGAAATACCCCGATATCCGCTGGGCGTTTATCGAGGCGTCATCCGCCTGGGTACCCTATGCGCTGGGCGACGTGGAAAAACGCCTGTCGCGCAAGGGGCGGAAACTCGCTGACGATCCACTCAAGGACAATAATATCTATGTGACGGTTGAATTATCCGACGATATTCCGGCGGTGATCGACCGTGTCGGGGATGCCAACCTGATTGTCGGCACCGATTACGGTCATACCGATACCTCGGCACAGATCGAGGCGCTTCGTCTTCTCAAGGACCGCGAAGGGGTGGAAGCGGTAAGTGTGGACCGGATCCTCGGGCCGAACCCGACGGCGCTTTACGGGCTCTGACATTCAAAATTCATAAATCCTGTGGATGAATTTGCCGGGGAGGAAAGCTCTTGCCCGGTGCATAAGTGTTGTACGCAATTGCCCTGCTTGTGTTTTTTCGGCTTCGATCCAATTAGATGATTAGTAACATCTGAAATTTGGCCATGGGTCGATGACTCATTTTTCAGATGATATAAATCATCTGAATTTCCAAAACAGATGACGGTCTGATTCAATGCCCCGCGTAACCCGTGAACAGAAGGCCGCGACGCGGGCCCGCATTCTGGAAATGGTCGGGCGGGCGTTGCGCGAAAGGGGCATCGCCGCGACCGGGCTCAATGACATCATGAGCGCCGCCGGCATGACGCATGGCGGTTTTTACCGCCACTTCAAATCACAAGACGACCTGGTTGCCTATGGGCTGAGTGGTGCGATAAGCGGGTTCACGGGCACATTGGAAGAGGCCATTGAGCAATTTGGTGGCCGCAAGGCCGTGGCCGCCTTTGTCGAAGAATATCTCTCGGAGAAACATACCAGGGCAATCGCGCGCGGCTGTCCTTTTGCGGCGCTTGCCGGTGAAACAGGCTAGGGGCCGTATCATTGGCGGATTGCCCTTGCGCGCGGAACGGAACGCATGGTCCGGCTTCTTGCCAAAGGGCTGCGCGGGGACGAGGAAAAGTCCAAAGAGTCGGCCCGCGCGCTTTTTTCCGTCCTTGTCGGCGCTGTTTCCCTGGCGCGCGTAGCGGCCAGCCCGTCGGAAAGACGAAACATCCTGGCGGCCGCCCGAAAGGCCGCGGTTGTAATTCTGAGATCCTGAAAAGCTGACGGTTGGACCGCGGACAGTCATCATAGCGTCACGCGAATGACGCAAACGGTCCTATAACATTAAAGAGTAACTGACCGGAAAAGCCTCATGCCGGAATCGCTTTTGTTGAAGGCCTTTATCGTCGGGCTGATCAGCGCATGCTCTCTACCTCTTGGCACACTCACGACTCTTGTCTGGAGGCCGAGCGACCGGGCGGTGGGTATCATGATGGCTTTTGGCGGCGGCGCGCTTATGGCGGCGCTGACGATTGATCTGGTTGGCTCGGCCCTGCAAAGGGGGCATTTCTCCGCGCTCGCCATCGGTTGCATCATCGGCGGAGTCATCTTTTTTCTGCTCGACAAGGCGGTGAACAACAAGGGCGGATTCTTACGGAAATCCTCAACTGTCGTGCAGTATTTGCGCCGCAAGAGACGGGAACGTTTCAAACGGACCGTCGGGCATCTCGGGCGTCTCGCCATTTTCCAGGGTCTGAGAAAAGAAGATGTCGAGGACCTGGCGTCCGCGGCAATTTCGGAAAATTTCGGAAAAGGCGCGACGATATACAGTCTGGGGGACCCCAGCGAATTTCTTTATATCGTCGAGGAAGGCGAGGTAACGCTCTCCGATCCACGCGATCCAGAATACGAGCCGGTTGTCGTCCAGGCAGGGTCTTCCTTTGGCCGCCGGGCCTTTGTCGCCGGCGCTAGTCATATTCGGAGCGCCATTGCCACGCAAGACAGCAAACTCTGGATGCTGCCAAGCGATTCATTCGATCATGCGCTGGAACATTCCGCCGCTCTTGCCGCCGCGACGGAGTCGATGATCTCAGGCGACGAGGTCGCCAATTATTTGCGCAAGGATCATGGGTTAAGTACCGCGCAGTACGATGACTGGCGCGATAATGCGGTCGCCGGTTTGCGCGGCGGCGGCATATTGCCGAGAGCCCTGAATATTGAGCGGCATCGAGATGAGTTCGTGCGGATGTCGGATGGTATACGGCGTATTCCGATTTTCCGGGGGCTGCCGCCCGAGGAGTTACGCGCCATTGCGGAAAAGATGTTTTGCGCCCGGTTTGAGCGCGGCGATACGATTTTTCGCCGCCATGATTCGGCGGATCGTCTCTTCATCGTTGAAGATGGCCAGGCCGCGCTGATCGATCCGATAGACGCGGTCGGGCGACGCGTTACCGTGGAAGCCGGCGATGCCTTCGGCGCGATGTCGTTTCTTACAGCGGCGCGTCATTCCATGAGCGCGGTCGTGACTGACGACTGCACCGTCTGGGTTCTCCGGAAGCTTGATTTCGACACATTGATCCGGCGCTTTCCAAAGCTGCATGAACGGGTGCGGGAATATCTGGAAGACGCCCCCATTACCGACTATCTGGAAAAAAACCAAGGAATTGAACAGGAAAAAATCGCGCGCTGGATCAAGACCGCAACGCGTAATGTGGATAGCGGGCGGCTGATTCCGTCGTCGGTCTGTCGACGCTTTGCGGTTTTCTGGTGGCGATCTTTTTCAAGACGCTGGAATAGGCGGGGTTTGCCACGCTACCATGCGCCCGTGTTATCGCGCGAGGAGCAATCGATGGAATATCTTCACACCATGGTCCGGGTGACCGATCTGGAAAA
>CAYYXR010000080.1:0-5980 GCA_964475755.1 uncultured Rhodobacterales bacterium
TATAACGGCGTCAAAGAAACCGTCTTCGCTCAGCGTGATCTCGTCGATGTATTCGATGATGAACTCTTCGGAGAGGGCTATCAGTCGAACCAACTCAGGAAATTCGGCCAACGCCGGATCAGGGGACTCAGCAGCGGAAACTGACGTCGTTGGATCACCAGCCGTTTTGTTCGTCGCCGGCACGGTCTCGCTCGTACTCGTTGTTTGGGCGACAACTGCACCTTGATCGCGCTCGCCGGACGACCGCCCTAAGAGGGCGCCTGCGACCAGGCCCAAGATGGCAACAAGCACCGGTACCAGCCATCTCTTTGAAGTGCGGCGCACTGAGTTGCTTCCGGGCGGTGGGGGTGGAGGCAAATTCATTTCCAGTCACCTTACCGAGCTGCGTGTAGGGCGCTTGAGAAAGGAGTCCGCTGGGAACTCTGCGCGGATTCCAACATCGACTTTCCGGCGCAAGCAAACTAAGAGCGCCGACATGTGCCGTCGCTATAGCGCCAGCATGAGACTCCGCCGTGCCAAGAGCACGCACCTCGTCCGGTTGCTTCCGAGCGCCATCCGTCGGCGCATCGTGCACCGATCCGAAAAGCTGGTTGAACGGACTCGGAGCTGCGTGATTGTCCCGACGGAAGACCTGGAGCCGGTGCGGGCAGCACGTACTCCATCTCGGCGCAGCGCCTGACTTCGTTGTCTGCCGAGGCGATACCGGAGAAGCAAAAGCAATTCGCATTAACTGAAGAAACTCTGAGAACAACGCTCAAACGAGGCGGGTCACTGGCTCCAAGCCAAATTCCGCCTGAGCTCGCACACGCCTCCTGACCTGCAGCCCAAAGCTCTCGGTTCTCACGCAAGACCCTCTCTTCCCTTGCGGATCGGTCGACTTGTGCTCCGTCGGTCGTTGTCGGCACGACACCCCGCTGGTCTACATCAACGTTTTCAACTTCCCGCGCGGGCACCGCCGGCTCATCGCCGGGCAGGAGCGCATCTTGGATGTCAACTGCGACACCGAAACCGATGCCAAGAGCGACGAACCAGACGAGCAGGGTGCCAAACACGTTCTTGATCCGGTGTCGCCAGCGGGAATGGGACTCCTGCTGGCCGGCTCGCTTTCTCATTGTGGGCGTGTATAGCGGCTCGGCCTCCGATTCGGGTTTCATGAAACCCCGCGAGATTTACCGGGAGAGTTGATCTGCCAACGAGGTCGCACGGCTTGTGCTTCACACACGGTCTCCAAGGTGAACACGAACTCAGATCACTATGAAAGAGCAATTGGGGTCAATCACCGGCAGAACAACTGGCGTCCGAGAGAAGGACCTCGGTTCCAAGTTCGGCAGCGAGGCGCAGAGGAATTCGCTCGGTATCCCCAAGTTGGCGGAGCCACAGCCCATCGGGGCCATTCTGAGAGGCCTCAGGATCCAAGGCGTCAGAAACCCGGAAGTAGGGGTTCGACATGTTGCGGGCCACGTATGAGTCGTCGTCCGCAGGCCGTGGAACCGAAGGTTGCAGGTCAATTCTGTGGGTGTCCAACCCCCAGCCGCGGTACCCAAAGTCAATGACTACGTAAGGGGCTGAGTCAGCCTGTGTCCAATGATCAAGGTCAAGGTGAGCAGGTGCTCTCCGGTGTTCCATATCCTCCGGCAACGGGGGGCCAAAGTAAACGTAGACCGCATAGCCGACGATGCCGTCGGGTGCCGCGAACGGATAGCGCCATCGACCTGTCCAGTGCTCATACGAGGTCGGTGTCAGCGGAACCCAGACATGAACGTCGCCCTCAACACCTGAGGCACACCTCAGATTAAAAGCCACGTACTTGTGATAACCCCAGACGTTAAGCGACTGCGGCACATTGAAGCCATCCCGATACGGCGTCTCGGCAATCTCGCCGGGCTCAAATAACGCACAGGCGAGCGTCGTAAAGGCGCTGTTGTAAAGGCCTCTATCGGGTCTTGGCGGCCCGCAGAGCGAAGGGTACAGATCCTTCCAACCGTTCGCCTGCGTGGATTCCGGCAGGGCGCTGATCCACGCGTCCAAATCGACTGCCAATTCGCTGGTCGATGTCGATGAGACGGCTTCGACGCTCACCTCGGCGTCATTTGGGAAAGTCGTTTCTTCCTTCTGCCCGGGCCCAGAGCACTCGTCAGCGATCCAAAACAGGGTGAAGAGCGCAAAGAAAATCCCGACGAACTTGGCCATACCGTTTAGCCATGTTGCCATCTCACCCGCCCACTTGAAGGCTGGCGCGACAGGCCGCCGGAAACCACGCCTCAGAGCCGGGATGCGGCTACTCACGCCACGTCAGTTGAGTTGAGATACTCGGGTCAATCCTCTAGTCGACGGACAACCGGTCGTCAGTACCAAAGCCGCTGAGGTTCCGGCGAACCAAACTCAGTTCCAATCCGCAATGGGTTCAATCCACAGAGGGCCTCCGATGCGGAAACAGCCTTCGACAACGGTCGTTCGTCTTGCTCGCCCCCGGCCGGCAGCCCGACCCAGCGCCACGTGCCGTCTGGACGATCACGTGGCTGGTATCCATCAATCAGTTGAGCGCGATGAACAATCTCCCCACGAAGAATATGTAGTTCACGTCCTCCGTACTTGGTCGAAAAATATCCATCGAAGCGAATTGTTGATCCTGGTAGCACGCGTCGAAGTGCTTCGACTGACCGCTCGCGTATTAGACGAACCTGAATGCCACCCCGCATTGAGGGTTGAAGCACCGCAGCCATGAACTCGTACTGCAGTTCATACCTGCCTCGGTTTAGGTGTTCCTTCGGCTTTGGCACGGAAAGCACCCTGAGGGTCCCCGAGAAGGGCTCTCGTGAGTCGAACGTTTGCCGCGTGTACTGAGTTGAACGCTTTCTTGGTGACCCCTTCGACTGTGAGCGTGTTTGGTGAGGGTCTTTTCGTGGTGAGGTGGGCACGCGGTTGGCCTTTCGGAGCGAGAGTTGTACGGGGTTGTCAACGCCCCACCGGATTCAGACATGGCTTCGCCAATGTGCCGGCTGGTGCCGGCTGCCTGTCGCGCGAATATGTCGTTGCGCTAGGTGGGGGCGTTGGGCATTTCGTCGCGATGAGCGCCGAGGAAGCCATAACGCTCCGACGGGAATTACTCGCCGGACGGGCCGGGCTAGAGGACAAACGTCACCCCGTGCTGCCCGGGCCGCCTTGACCAGCACGTTCGTCCTTCGGGTCTTTCCTAAGAAAGTCTCTGTGGGGGTAGAAGGAAGATTACCTCTATTGAGAGACTTTCCTTGCAACATCATGTTGCATTTGTGCGTCTTTTATTAGATAAATTTATCTGACTTTTTGGTGCGAATACCGAGTCACAACTGTTCAGTTATCAAGCAGGGTGTAGCGGTAACGAGTTGGTTCTAAACGATCTTCGTCACCACGAATTTCCCAGTTCCGCCACACCCGATCCCGGCCACCCTCCAAGACGTACTGCCCCTCTACGAGCGACCAAGAAATCTCATCAACCACGTACAAGGACCGCTCATAGCCGGGCCCCCAGTGCTTCACCTCGCCGGAGGTCAGTTCAATTGCAACTGCTCGGGTGATCGACCCCTTCACTTCAACGTGAATCTCATGACCGTCAAGGGCCACGGCGAGGACGTCATAAGACCTTGATTCCCCTACGTCCTCTACTCCGAACCCTTTGCTGGCGAAGTACGCCATCGCCCGATTAACGGCGTAACGCTCAGTCGCTTTACGAAGCGCGGGGTCCTGCTGACGTCCTCCGCCTCGCGACGTCCGAGAGCGATGCTCCTCCGCCGCACGGCGGGGCGTGACTGGTGCTTCGACATCGTCAAGACCCAGAAGATCAACGACAGACGCGGGCATCTTGACGAGGTATCCCTGCGTTGTTCGCAACGGCTGGTCAGTCAAGAACGTCCAAGGAAAGTAAGTCGGCCCATTCACGGATGCTGCGAGAGCATCCCTCGCGGCCCGAAGTTCGTCCTCTCGCGCCCGAAGGTCTTCCAGCGTCCACACCTGGTCAAGTTCGACGAGGTGGTCAAGTGGTGCTTCGAACGCTTCAGTTGTCCGAGCACCCGCGCTATAGGAGCCGCGAGCAGCCCAGGTGATCGTTGACAAGGTTGGAGCACCGATCACTGTCGACCTAGCGACGATCGCGACCGGCTCCGTTCGTTTCCACCAGTGAAAGACAGTGTCTCCCTCGCGCACATGATTCACCAGGCTGTACGAGAAGGTCTCTTTCCCGCCTTTGGCCGTGGTTGGCGCGATCAAGTTCGCACCGAGATCTGAGCGATCCGTGATCTCCATCCAGTACTTCTCGGCCGGGTTTCCATCCCACCAGCGATTAATCATCCACCGAGTTTCCCCTGCAGGAGCGGGTAGTTCAAGGTTCCCCTATCGCCGCCAGGAGGTCACTGTTCCACCCCTCCCCGCGACGACGAGCGGACAATGGCTTCCCCTAGATGATCGCGGCGCATGGGACAATGGATCTATGTCTGAACCACGAAAGATCTGGTCAACGGGCTCACTCGGAGAGCGGTACGGATCGCTCGGCACCCGCATTCCGACCATCGGGATGCGGGCAGCCGGCATCACGCAAGTCACCGCCAACACGCAGGTTTCAGCGACGGAACATTCCGAGGACACCGCTCAGTCACGTGTCAACAAGCGAGACCGGCCCTAGATCTCATCCAAAATTCTCTTGCGCTGAATGTCATGTTCCGTCTGAGTTATGAGACCCTCGCCGAAGAGGCGAGAGATTCGTGCCAGCCGGGCCTCTAGAGGGTCGACTGCGCCTGAGTTCTCACTCGTGACGGCGGGGGGGTCGGGAGGCTCGGGTACTTGTGGCCGCGTCAGTTGTTCGATGTCGATCGCAACGAGAGACCCGTACGCCTCGTCTCGCGCTCGCTTGAACTCGTCGGTCGCTCGTATCTCTTCGCGTTCCTGAGTCGACACAGTGGAGTCAACTGCTGCATCGAACGAGTTCGCGTGAAAGCGGGTGACGCTAAATGTCACCGGCCGACCCCTGTGCATGACCTCAAACTCGCAGGTCGGCAGACTCGTCCTGAATGCGACCTTCATGTCGTCGACGAGTTCGTCCCACCGTGTAGTGCTCTGCAACTGGAACGCGCTGATCACAAGCGTCTCAGCGCCGTCAGAACCCTGCTTGCGCTCGCAATTTTCAGGGAGTTCCCCGAAGTCGAAGCCACCTGGGTCGGAGAACTTGAGAGCGATTCCGCCCTGTTGGTTCGCGGATGCGCCGGCGAAAAGTCCCAGGGGAAGCCGGGCGGCAGTGCGCTCATGGCTTTCGCCGAACACGTAGAGCGCCGAGTCCGTCAAGTGATAGGTGTACTGGTGGAGCCCAGCCACAAGAGCGCCGTGGAGCGAGTGCCTCACGGATTCTTCAAACCCGAACTGATCTCGTATCCGTCGGGGCCCTCTGCGGGGGTCTCTCCGCACCATCGGCTCCCAGTGGCACTGATTGACAGCGAGGTCGAATGGATCCTCACCAACTTTCGCTAGAACCTCAGCATCACTTGAAAGGGCCCCGATAAGGGGGAACTCCAGGTCAGGATCGTCGGTGGTGAAGCCCGACGAGAAGCCGAATGCCCAGCGGATGAAGTCAGCACCAGCGTGCGCCCTCGCTGTTGCTAGGAGGGAGGATTGCGGCTCGTATTCGACCGGATTCCCATTCCACTGCGGCCTAATGAAGTACTCAACCTGGGAGCCAGCCGGGAAAGTTGCCCGGATCGTCGTACGAAGATGATCTCGTGCCGGATAGCGAGGGAGCGGGCGAGCTATCGGGGGACTCTTTCGTGGCTGCGGTCGCGGCGGTTCTTGCCGTGTCCAAAACACAAAGTCGTATTACCACACAGGTCAAATCGCATCATGAATTGACCCGGACCAGCCCGCTCAGCAGCTAGAACCCGAGCTCGGTGGTTCTCCTCCCACACGTGGGGCAGTGCATCGCCCCCTCGGGCGGCTCTGAGCCGCAACATGGCTTCTTTCT
>CAYYXR010000081.1:0-5909 GCA_964475755.1 uncultured Rhodobacterales bacterium
GTGATTGCAGGACCCGCCATGGCTCAGGAACAGCCGGAAACTGAACGCGTCGGCGGCATCGGCGAAATCGTCGTCACGGCAACCAAGCGCTCTGAAAACCTTCAGGATGTTGCAGTTTCTATCAATGCAATCGGTGAGCAAGCCCTTGATGAGCTTCGCGTCGATACCTTCGAGGATTATCTCGAACAGCTGCCGAACGTGACAGCCGGTGGCGGCGGCCCGGGCCAAAGCACGATCTACGTTCGCGGCCTCGCCTCGACTACCCCGAACCTCACTACTGCTGGCGTCGCCGGTCTCGCGCCGAACGTGGCATTGTATCTGGATGAACAGCCGCTTTCGCAACCGGGACGCAACCTTGACGTCTACGCCGCTGACCTTGAACGGATCGAGGTGCTCGCCGGCCCGCAAGGCACGCTGTTCGGCGCCAGCTCGCAAGCCGGCACTGTCCGCCTCATCACCAACAAACCAAGCCTTTCCGGCTTCGCGGCCAGCGCCAAGGGCGGCATGTCGTTCACCAAGGGTGGCGAGGAAAGCTACAAGGGCGAACTGATGCTCAATGTTCCGGTCAGCGAAAATCTCGCTGTGCGCGGCGTTGTCTTCCTCGACGACCAAGGCGGTTATATTGATAACGTGCATGGAACGCGTTCGATGCGTGATAGCGCCCGCTTCCGGCCAGCAGGCACGGTTCGCGATAATGGCGTTCCCGTTAGTGCGCAGCGTGCTGGCTTCCAGTCGGATCCAGCTAGCCTTGCCTACATCGACGGCAACGTGACATTTGTCGAAGCAGACAATGCGGCGCTCGTCGAAGACAACTTCAACGACACGCAATACTCGGGCTTCCGCATCTCGGCCTTGTACGAATTTACTCCAGACTGGCGGCTGACCGTCTCGCATTCGCGCCAGAGCGTGGAGTCGGACGGTGTTTTCTTCGCTGACCCGGAACTGGGCCTCGATAACTTAGATATCCAACGGTATTCGGACGATCGTCTTGAGGATGATTTCTCCAACACCAGTTGGACTGTCGAAGGCCGCCTAGGCGCTCTCGAACTGCTCTACACAGGTGCCTACACGGACCGCGAAACGGAACAGAACGTCGGGTATAGCGACTATCTCTTCGTCGGGCAGTACATCCCGTACTACATGTGCGACACGGCAGTGTCCTATCCGACATACGTCGCCACCGCTCCAGCCGATCCGACATGTTACGCGCCAAACCTTTCCGTACAATCGTTCACGGACACCACGGTCTTTACGCAGGAATTTCGGGTCAACACGCCGCAGGAAAGCCGTATCCGCGCGACGATGGGTGGCTTTTACTCTGACCTGACGTTGAAGGAGCGGAACGACTATTTCTACGCATCGGAAATGGTGCGTGGATCCGACGGTGTTACCAGAGGCTTCCTGCCCAACTATCCGCTGACTAACACCGCGGTCACTGGCGTAGTCGGCAATGCAGCCGATGGATACTTCAGCGATCCGGGCCCGTTCCCGGCTGGCGTTGGTTTCCGCAACGATGTGAAGCGCACTGACAAACAATGGGGTCTGTTCGGCGAAGCCAGTTTCGACGTCGTTCCCGATGCGCTGACCGTTACGTTTGGCGCACGATATTACGATATCGAAGTCGACATCGAGGGCAGCGCAAACTCGGCCTTCTACAATCTGCAGTCGCCCATTTTCGGCCCCAATGCGGGCCTGCCTTTGGACCAGCGTGTCGATGCACAGTTGGGTGGCACCAATGTCAGTGGGAAATATGCTCCGGGCAACCCGGACGGGAACCCGGACAAGGCTAAGACGAGCGGCGTGATCTTCAAGGGCACGGTGACGTTCACGCCAACCGAGGACCTGCTATTTTACGCAACCTATTCGGAAGGCTTCCGTCCAGGCCTACTAAACCGGCCAGGCGGCGCTGCGGGACCGGGCACATACGTTGTTCCGTATGAACTCGAAACCGACGAAGTCCAGAACTACGAGTTCGGGTGGAAGATGGATCTGTTCGACAGGCAGCTGCGCTTCAACGGCAGTGCCTTCTACGTCGATATCAGCAGGTTGCAGACCACGATCTTCGATCCGAGCATCGTGAACCTGTTCTTCTCGGACAACGCGGCTGATGCAGAGATCCTTGGCGTCGAAGGCGACTTTACGGTCGCTCCCTATTCGGTGCCTGGGCTGACTGTCGCTGGTGCGTTCTCGTTCCTGGACACCAAGATCACCAAGTTGCTCACGCCGACGAGCGACGTCCTGAAGGGTGGCGACCTGGCGTTTGCCCCATCGTTCCAGGGCAACCTGCGCCTTCGCTACGAATGGGATCTGAACGACACGCTCACCGCGCATGTCCAGCCGCAGGTCGTCCATTCGGCGTCGAAGTACACGGACATCATCGAGATCAACAAGCTCAAGCTCGACAGCTACACGACCGTGGCATTGAGTGCGGGGGTCCGTACGAATGAATGGAGTTTCGAAGTGTTCGCAGACAACCTGTTCGACGAACGGGCCGAACTTTCAGGTAACTTCGTATTCGACCGCGCTCGTGTGGTTACAAACCGTCCGCGCACGATCGGCTTCAGGGTCTCTTACGACTACTGATCCCAGGCGGGCTAAACAAGGCGGCGGGAAGGCTCTGGACAACCAGACCTTGCCCGCCGCTTTGCATTTCTGGCAGGACGACAAGCCATGAATGACGAGGAAGCCTCGAACCAATTGAAAAAGGCACAGGATGCCCTGCGCAGTGGAGATTTCGCGCAGACTTTGTCAGTGGCGCAAAAGGTTCTGGCGGAACGGACAGAAGATCCAGACGCTTTGTATGTTGCTGCCGTCGCGTGCCGTTACGATCAGCGATTCGGTGATGCTGAACCATTTCTGCGAAGGCTGCATGCAGTCTCTCCAGAATTCGGACGGGCATGGCAGGAGGAAGGCCATCTGGCACGTGCCAGAGGCAGAACCGAACAGGCCCTTGCCGCATACGATCGCGCGACGCGTTACAACCCCGCGCTAAATGCCTGTTGGCGCGCCCAGGCCGAGCTTTATGCTTCCATTGGACGTCCACAACAAGCGGCTGCCGCACAAGCACAGGTCGAAAGGCTGGCAAAACTGCCGCGCGAATTACTAGCGGTTACGAACCATCTTCACGAAGAACGTCTGCTGCGCGCGGAAGAGATTTGCCGACATTTCATGCGTGCCAATCCACGCCACGTTGAAGGCATGCGGCTGCTGGCACAGATCGGCATGCAGCTTGGCATTTTCGACGATGCCGAATTCCTCTTGGAAAGCGCCACCGCATTCGAACCGGACAACATTCAGGTCCGCCTCGACTACATGGAAGTCCTGCGTAAGCGCCAGAAGTTCGCTGAATCGAAGAAACAGGCCGAGGCAGTTTACGCTCACGATCCGAAAAATCCGGTCTTCCAGTCCCATCTCGCAATCGAATGCATGCAGACCGGAGACTACGACGAGGCATTCGACCTGTTCGATTCCGTACTTGCGAAAGTGCCCAACGATCCCGCGACACTGACTTCCAAGGGGCACGCGCTCAAGACCACCGGCCAGCAAGACGAAGCTGTCGCTTCGTATCGCGCGGCCGCAGCGGCCAAACCCGATCACGGCGATGCATGGTATTCGCTGGCGAACCTCAAGACATATCGCTTCACAGATGAAGAGATGGCAATCATGCATGCGCAGGCGAAGCGGCCTGATCTTGCCTTCATGGATCGGGTGCACTTGTCGTTTGCGCTGGGCAAAGCGCATGAAGATCGAGCCGAATACGAGCAGTCCTTTCGCTACTATGAGCAGGGGAACGCCCTGAAGCGCCAGCAGACGCGATACGATGCAGACAACATGACGGCTGAACTCAATGCCCAGAAAGCCTACTGCGATGCCGATCTGTTCAAGTCGAAGGCGGGCATGGGTTATGAGGTGGCCGATCCGATCTTCATTGTGGGCCTGCCAAGGGCGGGTTCCACGCTCCTTGAACAGATACTGGCGTCCCACAGTCAGGTGGACGGTACGCTGGAACTGCCCAATATCCTCGCGCTCGCGCATCGGCTGCGCGGCAGGAAAGCTGGCATGTCGCTATATCCACGGATCCTGTACGATCTGGACTCAGAGCAATTGGAACAGATGGGGCGCGAGTATATCGAAGGAACGCGCATTCATCGGCAAGGCGCCCCTTTCTTCATCGACAAGATGCCGAACAATTTCCGGCACATCGGGCTCATTCATTTGATCCTACCCAACGCAAGGATCATCGATGCGCGCCGTGATCCGATGGACTGTTGCTTTTCGGGGTTCAAGCAACTGTTCGCCGAAGGCCAAGAATTTACGTATGGCCTCAAGGAAATCGGCCAGTACTATCGCGACTATGTAAACCTCATGGATCATTGGGACGAAGTGCTGCCTGGCAAAGTGCTTCGTGTGCAGCATGAGGATGTCCTGGACGACCTCGAAGGCGAGGTGCGCCGTATCCTCGACTTTCTTTGCCTCCCCTTCGAAGCGCAATGCCTGTCCTTTCATGAAACGGAACGGGCTGTGCGCACGGCGAGTTCCGAGCAAGTGCGCAAGCCGATCAATCGTGCTGGGCAAGGGGCATGGAAACCCTTCGAGCCGTGGCTCGATGAATTGCGGCACGCGTTGGCAGAACCGACCTGAGGAACGAGCAACCGGATGAAGCGCCTGGCTCCCGTAGTTACGATACTTCTCGCCATCTTCATGTTCATGGGAGGGACCGGGGGACTGCCTGCGGTAATTGGTATTCGGCTGAACGAAGCCAACTATTCGGCGCCTGTCATCGGAGCTCTCGGCACTAGCTACTTTGCCGGACTGACCGTGGGGTCCATCCTAGCGTTTCGACTCATATCAGGCGTTGGCCACATCAGGGCATTCGCCGCTCTTGTCTCGATACTTTCAGCCAGCGTGCTTTCCTACGCCCTTGCACAGAATGTACTTTCCTGGGCGTTGTTGCGTTTCGCAAACGGCTTTTGCGTTGCCGGCGTCTTCGTTTGCCTGGAAAGCTGGCTAAGCGACCGGGCAGAGGAGAACAGTCGCGGGGCTACGCTCGCCTTTTACATGATGGCGCTTTATGGCGGGCAGGCACTCAGCCAATTGCTGCTTGGCCTCGAAGCAGGGAACCCCAAGCTACCCTTCCTTGTCGCCGCAATCATCCTGTCGCTTACGGTCGTCCCGGTCGCGCTAACGCAAATGACCGCACCGCCACACCATGAGCAGAAATCCTTCTCGCTGAAGGCGCTCTACGCTGCATCGCCGTTAGGACTTGCCGGAACTGTCGCAACCGGCCTGATGCTGGGGGCTTTCTATATCATGGCGCCGGTTCACGCGCAGAGGATAGGTCTCTCAAATTTGGAGATTGCGAGCCTTATCGGCGCGGTGATTGCAGGCGGCGTTATCCTGCAATGGCCGATTGGCTGGCTTTCCGATCGCTACGATCGACGCTCTGTCATTATCGTTTGCTTCGCTTTGGCAGCATTGACGTGCTTTGCGATGGCGGTGGCCCGCAGTTTCGCAATGTGCATGACTTTCGGCATCATGCTCGGAGGATTCGCATTTGCTCTCTATCCGCTTTGCGTAGCCCATACGAACGACCACGTTTTGCTGCATGAACGTGTAGGCGCGAGCGGAGGGCTCATCCTCGCATATTCAATCGGCGCCACAATCGGACCGTTTGCCGGCGCCTTACTAATGAAACTATTCGGCCCCGGCGGGCTCTATGGCTTTTTAAGCGCAGTCGCCGCTTTCGCGTTTCTATTCGGGATTTGGAGGCAATTCGTCTCGGCCCCAGTGCCGGACGACGAGCAACACATTTTCCATATCATGCCACGCACCAGCCCAGTGGCTGCATCATTGGATCCAGAGGTCCCAAGCCAACCAGATGGCCAGAAATCGACTTAATATCAAATTTT
>CAYYXR010000082.1:0-5802 GCA_964475755.1 uncultured Rhodobacterales bacterium
GCGGCCATAGTGAGTCGGGTGCACGTCGCGCACTTCGAAGCCCGCACGCTCGCGGGTCAAACCGCCCGGTCCAAGAGCCGACAGGCGGCGCTTGTGGGTGATTTCCGAAAGAGGATTGGTCTGATCCATAAACTGTGAGAGCTGCGAAGAACCAAAGAATTCACGCACCGTCGCCGCAGCCGGTTTGGCATTGATCAGATCGTGCGGCATGACGGTATCGATATCGACCGAGCTCATACGTTCACGGATCGCACGCTCCATGCGCAAGAGACCGACACGGTACTGGTTTTCCATCAACTCGCCGACAGAACGCACCCGGCGGTTGCCGAGATGGTCGATGTCGTCGATTTCGCCGCGGCCGTCCTTCAATTCCACCAGCACTTTAATAATGCGGAGAATATCATCCTTGCGCAGATGGCGAATGGTATCGGGAACCTCATCATTGGTGAGGTTCAGACGCGCATTCATTTTCACGCGGCCGACGGCGGACAAATCATAACGTTCCGGATCGAAGAACAGCCCCTGGAACAGCGCTTCGGCGGTATCCAATGTCGGCGGCTCGCCCGGACGCATGACACGATAGATGTCCACCAGCGCTTCGTCGCGGCACGTGTTCTTGTCCAGCGCCAAGGTGTTGCGGATATAGGGGCCCGCGTGAATGCCTTCGACAAACAGTGTCTTGATTTCGTCGACGCCTGCTTCGTCCAGCACACCGAGAGTCTCCTCGGTGATTTCGTCGCCGGCTTCGACATAGATTTCGCCCGTCTTGGTATTGACGATATCTTCGGCCACAAACTTGCCGATGAGTTCCTCGGGCTGAATGCGAAGCTCTTTAAGCCCGTCTTTATCAAGCTTCGTGGCGACGCGGGGCGAAAGCTTACCGCCTGCTTCGACCTTTGTCCGTCCAGTCTTTGCATCGACCAGGTCGAACATCAGCTTCATGCCGCGCATCTTGTCGGCCAGATAATCGGTGCGCCATCCCTTCTTATCGCGGGAGAACGTCTGACTTTCGTAGAAGTAGCTTAGGATTTCTTCGGAGGTCAGACCATCTACTTCGGTCGGATCGACTTCCTTGCCGTCCTTGGCACGCTTAACGCGCAGCTTTTCCGTCGCCGCGCTGTCGAGCGCATACAGCAACGTGGTCACCGGCAGTTTGCGGCGGCGGTCGATGCGCACATACACGAGGTCTTTAGCGTCAAACTCGAAGTCGAGCCATGAACCGCGGTACGGGATTACGCGGGCCGCGAAGAGATACTTGCCCGACGAGTGCGTCTTGCCTTTATCGTGATCGAAGAACACACCCGGTGAACGGTGCATCTGGGAAACGATCACACGCTCGGTGCCGTTGATGATGAACGTGCCGTGATCGGTCATGAGCGGCATGTCGCCCATGTAAACGTCCTGCTCTTTGATATCGCGAACGGAACGCGCACCGGTTTCTTCGTCAACGTCCCACACGACAAGGCGCAAAGTGACCTTGAGCGGCGCGGAGAACGTCATGCCGCGCTGCTGGCATTCTTCCACGTCATACTTCGGCGCTTCGAGTTCGTACGAAACGAACTCAAGCTCGCCCTTCCCCGCAAAGTCCTTGATGGGAAACACGGACTTGAACACGTCCCACAGCCCGGACTTCTGCCGAACGTCCAGCGGAGATTCCGCCTGAAGGAATTTATCGTAAGAACTTTTCTGCACTTCGATCAAATTCGGCATGGGCGCAACCGAAGGAATGCGGCCGAAATCTTTACGAATGCGTTTGAGACCGATGAGGGATTTGGTCATACCCGTTCCTCGTCCTTTTCCGATCCGATCACCGGCAAAATCGCCCGTGATCCTTGGTTATCCATTCCGCGGTCTGCGCCGCGGTCTGCACTAGCGTCAGGAACTCAATTTATCTTTCAAATCTCGTTCCTGGCGGCAGCACAGCTAAGCCGTACTCTTTAATGTCGGACGGGGCCGACGCGCGATTTGCACTGCGCGCCGACCCTCGCCCCAACCTTTTACTGACGCCTACTTCAGTTCGACTTTGGCGCCCGCACCTTCGAGCTTCTTCTTTAGCTCTTCGGCTTCGTCCTTGTTCACGCCTTCCTTCACAGCCTTCGGCGCGCCTTCGACGAGGTCTTTGGCTTCCTTCAGGCCCAGTCCGGTGATGGCGCGGACTTCCTTAATCACGTTGATCTTGTTGGCGCCCGCTTCGGCCAGGACCACATCGAATTCGGTCTTTGCGGCTTCGGCTTCACCACCGCCGGCAGCAGCACCGCCTGCGGCGGCCACGGCTACGGGAGCGGCGGCGGACACGCCCCACTTTTCTTCAAGCAATTTGGACAGCTGGGCGGCTTCAAGCACGCTGAGGTTGGAAAGTTCATCTACGAGTTTGGCAAGATCGGCCATTTTAGGTCTCCTGATTCAATACACGTTGCAATGTTGGCGTTACGCGGCTTCGCTCTGTTTGGCGCGAGCTGCAAAGACACGAGCGAGCTGACCAGCGGGGGCTTGCAGAACACCCGCGACATTCGTCGCAGGGGCCTGAAGTAGACCCACGATCTTCCCGCGGAGTTCGTCGAGGGACGGCAATTTCGCCAGGGCTTCCACGCCCGCGGCATCCATTGTTTGTCCTTCGAAAACACCGCCAAGAATGACCAGCTTTTCGTTGCTCTTTGCGAACTTCGAACACACCTTGGCTGCGGCCACCGGATCCTTGGAGAAAGCAATTCCCGTCGGACCCTTAAGGAACTCAGCCAAGCCTTCGAATTTCGTGCCGGCAAGGGCGAGACGCGTGAGCCGATTTTTCGAAACTTTGAAACTGGCGTCCGCTTCACGCATTTGCTTACGCAGGTCCTGCATCTGCGCCACTGTCAGCCCAAGATTATGGGTGACGGCAACAAATGATTGCTCCGCAAGCGTCGCGTTAAGAGAGGCAACCAGTTCCTTCTTTTCCTCTCGGTTCACTTTACGTCTCCGCTACTGAGGCCCGCTTCACCGTGTTGCTTGCGCTTCGCGGTAAAACCGGACCGGTTTCACACTCCGCCGGAAACCAATCTCAATCCCGGCGGCCTAGGTCCTGCCCCAGAAGCCCAAGCCGATCGAATTCGCCACGCAATTGCGTAATCGAACCTTACGGTCTTGCCACTCCCGTCTGTGATGGAGGGTTCCCCCATTATACCGTCACCAAAAGGCGGATCGGGCACCATCAGTCTCGGACAGGTCTCACGGCGGAACAGAACCGAAGTTCCAAACCGCCGCACTCCGCATCATCTCGCAAGGAGGTGATGCAAAATTCGTTTGCGCGTTAGCCCGCTTGGGCTTCGCTCGTCGGCGCAATCTTCACTCCCGGCCCCATGGTGGAGCTGAGAGAAATACGTTTCACGTACGTGCCTTTTGCGCCCGACGGTTTCGCCTTTGTGATGGCGTCCACGAACGCTTTGACGTTTTCGGCCAGTTGATCGGCGGAGAAGCTCGCCTTGCCGACGCCGGCGTGGACAATGCCCGCCTTTTCGACACGGAATTGAACTTCACCGGCCTTGGCGTTCTTCACGGCTGTCTTCACATCCGCGGTGACAGTGCCGAGTTTCGGGTTCGGCATCAGGCCGCGCGGGCCGAGCACCTTACCGAGCTTGCCGACCACACCCATCATGTCGGGCGTTGCGATCACGCGATCGAAATTCATTTCGCCGCCGCTGATCTTTTCCGCCAAATCATCCGCACCGACCAGATCGGCGCCGGCCTCTTCGGCTTCCTTCGCTTTGTCGCCCTTCGCAAACACTGCGACGCGCATCGACTTGCCCGTGCCGTGCGGCAACGCGACGACACCACGCACCATTTGGTCGGCGTGCTTGGGATCGACACCAAGGTTCATAGCCAGTTCGATGGTTTCATCGAACTTCGCCGTTGCGGCTTCCTTCACCATCTTCACCGCATCCTTGATCGAATACGTCGCGTTGCGGTCGATACCGGTGTAGCCCTTCTTCAAACGCTTTCCGAGTTTTGCCATGACGCTTACTCCACAACCTGAAGGCCCATGGAGCGGGCAGACCCTTCGACCTGCAACATCGCGGACTCTACGGTCGCGCAATTCAGGTCGGGCATTTTTGCTTCGGCGATTTCACGCACTTGAGCTTTCGTCACCTTGCCGGCAAACGAGCGGCCGGTGGTGCCGGAGCCCTTTTGCAATTTCGCCGCACGCTTCAGATAAAAGCTGGTCGGCGGCGTCTTGGTCACGAAGGTAAAGCTGCGGTCCGAATACACAGTAATCACGACAGGCGTGGGCACACCCGCTTCGGACTGCTGCGTTGCCGCGTTGAACGCCTTGCAGAATTCCATAATGTTGACGCCGCGCTGACCTAGCGCGGGGCCGACCGGCGGAGACGGATTAGCCTTTCCCGCAGGTATCTCTAGCTTGATGTAGCCATCGATCTTTTTTGCCATCGTTATCCTCAGCGTATGCGCCGGTTCACCCTCCGGCTGGCCGGGTCCGCGGTACGGCCGCCCCTGGACTTCAGGGCCGGGCCTCCCGCAGAAACAACCGCGCGGACGACCTCATCCGTGCGGACCTCAAAACCAGATCAGAGTTTCTCGACCTGGCTGTATTCCAACTCGACCGGCGTGGACCGGCCAAAGATCGACACGGACACCTTGAGCCGCGCCTTTTCTTCGTCCACATCTTCGACCACACCGTTAAACGAAGTGAACGGTCCATCGGACACGCGCACCTGTTCGCCAACTTCGAAGACCACAGAGGGCTTGGGCCGCTCGATGCCTTCCTGAACCTGACGCATAATCTGTTCCGCCTCGCGCTCGGAAATGGGCTGCGGCTTGCTGGCGTTGCCCAAAAATCCCGAAACCTTCGGCGTGTTCTTCACCAAGTGCCAAGCTTCATCCGTCAAATCCATTTTGATGAGGATGTAGCCCGGAAAAAACTTACGCTCTGCGTTGACCTTGGCGCCGCGCCGGACCTCGACCACCTCTTCCATCGGCACGAGCACTTCCTCGATCTTGTCGCTCATCTTTTTCTGCGTCGCCTGCTCACGGATCGACTGAGCAACTTTATTCTCGAAACCGGAATAAACTTGGAGCACGTACCATTTGCCTGCCATGTGCATGCCCCTTAACCGAAAATCTGCGAAATGCCGAACGTGAGAATTCGGTCGATAATGAGAAAGTAAATCCCGATGATGGCGCTGAAGATGAACACCAGAATCACGGATATTGTGGTCTCCCGGCGACTGGGCCAGGTGACCTTGGAAATTTCCTGCCGCACTTGGCGGACAAAGAGGCCTGGAGAAGTTCTAGCCATTAGAAAAATGCAGTCCGAACCGTTTAATCCTGAAAGAGCGATCACGCTCCGGAATATTGCGAAAGCGGCGCCATGCGCCCGAAGAGAAGACTTAAAACAAAAGTGTCCGCCAAAGTGCGGCCCCGGCCGTCTGTATTGGCAGGGGCGATAGGACTCGAACCTACAACCCCCGGTTTTGGAGACCGGTGCTCTACCAGTTGAGCTACACCCCTATGTCCTTGATTCTCTTTCGCTTTCGAAGTTCCCGGTGCGTCAGCCACTGCGCCCTTCAGCCGCCAATCACCCACCTCATACCCCCGCCTGGCCGGGCGTTAGCATTAGGCAATACGAGTATAACCGGTCGACACAGAAGCCTCGACCGGCACAGGGGGGTCTATACCCCGCCCTGGCCGGTTGATCAAGTGGATTTAAATGCCTGAAATCCTGAGGAAAATCCCCTCAGGCCCAGACCCGAGGCGTTATTCTACGATTTTGGCGACGACGCCAGCGCCGACGGTACGGCCACCTTCGCG
>CAYYXR010000083.1:0-5741 GCA_964475755.1 uncultured Rhodobacterales bacterium
TCGCTGCGGATGGAGATACCCTGAATTTCGACGGCAACGTAAAAATCACAAATAACCTGGCGGTATCGACGGGCGGGGCGTCGTTCGCGGGCAATGTTACGAATAACGTGACGCTAAAAGCCGGTGGTGGTAACGCCACCTTTGACGGGTCAGCTGCCCAGACCCTAACGGGGGATGTCGTTGCGGCGGCGGGCGGAGTTGGCGTTGTAACTGTCACGAACACGGATGGTCTGGTTACATTCACTGGTGATTTCGGTGATACTGGGGGGAACGGGCTGGCGTCCGTCGTCCTGGCATCCGGTTCAAGCACCCAGTTAAAGGGCGCCGAAGTGGATGTTGCCGGCACCATCGATGGTGACGGGGCGGGAGCCAAGGGCGGCTCACTGACCATTAGTGGCAACGACGGGGCGGCTGCTGTTGCAGGTGCCGATGTCGACGACGTTGAGATTGGTGGGGCAATGGTCCTGACCAATTTGACAATTGAAGGTGGGGCTGGTGCAGGCGGCCAGGGTGCCAACACGGGCGGCGCTGGTGGCGCAATCTCTGATTTCGATGCCGCGGCAGCGGTCACTGCTGACACAATCACCATCCGCGGTGGTGCTGGTGGATCCGGTACCGAAAACGATGCATCAAGTATCGGTGGCGCGGGTGGTGCAATCACTTCTGTTGACTTTGTTGGGCTTGTGACTGGCGCGGCATCTGTTTCGGGTGGCGCTGGTGGATCCGGCGGCGCAGGCGGCGCGGCTGAAGCCGGTGGCGCTGGTGGTGCCGGCGGTGCAACAACGGTCGACTTTAGCGGTGGACTAACCGGGTCACTTACAGTAACCGGTGGTGCTGGTGGATCCGGTGCTGTGGGTGCTGCAAATAACGGCGGTGCCGGTGCTGCTGGTGGCGCAGTGATCATCACTGATGTCGCTGCTGCTGGTACTGCCACCGATATCGTCGCCACTGCCGGTTCCGGTGGCGCTGGTGGTGCGAGTGCTGGTGCCGGTAACGGTGGCGCTGGTGCTGCAGGTGGTCAAATTACTTTCTCTGCAATCGCTGACAGTTTCTCCTCGCTGACTGTCACAGCTGGTAGCGGTGGTGCTGGCGGTGCGGGCGGTGGAGCCGGCACGGGTGGTGCTGGTGCGAACGGCGGCGCCGTTGTGTTCACGGCAGCGCCTGCAGGTGACATTAGTGGAAATGTCTCTCTTACATCAGGTTCCGGCGGTAGCGGCGGCGCGGGTACGGTTGGTACCGGTGGTGCCGGCGGGAATGGTGGTGCAATTGATCTGACATTTGCGGGCACAACAATTGGTGGAACTATCTTCCTGGATGAGGGTTCTGCTGGTACCGCAGGTGTGGCGGGCGCAAGTGCAGGCGGTGCCGCCGGTACCGCAGGTGACTTGAAGCTCACCTTCGACTTGAATGCCCTTCAGACAATTACCGGCGCAGTAACGGTCGGCGATGACGGAGACGGCGAAATCGAAGTTGATAACGATGCCGGCTTGGGAACCGACGTGATCTTCTCGTCATCGATCGGTACCGACGCCAAACGACTGGGAACATTTACCCAGACTGATGGTAATGTCGAATTCGATGGAAATGTCTTCATTGACACTGTCGCAGCAGTGGATGGTCATTCTTTGAACTTCGATGGTGACGTCTCCATTACCAATGGGTTGGCAGTATCCACGGGTGGCGCAACCTTTGCTGGCAATGCAACGGTAGCTCTCACGTTGAAGAATGGCGGCAATATTACCCTTGATGGCACGGGTAATCAGACATTTGCATCTGCAATAACTGCCGCTGCCGCTGGTGTGGGTAATGTCACGAACAACAACGCAACTGGAAGTGTTACGTTCTCGTCTGCGCTGGGTGTGAGTGGAGCGAATGAGCTCGGTACTCTGACTCTCGCCGACTCCTCAAACACGACGTTTAAATCAACAGTGAACGTCGGCGATATCGACCTCGATGCTGGTACTGTACGATTTGACGCCGCTGTAAACGCAGAGAGTGCGGGCGCCGGCACCGGTACTATCAATCTGGGTGATGCAACGGGGACAACGACAATTATCGTTGGTGAGGCGTTTGACAACGGCGACACCGTTATTACGGCCGCAGGTAACCTAACCGACGGTGCCGGAGCGGTTAACATCAAAATGCCAGCAAACGTGCAGGCGGGTGACTCTGTAACAGTTATCGACGCGGCGGGCGGCACTACGGACGGTACCTATACTGTCTCTGACACCGCGCTCGTCGACTATAGTGTTACCTTGTCTGATGCGGCCGACACCGTCGTGGTAACCGCGGCAGCGAAGGCGCTTGCAACGACCGCTTCCGAATTAGGCATCTCGGTCCAGGAAGCATCGGCTATTGCCAACGCAAACACCGCAGTTCTTGGTGATTCAACCGCACTTGCCGCTTTAACTGACGCGCTCAACGCCGGAGGAACAGTTGCAACGACTGCTGCGCAGACAATGGCGCCCCAAGCCGATACGCTAGCGGGTGGCGCAGCTTCAACCGTGGCAGCGAGTGGTGCTGGGGCGGGTGCCGCTAGTCAGCGAATGGCTTCGTTGCGAAGCGGAACCCAGTATGCAGCAGTGACAGGGTTTAACGCGGGCGGTGACGCGGCGAAAACCAAGGGCGTATGGTTCCTGCCATTCTTTGCACGGACCAACCAGGACTCATCCGGTGGCATCGCTGGATACTCCTCGGATACGAAAGGTTTGGCCGGTGGCCTGGATGTTGAGCTCGGTGCCGCGCGGGTCGGTGTTTCACTGGCTTACAGCTATACCGACGTAGACGGAGAAGGCGCCGGTAACTCCGCTTTGGATGTGTCGGGGTTGCAAGGTTCAGTATACGCTGACTACACAACGGAGAAGTTCTTCGTTGAGGGCCTCGTAGGGTACGGCTCAAATAACACCGAAGGTTCCCGAACAATCAGTGTCGCAGGTCTTACTCGAACCGCGAATAGTGACTACGACTCTGATCAGTGGCTGCTTAAGGCGAAGGCCGGATTCCCAATGTCTGTGGGATCGGGTTTCTTGACGCCATCCGTCGGCATGTCACACACAAGTCTCTCGACTGATACGTATACAGAGACCGGTGCCGGAGCACTTAACCTTACCGTCAATAGCGATGATGTAAGTGTGACTACCGGCTCATTTGGGATCAAATGGCATCAAGTTATCGACCAGCCTAAGGGTAAACTCATCCCTGAGATTTCCCTTGGCGGTTCGTATGATTTGAGTCGCGACGACATCAGGGCTACCTCCTCGTTCCAGGGCGGTGGCGCGGCATTCACGACTGACGGTCATGACGTTGATCAGTTCGGGATTAATGTCGGTCTCGGTGTAACTTATGAAGTCGACGAACTCACTCTTGGTCTCCGGTACGACGGGGAGTACAAGGATGAATTAAAGAGCCACGGTGTATCCGGCAGTGTTCGAGTAAACTTCTAGATTTCACTGAATTGAGCGGATAAATGGAGCGGCCTCGGCCGCTCCATTTTTTTTTCATGATACGAATTCTACTCCTAACCTTAATTATGCCGTTGGTTGCTTGTGTTGGAGATGGGCAGCTAACGTCCTCGTCTTCCCGAAAATTGGAGCCATTAATCGAAAATGCACGCATCTATAAAGGAGAGCGCTTCGACCTTCTTTACTCAATTATTAGAAACAGCACCTCAAAAAAGGCAATAATTTATATCGAGGGCGATGGCAGGGCCTATGTATCTCGCCGCCGTATTTCGAGTGATCCAACGCCCACCAATCCGGTGGGATTAGCTTTATCCGAGCAGGATCCGCGAACCGATAAAATCATTTATGTGGCCCGCCCGTGCCAATACACTAAGAAAATAAACTCCCGAAACTGCGAAAAAAGGTATTGGACGACAGAACGCTTTTCACCCGTGATCATTGACCTTTATTTGGAATTTTTTGAAAACTTGCGGCGCGATCTAGGTGTTCAAAATATCGAGGTTATTGGGTATTCGGGAGGTGGTGCAATAGCCGCCATACTGGCCGCTCAGAGCTCTCATGTTACGGGATTAAAAACTGTAGCTGGTTATCTGGACCACAAAAAAATAAATCAACAAACCGGGGTGAGCCAACTAATTGGGTCAGAGGACCCAATGGAATTTGCGCGTTATTTGGAGTTTATACCTCAAATACATTTCGTTGGGAGCCAAGATGATCTCATACCAAAATCTTCCGTTGACGGTTTTTATGAATTAACTAATATAAAAAGATGCTTGGGAGTTAGGGTTGTGAGCGCAGGTCATTCTCACGGGTGGGTGAAACAATGGCCGATTTTGATAAAAGAAAAACCATGCCAAACACCCTATTAGAACAATATTTTTTATATATTAATTTTTAATCTCGAATCCAAAGCATTTTTCCTAGGATTCTCGGTGCATATCAAAATAGCTAGAATACTTCCTGGCGTCTAAATTGGCCAAACCAGCTCTTTCCCGTATTTTTTCAGATGACGAGTGGTGAGCTGCTAACTCTTGCCTGGCAGCATGCCCGGCACGGCCAACGCTACGTCCATCTGCCGATCATCAAGCAAAAATGGTGACAGCAGGCACGCGGCTCTCGCCAAAGGCACGATACAGCGCCAGCAAAATGCTTAAGCTGTTTCGTCATCAAATTTGGTTCCGAGGCAATAGAGGTTTGTGCAATCCTTTCAAAAGCTAATTACTAAAGGGAACGTTTACAGTAGCGAGAACCACTGTTTAAATAATGACTAATTTCGCTGATTAAATAATGACCACTTCCGCTGAAGTCCCCATAAAGAAAACCATTGTTCTTGCTGATGGTGGCGATAGAAAATTATCACATTTACCTTATCGTAAAGGAGCATTGCATGGGGTAACATCTCCAATACGTTCTTTGCAGCGGACCTCGGATACGTTCTTTGCAGCGGATAGAGTATTAATGACCAATTTCCTTTCTCCCCAGGAGTGGGTTGAAGTTAGGCAATCTATTGCGTTGTCGCATGAGCAGGGCCTCGTGTGGAGATGGTTACAAGCGCACAAAAGATTGATTGAATACAGGTCTTATCAAGAATCGATAGCCTCTGCGTCAGATGTCAAAGCACATAAATTTTGGTATGCAACCAAGAATAGAATTTTGATTGCTTTGACGCTAACTGAAGCATCCATACGGAATGTTAAGCTCTCTAAGCGCGAAATAGGCAGGCGGTCGAACCTGTCTCTTCCGACGGTTATCGAAGTCCTCAGAGAAGCTGCGGATCTAGACCTCATCGACGCAGATAATCAACTCTCAAAAGATTCTCTTGATTTTATCAGTGACAAAGTCGTTGAAATAATTTCTTCAGACGAATTCAGATTGTTAGGGGAGGCTATCCGGAGTTTTCACTTATCCCGGGAGGTTCCAGTGGACCCTTTCAACGTCTGATTGAAGGCACCAAAAGTTCCGCGAAGCTCTATGAGGGCGTACTCGGTACGGATCCGGATTGAGTGTCAAACAACAATCCTAGTTGTTTTTCTGTCATTGCACGTGGGCCGTAGTTTGGGTCTTACGGCCACGATCCGATTTCCGCCACCGGCTCTCGGTTTTGTCGGGCCAGACGGGCCGGGCAGACCTCATCCAATGATGAACGATAAACTTGTTCCAAAGCTCTTGACCGGAACCGTCAGCTTACATACGTAAATCTGGCGTGGACGCAGAAGGGTCCAGCGCTTATGGGCCGCCTTAGCTCAGTTGGTAGAGCATCGCATTCGTAATGCGGGGGTC
>CAYYXR010000084.1:0-5667 GCA_964475755.1 uncultured Rhodobacterales bacterium
ATCAAAAATATCCGCTTGAGCAAAGAAGCGAAGGAGAAAGCTCAGGCAGAGATCAAAAAACTTAAAACGATGAGTCCGATGTCCGCGGAAGCGACCGTGGTGCGGAACTATCTGGATTGGCTGACGTCAATTCCTTGGAAAAAGCGTTCTAAGGTTAGTATCGATCTTAAAAAGGCCAAGACGCAACTGGACCGGGATCACTATGGCCTTGAAAAGGTCAAAGACCGCATTGTCGAATATCTTGCGGTTCAGAGCCGGACAAAGAAGGTCAAGGGGCCCATATTGTGCCTCGTTGGCCCGCCAGGTGTCGGCAAAACATCCTTGGGCCGCTCCGTTGCGTCGGCAACCGGGCGCAAATTTGTACGTGTGTCATTGGGCGGTGTACGGGACGAGGCCGAAATCCGTGGCCACCGCCGCACCTACATTGGCTCGATGCCCGGAAAAATCATTCAGGGTATGAGGAAGGCCAAGGCCTCCAACCCGCTTTTTCTGCTGGATGAAGTGGATAAACTTGGGAATGACTGGCGCGGCGATCCGTCGTCGGCCCTCCTAGAAGTCCTGGACCCTGAGCAGAATTCGACATTCCAGGACCACTATCTGGAAGTGGATTATGACCTGTCGGATGTCCTTTTCATCACGACGGCTAATACCCTGCGTATGCCTCAGCCTCTGCTGGATCGGATGGAAATCATCCGTTTGTCCGGCTACACCGAGGACGAAAAAGTCGCGATCGCGAAGCGACACCTCATAGCGAAACAGTTTCCGGCCCATGGGCTGAAAAAGGAAGAGTGGAGTGTTTCGGACGACGCGATTCGAGATCTTTGCCGCTACTACACGCGCGAAGCAGGTGTTCGTAATCTTGAACGTGAGTTGGCGAATCTAGCGCGCAAAGCAACGAAGGAAATCGTTCTCAAAAAACTGAAGAAGATTACCGTTACGCGGCGCAACCTGAAAAAATTTGCTGGTGTTCACAAATACAGATTCGGTGAAGCAGAGCGTGAAGACTTGGTTGGCGTGACGACAGGTCTTGCATGGACAGAAGTGGGCGGAGAGTTGCTGTCAATTGAAGCGGTGATCATGCCCGGTAAAGGGGCCGTGACCCTGACCGGTAAATTGGGCGATGTGATGAAGGAGTCCATTCAGGCCGCTCGTTCATTTGTCCGCAGCCGCGCCATGCCCTTCGGCATCAAGCCTAAAAGCTTCGAGAAGAAGGACATTCACGTCCACGTTCCGGAAGGCGCCACACCAAAAGATGGCCCTTCGGCTGGAGTTGCCATGTCTACATCCATCGTTTCGGCGTTGACCGGAATACCGGTGCGCCGGGATGTTGCGATGACTGGTGAGATCACGCTCCGGGGACGGGTTTTGCCGATCGGCGGATTGAAGGAAAAGCTTCTGGCGGCGTTGCGCGGCGGATTGACAACTGTGTTGATCCCCAAGGAAAACGAAAAGGATCTCGAAGAGATTCCCGCGAACGTAAAGCGCGATTTGAAGATCATCCCGGTATCGACGGTGGATGAAGTATTGGCCAAGGCCTTGATCAAACCTTTGGTGCCGATTATCGCAGACGAGGAAGAAGAAGATCAGGCGACTGCAAAGCCGAGCGAACCTGAAGGCGATGAGGAGCCGTTATTGACTCATTGATCGTTGCTGCGACGGTTTTGTCACGCAACTAAGTTAGGAAAGACTCGGCGAATGCATTTCAGACTGATGCATTCGCCGAACTCGTTTCCGGCTGGTATTTCGAAGGATTACGCGTTTGCAAGGGCGTGCACCTGTGAATAATCGGCCTTTATGGCTACTTATGCACAAGAAAACGCAGAAAACCGGGAAAAATTGCAGTTTAGCAGATTGACGCCCGCAAAATCGCAGGCATACACTTCGCGCGTACAGCCGGATTCAGGCGGAATACTTGGCGGTGCGGCGACTTTAGAAATGATTGCCGACCGGCTACGGAACGCCCGGTTGTTTCACGGTTCAACCCACCATTTAGCGCTCAATAGTCAAGGGGTCTCATATGAATAAAAACGATTTAGTTGCCGCGGTTGCGGATTCCGCGGGACTGACGAAAGCCGATGCGGCAAAAGCAGTTGATAGTGTCCTGGACAACATCACTGCTTCTTTGAAGAAGGGAAAAGAAGTTCGCTTGGTAGGCTTCGGCACGTTCTCCGTTGCGAAGCGTGCAGCTAGCGAAGGTCGCAATCCTCGTACGGGTGAAAAGATCAAGATCCCCGCTTCAAAGCGTCCGAAGTTCTCTGCCGGCAAGGCGCTCAAGGATGCGGTGAACCGCTAATCCTATTGGGTTTTTGCAAAGGGCGCCGGTCGCAAGTTGCGACCGGCGCCTTTTTTTTTGTGCATTTCGGCCTCGCAATCGCTAGGGCAATCCTTTAAAAGATCGCGCCAAGGCGATCCCGAATTTAGGGGCGATTAGCTCAGTTGGTAGAGCACCTCGTTTACACCGAGGGGGTCGGCAGTTCGAGCCTGTCATCGCCCACCATTTCTTTGTTACTTTCCAAAAATTGCTACGTAGCGGCAGCTTAAGTATATTGCGCGCGCCTCGTACCGGCCGTTTGGCCTCCCAAGTAAATCCGGCGGAGTGCCCGTCTTGCTGTCAAGACAACCAAGTTGAATAACCATCAAGGGCATTTCGTCGTTGCTCATATCTGATAGCCGAAGAAATTATATAGATGAAACTTTGGTTTGGCGGCTCGCTCGCACGGCGGTGCTGGCGGGTGCGTGTGTTGCCTATTTAGTCGCCGGGCTCGGAAGTTCCAATTTAGCTGCGCAAGAAACTCTCGGCGTTGGGATCACCGAAGACGAGGGGCGCATCATCTACAGTCGCGCCTTTCTGGATCAATTCAACGTTATTAGCGCGGTCGATTTGCTGGAACGAATTCCGGGCGTGCAAGACCTGCTTGATTTCGATGAATCTGGAGAGCGCGGTTTCGGATCCACCGGCGCTCAAGTGCTGATTAATGGCCAGCGCCTATCCGGCAAATCGAATGACATCCAATCTGCCTTGACTCGCATTCAAGCACGACAGGTTCTCCGGATCGAAGTGATCAGAGGGAATGCTCCCGGGCTTGACGTGCGCAGCGAGGGACGCATCGTCAATGTTGTGTTGGAAGAGGCTTCGGCGACGAACTACGGGTCGTGGGAGGGAAATGTTTCGTACTACACCGGCAACAGGTGGAGACCGGGCGCAGAACTGTCCTATTCGGGCTCTTGGGGCAGCTTGGAATATATAGTCAGTTTGAAGGCGCGCCCTGTAACGTATGCGCGACCTCGATCAGACATATTTTTCATTCCAGGCAGCCCACCCTTCGCAGGGCAACGGGAAGATGGTCTCAACGATGGGACTCATCTCATCGCGACAACCAATTTGACCTACACTTTCAGCAATAGTGACGTTCTAAATTTGAACGTACGCGTTGCAGACGAGGGCAGAACAAACAGAGATAATGGCGTGCTGTTCGACTTGTCTCCCACGGGCGTCGAAACACCAACATTAATTACACATAACCGATTTCCAACTTCGGAGATAACTTGGGAGATCGGAGGAGATTACGAGCATCGCTTTTTGTCCGGAGATCTCCTGAAAATATTGTTCCTGTTAAGTTCAGAGGACCGGCGTGATGTGCGCGAGTTTTCCTCTGGACTGCCGGGGGCGGAATTAACGTTGAACCGACGTCAGATTTTGGAGCCCAAGGAACAGGAAAAGATAGTTAGGGGCACATATCGGCGGGGCGTGGCGAAAGGGCACACTCTTACCGTGGGTGCGGAAGTCGCAATCAATACGCTCGAACAACTCGTGCAGCAGTTTATAGATTTTGGCAGCGGACTTGAGAATGTGGCTGTCCCAAATCCCGACTCCAAGGTTGAGGAATTTCGAGCGGAGTCAGTGACAGAGTATTCCTGGCAACCCATGCCAGAGCTTTCCGTTGAAGCATCTATGGACACGGAGTACTCGCGGATAAAGCAAACGGGAAGCGCGGTTTCGAATCAGCGGACCTTCTTTTACGTGCGGCCGCGATTAGAGGCTCGCTACGATATTACGCCCAATTGGCAGATACGCGGCGGGGTTACGCGAGCTGTCAGTCAGCTGGATTTTAGTGATTTCGTCTCTAGCTTTAGAACCGAAGACAGCAGCGATGATGTCTTGGTAGCGGGTAATCCCGATCTGGTGCCGGAGAAAAGCTGGAATTATGAGTTGGTGCTCGAGCACCGTCTCCCCGATGACCAAGGTGTCTTAAGCCTTCGAGGCTTTTATGAGGATATCGAAGATCACATACACAAAATACCGGTGGGAACAGGGAACATTTCTGCGGCTGGTAATGTGGGATCAGCAAAATTTTATGGAGTCGAACTCAAAGGTGGCATCCGGTTGGATTGGCTTGGTATCGAAGGCGTCAAGATCGACGGCAATGTGAAGTTCTGGCAAACCTCTAAAACGGACGCATTTACCGGCCAAAAGTTTCGCATTGAGCAAAGAGCAAATTTGAACTGGGATTTAAGTTTCCGCCACGACACCGAATGGCACGGCCTTTCCTACGGTGTTGATATGAATGACAGCAGTAACTTTTATCTGGCCGATAGTGATTTTATTCTGAAGTTCTGGCCCAAAATAAACGTCAATCCATTTATTGAGGTTCGGCCGTACCGGAATATATTGGTGCGTCTGTCCGGGTCGGACATAAGGCGCCCCGCAGAACCCCGGCATGTCCAATATTTCGACGGAAACAGGGGTACTGCAAATCCCACCTTCGACGAAATCCGAGACTGGCATTTCGGGCGCAGTGTGACCCTTACGGTCAGGGGCACATTCTAGCGATAATCAGGGGCCCTGGTGGCTTCCTTTAACCAGGGCGTTGCCAAGTGCCCTCACAGCAAAAAATCCAGTCGTGTCAATGCCCTCGCCAGCCATGTCCTTGCTTGACTTCACTACCTGCCGCCGTTTAGATCAACTTCGGCGGACGGGGACGGCTGGAACTCACTTTCTTGCGGTTCTCTCCGGCGCAACGATCTAAGATATTGAAATTACTCATAAAATAATCTACCTGTGCGCGTGTGGGAGCGACCTGGTAGTAAGGCGCGACGCCGATGCAAGACCTTCTAATGGAATATCTGCCGATCCTGGTGTTTCTCGGCATAGCCTTTGCCTTGGGCTTGGTGCTTGTGATCGCCTCGTTGATCGCCGGCCCAAATCGGCCGGACCCTGAGAAAACCTCCGCCTATGAGTGCGGATTTGAAGCGTTTGACGACGCTCGGTCGAAATTCGATGTGCGGTTTTACCTCGTGTCGATCCTGTTCATCATATTTGACCTTGAAGTCGCCTTCTTATTCCCGTGGGCCGTGAGTCTTGGAAAAATTGGCTTGTTCGGGTTTTGGTCGATGATGGTGTTCCTGGGCGTGCTGACGATCGGGTTCATTTACGAATGGAAAAAGGGAGCCCTGGAATGGGAGTAACTGTTCCGGCACAAGCGAAAACCGATGCCATTCGAACAGCGACGCCTGAAGACGCGCAGGTGATGGCGCGCGTCGCCGACGAGCTGCAGGATAAAGGTTTTATCCTTACATCTCTCGATAAGTTGGCCAATTGGGGCCGCGCCGGTTCGTTGTGGCCCATGACATTCGGCTTGGCATGTTGCGCGGTCGAGATGATGCATG
>CAYYXR010000085.1:0-5430 GCA_964475755.1 uncultured Rhodobacterales bacterium
TCGTGGCAGCTTGGATAATGTCCTAAGTCGATTTATCAAAATTTTAGACGATTATCCCTACGAGTATTGTGTCCGTATCACGGGCGATTGTCCCTTGATCGACCCAGAGTTCATCGACAAGCAGATCTTCGCGTTGCAGACGAATGACGCTGATTTGGTTTGGCTTGATCCGTCGGTATCAGTATTAGAAGGACAAGGTGCACATTCGGCGAGCTCACTGAAACTCATCGCTTCAAAAAGCCAGCATCCAGATGATCTTGAGCATGTAGGCTCTCGCTACTTGTCAGAGCACCCTGACGAATTCCGCATGATTGGTATGCGTCCTCTCGAGTCGCTAAGTAATCTTAATTGGCGTATTACAATCGATGAAGCCCAAGATTACAGAATGATGCAGCATCTATACGAAGACCTTTGGGATGGTGAGCCGGTTCCTTTGGAGGCAGCGTTTACCTGGTTAGCGCAGAACTCGGACCTCTCTAAGATAAATAAAAAGGTAGAACATTCGGCCATCAACCAAGAACTGGCTGCTAAGCGCAGAGCCTGGAAGCGACATATCGCTTTATTTTTTGATTGGAAAACAACTGAGGTGGGAGTCGAACTGACATGAGTGCCAACAAAAAAGGCTACTTCAACACCCGAAATGCCACACTAACGACTTGTAATGACCGGGAAATGCTGGGTGAGCGTGAGGTGCGGACGCTGCTTGCCATGCTTCGTGCCGATACAAATCCAGACTTTCTCATTGGAAAATCAGTAAGCGACCTTGGATGCGGCGACCAATACATTCGAAAGGCATTCGAGGACCGCGGCGCATCCTATCGGGGTGTTGATATCGACGAATGCGATCTGGCGACGGAAATTTTTCCCCTCGAAGACGAAAGCATGGACATCGCAGTTTGTCTGGCTCTGATCGAACATCTTCTCGACCCTGGGCATTTCCTCGCAGAGACAAAACGCATTCTCAAACCAGGGGGCCTTTTGTGGATGTCGACACCGGACATCGAAGCCTGTGGAGCCAAATTTTGGAACGACCCTACGCATGTTCATCCCTACACTCGCGTGTCCTTCCGGATGTTGCTGCGCATGAATGGGTTTGCGGATGTGCTGGTCACCCCCAATTACCGATGCAAGCAAAGTGATCTCTACCGCGACGCTAATTTCAATTTCTTGCGCGCTCGATACCTTATGCCCTTTGCAGGGACGAGTCGTTTACCTGTTCCTGAGTTTTTAAAGGGCCATTGTACTGGCCTGTTTGTTCTAGCGAAAAAGCCCATATGACACTAGTACAGTCCAATGCGACCCGCAAACGCGCGCTGATGCATTGCGATGGAATCCCTTTAATCGGTTTTGGTCACGTGGTGCGTTGCTTGACCTTGGCCGATGAACTGCGGGATTCGCACGGCTGTGAGGTGATGTTCGCCATGCTGCAAGGACTCCGGGGGGGTGGAGCAGGTGCAAGAGCACGGATATGCCGTTCTTGAGCCATCTAAAAATGATTCTGAAGCGACCGATGAAGGCGCTTGGTTATGAGCGCTAGTCGGTGACCCGGAAACACAGAGGCTTGTGCTTGATGTGCGCACGGACTTGGCAGTCGAAGCGACTTGGCAGATCAGGGCGTAAGGAATGCTCATTGTCAATATTGATGACCCATCCGACAGGCGCTCGGCCGCAGATCTAGCTTTTTACTCGCCTGTTCCTCTCAAGTTAAGCGTCTTCACTGGACTAGGTTTACTGGTAAGTGCTTCACTGCCTGGGACTGGTTCTTGCTGAAACCCAAGTTTGCAAGCCACCGCATGCGACTGGCTAACAAGGTCGCATGCGATAACAACGGCAGAAACCATTCCGTGTCTCTGGCCATCCTGGTCACGATGGGTGGAAGCGACCCAGCCGGGCTCACTTTGATGGCCGTGAAAGCCTTAGATCCAGGAGCCCAGGAGTGGCATGTGGCAGTCGTTCTCGGTCGTGGATACGTGCATGAGTCTGCGCTGCAGCAATGGTTGACCCAGGCTCGAGAATCCTGCGATTTTCGACGCGATGTTCGGTATATGCCTGCCATAATGGCTTTGGCCACTATAATCGAATCAACGAGAATACTTCGGCTGAAACTATATCGGGCCTAATTAAAGACAGATCTCAAAGGGTGAGCGTGCGTCGAGCGGCTCTCGATTTGATGGATGGCAGCGGAGCATGCCGTGGCACAAAAGCTATCAATGTGGGAATGGTATGAAATCAAAGCCAAAAAGCGTGTGATGAGGATGAATCGATCCAGTTTTTTGGGCGGTTCTAATGAAGGAGTGGTTCAATATAATTGGCGGATTGCTGGACTGGGTGAGCGCCAGATCGAATTTGGTATCTGCGGATTATTTGGTCCAATGATGCAAAGCCGCCTTGCATCGCAAGCTGCATTGTGAAAATTTCCACGAAAAATATGGCAAGCTCGGCAAGTTTAGAGTTTTGAGGCGACCTGGCATGTGTTGGTAAACATGGAATGAGGGGGGTCTCTTCTAGGGCGAACGCGAACCAAGGGCAGGAAGACTGGGTATTAGAACCGCCGTAGTCGTTGAATTTCGGCAGCGTAATACCCAACCTCAGTTACTCACGGGACTTTTAAGGAAACATACATGGCAAAGCAGATTAACGACTTTTTGACTGTGCCCGCGCTTAGAGAGCTCGCATCTTTTTCTCCGAGAAACCGCGACGAATACCGGCATTTCAATCAAATTGCTTATAACCTCAAGCTAAATACGTCAGTTCCCACGACAGTTCACATAGAGCCAACCAACAAGTGTAACCAAACGTGCAAAATGTGTGTCCACCCGGACATGAAGCGCGACGAAGCCTTTATCGATGATGCGATCGCAATGAAGGCAATTGATGAATGCGCGAAATTTGGTGTATACGCAGTTCACTTCTTCTTCTTCGGCGAGCCGTTCTTGAATCGCAGAACGGTAGAGTATATTAAGTACGCGAAGCAGGTCGGCATCCCTCTAGTCAGTACGACCACAAACTTTACTTCAATTAAGGAAAAAGAAATCGAAAGGCTGGTGGTCGACGGTCTCGACTCAATCCATATTTCATTTGAGGGAATTGACCGGGATAGGTATAAACAGATTCGTGGTACCAATAGCTACGATAAAGTCCTCAGAAATCTCGCCAAGCTAGAGCAGTACAAGCGACAACACGCCGCTAAGAATCCCTGGGTGGCGATGACCTATGTGCGAACAACGGAAACCGACGCGGAAATTGAGGGGTTTCTGCGGACTTGGTCTGACAAAGTGGACGACATTCACGTAAGTCCTCAGTTCGACTATATTGGACGCGCTCCAATTCGGCGAGAGCAAGAAGGCGTAAATTCCGGGGCGATAATGGATAGGTCTCGGGAGAACCGGCTACCATGCCGCCAGTTGTGGCTCAGGCTGGTCGTGTTGGCGAACGGCGAACTAGTACCGTGTAGCCAAAACATCGACGGGGAGCTCTCTGTCGGAAATATTCGCAACATGACGATTGCTGAAGCTTGGCAGAACGACGCTATGCGACGCTTACGGGCGGATCACGTAGCTGGTCGTATCGAGCCAAGCTGTGTATGCAGCAACTGCATCGATTGGGATTGGTCGGGGAAAGTGGATGATCGGCCGACTCTCGCTCGCATTGATGCGCAAGATGTGATAGCCGAGGGTCGGGATGAGTGAACTTCATGAGTTGAAAAGTTGCCCCGTATGCGATCACCCTGCTGATTCTGCGTTGGCGATCGATAAAGGCTATGTAGCGGAGTTAGGAGAACAGTTTTTCTTTACAGTGGATATGTGTAATAAGTGTGGAACTCTGTTTTCCAGAACAAGGACCGATGATTCCATCTTGTATACGCCGAAGTTTAATTTTGAAGCCTTTCATGGCCATCAGCAGGATCCACTAGAGCCGCTCGCCCCAGATGTTTGGAACTTTTCGACGAAAGTGCTTCAGGTAGAGGAAATCGTCGACTGTTTAGCCTATTCTCAGGACGTTTCATCTGCGAATGTTCGGTACTTAGAGGTTGGAGCTTCAGACGGTACTCTGTTCCGAATGCTTAGGGAAGAACCTTCTCGGACCTTTAAGTTCGGCAGCGCTTGCTTAGTTGAGAGCACTGGTGGAGCAAATGCCTGTCGGGCCATTCCAGAGTGCGAGGTGTATGCGGATCGTTTCGAGCAAGCGGAGCTGCGAAAGAAAAATTATGACATCGCGGTTCTCTCTCATTGCTTAGAACACTTCAACAACCCGAAAGCCGTCTTGAGAAAGGTGCTTGAGTGCCTGAGCGATTCTGGGCTTATTTATGTTGAGGTTCCAGATGGTGCCCGGTGTGAACGCAGCATTTCGTTGCCTCTTGGCTACTTTCACGTTCTTAACTTTACCCTTGTGACCCTAACTTGGATAGCTCTAGAGCTTGGACTAGAAATAGTTTCTGCCGTGCAACGAGACCATTATCCAGGAATTCGCTTGATCGCGCGAAAAGCCAAGCGCACTTCACATTTACCAAGGAGTGATGAGGTTTTGGCTATGTCTCGAATATTCGGAGTTTCATCGCTCGATTTATGGAGAAGATCGAAAGTGGAGGCGCTCCGCAAGGTTAAGGTTGCACTGGATCGCGGCGAAACGAAACGTATTCTGGTTTACGGAGCCGGGCTTCATGGTGCAGAGCTCGTGAAATATCTCCAGAGTTTGGGGTGGGGGCCGAATTTCGACTTGTGCGACAGGAATTTCGACAAGGTGGCGGTAACTGGGTTAGAAGTATTGAACCCGGTTGAGCTTGATTTTTCCGTATACGATCGCGTGATCGTATCGTCATATGCGTATCAGTCAGAAATTTCTCATGTGTGTCTCCAGCGCGGCGTCCGTGAAGGCAGTCTGGTTCGGCTATACGACGCGCCGTTTTCATACGTGCCTTAAGGAGTGTGAGGAAGATGACGAGGGAATTAGTGGATTTTTCTCTGGAGGTTCGGCGTCAGGCGCTTACGAGTATTTTTCACGCCGGATCCGGGCATCCGGGTGGTTCGCTGTCCTCGGTCGACGTTTTGGTTGCGCTATTCACTCGGTACGGATCGAGACGACAGAAGAATGGCGATGTCGACGGCTCAGTGATACTGTCGAAAGGGCACGCGTGTCCAGCGCTTTACGCCGTCGGGTCCGTACTTGGGGTGATCTCTAAGGGAGACATAACCCGCTTGCGCAAACTTGGGAGTGCGCTACAAGGTCACCCCCACGTTGGCTGTGTACCTTGGGTAGAAACTAGCACTGGTTCACTAGGCCAAGGTTTCTCGGTCGCCATCGGAATGGCCATGGGCTTCCGCCATCAGGGCGATCCTTCCCGTGTTTACGTTATGCTCGGTGATGGGGAACTGCAGGAAGGCGAGGTGTGGGAGGGCGCCATGTGCGCGTCGCACTACAAGCTGGACAACC
>CAYYXR010000086.1:0-5393 GCA_964475755.1 uncultured Rhodobacterales bacterium
CCGTGATTTCCGAAGTCATGCCGACCTATGCCCGGATCGACATCGCGTTTGAACGCGGTGAGGGTCCCTATCTGTATACCGCCGACGGCGCGCGCTATCTCGATTTTGGATCGGGTGTCGCGGTCAATGCGCTCGGCCATAGCCATCCGAAGCTGGTCGCCGCGCTCACCGATCAGGCGTCGAAGCTCTGGCATTGTTCGAACCTCTATCGTATCCCCGAACAGGAAGCGGTGGCGCGAAAGCTGGTCGAAAACAGTTTCGCCGATACCGCCTTTTTCTGTAATTCGGGTGCGGAGGCCGTTGAGGCCGGACTCAAGCTGGTGCGGAAATTTCACAGCGCCAACGGCCATCCCGAACGCTACCGGGTCATCACCTTCAACGGCAGTTTCCACGGGCGGACACTGACGACGATTTCAGCCGCCGCCAATGAGGCACATCAGGCCGGGTTCGGACCGATGGTTGATGGGTTCGATACGGTGCCGTTCGGCAATCTGAACGAGCTGCGCGGTGCGGTCACGCCGGAGACGGCGGCTATCCTTGTCGAGCCGGTTCAGGGCGAAGGCGGCATCCGCCCGGCGGACCCGGAATTCCTCAAGGCATTGCGGGCAGCCTGCGACGAATTCGGGCTCTTGTTGTTTTTCGATGAGGTCCAAACGGGCATCGGGCGGACCGGGCATCTGTTCGCTTATCAGGCATCGGGCGTGGCGCCGGATGTTATCGCGCTCGCCAAGGGGCTCGGTGGCGGGTTTCCCGTGGGCGCGTGCCTTGCGACGTCGGAAGCGGCCGCGGGCATGACTGCCGGCACCCATGGCAGCACCTTCGGCGGTAATCCGCTGGCGATGTCGGTTGCCAACGCGGTTCTCGATGTGCTTCTGGAGGATGGATTTCTCGAACGGACCCGGAAAACAGGCGCGCTTCTCGCGGAAAAGGCCGGTGCGGTCGCAGCCGCCCATCCCGGTCTGATCGAAGAGGTCCGCGGCGCGGGAATGATGATCGGCATGAAATGCGTGGTGCCGGCGGGCGATATGGTAACCGCCTGCCGCGACGCCGGTTTGCTGACGGTGCCCGCCGGTGACAATGTCGTGCGCTTGTTGCCGCCGCTGATTATCGATGAGTCCCATGTTGCCGAAGCGGTGGAGATGATCGAGACGGCCTGCCGGGGCCTGTCGTCATGAGCGCGCCAAAACATTTTCTCGACCTTGACTTGATCGGTGCGGACGAACTCCGGCTGATGATCGATTCCGGTGCGTCTTTCAAACGCGGTGACGGGCCCGCCGCCCCGCTCGCGGGGAAAACGCTCGCGATGATTTTCGAGAAACCGTCAACCCGGACGCGCGTTTCGTTCGAGGTCGGGATGAAACAGCTGGGCGGCGATGTCGTCGCGCTAAATCAGGGCGATTTGCAGATCGGACGGGGCGAGACCATCGCCGATACCGCGCGGGTGTTGAGCCGCTATGTCGACGCGATCCTGCTGAGGACGAACCATCCCGACAAGCTGTCGGAACTGGCGCAAAACGCGACCGTGCCGGTAATCAACGGGCTGACCGACCGGTCCCACCCGGTGCAGCTTCTCGCAGATGTTCTGACCTATGAAGAACATGTCGGGCCGATTTCGGGCGCCCGTGTCGCGTGGTGCGGCGACGGCAATAATATGGCGGCGACCTGGCTACAGGCCGCTGCTGCGTTCGGGTTCGATTTACGGCTGGCATGCCCGGCGGAGTTCGCGGTCAACGGCCAGGAAATCGAGCGCGCCAGGGCCGCCGGCGCAAGGGTTCTGGCGACCGAGGACCCGGCGGAAGCGGTCGCCGGCGCGGATTGCGTGGTGACGGATACCTGGGTGTCGATGGGCGATCAGCCGGGCGAACGCCGCCAGCGCCTGCTGGAGCCATATCGGGTGGATGAGGCGTTGATGAATCAGGCCGGCCCCGGCGCGATTTTCATGCACTGCCTGCCCGCCCACAGGGGCGAGGAAGTCACCGCCGCCGTACTCGACGGTCCGCAATCCGTGGTCTGGGACGAAGCGGAAAACCGCCTTCATGCGCAGAAGGGCATCCTTATGTGGTGCCTGACCCGATGACCGCGCCGGACGATCTCGTCCAGCCCTTTCAGGTTGAATCCATGGCGGCCCAGGGCCGTCTTGTACGGCTTGGCCGCGCCATAGACGCCATTCTTTCCGCGCACAGCTATCCCGCCCCGGTCGCGCACCTGCTCGGTGAATTGATGGTTGTCGGCGCGATGTTGTCCGGCACGCTCAAACGCAAGGGCGTGCTGACGATCCAGGCGCATGGCGACGACGCGATCAGGCTGCTGGTCGCCGATCTGACGCATGATGGCAAAATACGCGGCTACGCCCGGTTTGATGAGGCGGCGGTCGCGGAATTGACGAGCGGCGATGACAGCATGGAATCACTGCCCGTGCCGCGTCTGCTGGGAGGCGGCCGGCTGGTCTTCACCCTTGATCACGGCGGTTCGCAACGCCCCTATCAGGGGATTGTCCCCCTGGAAGGCGGCACGCTGGCCGAATGCGCGCAGGCCTATTTCCGCCAGTCGGTTCAGTCCGAAGCGGCTTTCAAGATCGCGGTCGGTCGAGGTGAAGATGGATGGCGCGCCGGTGGGTTGATGCTGCAGAGGCTTGCCCGCAAGGGGTATCAGCTTCAATCGGGCGATGCCGATATTGTCGATGTCGATGAGGCCTGGCGCCGCGCGGTGGTCCTGATGGGAAGCTGCACAAACGATGAGCTGCTGTCGGGCGGGCTGCATCCGCACGACCTGCTTTACCGTCTGTTCAACGAAGACGGTGTCCGGGTGTTTCGGACGGAGGCGTTGCGCATGGAATGCCGCTGTTCGCGTGGCCGGGTGCAGGAAGTTCTCGGGAATTTCCCGAAAAGCGAGATCGCGCAGATGAAGATCGGCGATGATGTCGTGGTGAATTGCGAATTTTGTAATCGGGAATACAGGTTCACGCCCGCCGATATCGATCACATTTTTGCCTGATTTGCCGGTTTATCTTGCCTGTTTCCGGCGGGGCGTGTTTCTCTTGCCTCGATGCGAAGAGGAGTCCGATGAAAAATTCCGCCAGCCGAATTCTAGTCTGTGTTTGCCTCGCCTTTCTGTCCGCGGCCTGTGTTCAGACACCACCCGGAAAGAATTTTCCCGAGCTGAGATACAGCCATCTCGACCCCATCGGTCTCGCCGTCAATTCGGTTGAGGTCAGAACGGTTTACGTATCACCGGGCAAGGCGCCTAATGTAGAGCATGAATTCCCGGTCAAACCCGCGGTGGCCGCGGAGCGCTGGGTCCAGGACCGTATTCGCGCACGGGGCGGGCCGGACCGGCTGCGGGCCACCGTCACGAAAGGCGGTGTCGTCGAAGTACCGCTGAAACGCACGACGGGCATTCGCGGGGCTTTCACCACGGATCAGTCGGAACGCTATGACGGGGAGCTGGAGGTCCGGCTGGAAATTTTTGCGCCAAACGGGACGCGGCGGGCGATGGTCAGTTCGCGGGCAACGCGGACGCGCACGGTCGCGGAAGACGTCACCCTCTCGGAACGCGAGGATATCTGGTTCCGCATCACCGAGGCGATGATGAACGACCTGAACCGGGCGCTGGAGCATCAGATCGCCAAACATTTCACCGAATGGCGGCGTTAGAACGTCGCGCCCGCACACACCCCTCAATCGCGCCAGAAAGCCGGTACCAGAAGCATCAGCACGGTGAACAGTTCGAGACGGCCGAGCAGCATGCCCGCCGAAAGTATCCATTTCGCCGCATCCGGTAACGGTTCGAACGTCCCCGTCGGTCCGATCACCGGCCCCATGGCCGGTCCGACATTGCAGATGGCCGTCGCCGCGCCGGTAATCGCGGTCATGTAATCCAGCCCCAGCGCGCCCAGCGCAAGCGCCAGCACGACGAATGACAGCATGAACAGGAAAAAGAAGTTCATGACCGACAATATGATCTCGTTATCGACCGGTCGGTGATTGTAATGCGGCACGAAAACGCCGTGCGGATGCAGCATTCTCAAGAACTGGTTACGTACGATCGAGCCCAGGACCTGAAACCGGAACACCTTGATGCCGCAGGACGTGGAACCCGCGCAGCCCCCGACAAACATCAGGAAAAACAGGATGATCAGGGGAAAGGCACCCCATGCCTGATAGTCGCCGACCGAATAGCCGGTTCCCGTCATGATGGAGATGGTGTTGAAAATGCCCGCTATCGCGGTGGCGAGTGAAAAATCATCGTTTGTGCGCCACAGCCAGATTGTCACCAGGGCGGAGGCCAGGGCGGCGATGGCGAGGAAATAGCGTACCTGGGAGTCCTTCACCAACACATATGAACCGGTGCGGACAAATTGCAGGTAAAAAATAAACGGCACCGACCCGACGATCATGCCGAAGATAATGAATACCTCGATCCCCCGGTTATCGAAAAACCCGATCGACTCATCCGCGCTCGAATAGCCGCCGGTCGCGATGGTCGTCATGGCGTGGACCGCGGCATCGAATTCGCCCATCCCCAGCATCCAGAGACCCAGCCACCAGATAACCGTCAGCCCGACATAGACGCCGCCGATGCCGACGGCGATCTGGCCCGCGCGTGGCAGACCTTTCTCCATGGTGTCAAAGGCCTCAACCCGGAAAAGCTGCATACCCCCGACCCGCAGCATCGGCAGGACGGCGACCGCCATGACGATAATTCCGATCCCCCCCAGCCATTGCAGAAGCGCGCGCCAGAGCAATATCCCATGCGGCGCGGTATCGATGGTGGTAATGACCGTTGAACCGGTTGTGGTGATACCGGACATCGCTTCGAAAAACGCGTCCGTATAGCTCATCTCCAGTTCCGAAAACAGAAAGGGCAAGGCGGCGAACATCGTCAGAACCAGCCAGCTTGCCGCGGTCAGGATAAAGGTCTGCCGGATGGTGAGATGCGAGACCGGGGCCCTGTTGGTCAAAACCAGAACCCCGCCCACAAACAGGGTCAACAGCCCGGCGCTTGCGAATACCTGCCAGTCGATATTGCCCGCCACCAGATCGACCGCGAACGGCGCCAGCATGGCGAGCGCCAGGGTGACCAGAAGAATGCCGATGACGAATAGCGCCGGGCGGAAGTCGAGCATCAGACCCTCCGGGACAGATCAGATGATGTTGCGCGGGCCCGAGGTCGGATTGCCGATGGCGGACATAAATTCGCGTCGGGTGGAGGGGTCATCGCGAAACGTGCCCATCATCTGGCTGGTGACCATGGTGAGGCCGGTTTTTTCCACGCCGCGCGTCGTCATGCAGCCGTGACTTGCCTCAACCACGACGCCGACGCCTTTCGGCTGCAGCACATCGTTCAATGTCGTCGCGATCTGTGCGGTCAGCCGTTCGTGGATTTGCAGCCGT
>CAYYXR010000087.1:0-5274 GCA_964475755.1 uncultured Rhodobacterales bacterium
TGGGATTACCTGGTGATGATCGGGTACGTCGAATCGAATCCGTGGTTGAACGTAAAAGGCCTGCGTTCCGAGGTTCGATATGTCGAGCCACCTACCGACGATCAAATTACCGAGATCTTGCAAGCGGCTGGCCGTGTTGGACGTAACCCGCGGATGAAAGCCAGGAATAAGGCGATTGTTTTCTTCTTGGTGCATACGGGTGTCAGGTGTAACGAGCTGGTGCGCCTGACACGTTCAGACATTCAGAATCCAGACGGATCCATACGACATCGGGCGAAGGTGTACGGCAAGGGATCGAAAGAGCGCCTTGTCGGTGTGAATGAACCAACGAGGCTTGTGCTGGCGGAATACCTGGATCAGCGGATCGACGTTTCTGAACACGCTTTTATTGGCGGTGACGGATACCCGATTTCGAATGTCCTGGTACGGTCAATGATGCAGCGGGTAAAAGCGGAGCTGAACAGGGTTAGCAGGAACCCGATGAAAACACTTGGAACCCATGATCTCCGGCGCTGGCACTTCAACAAAATGGCGAGCATTGGCGTTCCGTACAACCAAATCAAAGAAGTCGGCGGCTGGTCTACCGATTCAGCAATGCGACATTACATCTACTTCGGAACCGCTGATGTTGCAGCGAAGAATCACTCCGAGTTAGATCTAACCAAAGCCGAACGATTAGGACAGTCCGCCGACTAGCTTACGAGAGCGTTAGGCGCTTACGGCTGGATTTAGGTGGCCTGGCTATCGTTCGTGGCTTTCCATCGTTGTATTTGACGATACGAGCTGTGCGGGGATCCCCTTTCAGAAGTGAGATCGCTTCTTTATCGCCCTTCTTTAGACCAGCTGAACGGATGTGAACCTTGTTTGTTACGTTACCGTCTTTATCGAGGGTGGCGAAATACTGATCCAGGTGTTCGGCCTTGCCGGTAATCTTGCCCTTACCCATGTGGGACTTACCAAGATGTGTTTCATTCCAACGCTTGTTTATTCGTGTGCGGAGCTTCCGCCCTTTGATGCCAGATGTTCTTAGCTTCTCGTCGGGCGCTGTTCTTTTATATGTTCCGTCTGGATTCTGAACAGTCACGCCACCACGCTTTTTTCGATTCTCTAGGGATCCGTCAAAAGTCATAATTGCTCGATCCTGGTTTTCGATCTGCCGTACGGAGTGTTTAGGCGGGATACTCGTTGCGTGGTAATAACCGGATGGATCAGGTCGCTCGATCCTGCGAACACCGTTGGAGTCTTTCGCATACGGAGAGTTGCTTTCCCATTTGTTATGTCGGGCTAGCGTTTCGAGTTCTGTTCCGACTTCTTCTCGATCATGGTCGAAGAATAGATCTCGTTGTTTACGAGCTGAAAGATCATCGGTGGGCGCACCAGCTCTCAATCGTTGCGCTCGGATGTGGTGCGCTACTTCGTGAGTCACAGTAGTTCCCTGGACGTAATCTTTACCGACTTTGATGAAGTGGTGAGCGCCTTCGATCTGAGCCGCTTTCTTAGATACGGCTTTATCTTTATATCCAGAAAGTACGCGAGCCTTTGCGAACCTGGCATCGTCTAAATAAACACCGGCCGCACTCTTGCTAACACCGGATCCTGTGCCGATTTGTATAACCAGCCCTGCGATCTGATCCCGTTCACCCTTAGACCAATTTTCCTTTATTTGTTGATCTATCAACTTGCGCTGTGAGGAGGTGCCGCCAATGATCTTCCAGCCCTTGAATTTCTCGCCTGGTTTTAGCGGCTCGGTTATCGTGCCTTTTTTCTTACCGGCACCAGCTCGTTTCTTGGTTGGCTTGGCTGGCTTGACTGGCGGCGGCGGAAACTCACCGGCCTTACTGCGTTCTTCTCTGCGCTTTACGTCGATCTTCTGATCTAGTGGAACGTCAACGCCGACAATATCCGCATCACCTGGATCCCGTTTCCACATTTCATGTATTCGTGCAGCTCGTTCCGTCTTGGCGACTCGAGTTGTACGAATTACGTGAGCTTCGGCATCATCGACCTTCTGAGCTTTTTCACCCTGGCGATTTCTTGCCCTGGCGATCTGCTCATCAGTCAGAGTTTGAGGTTTGCGAAGTAATACCGGCCTTGCCATGAGTCAGGATCCTTAGTCGATTTGATTCCAGTCGGCGGCTCCGTCCGAAACGGATATTGCTATCCATGCGGATCCGCCTGATTGATTTATCCAGGTATGCCCTGGTAAGTAACCACGATCAATATCATCGTCAACCGTGGGGCTTGATTGGTGAACACTTGTATCACTGGATGCCACCGGAGCGTTACTGAATCCGTTGGTCAATCCGAGAACAATTGCGAACGCTAGTGCGCCTATTCCGAGAGCGATTGCGAGAGCGTTATTCATTTAGAGTTCAAGTCGCTTTCTTGTTTTGCTTGGGCGAGTACCTTCAAACTCGATCCGGTCTGGATAGATCTTCGCCAGAGCTGTCGAGGATATTCGGACTGCCTGCGGAATCTTGTAACCCTTTGTCCGCTTTTTTAGCTTCGTTACCCGAACGGTGTCGGTCGGTTTTAGCTTCGGATCGTTAGGCACTCTAACCGAGAGATCCTTACCAACTCGCTCGCGGCCGGTCGGTAGCTCTTTCGAGCGCTCTACAACACCTTGCCGGTATGTAATCTCGGCTGGCACATACCCTTTTTTCTTTAGCTTCACGATCACCGGCTTACCCTGCGCCCGTTTCGGCTGCCGCAGCTTCGGCGGGGAACTTACTGGCGGAGGTGGTGGCGGCGTTGGTGTTGGATCCGGTTTGGGATCTTCCTTCGGCGTTTCCGGTGGCGGCGGATCGTCCGCTGGCTTATCGCCGGTGTCGGTATCGTCCGTTGGCTTGTCGCCGGTGGCGGTATCGTCCGCTGGCTTGTCGCCGGTGTCGGTATCGTCCGCTGGCTTGTCGACGGTGTCGGTATCGTCCGCTGGCTTGTCGACGGTGGCGGTATCGTCCGCTGGCTTGTCGACGGTGTCGGTATCGTCCGCGGGCTTGTCGCCGGTGTCGGTATCGTCCGCTGGCTTGTCGCCGGTGTCGGTATCGTCCGCTGGTGGTGCTTCTTTTTTCTCGGTTTCCTTTAGCGTAGTGTCCGGTTTGGGATCGTCCCGTTCTTCATCGCTGCCGCCAATGTTCGGCTTCGGGCGAGTGTCGGGCGGAGTTTCTACCGGCTTCGGGTTTGGTTTGGGATCTTCTTTCGCCGTTTCCTTCCGAGGCTCCGGCTTTGGTGCGTCCCGTTCTTCATCACTGCCGCCAATGTTCGGTTTTTTAGTCTCGGTTGGCTTTGGGTCGGATTTCGGTTCCGGCTTTGGTTGTGGATTCTCTTTTTTACCGCCCTGAGTGCCAGCAGCGAGCGCAGCGCCGCCAGCTCCTAGCTGTGCAGATCTTTTACGCTCTGCGGCGGCTCTGAGCTTGTCGTTGATTTCCTTTTGCCGGTTTGCTGTGGCGTTACGAGCTTCAACAGTTTTCTTTAGCTCTTTTTCCGCTTTGCTTTCAGCTCGGTATTTACGAGCCTTGTCGCGGGCTTCTTTTGCGGATCTATTTGCGGCTTCCGCTCGCTGTTTGGCCTGAGCCGCTTTCCTGGTGTTTTGTTGCGCGGCTTTCTGCCGGAGCGTGATTAGATCCTGCTTTTCTTTTGCGACGTTGCGGGATTTACCGGTTAGCGACTTATTGAGGCGATCCGCTTCCTTTTTGGACAACCCTTTAGGCTTGAACTTAGATCCAGGCTTGTACGGTGCGGGAGCTGGTTTCTTCTGCCCTGGTCGCTCCTTTACTTTTTCCTGCACCCGATTGTTCTTCGGTTTTGGCTTTGGAGCTGGTGCGGTTTGCGCTGCCCGTTTTGCTTTACTGGCGTTCTGAGCGGCTTTAGATCCGACTTTGTTTAGAGCTTGATACGCGGCGGATCCAGCCTTGACCTTACCTGCTGGAGTGAATATCTCGGTTGCGAAGAACTTAGCCCCGTACACCAGGTTCGCTTTCAAGCCCTGATCTATCAGCTTTTGATCTGTTGGGCGAGCTGCGGCGGGAGCTGCGTTTTGTGTGCCTGTTGGTTTCGGTGCGCCTTTCCTGGCTATCGGCACAAACTTCCGCTGTGTTCCTTTCGTGGTTCGACCTTCAAAGGCTTTCGCTTGGGCATCGGTACTGTTCCGGCTCGGAGTCGGTTTTCGGAACACCGGTTTCCGAGCTGGTTTGCTTGGCGGCTTGTAAACCAGAGCCTTCACCGGTGGAGCTGGCTTGGGAGTTACCTTCGTGGTTGACCGGAGACGGTTCGCTAACTGGCGTTGCCGTTCTTCCGCAGCTCTGCGACGAGCTGCGGCGGAGGCGGCTTGCGCTCGGCGCCTGGCTTCCATGTTGTCTGACATTGGTTACAGCTCCATGTAAGAGAGCCATGAACCCTCTTTCATGCAAGTGTTATTAGCGTCGGATGTGTTTTGCGAAAAGTCGAAACTAAAAGTACCGCCAGTTCCCCCGACGTCGACAACCCCAACCGCTTTAAACCCTCTATCGGTTCCGTCGGTATAGATCAAATATGTCGTGCTTTCATCCATATCGGTCGAGCGGGTGTCTTGGTACTGAGTGAGTGAAAAATTCGCACTTCCAGACGGAACACTTAAACCGACATTTAGATCAGGTGTTGCGTGGCTATTGAATAACCCGTAGATAACAACGGCGTATTTCGTGTTTGCCGATGCGGTGAATTGCAAATCATCGTCGGCTTGGTGCGTTGCGTTGCTGGTAATACACTCATCGGCGGCTTTGTAGACGTAAGTTGCACCACCCGCCGGCGCCGCTTGGAATGTAGGGTCTGCGCCCGTTCCGTTCGAGGTAAGCACCCAACCGGAAGTCCCAGGGGTAACCGGCGTAATGGCGCCAGTACCGGAGCCGACCAATACGTAATGATCGGTTAGTGAGCTTGCACCCGTACCGCCGTTAGCCACCGATAGATCAGTTCCCGACCAATCGCCGTTATCCACGTTCGATTGAGTAGCGAGGGATCCGAGTCCAAGACTTGTGCGAGCTGTTGCACCGTTTTCGATAGTCCAACCGACTCCCGTACCAACAATGAAATTACCGTCAGTTTTGGCGAGAGCTGCGAACGTGTCCAAGTCCGCATCCCAGGCTTGGACGTCGCTGCCGATAGCTACACCGAGATTCGTTCGTGCTGCGGAAGCTGTGCTAGCACCTGTTCCACCATCTGCAAGAGCGAGATCCGTGATGCCGGTAATCGTTCCACCGGTTGCGGTGATGGTCGTGAAACTCGAAGCACCCTTGA
>CAYYXR010000088.1:0-5261 GCA_964475755.1 uncultured Rhodobacterales bacterium
TCTTCCAGGACTACAAATTGTTGCTCAACAAGACGGTCTTCGAGAACGTGGCGTTCGCACTGGAAGTCATCGGACGTCCACGTCATGTCATTCGACAGCAAGTCCCGGCAGTTCTCGAATTGGTCGGTCTAGCCGACAAGAGCGATCGCTTTCCGCATCAGCTCTCCGGTGGTGAGCAGCAGCGCGTTTCGATCGCCCGGGCGTTTGTCAATCGCCCACTCATCCTTCTCGCCGACGAACCGACAGGGAACCTCGACCCGACGACGGGTGAAGGCATCATGCGTCTTCTCGAGCGCATCAACAGCACCGGCACCACGGTGGTCATGGCCACCCACGACACCCGAGTGGTCAACATGATGCGACGTCGAGTGGTCCAGCTCGATCGAGGCATCATCGTGCGCGATCAGGAGCGAGGGGTGTACGACTGATGCTCGCTCGAATCAGCTATGCGCTCCGCGAAACCTTCGCCAGTCTTCGCCGGAACGTCACCCTCACTGCGGCCGCCATCGTCACTTCGGCCGTGTCGCTCCTTCTCGTGGGTTCAACGTTTCTGATCCAGCGGGCTTTCGACAATCTCCTCACCCGATGGAAGGGTGACGTCGAGCTGATCGTGTACATCCGTTCCGATGCGAGCGTCGAACAGATCCAACTGGTCGAGGACGCGCTTCGATCGCAGCCGTCGGTGATCGACATCGATCGGCTGCGCTACCTCGATCAGGCCGAAAGTTACGCCGAAGCCGAGAAGTTGTTCGCAGGAGATCCGGGCACTTTGCGACTTCTCACGCCCGAGAACATTCCGTCGCAGTTCAAGGTTGTTCCCATTGCCGAAGACTCGTCGCTCGTACGTGAGTTGGGTGAGCAGTTCCGCCAGTTGGCCGGAGTCAAGGAAGTTGCCTACGCGCAGGACGTCTTCGACGTCGTGTCGAGGGTGTCTCAGTTCATCCGCGTGGCAACGACGGCCATGTCGATCATTCTTCTGGTCGTTGCGGTCGGACTCATCTGGAACACCATCCGAACAGCGATGTTCGCTCGACGGCGGGAGATCGAAGTCATGAAACTGGTTGGTGCCACCAACTGGTTCATTCGGATCCCCTTCATGCTCGAGGGGCTGCTCCAGGGTCTGATCGGCGGGGTGCTCGCCTGTGGTGGGCTCTGGGGTCTGAACTCGGCATGGTCGGGAGCGGTCGACGACTTCAACGACACCGAGTTGGCGGCACTCGTAGTCTCTGACGGATACGTGAGCGGTGTGATGCTGGTCTTGCTTCTCATCGGAGCCTTGGCCGGGGCAGTGGGTTCCGGAATCGCTGCGTCCCGCTTCCTCGACGTCTGACGTCAATCCGACCATCGTTTAGGGTCGGCACGTGGACTTCCAAGAGATTCTCTATTCCGTCGACGGGCCCGTGGCGACTATCACGTTGAACCGACCCGACAAGATGAATGCCTTCACCAACCGCATGTTGAAAGAGATGATCGCCGCCTTCGACGCGAGCGATGCCGACGACGATGTGCGGGCCGTGATCGTCACCGGCGCCGGTCGAGCGTTCTGTGCCGGAGCCGATCTGTCGGGTGGTGGCGAGACGTTCGCCAAAGGCGGGAGTGATGTGGCCGCGAAGTCAGGGGTTGTACGTGATGGTGGTGGGCTGGTGGCCTTGCGCATCTTCGAGTCGAAAAAGCCTGTCATCGGAGCGATCAATGGTGCGGCGGTCGGAGTCGGTGTGACGATGACTTTGCCAATGGACATTCGACTGGCGAGCGACGGGGCCAGGTTCGGGTTCGTTTTCGCCAAGCGGGGTATCGTCCCCGAAGCGGCGAGTAGCTGGTTCCTACCCCGCCTGGTCGGGATCTCACAGGCCGCCGAGTGGTGTTATACCGGTCGAATCATCGGTGCCGAAGAAGCGCTCCGAGGACGCCTGGTGCGCAGCGTGCACGCCGGCGACGAGCTCATGAACGTCGCTCGAGAGATCGCGCTCGAGATCGCCAACGGTACGGCGCCGGTCTCGGTGGCGCTCACTCGCCAGATGCTGTGGCGCATGCTGGGCGCCGACCATCCGATGGAGGCGCATCGGGTCGATTCTCGGGCGATCAACTCCCGTGGAGCGAGTGCCGACGCGAGCGAAGGAGTCATGAGCTTCCTCGAAAAGAGACCCGCCGACTTCCCCGTGAAGGTGAGTGACGGCCTACCTGACGTCTTTCCGGACTGGCAGGATCCGCAGTTCTCGTGATCGACGACCTCTACGGCCGTGTCGGCGGCCTGCCGTTTTTCGAACGCCTGGTCGACGAGTTCTATCGGGGCGTGGTCGTCGATGAGGTGTTGTGGCCGCTGTATCCCGACCACTCCGATCTCGACGGGGCCAAGCGACGACTCTCGCTGTTCCTCGCCCACTACTGGGGCGGTCTGACCACGTATTTGGAGGAGCGCGGCCATCCTCGTCTCCGGATGCGCCACATGACATTCACAGTGGGGCCTCTCGAACGAGATCGTTGGTTGGTGCACATGGCTCGGGCGGTCGAGGTGGTGTGTGAGGACCCCGACGTTGCGAGTGAGATGATGGCCTACTTCACGAAGGCCGCCGAACACTTGCGCAACGACACCGGTCTACCGATCTCGGCTCCGAAGTCCTGAACGGAGTCGACGAAGCGTTGTCTCAGCCGAAAACGACGGTTTTGCGTCCGTAGACGAGAACCCGATGTTCGAGGTGGGCTCGTACCGCTCGTGCCAGAACGATCGTCTCGAGGTCGCGACCTTTGCGTGTGAGTTCGGCGACCGAATCACGGTGAGTGACACGGGAGACTTCCTGATCGAGAATCGGTCCTTCGTCGAGTTCTTCGGTCACGTAGTGCGCAGTGGCTCCGATGAGCTTCACGCCGCGATCGTGAGCTTGGCGATACGGGTTGGCTCCGATGAAAGCCGGGAGGAACGAGTGGTGAATGTTGATGATGCGCGAACGATATGCGTCGACGATCCGCGGAGACAGGATCTGCATGTATCGAGCCAACACGACCAGATCGACTCCAAGAGAGGCCAGTGTGTCGAGAACCTCTGACTCCTGCTGCTCTTTGGCTCCGGGTGACACGGGAAGGTGGAAGTAGGGGACTCCCATGTGTTCGACGAGATCGGCATGGTCGGGGTGATTGTCGATGACTCCAACCACGTCGGCGGGAAGTTCGCCGGCCCGCCAGCGAGTGAGCAGATCGAACAGGCAATGCGGCTGCTTGCTCGCCATGATCGCTATCCGAGGTTTCACGTCGGTGAAGCGCAGATCGACCGACATGTCGAATTTCGACGCCACAGGAGAGAAAGCGGTGAGGATGTCGTCCCGTCCGACGCCGAAACCTTCGAGTTCGAATTCGACGCGCTGGAAGAAAACGTGCTCGACCTCGTCAGTGTGCTGTTCGGCGTGCACGATGTTGCCGTTGTTCGAAGCGATGAACTCGGCAACCGAGGCGACGACACCTCGTTGATCGGGGCAAGAAAGCAGGAGAACGCCAGTACCGGGCACCCCGGAAGTCTGCTGGTTCGAGTCCGATTTCGCACCCCACGGTTCGGCAACCAGACTGACGGAGTGCCGGTTGGAGACGAGGACGTGATGGGGGAGCCCCTCGTGATCAGATCGGCCGGAACGCTGTTGGACGAAGCTGGGGAGGTCTATCCGGTCGTTCGACTCGATGCCAACGCCCGTCCAGAACTCCCCGATCTCGTGGGAACAATCGCTCGTGACGGCGTGGGCGACCTGACGACCTTCGCCGAATTGAGGCTCGGTGAAGGTGGTCGTCGATTCGTTCGACTGATCTCGATCATGAGCACACCGGTGCAAGCGACGTGGAGCGTGGATTTCGCTCTCCCGGGCTTCGAGGACCTTCTTCGGCTAGCGGCCGAAACCGGCGGAATCGTCATGTCGTTCCTGGTGGACGGCGACGACGGTGATCGGTGGCTCGGAGTGAACCTCGACGGCGACGCTCTGGGTCCGTTGTTGACCTGAAGCCGTTGTCAGCTATCGGTCGGGCCGAAGAGGGCGAAGCAGGCCACCGCTGCCGCTGCGGCAACGTTCAGCGAGTCGATCCTGTCGTTCATCGGGATTCGGACGCGGTGGCGCACCAAGTGGAGGGTGCTCTCGGAGAGTCCGTCACGCTCTGCTCCGAGGAGCAGTGCGACCCGAGCGGCGCCATCGAGCCGGCTCCCGACTTCGTGGATGGACGAGACATCCGGATCGGGGGTGAGCGCACAGGTCTCGAATCCCCGCTCGTGCATGTTTTCGAGAAGTCGGTCGATCGAACGAATCCGAGTGTGAGGAAGAAGGAGAGACGTTCCCATCGAAACCCGGAGGGCTCGACGTGCGAGTGGATCGGAACTCTCGTGATCGAGAACGAAGGCATCGGCGCCGAGAGCGACCGCACTACGAACCATTGCGCCGATATTTGTCGGATTGTCGACGCGTTCGGCGATCACGATCCGCCGGGCTGTGTCGAGAAGGGAATCGACATCGACGAGGGGACGACGTTCGAAGAGGGCGATGATGTCGAGAGCGACCCCGAGTCCGGTCAGCATTCGACGGGCTTCTTGCGACGCCGCGAAGATTTCAACGGATTCGTCGATCCACTCGACGATCGGTGAGGGGCGAGTTGCATCGGTGAGGACCGACCGAACTCGGTATCCGGCTCGGAGCGCACGTTCGACGACCAGATCCCCCTCGGCGACGAACAGGCCGGCGTCGATCCTCTCGAGGTCTTCGGGCCGTATACCGGTGCGTACTCGGTCGGGTAGTCGCCGCGGACGCAGCTCGCGTTCGCGGAGTCGGAAGGATTGGATGCGGGGATCGTCGGGGGAGTCGACGACGATCAAAGGGCGAGTCATCGCCCGCTCAGTAATACCAGGGGAAGGGCGACCAATCGGGATCGCGCTTCTCGAGGAACGACAGTCGTCCCTCCTGTGCTTCATCGGTCATGTATGCGAGTCGCGTGGCTTCGCCGGCGAACACCTGCTGGCCGACGAGGCCGTCGTCGATCAGATTGAAGGAGAACTTCAACATTCGTTGGGCCGTCGGACTTTTGCCGTTGATTTCGGCGCCCCATTGCAGAGCGGTGGACTCGAGTTCGGCGTGGGGCACGACGGCGTTCACCATTCCCATGCGATGCGCATCGTCAGCGGAATACTCGCGCCCGAGGAAGAAGATCTCGCGCGCGAACTTCTGGCCGACCTGACGAGCGAGGTACGCCGAGCCGAAACCGCCGTCGAAACTGGCCACGTCGGCGTCGGTCTGCTT
>CAYYXR010000089.1:0-5088 GCA_964475755.1 uncultured Rhodobacterales bacterium
AATTGGCTGGGGGACTAGGATTTGAACCTAGATTGACGGAGTCAGAGTCCGCTGTCCTACCATTAGACGATCCCCCAGCAACGGCGCTGTCTTGCCCGGGCCGCGAATATAGGTCTCCGGCCCCTTTTGAGGAAGGGCGGCATCCTTGTGGAAACTGATCCCGGATTCAAGGGGATTTCGGGCAATTGTTTCCATAAAGGAAGCGGTTACGGGCCTTTTCCTTGGCCAGTGAAGCCGATAGCATGCTCATACGTGGAAGGGGGCAGCGCCACAGATGTTGGCGCGCCGGGACATAAAAGGATTATCGGCGAATGGCCGTTAAAACTGGCGCCGGCGCGAATGCGCAGGCCGCCGCGTCGCTTGAGATGGGCAAGGTAGATCCAAATTGCTCAGCTTCAAAGTCGGCGTCGCGCGGCAAAGACGCATCGTTTGCGGCGCTCGATCTTGGAACCAATAATTGCCGTATGCTCGTCGCGCGCGCATTGCCGGGTGATGACCATCGCGGCGAATTCAGGATCGTAGACTCGTTTTCCCGAATTACCCGGTTGGGAGAAGGTCTGAGTGCCAACGGATGTCTTGCGCAAAGTGCGATGGACAGAACTATAGATGCGCTTAAACGCTGCGCGGACAAGATGACCCGCAGAAAGGTCGTCACCTCCCGCCAGGTTGCTACGGAGGCGTGCCGGCGCGCTTCGAATTGCTCAGAATTTTTAAGCCGCGTTGTTTCGGAAACGGGACTGGACCTGGAAATCATCTCTCCGCAGGAGGAGGCCACGCTTGCGCTCAAGGGCTGTGCGGCGCTGTTGGATTTTTCCATTCCTTATGCGGTGATATTCGATATCGGCGGCGGATCGACGGAAGTTTTGTTTGTCGAGGTGCATGAAGACCGCAGTCTGTCGGTCAAAGGGTGCATCTCATTGCCCATGGGTGTGGTCACGGTCGCGGAAGATTGCGGCGGCGGAGACCTGTGTACCCGTACGTATCAGGCTGTGGTCGAACGGGTGTCCCAATTACTCGAGCCATTTGAAAATAAATATGCCATCCGCGAGAAGATCACCCACGGTACGGCCCAGATGATTGGCACCTCGGGCACTGTGACGACCTTGGGCGGACTGCATATGGGGTTGGAGCGCTATGATCGCGCGGTGGTGGACGGCATTACACTTGATTTTGAAACCGTACATGCCACCAGCCAGTCTCTTTGTTCCATGACCCTGCAGCAGCGTGCTGCGGAACCGTGTATTGGCTGGCAGCGCGCGGATCTCATGCTCGCCGGCTGCGCCATCCTGGAAGCCATTTGCAAGCAGTGGCCCGTGGGCAAGTTGCGTGTGGCCGACCGCGGCCTGCGCGAAGGCCTGCTGATGGATATGATCCACCCCTCCATGTTGCGCGTTGCTGACGGCGAATTGCATATGCCGTCGGCGCAAGCGTGAGTGTTTTGTTCGCATGACTCAGCGAAAAGGTAGCGGCGGTAAACGCCGCTCCAAACGTTCTGGACTAACATCGACATCCGGCCGGGGGTTGACCGTGCGGGTCAAAACCGCCCGCGGACGCCCTGTCGGGTCCACGCGGTGGCTGCAGCGCCAGTTGAATGACCCTTACGTCGCGCGCGCGAAGGAAGAGGGGTACCGTTCACGTGCGGCCTACAAACTTTTGGAACTGGACGACAAGCTTCACTTCTTAAAACCGGGCAAGAAGGTCGTTGATCTCGGCGCGGCACCGGGCGGTTGGACACAGGTTGCATGTGCGCGTGTGAATGCCCGGGACGCAGGCGGCGGCTCGGTGGTGGCCATCGACATCAATGAATGGGACGAGGTCGAGGGCGCAACGTGCATGACCCTCGACTTCCTCGATCCGCGCGCGCCCGGCAAACTGAAAGCGGCGCTGAACGGCCCGGCCGACATCGTCTTGAGCGATATGGCCGCACCCGCGACCGGCCATAATCAGACGGACCACCTGCGCATCATGGGCCTCGCGGAAGCGGCTTGGGAATTCGCTGCCGAAGTGCTCGCGCCAGGCGGTACATTTGTCTGTAAGGTTTTCCAGGGTGGTACCGAGGGCGAGCTTCTCAAGCAGATCAAACAGCGCTGCGCCTCCGTGCGTCACGTGAAGCCCCCCGCCAGCCGTCAGGATTCCGCCGAAATGTACCTGGTCGCCACCGGTTTTAAGGGCTGAGTCGGGGCGTGAAATCAGCGGGTTCGCTGCCCCGCCCCCGGCCTTGTATCACCCCATAAATCGTGCCATAACCCCGCACCTTTTAAGGCCGCCCGGTACATATTTGCGCACCGGGCATCACAGCTAGGGGGCGAGGACTGGAGGACATATGGAAATACCTGAAGCCCTGACGTTTGACGACGTTCTGCTCGTCCCCGCGGCCTCATCGGTTCTTCCTGCCCAGACCAATACCTCCTCGCGCCTGACCAAAACCATTTCTCTGAACATTCCGCTGATCTCTGCGGCCATGGATACCGTGACCGAAAGCGGTCTCGCCATTGCCTTGGCGCAGGCTGGCGGCATCGGTGTCATTCACAAGAACTTCAGCGCCGAAGACCAAGCGCAGGAAGTGCGCCGGGTGAAAAAATTCGAGTCCGGCATGGTCGTCAATCCGGTCACGATATTCCCCGATCAAACCCTTGCCGACGCACTGCGCTTACGCGATCTGCACAAGATTTCCGGCATTCCGGTGGTCGAGCGCGAAACCGGCAAGCTTGTCGGCATTCTCACAAACCGCGATATGCGCTTTGCCACAAACATGAAAGAGCCTGTCAGCGCGCTCATGACTAAGGATCGCCTGATCACGGCGCCGGAAAACATCAGCCGCGACGAAGCGGTCAAACTCCTGCATCAGTACCGCATCGAGAAACTTCTCGTGGTCGATGATGAGCGGCGCTGCGTTGGTCTTGTCACGGTGAAGGATATTGAGAAGGCGCGTGCCTACCCCTTGGCCTGTAAAGATGAGCAGGGCCGCTTGCGCGTCGCCGCGGCGACCGGGGTCGGCGACGACGGTTACGCCCGCGCTGAGGCACTGCTGGATGCAGGTGTCGATGTGCTTGTGGTCGATACCGCACACGGTCATTCGTCCGGTGTGATCGACGCCGTAAACAGGATCAAGCGCCAGTCCAATTACACGCAGGTTGTCGCCGGCAACATCGCAACGCCCGAAGCGGCGCGCGCGCTCATCGATGCAGGCGCGGACGCGGTGAAGGTCGGCATCGGGCCGGGCTCGATCTGCACGACGCGCATTGTCGCCGGTGTCGGCGTGCCGCAGCTTTCCGCCATTCTCGAAGTCGGCGAAGTCGCGAAGAAAAAGGGCATTCCGGTCATTGCTGACGGCGGTATCAAAGCCTCGGGCGACATCGCCAAAGCCATCGCCGCCGGTGCGGATTGCGTGATGATCGGCTCGCTATTGGCCGGCACGGAAGAAAGTCCCGGCGAAGTGATCCTCTATCAAGGCCGCACTTATAAAGACTATCGCGGCATGGGCTCGCTTGGCGCCATGGCGCGCGGCTCGGCCGATCGCTACTTCCAGGAGGAAGTGCGCGATAACATGAAGTTGGTGCCGGAAGGCATCGAAGGCCGCGTGCCATATAAAGGTCCTGCCGGTGCGGTCATTCACCAACTCGTCGGCGGACTGAAAGCGGCCATGGGCTACACCGGCAATGCCAGTATTCCCGAATTACAGAAGAACGCTAAGTTCCGGCGCATCACCGGCTCGGGAATGCGCGAAAGTCATGTACACGATGTTACTGTCACCCGTGAAGCGCCCAACTACCGCCTCAACAACACCTGACGCTTCTCCCCGCGGGGGAAAGACGCCCGTCATGACGCCCGCATCGCGCCCCGTCGGCGAAGGCCGACAAAAACAAAAATGCAAAACACCTTTATGCTGAGGCGTTTGACCCGATGACGCCTTCCTCACGTATCCAAGCGGCCATCGAACTGCTCGACGAAGTCTTGTCGACGGACCGCCCGGCGGATGGTGTGATGTCGGCCTATTTCCGCGCCCGGCGCTTCTTCGGCGCGAAGGATCGGCGCGCGGTATCCGATCAGGTTTGGCGGGTTCTCAGGCATCGCGCGCGCTTGTCGTTTGCGTTGGGAAGCAAGGCACCCAGCGCGCGCATGCTTGTGATGGGTAATCTCGTGCGCGGCGAAAACAAATCCGTCGATTCAGTTGCGGGCTTGTTTTCGGGTGCCAAACATGGCCCGCGGCCACTTTCTTCCGATGAAAAATATCTACTCGATGTGCTGACCAAAGACACCGGCGCGGAAGCGCCGCGCGCCGCCGCATTGGAGTGCCCCGACTGGCTTCTGGAGAAGTTCGATGCTGCATTTGGCGACGATGCGGATAAGGAAATCGCCGCCCTGGGTGAAGAAGCCGCGCTTGATCTGCGCGTGAATGTTCTCAAAAGCACCCGCGATGACGTGCTCTCGTTCCTGAAGCGCGAGGGTCTAGATGCACAGCCCACACCGCTATCGCCGCTCGGTGTTCGATTGCCCGCCCGAATTGCTTTGGGCGCGCACGAAGGATTCAAAAGCGGACTCTTTGAGGTGCAGGACGAAGCCTCGCAAATCTGCGCACAGCTGGTGAACGCAAAGCCCGGTGATGCCGTCATTGATCTGTGCGCGGGGGCGGGCGGCAAGACCCTCGCCATCGCCGCGGCCATGAACAATAAGGGCCGCATCGTCGCCTGCGATGTGTCCGTGGGCCGCCTGGAGCGCAGTAAACTCAGGCTGCGCCGCGCGGGCATTCACAATGCCACGCTACGCATCCTGGAAGACGGAGACAAATGGCTAAAACGCCAGGCCGGCAGCTTTGATCGCGTTCTGGTGGATGCGCCCTGTTCGGGCACTGGCGCATGGCGGCGCAATCCCGATGCCCGCTGGCATATCACGCCCGCTGATCTCGCCAATCTCACGGCCACTCAGAACGAATTGCTCGATCGCGCCGCCCCGCTCGCCAAGCCCGGTGGGCGCCTGATCTATGCCACGTGCTCGCTTCTGCCCGAGGAAAACACCGCGCGCGTCGAGGCGTTCCTTGGCCGGAACGATAAGTTCCGGGCCGTGCCCGTGGCCGAGGTCTGGGCCGAA
>CAYYXR010000090.1:0-4557 GCA_964475755.1 uncultured Rhodobacterales bacterium
CCAGACCCGGACAAGAAAAAAGCCCGGTACCGAAGTACCGGGCTAAGTTTAACAGTGAGGCTTCACGTCTAGAAGACGTAAACATTCCTTATTCATGGGTGAACATAACGTAACGTCTGGCGCTATTTTTCTTATATAAATCTTGAAGTTAATGGAACATAGACTACCATGGGGTCGCACCCGAGTTCATGTCACCTGTGACCCCAGTGTGACCCCAGAAGGGTTCTACGTCTATGCCGAAAGTCTTGACCGCCCGCTTCGTCGACACCGTCAAACCACCTAGGAAGAACCGTGTCGAATTTACCGATGCGGCGTTGCCTGGCTTCGCGTTGCGTGTCACCGCCGATGGCAAGAAAGCGTTCAGCTATCGCTACCGCAGCCCGATCGACCGGAAGCAGCGCCGGATGAGCTGGCCCTATCCGGCGTACACGCTGTCAGAGGCGCGCAAGGAAGCCGAGGCGGTGGTTCGGGCGATCGGACGCGATGAAGACCCGGCGCCGAAGCCGCGCGACAAGGACACAATCACCGTTCCCGGCACGGTTGGTGCGCTGTGCGATGCGTATGTCAAACAATATCTCCGGAAGCGTGTCCGGCGCTGGAAGCCGGCGGAAGGTGAGATCGACAATCATATCCGGCCTCATCTTGGCTCAGTGCGGCTCGACAAGATAGAGCGGGCCCATGTCCGGCAGATGATCGCGGCGATCGAGCCGACTTACCCTGTGGCGGCAAACCGCGCACTCGCGCGACTCAAGGCGGTTTTTAACTGGGGGCTGGAGAACGACCTCTGTTCGGAGGACCCGACGCAAGGTGTGAAAAAACCGACCAGGGAGCGGCCAGCGTCCCGTATTCTCGATGACGGGGAACTGGCCGAGGTCTGGAGAGCATGCGACGCGCTTTCCTACCCCGCGCGCCAGTATTTCCGCATGTTGGTGCTGACCGGACAGCGCCGGGATGATTTACGGTGCATGGCTTGGGAGGAAATCGATTTTCCGCTGCGCAACTGGGTCATACCCGCGTTGCGGTACAAGAGCGACCGGTCGCACCTGGTCCCACTCACCGACGCGATGATCGAGTTGCTGGAACAGATGCCGTTCAAGGAAAAGGGCGGTTATGTGTTTTCTATGACGGCGGGGGAGGTCGCCTACGGCAACCTCGTGAAGCCAAAGCGAAAACTGGACCAGAGATCAGGCGTCACCGGCTGGACCTTGCATGATATCCGACGCACCGTTCGCACCGGGCTAGCGCGCCTCGGGACCCGGCCGGATATTGCCGAACGCGTCATCGGCCAGAGTGTCGGCGGCCGACTCGGGGAGACCTATGATCTTTATTCCTATCGCGATGAAAAGCTGGACGCGCTCAAAACCTGGGCGGCGCATGTGTGCTCAGTAGTGGAGCGCGCAAATCGGATGTCTGATCGGTCGGGCGGCGCGTAACGTGCCGCCTGTACCCTGCGATGGTCGGATTTTGATGTCAAAGCTGGAGTGTGGCGCATACGCCCCGAAGTGATGAAATCCTGTCGCGGGCACTGGGTACCGCTGATTTCCTCAGTCTTTGAGATGCCCGAAGCATTGCCTGTCGAGTGTTTTATCGGGCCGGGTGTGAAGGAGGTACCTGAGGTGATGGGCGCGGCCTCTGGCCGCTGGCCATGATGGTGTCGGAGGATCGGGTCCTCATCAAGCTGCCGCGCTTTGATGCCCGTTGAATCACCCAGGTTGTCCCGACCGCCGGCTTGACCGGATCAGCATCACGTGTGTCGTTTTCTCCTGCCCAAACTGTTTATGTCCGATGCACCTTGGTCGGCTTCAAACTGCGGCTGGTGTGGCGCGGTAGTTTTCCTCGCGAGTCATCACCACCCAGGCGATACGGGCCATCTTGTCGGCGACGGCGACCGAGACCAGCCGGGTGGGCTTGTGTTCGAGGAACCGGTTCGCCCAGATGCTGACCAAGGTTGCCCAGCGGCGTGTGTAGCGGACGAGGGCAGTGCCGCCGATAACGAGGAGATGACGTCCCCTATCTTCGAGATGCCGTCGATCCGCTCCTTTTCGCTGGACGAGTGTTGCCTGGGCGTCAATCCAAGCCATGCTGTAAACTGTCGCCCGGATCGGAACGCCTGGGCATCGCCCACGGTTGCGACCAGAGCGGTCGCCGTGATGAAGCCAATGCCGGGGATGGTCTCCAGCCGTTGACTGGCCGGGCTGGCCCGATGCCACGCCCCTGCGACCGCATCGTCTTGGTCTGAAGTACGGCCGATCGATCGTCTTCTTCAAATGAGACAGCTTCGAGGAGATAGACGAGGTCAGCGGCTCCGGCTCAGTCGAACTACTCGACGACGACTCGCTCGAGAAGGAGCTCGTCTACCATCTTGCTGATGAATCCGTCCTAAAAGCCAAACGGGTGACGTCTTCATTTAGCAACCTGATATTACCGCGTCTTCAGCGGGAATATTTCCTGGACGTATCGGATCAGGGCTGCGACGGATTCCTCGATGGTCTGCGTGGCTGTTTGTACCTTGAGATCGCAGTGGTCGGGCGGCTCGTAGGGCGCGGAGATCCCTGTGAAGTTGGCGATTTCGCCAGCACGGGCGCGAGCATAAAGGCCTTTCGGGTCGCGGCGCTCGCACTCCTCCAACCCGGCATCGATGAATACCTCGTGGAAGGCCGCGCCCGCCGCCGCCTTGCGGGCGCGGGCGCGGTCGTCACGATAGGGCGAGATGAAGGCGGTGATCACCAGCATGCCGGCGTCAGCGAACAAGGCCGCCACCTCGCCCACCCGCCGGATGTTTTCCGCTCGGTCCTCGGGTGAGAAGCCGAGATTGGCGTTCAGTCCGTGGCGCAGATTGTCGCCATCCAGCACATAGACGTTGTAGCCCGCGTTGAACAGCCGGCGTTCCAACTCTACCGCCAGCGTCGATTTGCCCGAGCCCGACAAGCCGGTGAACCAAAGCACCCCCCCCGGATGCCCCGCCTGCGCCGCGCGCTCGGTCGCAGTGACGCGGTGCTCAACCGATGTGATGTTGGTCGCTCGTTGGGTGATCACTTGGCGCTGGTCGGGATAGCCGGTCATGTCGATCAGCCCGCCACCGACGATATCGTATCCGTCCGCCAGCACGATCCGCCCGGTCCGTGGATTGGCCGAGGCCGGGTCGAGCGCCAGCACCGCATGGGCGCGCATGACCACATCGGCCACGCAGTCGCGCGCCACCGCTCCCATCCCCGCCTCGTCCATGTGCGCTGCGTCGATCACGGTCTCGATCGTCTCAACCTCCACCGGCACCTCGGCGGTGTTGTGTCGCAGCGTGTAGCGCCTGCCTGTCGTCATCGGCTCCGCGCCCAGCCAGAACAGACGCGCGCGGAACACGTTCGATTCCACCGGCGGCGCGTCGAGATGACTGACGATCTCGCCACGCTCGACGAACACCTGGTCCTCCAGGGTGAAGCCCACGCATTCGCCCGCCTCCGCCTCCGACGGCTGCAACTCGACCGCCCAGCCCTCGATAGACCGGACTACCCCGCTGCGATTTGACGGCGAGAACAACACCGTCTCGCCGACCCGCAGCCGCCCGCTCTCGATCCTCCCAGCGATGATTCGCCGCGCGTCGAACCGGTAGACGTCCTGCACCGGGATGCGCAGCGGCAGGTCCACAGTTGGCGCCGCCATCGCGAAGCCGTCCAGCGTCTCCACCACCGTCGGGCCCTTGTACCAGCCCATCGCTGCGGAGTGGTGGACGATGTTGTCGCCCCCGCGCCCTGTAATCGGGATCACTTGGCTCGGCGCGACGCCGAGCGCGCCCATGCTTGCGCGAAAGTCGCGCTCCACCTCCGCGAAGCGCCCTGCGTCGAAGCCCACCGTGTCCATCTTGGTCACGGCGACCGCGATCTGGCGGATGCCAAGCAGGTGCAAGAGGAAGCCGTGTCGCCGCGACTGGTCGCGCACCCCCTCTGCCGCGTCGATCACCACCAGCGCCGCGTCGCAGCCCGACGAGCCGCTGATCATGTTCTTGATGAACTCCCGGTGGCCAGGTGCGTCAATCAGAACGTAGTCGCGCAACGCCGTCGCGAAGCCGATATGGCTCGCGTCGATCGTGATACCCTGGTCACGCTCCGCCTGCAGCGCATCCGTCACGAATGCCCATTCGAAGGGCATGCCGCGCCGCCTGCACATCTCCGAAACCGCCTCGACCTTCCCGCGCAGCAGGGAGCCGGTGTCGTACAGGAGCCGTCCTACCACCGTGGACTTGCCGTGATCGACATGACCTACCACTGCGACGCGCAACAAGCCGTTCGCATCCGCGTTCGCTGAAATCGGACCCTCCTACATATAGCCGGACGCTCGGAGCCGTTCGAAGGCGTCCTCGCGCTCGTGGTCCATCGCGCGGCCGGACCGCTCCGAGACGTCCGTCGTCTCCAGCTCGGCGATTACCTCGTCTACCGTCGCCGCGTCGCTCTCTATCGGGAAGGTGATGTCCCGGTCCCCCAAGGACCGATAGCGCTTTCCATCCCGCGCGAAGTAGAGGTCCACCACCGGGATGTTCTCGCGGTGGATGTAGCGCCAGATGTC
>CAYYXR010000091.1:0-4458 GCA_964475755.1 uncultured Rhodobacterales bacterium
ACGCCCAGCCAGCCGAACGGATAGACCATTTCATAGGTCCTCAGCACATCGGCGGGCATGGACTGGCGCGAGGCGCCGTGAAACCCGTCGCACCCCGCCACAATATCGGCGGTCAGTTCGCATTCCTTGCCGTCATGTTCGTAGCGGACGAGCGGCCGGTCGCCATCGATATTCTCGATCGCCGTCACCGGCGCCTCATAAAGCACATTGTGATTTTCCCGGGCGAGCGCGCCCAGAAGATCGCGGGTGATTTCCTGCTGGCCGTAGACCGTAACCCCGCGCCCGATCAGCTTTTCGAAATCGAGAATATAATGCCGGTTCTGATAGCCGATACAGACGCCCGGATGGAACATATGCTCCTTCTGCAGGCGTTCCCCGACACCCGCCCTGATCAACATATCGACTGTGCCCTGTTCCAGGACCCCGGCCCGAATACGGCCTTCGACATATTCCCGGCTGCGGGATTCGAGCACGATGCTTTCGATACCGCGCAGCCGCAATATCCAGGCCAACAGCGACCCCGAAGGGCCCGCCCCGACGATGGCGACCGGTACATGCATGGAAAATTCCTTCAGTTACAAAAACCTGATGACATTCGGCCGGGCGCTTCAGGCCGCGTCCTGCATGGTGATCAGCCCCATCCCCGTCGTCATCGGCGCATAATAGTTGCGGTGTATCCGCTGCGCGTCGGGCTGCAACGCGCCGCGCATGGTGAGCCACATGATCAGCTCGACCGCTTCCGCGCCCGCCTGTTCCATCAACTCATGATGGGTCAGATCGCAGATCGCGCCGGGATCGCTCTCCAGCTTGTCCAGAAATCATTGGTCGAAATCGCTGTTGAGATAACCGAACCGTTCGCCATGCAGCTGGTGCGACATGCCGCCGGTCCCCATCACCGCGATGTTCAGATCACGGTCGCAGCTTTCCACCGCGCGCCTCAAGGCCTGGCCCAGCTTGTAACAGCGGAGCGCCGTCGGGATCGGATGCTGCAGCACATTGACCTGGAGCGGAATGACCTTCACCGGCCAATCGTCACCGTGCGGGAAACACAAATTCATCGGCACCAACAGCCCGTGTTCGACCGCGATATCCTTGCAGATCGTAATATCGAACTCTTCCTCATAGACCAGATGCCGGCAGATGTGATCCGACAGGGCCAGGTCACCCTTGATGGTGGGCAACGGCCGCACGCCGTACCCTTCATCAGCGATGGCGTATTCATGCGCCGCGCCGACCGCAAATGTCGGATATTTTGAGAAGGAAAAATCGCAGGCGTGATCGTTATAGACAACGATAACGACATCGACCTTGCGGTCTTCGGCGAGCCAATCTTTCACCGGCGCGTACGCATCGAACAAGGGTTTCCATTCAGGCGCGTCCTGGCGTCCCTGATCGACCACGGCCCCGATGGAGGGGACGTAGGAAGTTCCGATTCCGGCTACGATTTTTGCCATGTCAGGTCGCCCCCTTTGCGTTGCGGGTCTCCAGAAAATCGTCATAGGAAATGCCGAGTTGCTGCGCGCCCATCGGGTACAGACCGACGCCGTAAAGCGAGGCGATGCGCATCAGCCCGTAGACATTGCACCCGGCCTTTCCGAGATTGAGCCAGTCATTATCGACGATCAGCTTTCTCTCCGCCGCGGTGAGGTCGAACCGGTCCATCGCGCCTTTCGGATCCGCCTTGTAGGCCTCGCGGTTGGGGCCTCCTTCAGCCATTCGGCCAACCGGTTCACCCGGCGGCCCTTCTCGCTCATCTCCAGATCGAAAACAAAACTCTTCTCGATCGGTTTGTTGTCATTTCTCTGATCGACCATATCGCCCCTGCGTATCATTTCGAGCCTTTGAAGCAGGATATATTTGCTCGTATTTTTTGACAATTACACAATTTTGAAAGATATTATTCCAATATCAGACATAATCGGGAGCGGATTTCCGTGGCGAATCATCTGGACCAGATGCGTGCCTTCAAGGGCGTTGTCGAAGCCGGCGGATTCAGCCGGGCGACCGGACGCACCGGAATGTCCCGGGCGGCTGTCAGCCGTCACATCGGTGAACTCGAAGACCGGCTGGGGATCCGGCTGCTGCACCGCACGACCCGTCATATGAGCCTGACGGAAGCCGGAGAGGCTTTTTACGAAAAGTGCAGCCGCATTCTGGAAGATATCGAGAATGCGGAACGCAGCCTGACAGACGCCGCCACAGGCCCACAGGGAGCGCTGCGGGTCGTCGCGCCGGTCAATTTTGGCCTGATGGATCTGGGAGAGGCCGTTGTGGCCTTTCTCCGGGAATTTCCGTTGATCCAACTGAATTTGAGTTTGAACGATCAGCCGGTCGATCCGATGCAGGGTGGTTTCGATATCGCGATCCGGCTGAGCCGAACCGAACCGGAGCTTCCGAAGACCCTGGACATGGCATTGCTCAGCCAATCAACCCGAATTCTATGTGCCTCGCCAGATTATTTGAAGAAAAACGGCTGCCCGGACCACCCGGATGCCCTCCGGGATCATCAGTGCCTTTCCTATAGCTATGTCGAAGATCCCGCCATCTGGCGGTTGACACGGGACGGCACAGAAAATGTCGTGCCGATTACCGCCCGGGTCACAACCAGCGCCGGACGGGTGCTGACCTCGGCGGCGGAAGAAGGCCTCGGGATCGCATACGGACCACTGGCCTTTTTCCGCGACCATCTTGCCAAGGGGACCCTGACGCGGGTTCTCGGCGACTATGAGGTTCCGCGCGCCTCCATCTTCAGCCTTTTCGAGCGAAGCCGCTATGTGCCGGCGAAGATCGGCGCCTTCAACAATTTCATGGAACGGTTTTTCGACGGCCGTATTTACTGACGCCGCTGCTATGGCCCCGCTCTTGACGGCCAGCAAACCGGACCCATCTTTCGATTAGAGGCGGGTGCGCCCCGCAAACGAACCCGGATTGAAAGTCCTGCTCATGCGCCTGGCCCCGCTTACTCCCGTTTTCATGTCAGCCACCTTGATGATCGCCGGACCGGTCATCGCCAACAGCAGCGGCCCCTTCAACACCTCCGCCGGGCCGGTGATGGTGGAGCGCATGGCGGGCCCGTTCGACCACCCCTGGGCCATCGCCCTTCTGCCCGAACCCGGCGCCTATCTGGTGACCGAGCGCGAGGGCGCGCTGCGCGTGGTGCGCAACGGACGTGTCTCGCCGCCGGTCAAAGGTGTGCCGGAGGTCCGGGCGTCCGGCCAGGGCGGATTGCTGGATGTCGCGCTCGATCCCGAATATGCGGCTAACAAGCGCATTTTTCTAAGCTATTCGGAACCGGAGGCGAGCTGGCGGGCGCGGACGGCGCTGGCAAGCGGAACGCTGCGCCTTTCGGACGGCGCGCCACGTCTTGAGAATGTGCGGGTCATTTTCCGTCAGCAACCGGCGGTCAGCGGCGGCCGTCACTTCGGTTCCCGCATTGTCTTCGCCAATGACGGCACACTGTTCCTGACCCTCGGCGATCGCGGCAATCGTGACCGGGTGCAGGACCTTTCCAACCATTTCGGCAAGATTATCCGCATCAACCGCGACGGCTCGGTGCCGACGGACAACCCATTCGTGGGGCGCGCGAACGTCCGTCCGGAAATCTGGTCTTACGGGCACCGCAACCCGCAAGGCGCGGCGAAGCGCCCGTCCGACGGCGCCTATTTCACCATCTCGCACGGCGCGGCCGGCGGTGATGAGGTCAACCGCCCGCAAGCCGGCAAAAATTTCGGCTGGCCGGAAGTATCCTATGGCACGCATTATTCGGGCCGCGAATTCCCCGCCGCCACCCGGTCCGATGTGGTGCCGCCGCTGCATTACTGGGACCCGTCCATCGCGCCGTCGGGCGCCATGTTTTATGACGGCAATCTGTTTCCGGCCTGGAAGGGCAATCTGTTCGTCGGCGCGCTGCGCGGCAGGCTGATCGCGCGGCTGACAGTCACAGGCGATACAGTCAGGGAAGCCGAACGCCTGCTGGAAGACAGGTTCGGCCGCATCCGCGATGTGCGGTCCGGCCCGGACGGCGCAATCTGGTTCGCCACCGATGACAGCGAGGGCGCGGTCTGGCGGATCATCCCCGCGCGGTGAATAAAGGAGAGAATGGTGGGGCAGGAAGAACACCAACTTCCCACCAGACTGTGATTCTTAAGTCGCGGAATTCGTTAGACTATTCTGTCTCTGTTTCTGGGTTTATCGGAGACGGAGACTTTTTGGCGTGTTTCTGCCGACCCTTTCGAAAATCGTCTCTGGAAGTTTCAGACATATACAGGCTTTGAAGCGAATTTTTTCGCGGACTACTGGACAACACCAACTAGCCCTTGGACTCGTAAATGGAAAATGCAAGAAAGCGGTCCGCTAATGCTCCAAAAGAAGACGTGTTCCTGCCCAGGCGAGAACTTCCGAAGCTGACCCATAGAAGACATTTGTTTCCAAAGCTGCCACCAACTCATTAACTTGCTA
>CAYYXR010000092.1:0-4420 GCA_964475755.1 uncultured Rhodobacterales bacterium
GGTGTCGGCGCGACCATGGCGGCGGGCAGCCAGCGGTGCACGGGCATCACGGCGGCTTTGCCGACTCCGTACACAAACAACACAGACATCACGCCGAATAGGCCGGTGCTCATCAAAGGATCGAAAATGCCGCCCGGCTGAAAATCCAACGTACCGGTCATGAAGTATGTGGCGATCACGGCGGGCAGCAGGAACACCACGGAGGTGAGCAGCAATATGCCCAGATACATGCGCCCGCCTGTCTTGGCGTCGTCGGTGCCCTTATGAGTCACCAATGGATAGGTGGAGAGCGTTAGAACCTCGTAGAATAAGAACAGCGTGAATAAGTTTCCGGCAAACGCGATGCCGAGTGTACTGGCAATAGCCACGGCAAACGCGGTGTAGAATTGGGTTTGGCGAGGCTCGTTGTTACCGCGCATGTATCCAATGGAGTATAGCGAATTGATGATCCATAAGCCGGACGCGATCATCGCAAACAGCATGCCGAGAGGCTCGACTACAAATTTGATCTCCACGCCGGGCATAACGGTGTATGCAGGTGTGGACGGACGCCCTCCGGCAAGCACGTCCGGTGCGATGGAATACACGACGATGAACAACATCGCGCCGAAGAAAATTGTGTATGCCTCCCGCAAGGTCGGGCGCGCACCGGAGGTCGCAATGAAAAACGCGCCCACCATGGGCAGCAAAACCGCCGCCATCACGAAATCATTCGCCATCATGACGCCGACCCTATAAGCACCTGGGCCGCATCGCGGGCCGTACCCAGCGTGAATTCGGTGTTGATCCCGAAATAGATGCAGCCTGCGACCAGCAGCCACGTCATCAGCTGCATAATAACCGGCGGGTCCGTAACGGTGGGTGCGCCCTCGGGCCGCGGGCGGAAGAATGCAACTTCAACGACACGGCCCATGTATATGAGCACCAAAAGCGAACTGATCACGAGCAGAGCGACAATCCACCATGCGTCATGTTCAAAAGCGCCAAGCGCCAAATACCATTTACTGACAAACCCAACTGTGCCGGGCACGCCCAGCATGCTCGCGCCGGCGATCACAAAGCCAATCATGGTCACCGGCATTTGCCGGCCGATCCCTGCCAAATCGCTGATGCGCACCGACCCAACCTGCAGCGCGATACCGCCGACGAGCATAAACAGCGCGCCTTTCATCATGCCGTGATTGAAAATGTGCACCAAGCTACCCGTTAAGCCGTCAATGCTCGCCAGGGCAAAGCCGAGGGTGATGTAGCCGATCTGCGCGACACTGGAATAGGCCAACATGCGCTTTAGATTGTTCTGGAACATGGCGATAAAGGAGCCGGCGAACATTGCGGCAATGGACATAATCAGAATCACTTCGGATATGGGCGTTGCCAAAAATGCAAAGTCGAACCCGAACACCGAATACAGAAACCGCGCCAGCAGATATATCGACACCTTCGTCGCGGTGGCGGCCAGGAATGCCGTCACGGCCGATGGTGCGTTGGTATAAGCGTTGGGAAGCCAGAGGTGCAGCGGGAACAGGGCAAGTTTGATCGAAAGGCCGACGACGATAAAAGCCATCCCCGCGATGGTGGTGGGCGCCGACAAAACCGGTCCCAATCTGTCACCAAGATCGACAAGGTTTAGGGTGCCGGTCATGGTGTAAAGCAAGCCGACGCCGATGACGTACATTGTCGCGCCGATCGTGCCCATGATCAGGTACTGGAACGCGGCGGCTAGGGCGCGCTTGTCCCGGCCCAGGGCGATCAGCACGTACATAGAGAGCGAAGAAACCTCCATGAACACGAAGGCGTTAAATGCATCTCCTGTCACGACTATGCCCATCAGGCCGCACAGGCACAAAAGGTACATGCCGTAATACCAGCCGCGCAGGTCGGCATCGATTTCAGCAACGACGGTCCGGCGCCCATAGACATGCACAATGCCTGCCATGACTGAAACGAGAATGAGCAGGTAGGCCGCCAGCAGATCAACGCGGTATTCGATGCCGATCGGCGGTGCCCAGGCGCCCATCGCATAAGACAGCGTTCCTGCGTCCTGTACGAGGTTCAGCAGAATGACGCCGCTGCAGAAGCAGAACACGGTTACGGCAAACGTCAGCCACCAGCATACGTCCTCGCGGCGCGCCAGAGCGCACAGCGCACCGGCGATCAAAGGCACAATGATAATGAGAACCGGAAGATGCTCGAGCACGGACTACTCCTGCTCGTCTTTATAGATCTCATCTTCTTCGATGGATCCATAAGCTTCGTTGATGCGCACGACCAGTGCCAGCCCGAGCGCGAGCGTTGCCACGCCGACCACGATCGCAGTTAGAATAAGAACGTGCGGCAACGGATTGGAATACGTATCCCACTCCGGGGATAAAATGGGCGCCGTGCCCTCGAGGATTTTTCCGGGCGAGATGTACAGCAGGTAAACCGACGTCTGAAAAATGGACAAGCCCACAAGCTTTTTGATCATGTTGCTGCGTGCAACGATGATGTACAGGCCTGCCATAATGAGAAAAATGGTGATCCAGTGATTGACGTGGCCGATCACGCTGAAAATTCCGTCGAGGCTGCCCGCATCTTCCATCGCGTCAGCGGCCCCGGCCCGAGAATGTGTAGAAAATAGTCAACAGTGTGCAGAACACGGTGATGAACACGCCCGCTTCCACCAATATAATTCCCAAGTGTTGGCCTTCGACCGGGTGCCCTTCGTGCAGTACGCCGTATTCCAAGAAGTTCCCGCCCATAAACAGGTTCACGACGCCCACGCCGGCGAAGATCAAAACGCCGACCGGCACACCGGTTTCGACCACAATCGGCGGCACCGCTTTTTGCGTCGCCTTGCCGCCAAAGATAAGGGCGTGAAGCACGATCGCGGCTGCGGCTATGGCACCGGCCTGGAAGCCGCCACCCGGCCCGAAGTCGCCGTGCATCTGCACATAAAAAGCAAAGATCAGCAGGAACGGAATCAGCAGCTTCGAAACGACGCGTAGAATGAGATGATGCTTCATGCCTCGTCGTCCTTGGACGGTGCGTCATCCTTTTCGGCAGGTGATTCGGGTTTGGTGTCACGGCGGCGTCCGCGCAATAACATCATCACACCAAGGCCTGCGGTGAAGATCACCGTTGTTTCACCCAATGTATCGTAGCCACGGTAACTGGCCAGCACCGCGGTTACGATATTGGGCATACCCATCTCTTCCTGGGTATTTTCGATGTAGTACGGCCCGACGTGCTGATGCACCGGCGTATTTGGATCGCCGTATCCTGGCAGACCCCAGGTCGCGTAAATCAACGCCGCACCGGTCACGAGCGCCAGGATCGCGGCCACGGGTTGAAAGACTTTACCCGGTGCTTCTTCCGTGCGCGCAAGATGAAGCGCGGACAACAGCAGCACCGTGGAGACGCCTGCACCAACGGCGGCTTCGGTCATACCTACGTCCACCGCATCCATGGCGATCAGCAGCGTCGCCATGATGAAGCTATACGCGCCGCTCAGGACCACGAGCCCAAACAGGTTGCGTACGCCGATTACAGCAAGGGTAACGACGACCAGCAGCAGCAACAGTACGAGATCGATAATGAAAGCTATGGCACACCTTCCTTTTTGTCGTCGGCGAGCATCGGCTTGATATCGCGATGGCTCATGGCACGCGCTACGGCATGGCCTGCTACGGGGCTGATAAAGAAGATGAGAATGCCGATCACGGCGAGCTTGGCGCCGATCAAAGTAAAACCGGCCTGTAAAATCAATCCGGCCAAAATCAATCCCGCACCCAACGTATCCACGACACTGGAGGCGTGCAGCCGGGTGTATGCATCGGGCATGCGCAAGAGCCCGATGGCGCCGATGACACAAAACACGCCGCCGCCAACCAGCAAGATCCAGCTCAGAATGTCGATGGTTTCCTGCATATCTATGCGTCCTCGCCGTCGTCGGCGCGGCCTAAGTCGCCGTATCTGAAGTACTTCAGTACGGCGATGGTGCCGATGATATTCAAAAGGGCATATGTGATGGCGAGATCCAAAAATTCCGGCCGTCCGAAAACAAATCCAATCAACGCCAATATAAGAACCGACAGCGACCCTACGGCGTTTCCCGCGACCACACGGTCGAAAATGCTCGGCCCTTTCACAAGGCGCGCGACGACCAGGGCGAGTGCCGCGAGAACAGCCAAGGTTGCGGCGGCGAACATTGTCATGCGCCGGCTTCCTCGGGTTGTACACCTTCGAACCGGGCTACACGGCGCCCCATTGCACCTTTGGCAAGGTCCGCAGCGCCGTCTTTCGTCAGGGCGTGGACCAGTATTTCGTCGCCGTCCAGGTCAACTGAGATTGTCCCCGGTGTCAGAGTGATGGAATTGGCGTAAGTCACCTTGCCCACGTCGGTTTTCTGCGGCGCTTTGACCCGCACGAGCGTGGGGCT
>CAYYXR010000093.1:0-4319 GCA_964475755.1 uncultured Rhodobacterales bacterium
CGTCATTGCCCGGGTAGCCGAAGCAGACATCGTTCAGACTGATGTCCGCTCTTAACGATTGCTTGAGCAGAGCGGGTCTTCCCGTGTCCCATTGCGCCTTCTGCAGCGCGATATCGGCTACCCGCTCGAGCTCCAGGTTGATCATCCGGATTTCCGCATACTTCGGGAGCATGGCCAGTACCGAGCTGGCAAAGTGCTGTTTGAGGAAGATAAAGCTCATGAGTTGGCCGAGACTCACCGTGCCTGCAACCACCGCGGATGAACCGATCAGTATTATCAGAATATTCTCAACGCCGAAGAGCAGTGCCTGTAGTGAAGACAGGTTTAGCTGGAGGGTCTCCAGCCTGTAGCCGGCATTCACATTGTCGGCATAGCTGGTCTCCCAGAGGTTATGCCGGTTGTCTTCAATCCCGTTGACCTTGGTGGACATGACACTGCGCACGTTCTCCATGAGGCGGGTCTGTTGACGCGCCCCCACGACAATCGCTTCCTTGCGCAGCTCCCGCTCCCGATTGAGAGTGGCCAGTCGCACACTCAGGTTGAACAGGACGAAGCCCAGCACGATGGAGGCCAGTAGCGGGTGATACAGGTACAGCAGAACCAGCGTGACCCCGGAGAAGATGCCATCCACCAGGATCGTGATCATCTCCTGGGTTACCAGTCGCCGGATGGTTTCCAGGGAGCCGAAGCGGGACACGATATCCCCCATTTCCCTGCGCTCGAAGTAGGACAGAGGCAAGCGAAGCATGTGCCGGGCGACATTGCCTACCAGTTGAAAGCTGATGCGATTTCCAAACTGCAGTAGATGCAAACCGCGAATATGGGCCAGGGCTGTCTTCATGCATACCAGTAAGACAATCAGCAGGGCCAGCATCACTATCAGGTCCATATCCCCCTTTCCCAGACCCTGATCTATGACGAGTTGCAGGTACAGGGGGTTCAGTAAAGCCAACAGCTGTATCAGCAGGGTCAGCAGAAATACCTGCCCCAGTGCCGCGGTACCCAGCGTTAACCCCGAAAAGAGTTGCCTGAGGCGTAGCGGATTGGTGGGCTTCTCGATACGGTATTCCTGGCCTGGTCGCAATTCCAGTGCGACCCCCGTGAGGTGCGCACCCAGCTCCTTCATCCGGTAGCGACGCACGCCAACCGCCGGATCGTGAATCACGACGGAATGCCTGCCAACCGATTTCAGCACGACGAAATGATCCATGTCCCAGTGCAGTATGGCGGGCAGGTTCAGGGCAGGCAGGTCCTCCGTCTCGACCTTTACGGCCCGGCCCGGAAGCTGCAAGGCACTGGAGAAATCGAGAAGCTGCTTCGCCGTTGCACCCAGCGCAGCGAGTCCGAATCGACTTCGCAGGGCACCGAGTTCTATTGCCTTGCCATGAAAGCTGCTTACCATGGCCAGGCATGCCAGCCCGCATTCACTGGTTTCCGCCTGGAACACCATTGGCAGGCGTTTGAAGACAGGCAGGAAGCCACTCATGCTACTTTACCCTGCAGTTTCAACACCGGTCTGAAGATGAAATCCATCAAGGACATCTCGGCAATGACGAAGTCTGCAGTGAAGTGGAGGCCAGGCTGCAGCGGATAGATATCCTCTCCCTCGACGTAGTGCTGGGCAGGCTCTATCACTACGCGAAACACAGGTTCGGCGGGGATACTGACCGGTAGCAGATGCTCGCGAGGATCGATACTGGCGCGACTGATCTCGGTAATCGTCGCTCCATAGCGTCCATAGCTCTCTATCGGAAATCCATCATAGCGCAGCAACACATCCTGCCCCGGTGCCAGCTTGCCGACGATGCTGGAGGGAACGTAGACCTCACCCTGCAGGGATTCCCGGGCGGGCTGCAGGTATAACAGCGGCTGGCCGGACGCGACCGCATCGCCAGTGGCCACATTGATTGACGCCACATGACCCGCACGTTGTGCGACGATGGCGAGCGTATCCAGATTCTTCGTTCTTTGTTCTTTCAACGCCAGTAGGTGACGGGATTGCTCGAGCTGCATTTGCTCTGTGGTCCATTGCAGACTCAGTTCGTCTGCTTGTGCACGTACCCGGTTCAGCTCGCGCCGCAGTGCCAGCCTGCCGGCGAGGCTGGACTGTTGTTCGGTTTTCAGCCGCAGGTGGGCTAGCCGCTGCTGTTCGTAGTGCGCATTGGAGATTGAGCCATTTTCAAGCATGGTTGACGTTGCGCTTAACAATGCTGCGCTGATGCGCAGTTGTTCCTTCAGCGTCTCCACAGAATCGCCAGCCAGGCTAATCTGGGACTGCAGATCAGCCATCTGGTTTTCCAGTGCCGCCTGTTGTTGTCGAAACCGTTCCTCGGCGAGGCGGCCTTGCTCCTGCAGCGCCTGTTGCTCTGCGTCGATCATGTCGAAATCTGTCTTGCTGACGGGGATACCTGACTCGTCGAACCTGACCAGGGATATACTCGCCAGCACCGCGCCTGCCTGGACGAATTCGCCCAGGTGCACCTGCAAGGTATCCACGACGCCGGCCTGAGGTGTCACCAGTTTCAGTGGCGGCTGTTGGGCAAGCAGCGTGCCGCGGGCAGGCTCGGTTTCCTTGTATCGGATCAGGGCCAGGGCCATGACGACGGCCAGAAGCAATACGCCCAACCCACATGAGAGAGGGAATAGCCAATTCGACTGCTGCAGCAGGGTCTGGGTCTGCTTGCGCTGCAAGCGATGTTGAACCGCTTCCTGTCGAAACAGATCCGGGGGCAGTTGGGCAACCATCGGCTAGCTCAGGCAGCGCGGCGCAGATGGAGTTCAAACAGTGCGATGAGCTCGGCGACCGTATCCAGGTGTTTCAACTCACTCGCCTCGAGTTCCAGCCCGAATTCTTCTTCCAGTGCATAGATCACCTCCAGTAGATCGAGGGAGTCCAGATTGAGTTGCTCCAGAGTCAGTGAGGAATCCAGGGAATCTGCGGCGTACTGAACGTCGCTATAATTATTGAGTATCTTCACAACGGTGCGTTTGACGTCCACTGTCATTGTTGAGCTCCTTGTCTGAGTGATATTAGTCCTTGCCAGAGCCGTCATCGGGCTCGACAAAAAAGGCTGGCAATGCGGAAAGGAAACGCCACTGCCAGGGATACTGCAGAAGTAGCTGTTCCAGAATGCCCGCCAGGGTTTGCGTGATCCGTGTTGTGGCTTCTTGCAGGGATTCCCGTGCATGAAGCCCGGGTTCAATCTGGTCAAAAAGCTGTAGGTGATTGTGCTTGCCATCCCAGCAGTTCATCACGGGCAGTAATGGAACCTTGCAAACCAGCGCCAGGGTCGCCGGACCTTTAGGGAACCATGCCCGTCGCCCCAGAAAGTTGACCGCCACTCGCTCTCCGAATCCCGCCGGCAGATCCGCGAAACTGAGCAGGCTGCAGTGAGACCGGCGCAGGAGCGCGGCAAGCTCCGCTGCTGTCGTGTCCTCTACAATGAGTTGCGCCCGATTGCTGAATCGCTCGTCACCGAAGCAACAGTGCATGTTGTGAAGGAAATCATCGGTGGGTGGTAGTTGGGTGAGGAAGTACTGGCTGCGCCCGGCAGGTTCACTGTCGGCGAGCACGTTATTGCCATAGATGAAATCGCCGAAGTGAAAGCCCAGCAGGATGCGACTGCGGCCGTCGGCACGTAGTAAGGCCTCGAATTCCTGCCGTTGCTGGAATTTGAAGGAGTCCTTGTGAGCCCGAAGGCGCGCCTGGGACTGGGCCCTGTTGCGGAATCGCTCAATCCTGGCGAGATAGCGCGTGTTAAGTTTTAGCCATTGTCGAACCTTAGGTTCCGGCTCGTGCAGCAGGGAGGAAAGGCAGTAGCACAGTTGGACCTGAGCCTGTCGCGAGAGTTTTTTCCCGGTGCCTGTGTCGACTGCAACATCGAAGAGTCTGCGCAAAGCTGCCGACAGCGTGGCCCGGGTGAAGCCCGGCCGGCTCGGAATTTTATTCAGGCTGAACGCGCTGGTACCGGCAGTTCCGGTACAAGATACAGGGTGCGGCATCGCTGGGTGTCATCCTTAACATGGCAGCAATACATCAGCGGGAACAATCAGGTTCCCGCAAAGGGAGCATACAGTCTAGTTCACAAACCCGGGTTTCGCCATTCGCGCGTAGATTTACTGCTTCACACGCACTGCCGTACCACTCACACTGACCATCATCATGCTACCGCGGTCGCCGATGACCTCGTAGTCGATATCGATACCGATGATCGCATTAGCACCCATGGCCATGGCCTCTTCTTCGATTTCCTTGAAGGCGATGTCCCGTGCCCGTCCCAATTCATCTTCGTAGGCAGCCGCACGACCACCGACGATAT
>CAYYXR010000094.1:0-4312 GCA_964475755.1 uncultured Rhodobacterales bacterium
TAGGTGGTCTTGGCCGAACCTTCGCCGTAGTCCACATCCGCGCGCAGGGTGTGCAACGGCACACGGCCTTCGCGGTACCATTCCGTGCGCGCGATTTCCGCCCCGCCCAAACGACCGGAACACGTGATACGAATGCCTTCAGCACCCAGACGCATGGCCGCCTGCACCGCGCGCTTCATGGCGCGGCGGAACGCCACACGGCGCTCGAGCTGTTGGGCAATGTTTTCGGCCACCAATTGAGCGTCGATTTCCGGCTTGCGGATTTCGATGATGTTCAGGTGCACTTCGTTGCCGGTCATCTTCTGAAGGTCTTTACGGATCACTTCGATGTCCGCGCCCTTCTTGCCAATGACAACGCCGGGGCGCGCCGTGTGAATGGTCACCCGCGCCTTCTTGGCCGGACGCTCGATCACAATCTTTGCCACGCCAGCCTGCGCCAAACGCTTTTTCAGGTACTCGCGAATTTCCAGGTCTTCGTGCAGCAGATTGCCGTAATCGCCGCCGCCGGCGTACCAGCGTGAATCCCATGTGCGGTTGATACCCAGGCGCAGTCCAACCGGATTAACCTTCTGGCCCATTAGGCGCTCTCCCTTTCCTCACGGACAATGATCGTGAGGTTACTGAACGGTTTGCGAATGTTGCCGACGCGGCCACGGGCACGCGGGCTCCAACGCTTCATGACTAAAGACTTGCCGACGAAAGCCTCGCTGACCACCAGCTGATCGACATCGAGTTGATGGTTGTTCTCAGCATTCGCGATGGCCGACTCCAGCACACGCTTGACTTCGCGCGCCACACGGCGCGGCGAAAACGTCAGTTCGGCCAGTGCCGTCTCGGCCTTTTTGCCGCGGATCAACTGCGCAACCAGGTTCAACTTACGGGGGCTGACCCGAATGGAGCGCGCAAAGGCACTCGCTTCGTTATCGCTCAGTTGGCGCGCAAGACTTTTCTTACCCATGGCTCTGCCCTTTTACTTCTTACCCGGCGCGGCGACTTTTTTATCGCCGGAGTGGCCGTGGAACGTGCGGGAGGGCGCGAACTCGCCGAACTTGTGGCCGATCATGTTTTCGGTCACCAGCACGGGAACGTGCTTCTTGCCGTTGTGCACACCGAAGGTCAGGCCGACAAATTGCGGCAGAATGGTCGAGCGTCTCGACCACGTCTTGATCACTTCGTTGCGCCCCGACGCCCGAACGGTCTCCGCCTTCTTCAGGAGGTAACCGTCAACAAATGGGCCTTTCCAAACAGAACGTGCCACGTTCAATCTCCGTTTTCTAAAGCTCGGTCAGGAGCTTTGCCTTACGACTTCTTCTTCTTCGCCGCATGGCGGCTGCGCATAATCAAATTCTGCGTACGCTTGTTCTTGCGCGTGCGCTTACCTTTCGTCGGCTTACCCCACGGGGTCACCGGATGACGGCCACCTGATGTGCGGCCTTCACCACCGCCGTGCGGGTGATCGACCGGGTTCATCACAACGCCGCGGTTATGCGGCTTGCGGCCCAACCAGCGAGAGCGGCCCGCCTTACCGATTTTGACGTTCTGGTTATCCGGATTGGACACCGCGCCGACAGTCGCCATGCACTCGGCGCGCACCATACGCACTTCGCCGGAAGACAGACGCAGCTGCGCGTAGCCGGAGTCCTTACCGATCAGCTGCGCGTAGCAGCCCGCCGAACGGGCCATCTGTCCACCGCGGCCCAACTTGAGCTCCACGTTGTGCACAATGGTGCCGACCGGCATGTTCTTAAGCGGCATAGCGTTGCCCGGCTTCACGTCCGCATGCTCGGCGGCAACGATCTTGTCGCCGGCCTTCATGCGCTGCGGCGCCAGGATGTAGGACAACTCACCGTCTTCGTATTTGATGAGCGCGATAAACGCCGTGCGGTACGGATCGTACTCAAGGCGTTCGACCGTCGCGGTCATGTCCCGCTTCTTGCGCTTGAAATCGACGATGCGGTAACGGCGCTTATGCCCACCGCCCATAAAGCGGCTGGTGATGCGGCCCTGGTTGTTGCGTCCGCCGGTCGAGTTCATGCCCTGGGTCAATGACTTGACGGGCTTGCCCTTGTGCAGGTCGGCACGGGACACCAATACGGTGCCACGCAGTGACGGCGTTACAGGATTAAATGTCTTAAGCGCCATAACTTATAGTCCCGTTGTCACGTCGATGGACTGGCCTTCGGCCAAGGTCACAATCGCTTTCTTTACGTTGCTCCGCACGCCCACCTGGCCGCGGAACATCTTGGTCTTGCCTTGAAGGATGGAGGTGTTCACAGCGGTGACGTTCACCTTGAACAGCGCTTCCACGGCCTTCTTGATTTCCGGCTTGGTCGCTTTCAACGGCACGCGGAAGCTCACTTGATTGAACTCCGAAGCCATCGTCGCCTTTTCAGTGATGAGGGGCGCCTTGATGAGGTCATACAAGGCCGGATCGATTACCCCGGACTTATCCTGCTTGCTCATTTCAATCGCTCCTCGAGTTTCTCGACCGCGGCTTTGGTCAGAACCAGAGTGTCGCGGCGAAGAATGTCGTACACATTGGCGCCCTGGCTGGGCAGAACGTCGATGCCGGGCACGTTACGTGCCGCGCGTGCAAAAGACGCATCTACTTCGGCGCCATCGATGATGAGGGCCGACGACCAGCCGAGGGTCTTGATTTGCTTGCTCAACACTTTGGTCTTCGCATCCTTCAAAGACGCTGAGTCGAGAATCACCAGCTTTCCGTCCTTGGCCTTGGCGGACAGTGCCGTCTTCAGGCCAAGCGTGCGAATCTTTTTGGGCAGCGAATGCGCGTGACTGCGCACCACCGGACCAAAAATGGTCGCACCGCCGCGCATTTGCGCGGACCGCAGCGAACCTTGGCGGGCCGAACCCGTACCCTTCTGGCGGAACGGCTTCTTGGTCGTGCCGCTGATTTCACTGATGCCCTTGGTTTTGTGTGTGCCGGCCTGGCGTTTCGCCAACTGCCAGCGCACGACGCGATGCAGAATGTCGCCGCGCACGTCCACACCGAATACGGTATCGGGCAGATCGACCGAGCCAACGCTCTTCTTGTCGAGATTTATGACGTCGCACTTCATTGCTATTCGTCCTTCTGGGCGTTTTCGGCGCCTTCGTTGTTTTCCGCAGGCGCCGGCGCTTCGGCAGGTGCGGCTTCTTCAGCTGGCGCCGCAGGCGCAGCAGCTTTTTCAGCCTTCAGACCGGCCGGCAGCGGAATCTCCTTGGGCAGCGCGCGTTTCACCGCATCGCGCACCAGAACATAAGAGCCTTCGTGGCCGGGCACGGCGCCCTTCACGAAAATGATGCCCTTGTCGTCGTCCACCGACACCACTTCGAGGTTTTGAATGGTGACGCGCTCCTGGCCCAAGTGGCCGGCCATCTTCTTGCCCTTGAACACGCGGCCGGGGTCCTGACGCTGACCGGTGGAGCCGTGCGAGCGGTGTGAAATCGACACACCGTGCGTGGCTTCGAGGCCACCGAAATTCCAGCGCTTCATGGCGCCGGCAAAACCCTTACCCAAGGTCATGCCCGTCACATCGACGAATTGACCCGCCAAGAAGTGCGACGGCACGAGTTCGGCGCCGACGTCGATGAGCTTGTCGTCATCCACGCGGAATTCCACCAAACGGCGTTTGGGTTCCACCTTCGCTTTCGCGTAGTGACCCTTCAGCGCCTTGTTGGTGCGCTTTGCCTTGCGGACACCGATGCCCAACTGCACGGCCGAGTAGCCGTCTTTGTCCTGTGTCCTCTGGGCGACGACCTGAACACCGTCAACCTTGAGCGCGGTGACGGGCACGTGGGCACCGTCATCGGTGAACACGCGGGTCATCCCCATTTTCTGTGCAACTAAACCGGAACGCATTTGTCCAACCTTCGCGAGCAATCCGCCTTAGAGCTTGATTTCGACGTCCACACCCGCGGCGAGGTCGAGCTTCATGAGCGCGTCCACGGTTTGCGGAGTGGGATCGACGATATCGAGCAAACGGCGATGTGTACGGATCTCGAACTGTTCACGGGACTTTTTGTCCACGTGCGGCGAACGGTTCACCGTGAACTTCTCGATACGTGTCGGCAATGGAATAGGACCACGCACTTGCGCGCCCGTGCGCTTGGCGGTGCCGACAATCTCCTTGGTGGATTGGTCGAGCACACGATGATCAAACGCTTTCAGGCGTATGCGAATGTTTTGACTATCAATCATGGCCTATTCCTAAAATAAACGGCACCCGCCCTTTGGCGAGCGCCGGTCGTCTTCTTGTTATTCTACGATTTTGGCGACGACGCCAGCGCCGACGGTACGGCCACCTTCGCG
>CAYYXR010000095.1:0-4240 GCA_964475755.1 uncultured Rhodobacterales bacterium
AAACCGATCTCGCCCCGGATGATCTCGAAAATCACGGTTTTCGACGTAGTCGCAGGGAGCTGCGGGTCGATGGAGGTGTAGACCACATGGGCGGTCATGCCGAAACACACCGCCTGATCCGCCCGGTCGCAAAGCGCCGAAAACGGCGCGAAATCGCTTTTCCGCAAGTATTCCAGCGATGCGTCCACCACCGGGAGTTCCTTGTGGCTGTCCGCTTTCGCGCGGCCATGGCCGGGAATGTGTTTGATCACCGGGATCACCCCGGCGTTCCGCAAACCGTCGCAGGCCGCCGGCGCCATGGCGGAAATCACGGCGGGATCGGCGGAAAACGCGCGGTTACCGATGACGTCATGGGCGCCTGGCACCGGCACATCCAAGACCGGGGCGCAGTCTACATCGATCCCGACATTGCAAAGGTCGCGCCCGATCAAAGTCATGTTGGTTTTCAACGTTTCCAGGGCTAGTTCTGGATTATGGGCATACAATTCGCCGAATTCGGCCATGGCCGGGGCGTGACGCCAGTGCGGCGGAACCATCCGCTGCACCTTTCCGCCTTCCTGATCGATCAGAATCAGCGGTTCATCTTGCGTATGAAGACACCGCAATTCTTGAGTCAAAGCAGAGACTTGCGCCGGGTTCTCAATATTTCGCGCGAATAAAATGTAGCCCACCGGGCGCACGCGTTTGAAGAACGCCCGCTCCGCATCGGTGAGCGTAAACCCGGACATGCCGAAGATGGCCGCAAGTGGCTCGGAGTTCGTCATCAGAATGGGAGTTTAAACCAGAACTTATGGGCGGACGACGATGCAACCGACATTCTCGGCGGTAAGATCGGCGCAAAGCTTTTCAGCCGCGGCGCGGTCGGCCAGCGGGCCCACCCGCAAACGGTAAAAAATGCCCCGCTCGCCCAGATCAGCCTGGAGAACCATGTGTTTGAGGCCGCCCAGAAGGTCTTCATGCTGGCCGCTGAGTCGTTTCCACTCGGCTTCCGCCCCGTCATTGGACCGCGCGGCAGCCAATTGCACCAAAAATGCACCGTCCGGCATGCTCAAAGCCGCGGTTTGCGCCTCTTCCTGCACGGGTTCCGCTTCGGTTTCCGGCGCACTTTGCACGGTAGAAGGCTCTAATTGCACCGGTGGCGCCACGGTATTGGCTGCATTTTGTTCGGTGTTGGCTGCAGATTGTACGGAGGACTCTCTTCCGCCCGTCGCGCTCGCCACAGCCGCCGCTAAATCATCAGACTCAGATTCCTCAGCCGCCGATTCCGCCATCTCCATAGCAGGCTGTTCTTCCGGCGTTGGGCTCTCCTCGACCTCTTCGACAGGTTTCGGCGGCGGCTCCTTCGGCTCCTCGGCAGGCGGCAGCAAATTCTCAACACGGTCTGAGGGTGAGTCGCCTTTGGAAACCCGCTCGTAAACCAGCTTGTCCTGATTCTCCACCTGCATGCCGCCGGGATCGTCCGGCTTTGTCTTATAAGGTGTGGCGTCGGCTTTGATGACTGGAGGCGCGCCGCCGGACATGGATGGACCGGAGGGCGTACGGAATGCGAAGTATCCTGCGCCGCCTGCAATCACGAGACCTAAAACGACGCCGATAACGAGTCCGTAAGACCGTCCGCCCCCGTCCCGCCCGGAGCGGCCATAATAGTTGTCATCAAAGACGTGGTCGGTGAAAGGCTCGGCACACAAATCATCGCCGCCCGAAGATTTTGCGTCTTCGCGGCGCAGCGGCGGACCATCGCCATCACGGGCGCCTTCACGATTTGCGGACATCAACGCATTTCCTCGACCGGCTCGACGCCGAAAACGGATAAGCCGGACGCTATCACCACGCCCACACCCCGGACAAGGGCGAGACGCGAGAGAGAAACGCTTTCATCCTCTGATTGAAGAAAGCGCAACTCGGCCGCTTCATTGCCCTTGTTCCACAGGGCATGAAACTGCGATGCCAATTCGTACATGTATGTCGAAAGACGGTGCGGCTCGTGCGAAAGCGCCGCGGCCTCAACCGTGCGCGGCCACGCCGCGAGGGTGCGCAGCACACCGATTTCATCCGGGTCGGAGAGCGCCGACAAGTCGGCCCGGCTTAATCCGCCGTCCGTGAGATCGGCGTTGGGAAACATTTCAGCGGCATGGCGCATGACCGAACATCCGCGGGCATGAGCATACTGCACATAGAACACCGGGTTTTCGCGGGTCTTTTCCGTGACCTTGGCGTAGTCGAAGTCGAGCGGCGCATCGTTCTTGCGGGTGAGCATGATGAAGCGCACCACATCCTTACCCACTTCGTCGATGAGATCGCGCAGCGTTATGAACGTCCCTGCCCGCTTGGACATTTTCACCGGCTCGCCTTTGTTCAGCACCCGCACCATTTGGCACAGCTGAACGTCCAGACTGCCTTTATTGCTCGTCAGCGCCGCGAGCGCGGCCTTCACCCGGCGCACATAGCCGCCGTGGTCCGCGCCCCAGACGTTGATAAGATTCGTGAAGCCCCGGTCCACTTTGTCTTTATGGTACGCAATATCACCGGCGAAGTAGGTCCAGCTTCCGTCCGATTTCTTGAGCGGCCGATCGACTTCGTCGCCAAATTCCGTGGCTTTGAACAACAGCTGCGGGCGCGGCTCCCAATCGTCGGGGGTCTTGCCCTTGGGCGGTTCGAGAACACCGGTATATGTGAGCCCCGCGTCACCAAGGAACTTCACCGCGCCGTCCACCTTGCCGGCCTCGACCAGCGCCTTTTCCGAACTGAAGACATCGTGTTCGACGCCAAGCGCCTCGAGATCCTCTTTCACGCCGCGCATCATGTGCTCGACGGTAAAGTCTCGCAGATGCGGCACCCAGTCCTTGTGGTCCTTCACGCCCACCCATTTTTCGCCGTCGCGTTCGGCAAGGGCTTCGGCGACGGGGATGAGATAATCGCCGCCGTATTGAATGTGCTTGTTCTCCAGCGCGTAGTGAATGTCTTCTTCGGTGACATGGCCGCGCACCTGGAGGTAGCGCATGTGCAAGGCGTGGGCGACGTTGTCCACCTGCCCGCCGGCATCATTGATGTAGTACTCTTTCGTTACTTTATAGCCCGCCTTCGCCAATAGACGCGCTAGTGCATCGCCGACAATGGCGCCGCGCGCATGGCCGACGTGCATGGGGCCGGTCGGATTGGCCGAGACATATTCCACGTTGATGGGCTGGCCGCCGCCGATCTCGCCATTGCCGAAATCCGTCCCGGTTTTCAGAACGTCCTGAAGGGTCTGCCGCCACACACCGTCAGCGATACGCATATTTATAAAGCCGGGCCCGGCGACGGAGACTTCGGTGACATCCGGGAGCGCTTTAAGACGTGCCGCAAGTATGTCGGCCAGATCGCGGGGCTTCTGGCCCGCAGGCTTGCTGAGCACCATGGCCGCATTGGTCGCGATGTCGCCGTGCGCCGCATCCCGCGGCGGTTCGGCAGCGACTTTCGACAAATCAAGGCCGTCCGGCAGCGCGCCCTCTTTCATGAGCGCGCCGAGAATGGCGTCGATGTGACCTTTATATGCGGCGAAAACGTTCATACCGGCGTTCAGCTCTCTTGGCGCATTTGAGGGCTGGTCATATGCGGAAACCGGCAGAAGTTCAATAAGAAGCCACGGCTCCTCAGTCGTCGAGAAGCGGATAAACGCCGTCTTTGTCGTGGTCTTCCTTACCCGTGAGCGGCGGATTGAAGACGCAGATCAGGCGCATGGTTTTACGGGCACGGAGGTAGTGTTTTTCGTGGCCGTTCAGGGCGTACATGGTGCCGTCCTTGATCTGGTGACTCTTACCGCTTTCGATTTCTTCCAGCTCACCTTCACCGGCCACGCAATACACCGCCTCAAGGTGATTGGCATACCAAATGAGTGTTTCCGTGCCTTCGTGGATAAGGGTGTCGTGAAAGGAAAATCCCATCCCGTCCTTTTTGAGGAGCAACCTGCGGCTGGTCCAGGTTTTGGTCGCCGCGTGAACTTCGTTTTCAGTTCCTAAAATATCGTCCTCAAGCGTTCGCACAATCATCGTCGCTCCTTCCAATTTTCAATTTCTGCAAACCGGCAGGCGCCAAATGCGCCTCACAGCCGTGTTTTGTTGCGCCCAACCTAAAGACTTTGCGCCCACAATGCGAATCGTCGGCGCTATGGCGGGCATAGCGGGGCTCACAACGATCTTGACCTGCATCAACGCACCGCCATTCTTGATGCTGCATATTTGCGCCCCAGCGCTAATATAAA
>CAYYXR010000096.1:0-4172 GCA_964475755.1 uncultured Rhodobacterales bacterium
GATGCAGGCTATCTGGTACCTATATTTGTTGATGAAGTGTTGCCAGGCGACACGTTTAATTTGAAGATGACGGCGTTTGCGCGACTCGCAACGCCTTTGTATCCTGTAATGGACAACCTTTACATGGATACATTTTTCTTTTTTGTACCAAACCGATTGGTTTGGGACAATTGGCAGAAGTTTATGGGTGAGCAAGCGAACCCAGGTGATTCAATCGACTATACGGTGCCGCAGTGCCCGACGCCTACAGGCGGTTATGCGATTGGTTCGTTGCAGGACTATATGGGACTGCCAACGGTTGGTCAGGTTACTGCAGGTCAGACTATTAACCACAACGCGCTGCACACGCGCGCGTATAACTTGATTTGGAATGAGTGGTTTAGAGACGAAAACCTGCAGGATAGTTTGGTTGTAGATACGGGCGATGGCCCGGATGATCCGACAGATTATGTGATTCAGCGACGCGGTAAGCGTCATGACTATTTTACCAGTGCGTTGCCGTGGCCTCAGAAGGGCACGGCGGTTACGCTGCCATTGGGCGAATCGGCGCCTATTCGCTCTCCGGAGGCCGGAAAGGTGACTGTCTGGGAAGACAGTAGTGGTATCCAAAAGATTATGGATGCGTCTTTAAGCACTGGTATTGTTACATTGAATAATAGTGCAGCTACTGGTGGTAATTTGTATGCTGATTTGTCGGCAGCTACCGCAGCGACAATTAACCAGCTCAGGGAGAGTTTCGCAACACAGCGTTTATTGGAAAGGGATGCACGTGGCGGTACTCGTTATACTGAAATTATTAGGTCTCACTTTGGCGTCATTAGCCCAGATGCTCGGCTACAGCGTCCTGAGTATCTGGGTGGTGGTAGCACTCCTATTGTCATTAATCCCGTTGCCCAGACGTCTGCGACGTCGGCTAGCGGGACTAATACGCCGTTGGGTAATTTGGCAGCCGTGGGAACGGCGATGGCTGCAGGTCACGGTTTTACACAAAGCTTCACAGAGCACGGAGTAGTAATCGGGATGGCGGCCATTCGCGCAGACCTAACATACCAGCAGGGACTGCGGCGTATGTGGAGTCGGCGGACTCGATATGACTATTATTTTCCGGTGTTCGCTCATTTGGGCGAACAAGCGGTTCTTAATAAAGAGTTGTATGTTACGGGCACGTCAACGGACGACGATGTGTTTGGTTACCAGGAGCGGTGGGCCGAGTATCGGTACCACCCAGCGCAGGTAACAAGTTTGTTCCGTAGTACCGCAAGCGGAACGCTTGATGCGTGGCATTTGGCGCAGAATTTTTCTGCGCTGCCGACACTATCGGACACGTTTATTGTTGACCAGCCGCCCGTTGACCGGGTCGTAGCTATCGGCGCGGGCGCGAATGGGCAACAGTTTATTTTTGATTCGTTTTTTGATATTAAAGCTGCACGACCGATGCCGTTGTATAGCGTGCCTGGTTTGATTGATCATTTTTAAGGCGCGACTATGAATCCATTAGTTGGTGCAGCGTTAATTGGCGGAGCTGGGCAGTTATTAGCTAATGAGCAGACAGCTGCGTCTGCTGCTAGGCAGATGCAGTTTCAAGAGCGTATGTCCAGCACCGCATATCAGCGAGCGATGCAAGATATGCGCGAAGCTGGGTTAAATCCAATTTTGGCTGCAAAAGTTGGTGGTGCATCGTCACCAGCTGGTGCGATGAGTCAATATGGAAATATTGGTCAGGCGGCAACACAGGCGTATTCGCAGGCGTCGGCTGGTAGTTTGGCTCGGGAACAAGCTAAGAAGCCGGAGATTGAGATTGCGAAAATGCAAGAAGAGATGTCGAATTTGAGGAGTGACCGCGTGCGAATTGGGTGGTTGGTTAATAAGATTTATTATGAAGCTGATAATGCCCGGAAAACCGGGCGTTTGATTGGTTTTGAAGCGAATAGAGCTGAGCAATTGTGGAACATTGCGACAGAGGAGTTGAAGCTAATTAAAGGCGATGTTAAGGCTATGGAAGAGCTTAACAATATTGGTAGATATTCCAAGCAACTTAAGCCTATTGCTGATTTTTTACTTAATTTGATTGGCGGTGGTGCCGCCGGTTATTTGATTAAAAAAGGTTTTAGCAAGGGCGCCCCGCAGGTAATGCAGCGGGGTTTGTATAAAACACCTGCTGTAACGGGGCGACGATGAAAATACGCAGTAATTGGAATTACGACCCAGAGCTGGCAAGCCTGGAGTCGAGTATTAGTGCGTTTAGTAAAACTAAAACGCAACAGAATTTTAAGGATCAGTGCGATATTAATCGCATTGTTAAGCAGTTCGCTGGTACAGGCGAGCTGCAGCAGCGCCAGGGCACGCCGCTGAGCGCTGAAGAGTTTGTAGGTGTGATGGACTATCACACGGCTATGAACGCCGTTAGACGAGGTGACGAGGCGTTTATGGCGTTAGACGCTCGCACCCGCGAGCGGTTTGACAACGACCCAGGGGCGTTTGTCGATTTTTGTTTGGATCCGAGCAACCTGGAAGAGTTGCGGAAGATGGGTCTGGCTAATCCGGCGGTTGAAGTGCCGGTTGCGCCAGTGGAGCAATCGTCACCGGTCGCCGAAGGCGAAGCACAGTAGCTTACTTGATAGCTACTGTGCTAGGTGACACCAGAAGGAGCGTAACGAAATGAAGCGAATGAAGGTGAACAAGCGGAAAGCTGCTCGCAGCTTCCGCAAACAAGTTGGAAAGACGAAAGCAGTGAATCTGCGAAACGCGCCTATGCGCGGCGGGTATCGGTTGTAACTTGTAACACCACCCCCGAATGGGGGCCTGAGTATGGCATGTACAAAACCACTGCAAGCTTGGCGTAGCCCAGCTGGTGATATTGTTTTTTACGATAAAGGCGGCGGCGATGCATTAGAGCTGCCGTGTGGCCAATGTATTGGCTGTAGGATGGACCGGGCGAAGGCCTGGTCCATTAGGTGCATGCACGAAGCTGCAATGCATGATAAGAATTGTTTTATTACGTTAACTTATAACGATGAAAATTTACCTAAGCATGGAATGCTTGAGTATAGGGATTTTCAGTTGTTTATGAAACGGCTGCGTAAGCAAGCCAAGAACGTAAGGTTTTATATGTGTGGAGAGTACGGCGACAAGGATGGTCGTCCGCACTTTCACGCATTGTTATTTAATTGGGATTTTCCGGATCGAGTTTTATGGAAGAAAACCGGAGCCGGGGAGCGTCTTTACAGAAGCGCGATATTGGAAGATTTATGGAGATATGGTTACAGTAGTGTAGGCGATGTAACCATGAAAAGCGCCGGCTATGTGGCGCGTTATGTTATGAAAAAAGTTAATGGTGATGCTGCCAGGCACCATTATTATGCTGGGTATGATGAAGATACAGGCGAATGCCTGTGGGCCCCAGCTGAGTTTAATCGAATGAGTTTAAAGCCTGGTATTGGTCAGGCGTGGTTTGATAAGTTTTATCAAGATATTTACCCGGAGGGTAAGGTAGTTTTAGAAGGTGGTAAGAAAGTTAAGCCACCGAGGTTTTATGACTTGAAGTACAAGGCGTTGGACCCAGATAAGTTCGAGGAAGTGCAGCAGAATCGGATACTCAAGGCTTTAGAGCATCGATCTGATAACACACCCGAGAGACTAGCAGTCAAAGAGGAAGTTTTGAAGGCTAGAGTCAAAAACCTAGTAAGGAGTATTTAAGGATGAAATACGTAATTGGAGCGGTACGCGACAGTAAGGCAGATTGTTTCAATCGGCCTATTTTTATGCAAAGCGTCGGTGTGATGATCCGTTCGTTCCAGGACGAAGTTAATCGCGCCTCGGATGATAATCAGATGAATAAGCATCCGGGGGACTTTGCAATTTATGAGTTAGGCAGTTATGATGATGCTACGGCGATCATGGAGATGCATGATCAGCCGAAGCTACTGGTTCAAGCGGACCAGTGTATTGATAAATAAGCCGGTGTTAAAAACGTAGTTTTTGATACCGGAACAAGGGGATCCAGATGGCCAGAATGCATCGTAATAAGTCTGTAGACACGCATAAGTTTGCTATGGTACCGCGGGCAGATATCCCGCGTAGTTCTTTTGCGATTCAGACTACACACAAGACAACGTTTGATGCAGGCTATCTGGTACCTATATTTGTTGATGAAGTGTTGCCAGGCGACACGT
>CAYYXR010000097.1:0-4139 GCA_964475755.1 uncultured Rhodobacterales bacterium
CCTCCTTGGAAAAACCATACCTCAGGATGGACCACTTCAAAGGGGGCGCCTCATTCATGGATTATTTTCTGAGTCGGTTCTCACCAACCGAAGCGCGAACTCAAAACCGGCTGCGTGAGCTGAGCGCCGACGCAGACCGCATATTCTTCCTGATCTATACACCGGACGATGAACTGATCGGTCACTACGCGCTGATTGTTCACAATGAAAAAACTGTCGAAGTAGATAATTCAATTCTTGGCGCTCGCCCGCCCGTAAGTGGGCTAATGCTCCATACGGAACACGCGCTACTGCAATGGATGTTTCAAAATAATCCAGATGCCGTGGTCATAGCAAATCTGCTTCAGCACAATGTGACGTGTTTTATGTTGCATCGCGCGACGGGTTTTAACCTCGTTGCAACAACGAGCCTCCGCGAGACCGTGGCAGATAATGGCGACCGAATACTGCGCCCTGTGAAAAATGAAAATGCAGATAAAACAGATGCATGTTTGTTGACGCTGGAGCTCGATAGCCGAGCTTACTGGCTCGTCAGGAAAAATGCCGGCTACCCTTGTTGAGGCACAGATCCTGTCTCCTGCAGCGACTGGACTATTCGATTGATGGAAAGTGTGAGTGCATTCGTATCAACGTCTACGGTAAGCCGTGCGGTAAGTCCAGTTGCCTTCTCGACATCTGCGAGCAATTCAACCAAGTCAAACGAGTCGATGATTCCAGATTCATACAAATCCTTGTCTAAATCAAAACCGCCAATGTCAATCCCTACTCTGTCGAATTTCGGCGCCAGCAACTTTAACACCAGAGAACGCAGTTCTTGCTCTGCTCGGTGGTTGTCATCCATCGTCATTATACTGCAATCTTTTCGGTTGACCCGACAGTAGATTGAATCTCTCGATTCACAACCTCACGAGCGCGCTGCGGGTCAAGGTTCCAATAGTACTCGTGAAGTCCATGCTTCATACAGCCGTCGCAAATAGTATTGCCTGCCTTTGCCGCTATAATCCCGTCGGGAGTCGCTTCCAAGAAATTTGGATGGACGATCGACTTATCGGGATCGAAGGTCACGCAACAGATCGACACACTGCTATCCCAATTGATAATGATCTGCTTGCTGTAGAGATTACACTGATCTCTTTGGACGTTATGCGCAATTTTAAGAACGTCCTCTATCGGCAATAAGAGGTTGGAGATCGTGCTTTTCGTTTCCTCATTCGAAATGCCTTCCACGTAATCCAGCAGTTTTTCAACAGGCATGAAGAAAGCAACGATAGGATCAAATAGAAATCCCAGTTCTTGGCATAGTCGGTTCATGTCCTCATAATCATCGAGGTTGGATTTATACATGTGATAGTTAACTTCAACCACGAGATCGGATCGATATTTGTCGATCAAATATCGTAGGCGATAAAGATTGGATTTAACCAAATCAATTTGTCCGCGGCGGTGCGTACGCCCGTAAGTTTGCTGGTGATACCCCGACAAGGAAACTCTCAACCACCCGGGCTTCGCCCTAACAACCGGCTCCAAATCGCGATCGATGCTCAGATTACTCGATAGAATGGAGAAAACACCCTTCGATCTCATTATCTCCAGAATTTCCGGCAATTTCGGATGCAGCAGGGGATCTCCCCAATTGTAGAGCGCGATCTGCGCCGTCGCGGGCGATTCCGACAAGACGTGGTCGACAATGGCCTCAAATGTCTCAGGTGACATGGAGCCGCTCGATGGCTGGCTCTCATAGTTACCTCGCGGACAACTTGGGCAACGAAGATTGCAGACACCCATGATGTCGATTTGGTAGTTGTAGCGGCTCAGATCGTTCGTGCTCACGAAATCCACCCATTTTTCGTAGCCGGCTTTCAAATGCTCTCGTTCGAGTTCCAACCAATGATTGGACGAAGCGCAAACGATATACGGGCGTTCTCCCTCCCAGGGCAAATCGGCAATTGATGAGCAAACGTGGACAGGCAGATCATAGAGGGACGTACCTTGGTAGTTCTTGTCTCGATCCATGAACGCCACCGGTTTTAATCCGAGGCGATTAAGCAAGCGGTGAGCCGCGCATCCCTGCGCTTTGGCGCCGCGAATTATGATTGGTCTATCGAGCGCATTTGCCCGCAGTGAATCTATGGCGGTCGATTCATTCAATAGTAGCTCTCCTGAGGCAAGTACTTGGGCACGAGAGGCGCTTTCTCGGACAACTGATCAATGCAAAGCTATTGCAGAAAGTTATCAAGTACAATCCGGCTGGCGAGGGCCTCTTCACCTTTCCAACCTTGAAGACGTCGTTTCAAACTTGCGCCTGGAATATTGTTACAGCGAATCAAAAAATAGCCCAGTCTCTCATTCCTTTGATGCCGTCTGATCAGTTTTTTGCACCATTTTGGGACAATGACGAGCCTGCAAACAGATGTTATTCAGAGATGCTGTGAGCACTGGTTTTGGCGGCTATTCGCTTGTCGACCACTTCTTTTATGAGGCGCCTCAACGCGTCGCAGTTAATGATCATATCTTGAAGGTGAGAGTAGCCTCTATTGATCTGGATTGGCTCGCAATAGAATTTGTGAAGGTGGATGCCGATTGTTGCGCAAATTTGATCTAAGTGCTTGTGTGCAGAAACAAGCTGGTTTTCGAGATCGCAACTGCTTTGCACCTCTGCCCGATCATGGCATAAAACAATTACATCAGTTCCCGGCTTTAATTGATAAGCCGTTACCATATCAGTGCCGAAGGCACTGATTATTATTTCAGCGCTTCCAAATTTTGTATTTTGATCCCGAATCGCAATTTCAGGCCGGCGTACAGTTTCAAATTCAAATTCTGCAAGTAAATTGTTGAACTCATCGACGTTTATAATATTGCGTCCACGTGCCCCGGTACGTTGAAGAAAAAATCGCCTAGATTGATCTGGATCAGCCTTACGTGTTTGCGTTAACGACAGAGCATTATGGATGAATTTGATCATGCTTGGGTTTTCTTTGCCCTCTTCGTGTCCGCAATAAACTACGAGAGACTTGAATCGGTATGCCTCCCCGATTTTACCCTCGATCAAATCGTCCCCATAAACGCCAAACAAGGCAAGAGTGTCACGTAGATGCTGAGGAAGCCCTTCAATAGTAAATATCTTAAGCCTAGACTTTTCTTTCTCACGCAGACCCTGAAGCCGTGGTAAAAAATCAAAGACCCAATGGCCGAAGTGGTATCTCTCCGGTGCGGACAGAAAGAGAGCATCGGCGTCGATAGCCTTGGTAACTTTCGGCGCTACGCGCAAAACCTTGCTGTTCGCCTTGTTGGCGACATGCGGCACAAAGGAATATTCTCCTCCGCCGTTGATACTGAAGTATGCAGAATCTCTTAATACGTCCCCATTGGGTGCAATGACGAAGTCCCAACCGGCGATTGCTGTCGCATTGGGAATGACCGCAAACCGTTCGGCATTTGCTTTATATGGTTGCATCAGACCGCCGTCGGGCCGCACCAATTTCACTTCAGATTCAGGCGCCGTCTCGAAGGCTGCGGCGTGATGCTCCGTGCGCCAGCTATCAATCGATACGCACGGCGAAAGTGCTGTGGCGTAATGATTTTCATCAGTCTTGAGAACGGCTCTGGCGAGCACTTTGAATGCCGCTTCTGCAACCTCATATAATTCCGCCGATAACGCGACTTTGGCAAGGCGAGTGGTTGTGAAGACGTTGCAATGATTGGGTAATGCTTCGGCGTAGCTATGGGCAGCGTCTTCCAACCGACCAAGCCCTTCATAACATATGCCCATAGCTTCCAGCACAGATGCATGGCCAGGATTTAGCGGAAGCGCTTTTTCAAGATAGGTTAGCGCTTCGCCGAATTTACGCGAATTAATTAAATCTTGAACGACAGACCCAAAATTCAATGCATTTCCCTTAGACCAGCCCGCCGCCCTCTGCATCTCACAAGTTTTGGTGCAGAACACTGCTTTTAGCTCGGGCTCTGACGAAGCGTATTTTTTCTGCTTTTGACCGTCAATTCCCATTTTGTGGCCGATAATGGAATAACTCGAGGTAAAAGGCGTGGGGCCGCTGATACAGAAGTGTTGTCAGAAGCCATGCCGCTGAGGTGCCCCCATTGAGTGGTCCGGTTTGAATGTTAGTTGAGCGGTCGCG
>CAYYXR010000098.1:0-4139 GCA_964475755.1 uncultured Rhodobacterales bacterium
CTCCCCGAAGATCAACTTCCATGGTGGAAGCTGAAGCCACGGTGCGGCCTTCGGTGTCGTCGACAACCTGAGCCACCATGTGACGGGCGGACCGGGTGACAACCAAGCGAGGCCGCTCGGCGGTGCCGGCAACCTTCTTGGCGAGGAACAGTCCGGGCATATCCGAGAGGTCGGTGTGGAACTTTATCAGCATCTTCTTGAGGAAGCGGTCGCAGCGGCAAGGGCTGGTGACGCACAGGAAATTGCGCAGCAAGCGGATGAGTGGTCACCCCAGATCAATACCGGTGCGCCGGTGCTTATCCCCGACAGCTATGTTGCTGATCTCGGCATCAGACTTTCATTATATCGCCGCATCGGTAGCTTGGCCGATAGAACCGAAATCGATGCGTTTGGTGCTGAATTGATTGATCGCTTTGGGCCGCTTCCTCCGGAGGTAGAGAATTTGTTGGACGTCGTTAACATTAAAGTCATGTGTAAAAAGGCGAATGTCGAGAAAGTAGATGCAGGTCCGAAGGGCGCGGTGATTGCTTTGAGAAACAATACTTTCCCAAATCCTGGAGGGTTGGTGGAGTTTATTTCAAAACAATCAGGAGCGGTTAAACTCCGGCCCGACCACAAACTCGTATTTATACGCTTGTGGGAAACACCCAGCGCCCGCGTTAAGGGGTTGCAAATGGTGCTCAATGAAATTGCTGCGTTGGCGACAGCCGCTTAAGCTTTCATTTTGGCGAGCGAATCTCTGTATTGCTGAAATGTCGCCTTAAACCGCTGGCGGTCCTCAGCGGTTTCAAATGATATTTTCATAATTTTTCGCGGACCTTCGGATGTTTCTTCGACGCCGTCCAGTGAGTAGGCGTATGGTCCCTTGCAAGCAGCTTTGAGCGCGACTTCAATCTGCTCTGGGTGCAGCCAAGTTGTGAGTTTTAGCGCGAAGCGTCCTGCCATGACCCAATCTCCCTTTAGGCCCGTAGTCCGTACATCTCGTTGACAAATGATAACCTAACCATTGGTTTAATCTATGCCGTATTTGTTCAATTGGACGCATTCAAAGGTTGGCGACAGGAGCACAAAATTCTAAAGTCCTATCAATAGGCTAAGTAGAATCTCAGCCAATGTGGGAACGAGCATTTGAGCGATTTTACAGTCCTCGGCGCCACGCGCGTTCAATCCTTGATCGGCGCCGGCTATCTACTACCAAGCACCAGACCAAGCCCTTTGTCTTTTTACAATCAGACCGGGCCCACTCAATCTGGCGTCAACACGGTGCTCGACACCGTAGCCTTGAGCGCGCAGGCTCGGGAGGCAATCAACGAAGGCGTGAGTTCCTTCAGCGACAGAACAGAGGGCCTCCGTCAAATTGGCAACGGCAGCGTCGACAGTTTTATAAACCGGGACTATTCGGGCGCCATCTTCTTCGGTCAAAACCTTGATGGTGCGCTCTTTCAGAATGCGGTCTTGAAAGACGTTAATTTTGCTGCAACCTCGTTGCGAGGGGCAGTTTTTATATCGTCGCTTGTAGACGGCGCTCAATTTGGACAGGCCGATATCTCCGGCGCTGACTTGAGCGGAGCGCAAGGACTCACTTTAGCGCAAATTCAAAACGCTACTTTTGACGACTCAGCAATATTTCCTGCCGGCATAGGTAATGACATTCTCATCTCATTGCCGTTCGGAAGAGGGGGACGGGCATGAAGTTTGAACTGACAAAGGTAATCGCAGCCATTTTCGCTGCGTTGATTATCGGCACGGGCGGTCTGGCGGATGCGCAATCCGCGCCTTCCAATTTTCGCCTAAATATACCGGCTCAAGGCGGGGCACCGGCGTCGCGTACGTTTATGGTTTTCTTTGATTACGACAGCGCCGCGCTTTCCTCCATCGCGCGTGATTTGCTGGCCCGCATCAAAACCATGTCTGATCAAAATGGAGCGTTTGTAACCATCACAGGACATACTGATACAGCGGGGTCCCGATTTTATAATCTCGGCCTTTCCCGACAGTGGGCGATTGCCGTTCGAGATGACCTTGTTCGTCGCGGGGTGCTGGCGAACAGAATTCAAGTCTACTGGAGAGGTGAGTTCGAGCCCTTAGTGCCGACAGGCGATGATGTAGCTGAGTTTCGAAACCGGCGGACTGAAATTAGATTTAACTAAACTGCAGATCAGCCGGTGCTCTGCATGGTCGGACGCTCGGCTTCTTGAGCAAGTGCCATATCAAGCATCCGCAGCAGAATTTCGGGCTCCTGCGCACCTGCAATCGCCCGCGACTCATTGAATATGTAGCACGGCACACCTGTGATCCCCAGGCGATGCATGCGTGCATTTTCGGTGTAAACCGCATTTAAATCGGTATCACCGTAAAAGTGGTCCTCTGCATCCGCGCGTGGAATCCCCAGTTGCATGGCCAGATCGATCAAGACTTCATCGTCGCCGATATCCGCACCGTGCTCAAAATACGATGTAAAGAGGAGGTCTACAGCTTCTTCTTGTTTGTTTGCTGCTTGAGACAACCGCACGAGCCGGTGGGAATTTGCGGAATTTGGGGTGCGGCGAATTCTGTCCAAGGCAAAGTCTATACCTTCACTACGCCCGGTCATGATCAGCGTTTCGGCAATCCGGTCGAATTGATGGGCACCGCCAAATTTGCGCTCAAGATATTCTCGTTGATCGACTCCTTGTGGAGGTAAGTCGGGATTTAGCAGAAAGGAGCGAAATCGCACATCGGCCCTTAAACTTGGCCGCATTTTTAGGGCGCGGTCAAACCTGCGTTTGCCGACAAAGCACCACGGACAGACAGTATCGAAGACGATATCAATGCGCATGACCGTATTGTCACAGCCATTCGCCGTTACTGCAAGTGGTCTAGAAATTCATAAATGCGCGCGGCATTTTTGCCTACATCGCTTCCACCGACGCGGCTGAGGGAGCGCACATCGATTCGGGATTGCGAGTCTCCCGCGGGAGTGACTCTGATCACAATGTCGTCCACGAAGCCCGACCAAAATGTGACATCAACAGCCTCCACACGTCCTTCTTCGGGAACAGCCGCGGCTAGCCGCCATCCCATATCGTTGACGGTTTCAACGACGCGTGTGAATGCATCTGCCGCAGGTACGTCGAGCACGATTGGCCCGAGGTCCGGATAGCCCGACTTCTGTTGCTCCACGATACCGAAGTCGTATTCAGCCGAGTTGGGCGCATTAGTGGCCTCCCGCTCTGCCAACAACGATACGAATACTGGCGGATTTACAGTATCCGTTGTTATGTCGTGGATCGGTGGGGAAGACAAACCGAGGTGTAAAAACGGAACTATCGGAATTGCGACGACGATTCCTAGGACTAGCGAAACAAGTGCGCCGCGGACATTATTGTCGTCCCATGATTTTCCGTGTCTTTTTATGAGGCCTAGCGCGCCGGCTATAATTGCCGTCAGCATTCCAAAAAGGGCCACAAAAAAGGCGAGGCCGATCAACGGAAGCGGAGCGTCCCAAAGGCCGATGAGGCGCCCCACAGTCAGCAGTGGAAATGCCAACAATGCAGCTACGCCAGCGCTAAGCGCAATTTTTGTTCGGCGTTGAAGCGAATGAAGATTTGCGTCTTGTTCAGACATGAAATGCCTCCCCGTTCATTTCTCTACTGTATCGGAAAAAATTACCATCACCAAAAATTAGATGTAATAGTTGGTGAAATCTAGTCGCCAAATCAGCAGTCTGGACCATGAAAGGAGGAGGGTATGCGCCAAATTATCATCCAATCTGCATTGCTAACTTTTGTGGTTTTTGTTGGTGGGCAGGCCGTCGCTCAAAGCGCCAAACCGATCTGCACAGAAGACTCGCGCGCGTGCATGATTGCTACGGCTACGACATATCTTGACGCGCTGGTCGCGCACGATGCGTCTAAGGTGCCATTTGCGCCCGATGCAAAGAGGACCGAGCAGGGTCGAATAACGGCGTTGGTAGAAGAGGCTCTAAGGGAAAGCACCAAGCTTCAGCCGGATATGAGCGAGCACGCAAACACTCGTTTTTTCGTGGACGAAGAGACTAATAACGTTATCGCTTTTACGTTGTTGCGAATTCCAGGCACGAAGCGCGAGGCAAACCGCAAAACGTATTCAGATGACTTGGAAATTAAAGTCTGCACCGT
>CAYYXR010000099.1:0-4120 GCA_964475755.1 uncultured Rhodobacterales bacterium
CAACAGTAATGGAATTGGTCTTATCGCCCATGGCGGTCGGCGATGAGCGGGGGGTGCCGTTGGCACGTCCGTTCAGATCGGCAATGCCGCCCGCGACCTGGATCGCTTCGTCCAATGCGCCGCGCTCGCCGTAAGGACCTTTCTTGCTGTAGCCGTAGGCCCCACAGAAAATGATTTGCGGGTTGACCGATTTGAAATCGGCATAATCGAGGCCGAGTTTGGTCATCACCTGCGGGCGGTTATTGTGCAAAACCACGTCCGCCGTTTTCGCCAGTTTCAGTACAACATCACGTGCCGATTTCTTTTTTAAATCAAGCACAAGACTCCGTTTGTTGCGATTGCACGCGAGGAACAGCGAGGCCATGTCCGGCGTCTTGCTGACCGCGCCCAAGGTGCGCATCTTGTCGCCGGCTGGGGACTCGATCTTGATCACGTCCGCCCCCATGTCTGCCAGAATCTGACAGGCCAGCGGCCCCAGGATGATGTGGCCAAATTCCAATATTCGCACGCCGTGCAATGGGCCGGGCATCACGCGGCCCCCATGGTCGTGCCGTGGGCCATTAGGGCTTCGATTTCGGCGTCGCTGTATCCGGCTTCTTTCAGGATTTCGGCGCTGTGCTCGCCCAGGTTTGGCGCACCGCACCGCACCTCCGCCGGACTGTCGGAGTAGTTGATGGGAAAGCTCGGCCAGCGCAGTTTACCCTCGGTCGGATGGTCGAAGGATTTCCAGAAGCCTGTGGCTTTCAAGTGGGGGTCCTCGGGAAGTTCTTCCAGTGTGTTGACGACGGTGTAGGGCAGGCTGGTGGTTTTCAACAGTTCCTGCCATTCAGCTGTGGTTTTGGTGGCCATGATCTGGGCCGTTTCCGCATATACGTCGTCGATGTTGCGGATACGGTCGGCAAGGGTCTTGTAGCGCGGATCGTTGAGCAGATCGGTGCGTCCCGCCAGTTTGCAGAAATTGTCCCAGGCCGGATCGAGGTAGGTGAGAATGGCGATGAAGCCGTCCTTGGTGGCTGCGGGACGCCGGCCCGGACTGACAATGCCCCGATAGAGGCTTTCCCCCTGGGAGGGTTCAAAGGCGTTTCCCCACAGGTGTTCGGTCATCACATAGTTCACGAGAGTCTCGAACATGGGCACTTCCAACTCCTGCCCTTCGCCGGTTATCTCGCGGTGATAGATCGCCCCCAGAACGCCGCAGACCAAAGTGATAGCGGTGATCTTGTCGCACACGACCGTCGGGGTGTAGCGCGGCTCGCCGAACAGGTGCCCGTTCAGCATGGCGAGACCGACGGCGGCCTGCATGACGTCGTCCACCGCGCCGCGCCCGCTGTAGGGGCCACCCTGGCCGAAGCCATAGGACCCGGCGTAGATAATGTGGGGATTCATGGCGCTCACGGCAGCGTAGTCCACGCCCAAGCGCGTCATCACCTGGGGCCTCAGATTGTGAACGATCACATCGGCGGTTTCGGCCAATTTCAGAAAAGCTGCCCGGCCAGTTTCTTTTTTAAGATCAATGACAACGTCGCGTTTGTTGCGATTACAGCTGAGGAACAGCGCCCCCATATTTTTGGTATTCCGGTGCGGTCCCAAAGTGCGCACGGAATCGCCCGAGGGGGGTTCCACTTTGATCACGTCCGCGCCCATGTCGGCGAGGATCTGGCAGGCCCACGGCCCCAGGACCACATTGGCAACCTCGATGACGCGTAGGCCGTGCAGCGGTCCCGGCATGTCTGAGCAATTCCTCTAAAAAGTTGGGCTACCGCTTCACCAGCACCGAGGAGCCGTGACCGAACAGGCCTTGATTGGCGGTGATGCCCACTTTGGCGCCCTCCACTTGGCGGCCCTCGGCTTGGCCGCGCAGCTGCCAGGTCAACTCGCACACCTGGGCGATGGCCTGCGCCGGAACGGCCTCTCCAAAGCATGCGAGCCCGCCGCTGGGATTGACCGGCACGCGCCCGCCGATCGTGGTCTCGCCGTCGCGCAGCATCTTTTCCGCATCCCCCGGCTTGCACAAACCGATGTTTTCGCACCAGTCCAGCTCAAGGGCGGTGGACAGGTCATAGACTTCGGCCACGTGCACGTCCTCCGGTCCGATGCCAGCTTCGTCGTAGGCGCCCTTGGCGATGGAATCGCGGAACGAAACCTCCGGCGGCGGCACCATTGCGGCGCTGTCGGTGGAAAACGCGGGCATTTCGATCATGGTCACCGGATACACCGGCGTAACGGTTGAAACCCCGGCGATGGTGACCGGATTGGTCGTGTGCTTGCGTGCAAACTCCATGCTGCACAACACCAGTGCCGCGCCGCCGTCGCTGGTGGCGCAGATATCAAGAAGGTGCAGCGGATCGGCGACAACGGCCGAGGCCATGACGTCGTCCACCGAGACTTCCTTGCGGTAGCGGGCGTAAGGATTGTTCAGCCCGTGCTTGGCGTTCTTCACTTTCACTCGGGCAAAATCTTCGGACGTCGCGCCGTACTTCGCCATGCGGCGGCGGGCGTAAAGCCCGAAATAGGTTGGGTTGGTCGCGCCCAGCACGCGAAAGCGCAGCCAGTCGGGATCGTCGCCGCGCTCGCCTTTGTTGGGGGCGAGAAACCCTTTAGGCGTTGTATCGGCGCCGACAACCAGAGCCACATCGCACAGCCCCGCAAGAATGCGCGCCCGTGCGACGCTGATGGCTTGCGAGCCCGAGGCGCACGCGCCGTATGTGCTGGCCACTTGCGCACCGCTCCACCCCAGGCCATGAGCAATGGCCGCACCGGCCACAAAACCCGGATAGCCGTTGCGGATGGTTTCGCCGCCGGCGATGAACTGCACGTTGCGCCAATTTATGCCGGCGTCCTTCAGCGCGTCTTCCGCCGCCTTCACGCCGTATTCGACGAAATTCCGGCCCCACTTGCCCCAGGGGTGCATGCCGACACCGAGGACGGCGACTTCCTTTGCCATGCTCACGTCCTCTCCGCCGGTTTCCATTTCCATGTGACGATCTCGCTCTCCTCATCTTCATCGAGCGTATCGAGCACCAGTTCCATGTCCATGCCGACTGAGAGCTGCGAAACGTCCACGTCCTCGACCACTTGGCCCAGCACGACGATCTTCTCGGCTTCCAGTTCAACGGCGGCGAGCGCGAACGGCTTGAAGGGTTCGCTGCGCGGTTTGTACGGGGCGGGGGGCTGGTAACCGGCGTTGGTATAGGACCACACCTTGCCATGAGGCGAGAGTTCGTGCTCCTCAAACTCGCGGCCGCCGCATTCGGGGTTTTGGCAGCGCACGGTCTCGCGCGGGAAAAACACGCAGCCGCAGGAGGTGCATTTGGTGCCCAGTAGCCGCGGGCGCTTCGGATCGATGCTCAGCCAGCTGTCGATGGCCGGAACCCTGGTTTTCATGAAGTTTTCGTCCCCGTGCCTTAAATCCGCACCCGGTATGCCACGGCGTCCCGAAGCAGGCAAGTTTGGGGCGGCCCAGCAGGCCATGAGCCCTCACAACGCGGCAAAATTGACCTGTATCATATTTGTGGATTGCTCCATTCGCTAATGTCAGGCGTCATGGAATTGGTCGAGCGAGGAAATCGCATGTCTGCCATTAGCATATCTATTTTGCGACGTGACCATATCAATTTCAGTGTCTTGCTGAATGCACTGGAGAGGCAAATAGAAGCTGCCGAAAGCAGGCGCCCTTTTTCGGTGCCATTGTTCAAAGCCGCAATTAGATATTTTCGGGATTATCCTCGGCGCGTCCATCATCCGAAAGAGGATTTAATCTACGGCGCGCTTGTTCGTCACCATAGGCATGACACGAGGAATGTTTTCCATGTTCTGGAAGATCATCGCGAGATGGAAGCAAATCTCACCGCGATGGGAGCCAAGTTGCGTGAGATTGACGTCAAAGACATCGGCCAAATCGATAGTTTTTGTGAAGCGGCTAAAGAATTCATAAAAGCAGAACGCAATCACATGGAGTTGGAAGAAGGGCATTTATATCCGATGGCGGTTCATTTGATCTCACCGGAAGAATGGATGGAAATTGATACCCAATTTGAAAATGAAAATGACGCTACATTCGAAGGGGCTGAGGTGCCCCCATTGAGTGGTCCGGTTTGAATGTTAGTTGAGCGGTCGCGTT
>CAYYXR010000100.1:0-3974 GCA_964475755.1 uncultured Rhodobacterales bacterium
GGGTCGACCCCCAACCGGCGCGGAACGTCACATTGTCGAGACGGCACTCGAGAATTTGCTGATTCTTCTCGAGAGCCGTCTCGACAATGTGACGTTCCGCGCCGGTTGGGGGTCGACCCGTCCCCAGGCCCGCCAGTTCGTGAACCACGGGCTGATCCACGTGAACGGCCGTCGAGTCGATATCCCGAGCTTCCGCGTGCGCAAGGGCGATGTGGTGTCATTGTCGCCCAAGGCCGCCCAGATGATCGTCATTCAGCACAACCTCGACACCGTCGACCGCTCGGTCGTCGGATGGTTGGATCGCTCTGACGACAAGCACCAGGTCACCGTCCGCGACCTGCCGCAGCGCGAACACGTTGATGTTCCGGTGCGCGAGTCGCTGATCGTCGAGCTCTACTCGAAGTGACCAATGGCCGCTGTGCGGCCACCACCCACGACACCCCATCGAACACCCGGCAGATATTCCGCCACCACGAAAGGACACGGCAGCGATGCTCCTTATGCAGCGCCCCTCAGTTGAAGCACTCGACGCGATCGACGCGAACCGTCAGCGGTTCTCGATCGGCCCGCTCGAGCCGGGCTTTGGCCACACCCTCGGCAACTCGTTGCGCCGCGCGCTGCTGTCGTCGGTGCCCGGTGCGGCCATCACCATGGTGCGTTTCGACGATGCCCTCCACGAGTTCGACACCATCTCCGGTGTGGTCGAAGATGTCACCGACATCATCTTGAACCTCAAAGACGTCGTGCTGACGAGCGAGATCGAAGAAGAGGTCACCCTCCGTCTCGATGCCCGCGGGCCCGGTGCGATCACCGCCTCCAAAATCGAGTGCCCTGCCGGCGTCGCTGTGTTGAACGGTGACCTGCACATCGCCACCCTCGACGACAAGGGCCGTCTCGCCATCGATCTCACCGTGTCGATCGGCCGGGGCTACATGAGCAGCCAGCGCGAGGTCGACACGCCGGTCATCGGCAACATGCCGATCGACGCGATCTTCTCACCCGTGCGTCGGGTTAGCTTCGATGTGGAGCCGGTCCGTGTGGGGCAGTCGACCAACCACGACCGTGTGGTGATCGACATCACCACCGATGGGTCACTGACGCCGCGAGAGGCTCTCGCATCGGCCGGTGACACCCTGCGCACGCTGGCCGGTCTCGTCGCCGAACTCAGCGACGCCCCCCAGGGTCTGACCCTCACCGAGTTCCCCGATATGACATCGTCATCGCCGGATCTCGATCTGCTCATCGAGGACCTCGACCTGTCCGAGCGTCCCCGCAACTGCTTGAAGCGCGCCCAGGTCAACACGGTGGGCGAACTGCTCACCAAGACCGAGGACGACCTGCTGAACATCACCAACTTCGGCCAGAAGAGCCTGGACGAAGTCATCGAGAAGCTCGACGAGCGCGGCCTGAAGCTGCGCACCTGATCCGGAGACCACCATGCCTGCTACACCACGCCGTGCGCGCAACTTCGGCGGCGACGCCGCCCACCAGCGCTTGATGATGGCGAACCTCGCTGCGTCGCTGTTCGCCGCCGAGGCCATCACCACCACCGAGGCCAAGGCCAAGGCCCTGCGCCCCATTGCCGAGAAGCTGATCACCAAGGCCAAGAAGGCCCAGGACGACACTCCGATGCGCGTGCATCGCCTGCGTCAGATTCAGGGCTACCTCGGTGATCGTGAGATGACCCACAAGCTGATCAATGAGGTGGCTCCGCGCTACCTCGATCGCAACGGCGGGTACACGCGGATCTTGAAGCTTGGGCCGCGTGAGGGCGACAACGCCCGCATGGCCCGCATCGAACTCGTCTGAGCAGACGCCGATGTCGGCGGATAGCGACGACGCCAGCCGGCGTCGGCGTCGTGTCCGTCTCGACATTGCGTATCGCGGCACGCCCTTTCGTGGCTCGGCCCCGAACCCGGGTGTCCGCACCGTTCTCGGTGATCTGGCTACAGCGATCGAGCGCGTGTGCTCTGAATCGGTTGAACTCACTGGCGCTGGACGCACCGATGCCGGTGTGCACGCGTCCGCGCAGGTGGTCACATTCGATCTGGTGCATTCGATCGCACCCGATGACCTCGCTCATCGCCTGAACCGCATCTGCGGTCCCGACATCGCGGTACGCGCCGCGCGCATTGTCGACGATGACTTTGATGCCCGTTTCTCGGCGACCTGGCGCCAGTATCGCTACCAGGTGTGGAATGGCACGGCGCCGCATCCGCTCCTGCACGAGGTGGCGTGGCACGTGCCCTCGGCGCTCGATGTTGTGACGATGCTCGAGGCCGCTCAACACATGGTGGGTGAACACGATTTCTCGTCGCTATGCCGGAGGCCCGACGGCGATCCGGCGGTGTCGCTTGTCCGCATCGTGCATACCGCGATGTGGCGGCGCCCCAACGATGGGGACCTGTTGTGGTTCGAGGTGCGGGGATCAGCCTTTTGTCAGCAGATGGTGCGATCGATGGTGGGCACCTGCGTCGATGTCGGTCTGGGGCGAATGGCAGCCGACGGCATACCGGCTGTGCTCGCAGCACGCGACCGGGCCGCCGCCGGTCGCGTGGCTCCACCACATGGTCTCACGCTGACCGGTGTTGGATACGACGGCGAGAGATGGGATGCACACGGGCCATGACTCGGGGCCTGGCGTGTTGGGTATCGGCCTCGCCCGCCCCTATCCTTCCGTGGTTCGCCGGTTCGACCGGTGGACGTGATGGCGCCGTGGATAACGCCTCCGGCTGCCTCACGCAGCGAACGCACAGTTGACTGGATGACGATGAAGACGTACACACCAAAACCAGCCGAGATCAGCCGCGAGTGGTTCGTGGTCGACGCCGAGGGCATGGTGCTCGGCCGCCTCTGCACCGAGGTGGCGCGCGTTCTGCGCGGCAAGCACAAGCCAATCTTCGCCCCGCATGTCGACACCGGTGATCACGTCATCATCGTGAATGCCGACAAGGTCGTGATGACCTCGGGCAAGGCCGATCGCACCATGATCTACCGTCACTCGGGCTACCCCGGTGGCTTGAAGACCGAGACATTCGCGCAGTTCCATGCTCGCAAGCCGGCCGACGCAGTGCGCCGCAGCGTGCGCGGCATGCTGCCCAAGGGTCCACTCGGTCGCCGTCAGCTATCGAAGTTGAAGGTGTATGCCGGCCCCGACCATCCCCATGGCTCGCAGTCGCCGACAACGATGACCGTCCCGGGCGCTGCCCGACGTTGAGCCGCCCCGAGGAGACACGATGAACGCACCGCTCACCCAGACCACTGGCCGCCGTAAGGAGGCCGTTGCCCGCGCCCGTCTGCGCGACGGCTCGGGCAACATCACCATCAATGGCCGGCCGCTCGATGTGTATTTCCCGACCGCCGTCCAGCGCATGATCGTGACCGAGCCGCTTCGCGTGGCCGAGGTCGACGAGCGCTTTGATGTCGACGCGTCGATTCATGGTGGTGGCGTCAGTGGCCAGGCTGGTGCCCTGCGCATGGCCATCGCTCGCTCCCTGGTCGAGATCGACCCCGAGTCACGCCCCGCGCTGAAGCGCGCTGGTCTGCTCACCCGCGACTCTCGCAAGAAAGAGTCGAAGAAGTACGGCCTCAAGAAGGCCCGCAAGGCCCCGCAGTACACCAAGCGCTGATCGGGCGCCACGCCTCGCGGAGTGTCATGCGTTTCGGCACCGACGGCATCCGCGGACACGCCGATTCCGACCTCACCAACGATCTGGCGTATGCCGTTGGTCGTGCAGCGGCCGATGTTGTCGGCGCACAGTCAGGCCATCGCGCGGTCATTGGAGCCGACCCACGAGCGTCGTCGCCGAGGATCGTCGCCGCGGTGTCGGCCGGACTTGCCGCCGGTGGCGTGAATGTTGTTGACCTCGGTGTAGTTCCCACTCCGATCGTTGCTGGTGAGGCTGCGCATTCGGGCGCCCTCGGCGTGATGGTGTCGGCCAGTCACAACCCGTATCACGACAACGGCATCAAAG
>CAYYXR010000101.1:153-3895 GCA_964475755.1 uncultured Rhodobacterales bacterium
TCGACGCCTTCATTCAGGAACCTGAGAAGTTCCCCAAGCGGCCGCCCGTCCAGACACAACTCTCGATCGTGTAATCCTTGCAACAGGCCGAAATTCAGAGCCAAATCGACGCCTTCATTCAGGAACCTGAGAAGTTCCCCAAGCGGCCGCCCGTCCAGACCCAACTCTCGGTTGTCTGATCCATGGAACAGGCCGAAATTCAGAGCCAAAACTTGACACCAAACTTCAAAACTGTCGAACTCGCTATTTGATTGAACAAAATACTCGGTTGGTGATTGCTATTGGGCAACTATCTACTCAGAAATACGAGTGATGATTGTTGGGGAAATGGACATAAAGCAATCTGAATATTTTGAACCATGAGAGCCAGGTATCTCGTTTTTGCGACGGTCCTTTTCCTTTTGATCCCACCAACAAATTCGTTCATTTCAAATCCTTCTGACCTCAAGCCAACCATACCCCAACCCCAGTTCTCGTTAGGTCAAGAGATGTTAGGGGTCTCGAGCGCACAATTCCTTTCAATGAACGGTGAACTCTTCTCAGAAAACTCATACAGCAGCGATTACGTGTTCATCGACCATGATGTCATCGTACTCATTGACCATCCAACTACGCGGACTGAGCGAGTAAGCTCCTTCAAAGGAACAGTCTTGTGTAGCGGGGGCTTTGATTCCGAGACCAACCCCACAGGATGCTTTGAAAGCGAATTGAGGCTGATAAACGTCTCGTCTGGAACGTTAATAGCAGAAATCTCAGGTTCGTGTTTAGAACCCTCTACCAAAGAAGGAGTCCTATTTGTGTACGACCGTTGTAACACCATGTTGCCAGACTACACAGGATCAAAGGAGATTCAGATTACTTGGCCAAACGGCACAATATGGAACACCAGCACACATAATCTGATTTCAGTGGACGCAACGGGGAATTTGATCAATACTGTTCGGATTCAGCACGGATATGGCTACATGTATGGCACGGTCCGGCTCCCGGAATGGCCGGGGCACCTCACCCAGGGCTCCTCTGGAGTACCACGAGTATATTGCCATCCAATTGGCGAATTCGTAGCGCTGAATGCAACCGACATCTATCTACTACGTTCGTGTGTCTTTTCATTCCATGCTGGTTCAGAAGCCAGTTATGCGTTTAATTTCAGCAACGGTCTAACAAACTCATCGCTTGACCTCGCAGGTCCTTCTTCCGTCAACTCAGGAAATGAACGGACAGTGTTGGTTGCGCAGCGCTTGAGCAACGGCACGCCAGTGTGGGATCTCGCCCTGCCCTACTACACGTCGGACGGAGCAGTCCCTTCATCAGTTCCGCTAAACAAAAATTATGGTCCTGAGCATTGGAGGACGTGCGCTTTTTCCTCAACGGGGAAATCTAGTTTGGTAGCCTCAGATTGGCACATAGCACTCTTCGGACCTAGAGGCATTGGCGGATTTGTTGGAGTTGATGGTGGAGACTGTGCCGGTAGAGTCCGATTCGGATTGTTGAATGGAACGCTCTTGACTGAAGCCGCCCCAAATTCATATACAAAGATGCCATATACTCTTGTGCAAAATTCCACAACTGGCGCGCTTGATTGGATTGCGAAAATCGGTGGAGGAGGCGGTGATTGGTATGGTAAAATGCATCTAGCATTGAACCAAACGACCCTCTCTTACTGTACGTTGCTCTCAAATCAAGCGAATGGTGTATTCCAATTTGGCTCTACAACGCTGACCGGTGGGACGATGGGAATTTTATCGGTCAACGTCAACGATGGAACCTACATCAATCACTTTTCCTCAACGCTCACGAATCAAGCTTGCGATTCAATCGTGCATCAGCCTGACGGAACTTTGCTCGTTTCAAGTCATGGTAATTTTGGGTTTAAGATTGAACGAATCGATCTTTCCAATTCCCAACGCTCCACAGTGTTTGCAATGACTGGTTGGGGGACCAAATCAGTGTCATCGTTCAATTTGTCATTGCGAGTTATCTCGTCTGACGTGACGAACGCCAACTACGGCAGCGGGACAATAGCCGGAGGAGACGGCATTGGCGTGATAGAGTTAGATATTGATCGTGATGGGGATTTCATCCCCGATGTCACCGATCTTGATGATGACGGAGATGGTGTGCCGGATGTGCAGGACAATTGCCCCCAAGGCATGTTGAATTGGGAGCAGACAATCACCACAGATCCTGACCAAGACGGTTGCCATTTTCAGGAAGACAGCGATGGTGACAATGATGGGATCAACGATGTAAACGACGATTGCAACTCTCCAGCCAATTCCTACGAAAGCAGCCCCCAATCTGATTTCGACGGTGACGGATGTCGTGACGCGACCGAGGACGATGATGACGACAACGATGGAGTGCTCGATGTTGATGATGGGTGCCTTACACCATCTGACATCCAACGTACGAATTCTAACGATTTAGACGGAGATGGGTGTGTGGACACAAGTGAGGATGCTGACGATGACAACGATGGAATCCCAGACAGCGATGACGAATGTGCATCTGTTCCGAATTCATTCATTTCAACAGAGAGCAGCGATCACGACAGCGACGGTTGTCGTGATTCAACAGAGGATTCAGATGATGATGCAGATGGTGTTTTGGACTCCGTGGATAACTGTCCTCGGGGGCGAATTGCCTGGGAGCGGAACCTCAGCACAGATATCGACGGAGATGGGTGTGAGGATTTGCTGGAAGACTCAGACGATGACAGTGACGGGGTACCCGATCTGATCGACGCCTGCCCAAAGTTGTACGGAACCTCAAGTTTCGGTTCAGCACCAGGATGTCCAGATTCCGATGAAGACGGGTTTGGAGACGCAATCGACGCTTGCCCCCAAACTTTCGGCCTGAGTCACGCCGACAGATATGGATGCCCGGATGGAGACAACGACGGTACCAGCGATTTCAACGATGCGTTCCCAGACAATTCTACTCGAGCAACGGATTCCGATCTCGATGGAGTCGCAGATGAAGACGACGCTTTTCCCTTCCTTGCTGGCCAATCAGAAGACTCAGACGGTGATGGTTTTGGGGATAACCCAACTGGACCAAGCCCAGATGCTTGTGCAAATCTGTCCGGTAACTCCAGTCGGGGATTGTTGGGTTGTCCTGACTCGGACGGCGATGGTTACGCTAACCTTGAGGATTGGTTTCCATTCGACCCACTGCGATGGAAGGACACTGATCAAGACGGTGTTTCCGATCAAGATGATCATTTTCCTGTCGACTTCACTCAATGGCTTGACACTGACGGTGATGGATATGGAGACAATCTTGCTGGAAGACAACCGGACATGTTCCCATTCGATGCCACACAATGGACAGATGCTGATGGAGATGGTTTGGGGGACAATCAGAACGGACAAAATCCCGACCCGTACCTAGATGATTTCGATAACGATGGCTACAATGATTCAATTGACCCACTGCCGAAATATGCCTCACCTGGTGATTTGGACAATGACGGGACACCTGACGTAGCTGACGCTTTCCCCGCAGATTTCCGCGAGTGGGCGGATGCTGATGGCGACGGTGAAGGCGACAACGCCGATCCTGACGACGACAACGACGGGTGGAGCGATGCCGACGAAGTGCGACAAGGTACCGACCCGTTCTCAAGCAGCAGCCAGCCGATTGACGGGTTTGAAGTCATTATTCCAGGCACCCAAGTAAGCCTCGGAGCCTGGGACCTCATCGGGATCTTCGGTGGTGTACCCGTCTTCATTTGGAT
>CAYYXR010000102.1:0-3890 GCA_964475755.1 uncultured Rhodobacterales bacterium
GCATCTTGTCGTACATGTCGATGAGCTTGTCGTCCGAGATATCGTCCAGGACATAAGACCAGCCACTGCCGCCGGTTGCCTGCACACGCTTTGCCGCAGCGCTCATGACCGCTACGCCGCCAGCAACTCCACCAAGCGCCTTCATGAAGGAGCGACGGCGGACACCGGCGTTAGGCTCGTTTTGCGCCGGCTTATGGGCCAAATCCTCTGCCGACTGGTCAGACGGCATACTCTGGTTTTCAACTGCGGACATACTTGGCCCCTCCCAGGTTGGCGTATTTGAATGAGGCAGTGTAACGGAACCACCTGTTTCAGCAAAATTTTTCACGTAACAGAGACGTGATCAGACAGAATCCTGAAAGGCGGAATTTTCCTTAAACTACAGAGGGTTGCCGCCGGTGGAGGCCTAAGCCTCCACGCGCAGTTCCACCGGTGGAATTCCGTCCACGTCAAAGATCAAGGTCTCTCCGGCCTTCGGAAACTGCGTGGCAATGATGCTGCCGGTGATAATGACGTCCCCAGCCTTGATCTGTTTGCCGCGAGTTCCAAGATTGCGGGCGAGCCACATCACCACATTGATGGGATTTCCGCCCATGGTTTCGCGGGTCGTTCCTTCGTGAACAACCTTTCCGTTTACCTTGAGCCGACCCGACCGTTCCGAAAGATTCATGTCCGGGCTTGTCCCCGGCCCCACGACGATGCCCCCGTTCCAACTGTTGTCAGACACCAGAGATTTCGGATCCAGCTTGGTCAAATCCGCACACCGGTCTTCCACCAATTCGTAGGCGCAATGGACCGAACGTAAACTCTTCTGCACTTCTTCGAAGCTGGGTTCAGACGGCAGATCTTTATCCAGCACCACGCAGACTTCGGTTTCGATGCCGAAATTCATCCAGTCCGACAACTTCGTCGTGTACGGCGATTGATGAACGCGGTTGGCCAAGATTGTTCCACCACATGGCTCATTGATTTTCAGCCACTCCTGGGTTTGCTTCGATGTCAGGGCGATCTTGTAGCCAGCCACGGTTGTGCCGAATTTCTTCAGCATCAGGGGCACGAAGGCATCCTGAATGGCGTAAGCCTCGGACTGGGATGCTACCCGGTCGGGAAAAGGCACAAATTTTTCCCGCTTTTCGTGTTGTTCGAATAAATCCCGCGCAATTTCTTCGGCAGTTTCGCCCATACCTTCCTCCCGATCAGGTAAATGCGGTTCGATCTTCCCCAGGCCAGACACTTTTTCCAGGCCAAACTCGGTTTAATTCAACTCTAAAAACTAAACACTTAGTGGAAAAAATTGATCTAGGTCAAACAAACGCGCGTTTCGAAAGGTTATCGTTATTCAACCTGCTATACTAGGTCGATATCTGTAAACGGGTACAGAATCCTGTATCGGGGAATTTGCTATGGAACTGGCATCTCGTGAGGGCGTATCCCAGCGAAAAACCGCTGTGCGAGATCGCATTCTTTCAAGCGCCTATGAGCTATTTTCCGAGCAAGGACTGGCGGCGACCGGGGTAGATGCCATTGTCGCCCATGCCGGCGTTGCTAAGGCTTCACTTTACAAGCACTTCCCTTCCAAAAATGATTTGATAGCCGCATTTCTCGCTCTTCGTGAGGAGCGCTGGACACAACAATGGCTCAAAGTCGAAGTATTGGGCCGCGCGGAGGACCCTCGTAAGCGGCTACTCATTATTTTCGACGTGTTCAATGAGTGGTTTCATGAACCTGATCTCGAAGGCTGCTCATTTATTAATACTCTTCTAGAAACGCAGCGCGGAGAGCCTATCAACTTGGCAGCAGCCAAGTATCTCGAAAACATTCGTTCATTCGTTTTGCAACTGGCCTCGGATGCCGAATTATCTGAGATCGAAGAATTTGCGTTTGTTTGGCATACGCTAATGAAGGGCTCAATTGTGACCGCTCTCGAGGGGCACTTGGACGCCGCCAAAGTTGCGCGTCGGGCTGCGGAAATAATCCTCAAGAGTTGGCCATCGCGCGGATAATCGACGTTATCACTGCAATATTCGCAGTCGAAACGTCGGCTGCGCATAATTTTTCCACAGAATGAACTTATTCCCGGTGTAGCCATGCTGCATCGAGGTGGTTAGTATTGCCACCGACTATGTCCCAGCCATCGGAGAACACGCAGAAACAGAAATCTAGGAGTCTGGAGGATTGATATGATTGCTAATGTCCGCAACTGGATTGTGACTCTTGTCGTCGCACTCACACTCTCGGCCCCCGCTATGGCCGGTCCGTATGAAGACGCCGTAGCCGGCTATGAAGCAGAACAAGCTGGAAATTACGCGGAAGCCTTAAGGCTATACACCAGCGCCGCAGAAGCAGGGAACGACTACGCCCAATACAGCCTCGCGACATTGTATTTGACGGGCACCGGCGTGAACCAAGATTTTGGCCAGGCGGCTAAATGGTTCCGCGCAGCTGCAGAGCAAGGAAACGTTGACGCGCAGTTCAATTTGGCACGCCTTTTGGATGCGGGCTCGGGCGTTCCTGAAAACAATGCTGAAGCCGCCAAATGGTATAAGGCCCCGGCTGAAAATGGAAATCCGGAAGCCCAAACCAATCTGGCATTCCTCTACTACTCCGGAGACGGCGTTTCGAAGAATAATGAAGAAGCGGTGAAACTGTTCCGCGAGGCGGCCAACCAAGGATTTGCAAACGCCCAGTACAATTTGGGACTTGTCCTAGCCAATGATCAGGCGCCAACGGATCTGGTACGTGCGCACAAATGGCTGGCGATGGCCGAAAGCAGTGCAAGCGATGCGACAATCCGCGAGGAAGCCATGGCGGCCCGTGAGGACCTCGAAGGCAGGATGACTGCGTCTCAAATTACCGAAGCCCAATCTCTCGTTCAGTAAGCCGACTTTATTGAACTGAAATTTGTGAAATCCGGCGGCTCCAACACAATCCGAGATGTTGGTCCGCCAGATTTCTATTTTACACTCGGAAAACTAGCTGCTTTCGCCGCTGTGGCGTTCGTCGAATGCCCACACGTCCGGAAATCCAATCATTTGATTAAACTCCTCAAAGGACATGCCCGGGTCGGGAACGGTTCCGCTCTTTAGGGCCTCGAGCGCGCTTTTGATGGCGCCTGATCCTGCCAACAAAGCCGAAACTGGAAACAACGCTATTTTAAATCCCATTTCCTCCAGCGCTTTTGGAGAAAGTACCGGCGTCTTGCCGCCGGGTACCATATTGGCAACCAGCGGCAGATCGAAATGCCGGCAAATACGCTCCATTTCCTCTTCCGCTTCGGGTGATTCAACAAAGAGGACGTCCGCCCCTGCTTTTGCATAGGCTTCGCAACGACGTAAAGCTTCGTCCAATCCAAGAGAACTGCGCGCATCGGTGCGCGCAATTATCAGGAAATCAGAAGTTTCACGAGCTTCGACGGCAACTTCAATTTTTTTGACCATATCGCCGGTCGGGATGACACGCCGTCCCTGTGTGTGACCGCATTTTTTCGGAAATTCCTGGTCCTCGATTTGAATGGCGGCGACACCCGCAGCTTCGTAACCTCGAACCGTATGTCTCACATTCAAGAGTCCGCCAAACCCCGTATCGCCGTCAGCGATAAGAGGGACTGGCGACGCCGACGCCATCGCCGATGCCCTACCCCGCATGTCCGAATATGTAGTTAGGCCCGCATCAGGCAACCCTAGGAACGACGCAGATACGCCAAAGCCTGTCATGTACAAAGCGTCGAAGCCGCACAGCGCAGCGATATGGAGCGACACCATATCGAACACACCAGGCGCCACCAGAATTTCACGCTTTTCAAGTCGCTGTTTCAGGCCATGGGTCATGGTGGGAGCCCTAAATATCGAAGCAGAATTTAGACCATATCATATACGCAAAAAAAATAGCGC
>CAYYXR010000103.1:0-3857 GCA_964475755.1 uncultured Rhodobacterales bacterium
TGTCCCTGGTCGAAACTCTCGCGTACAGAGCTATCAATAAATTTCTCCGGTATTAGGTGCGGCGGATACACCCAAGTTTCGTAAGGGTCTTTCAATCCGCAATGTCGTAAATATCGCAAGTTACTTTTCTGATTGATATGTCTCGCCTTCGTGTTTCCGGCCGTAGCAATCGCAATCGGTTTGGTGGCCGCAGCGAACATACTTTCCGTCAACTACCCAGGCTTGGTTTTCGTAATCAAACTCAATGGACAATCTAAGCCCTTATGTAACTTATGAGTTGGCGGCCGATATGTTCCGAGTACGACAGCATCGGTTTACCTTTGGTTGTCTCGTTCTACCTGGCGGCGAGCTTGACGGTTCTGGAGCTGTTGCGACCTACCAGCCCATGCAGCAAACCGGAAGAACTGACGCTTACCAAACGGTGTTCTGAAGAACAGGAACAGCAGCACATAAACGGTGATGATTACGACGAGTGAGTTGAAGATTGTTTCCATCGGTTTGAGGTGCGGCGCTCGCAATGAGCGCCGCAGTGCCTAAATTCCCGCTACTTCGAGCGGCTTACTTCGTTGTCGTTCCGGTTGCTGATGCCAACAAATCGTGCAGAACGGCCAATACTTGTGAGCTGCGGCGATCTGGCGTGTGCATCTTCGAGTGGCGCAGTAGTACCAATAGGCCGGTGCGCTACCCTGCGCTCTTGGCGCACGTGGATTCTGGATCCGGTCAGATTCGATAATCATCCCCTTTCGTTCGATCATTCCGTTGCTCCGTACTGATCTTCGAGATCTCCGGCGTGTTCACCGCATCCCCAAACCAGCAACTTCAAGTTGTCGAGTTTTATTTCAATCATTGAGGTTGCAGATTCTTCGCAGTTCTTTTCCTGGCATGGGAAACCAAGATCGGGATCCGAGCGGCGGGAGCTGCCCAGCCGCCGAGCGTAAATCGTGCTGCTGGTGGCGCTCATGCTCGTACTTCCTTACCCATCAGCTCGTAACCGCATGTGAGGCATTTGAGAGTGTTGGCTTTTGCGACCACATCCCAATCGAGTTCCACAGTTCCATCAACGCATCTGAGGCAAGATCGGAAATAAAGTGCGTGGCCGAATTTGACCTGGCGAGTTAGCTGCGGTTTTGCCGGTTCGAGCTTGCGCGGGATCCGAAGTCGAGGCCGATCCGTTTTACGAGCGAATGAAACCATCATTTCGCTCCCTGTAAAACTCGGTGAACGGTGCGGGTACTCGTACCGGTTCGATTTGCGATCTCTTGTACCTGGTGGCCGCGGGTTCTGAGTGATCGGATCCGTCGATTTCGATTGATCCGCTGTTCTTCGGCGGAGTTGTACCCATCGAGAACACACGCCGGAAGTGGGCAAGCCAGGCAGCTCGGAGATTCGTTGCATCCAGTGTCCGTGTAGTTGCCTTTGCCGATTTGGTGTTCCGGTAAAACATCTTTTCGAGTGACACGCTCTAAATCCATTTCGTTAGGCGTGACGTACAATTGTTCTAAAGCCATTGAGTGAGTCCCTTTTTCTTCGTGATTTGGCTTTTATGGCGTTCTCTTACGAGAGCGCCTTTTTTTGTCTGCGAATCCTGGTCGGATTGCTGTTCCTCATTCGTGAGAGAACTTTCGAAACGGTTGAAACGTCGATGTGGTGCATCTTTGCGATCACTGAGAGCTTGTAGCCCCGATCTCGTAGATTCATCATGCTTTGGTTTCTTGCGTACTTAGCTCCGCTCAATCGGTTTCTCCTGGTGTTCGATCTAAACCCTATGCATCGAATGAACGCTGGCGGCTTCGCCGTATCCTTCATCCGCTGACATAGGCAGGGGTGTAATTTCGATCAATGGTTCTTTTTAGTTCTCCTTTTCAGTTCTCTTTTTTTGTTTTTGGCTGGATAGTCACCGCCTGTTACGGAATCCGTAGCTGCCAACCAACCCGAATCAGAGATTCGAGGCTTGGCAGGACAGGCGGCGCAAAAAATGGCGAGCAGATCCCTTTCCTACCAAGTCCGGTTTGACGGCTTTGCAGGTGTCCGCAATAGATCGAGGGGCTTACCAACCATTTCCGATCCGTCACACGCTCGCTTATGTGAGACTTCGGCGGCGCTAGCCCCGATAGTCAACTGCTTTTAGAGCTGGTTTGCTCCAGTGGCTATTAGTGCGAGCTGGCTCATGGCTTGTCCAGGCGTATGCAAGGAAACGTATGAGCGAGTCCCTTTATTTGGGCTAATAAGGGCAACTGAGCGAAAAGGGGCGCTCGTAGAGGCCGTTGCGTGGCCATGGGAGTAGTTGGGTGCATCGGAGCGCTGTGCTTGCGCTCTACGAAACGTGTTTTGCGGCGTTAGGGGGTTTATGCCACCAGGAGAAAAGGAGTCGAACCAGTGAGCTAGTTCCACCCCTAACGCCGCAATGCGTGGGAATCCGCTGGCTAATACTTCATCGCCAGCAGCTTCGCGGAGGCTTGGGGGTGTCAATCCCCAACAAATAACGGTGGCGGATCTCAAAGAGCCGCCTCAGGTGTAAGCAGTCGCTCGACCGAGGCTTTCGTAATCAATCGCTGTTGAAACGGTTTGACGGAATCCAGTTTTCCAGCTCGGAGTGCGCGGCGTACTGATTCTTGAGCAACGCCTAGCGCTTCTGCTGCTTCGGAGATGGTGTAAAAATCTTCACGTGTAAGCATGTTGTTGACAAACATAGACTACATACTTACACATTGTCAACCGGTTGTGGCTAAACTGTACGTAAATTAAATACAAAAGGCCCACGTCTCCCTGGGGCGGCTGTCACTCCTAGTTGAATTGGAGTTGCGGTTATGGTTATTGCAGAAGTAAAAGTTTTAGACGAGTCTCAGGGATCATCGGTAGGCGAAATGTTCGGAGCGGCAATCAAACAACTTCGTGAAGAACGAGGGATTCGCGGCTCAGATTTCGCCAGAGCGGTTGGCATCTCAAGGCAAGAGGTATGGCAGTTAGAGTCACGCAATAAAACCCTTCCATCAGTGGAGTTGTTTGAGCGGATCGCTAAAGCCCTGCAAGTGTCGAAAGAGCTATTGCTGGTGAGGTCGGGTTATCTCGACACCACCGAAAATTGGGGACTAGATGAGCGAATCATTTTTGCTTCACGGTTAGTTCCGGCAGGTCAAACGGACGCCTTCGTAAAGTCCGTCACAGCCATTGCGGAAGCATTGGCAACCGAGTAAGTGGCAAGTGCGACGATTCGCACAATCGGTAAGCGTTCTTCGAGATCAAAAGAAAAAGCTCCAGGCGAAACACCTGGAGCTAATCAAAATTATTCTGGCGATCCCGAGCAGATTCGAACTGCCGATCTCCTCCTTGACAGGAAGATATTTCCCGATCTGATCTCACGCATGATCTGAACCGCTGCACAGATCCCCGTAAAGAAATGTTCGACGGTGAATCTCCCCGCGGTGTAGTGGCATTTATTTGGCCGTTCCAAGCCCTAAAAAAAGTGAAAAAATCCGGTTTCGTGTTATCCCTAGAAAATACCTGTGCTACTACTTGTGAATATAAGGGTTTAGGGACTCACAACAACGCGAGGATTTGCATGGTCAAATCTTGGACCGAGCTGGAGAATGTTCGGGGGTTTGTTCTGTGGAATACAACAGCGAACGGTCAAGCAAAACACACATCGGAAACAGTAGCGCACGAAGAATTTAGGTTCTGGCGTTGGTATCACCTGGATAAGAACATCCGAGCCGAACAAGTCACAGCGGAACATTGCCAGGAATACATTGCGTTCCGCATGGTGACACCGGCCAGGAACAAAACCAGGCCGCCACATCCCGATACGATCCGGTCAATCCGTAACCGTCTAAAGGTTTATTGGGATTACCTGGTGATGA
>CAYYXR010000104.1:0-3826 GCA_964475755.1 uncultured Rhodobacterales bacterium
CGAACTGCGAGACGCTTAGCCCCGGCCGGTGATGAAAGATACGTTCGAACAACAGATTCCCGGAGGCCGTGAAAACCAGCGTTGCGCCCTTCAGCAGGGAGCTAAAATCGGGCCGCGGCATGATTGATTTTACGACGAGGTTATCGGGCAAAGTCACCGCCCCCAGATCGGGCGAATTCGATATGACCGTGACTTCATGGTGGCGGGCGACATCCCGGAATGCATCTCGAAACCGCAGGGACAGGTCATTCTGATCGGTTCCGCCCAGACAGACGAGCAAGCCATTCGACTGCGGTCGAGCAGCATGGTGACAAGGGTCGACAATAAAATACTCGGGGCCGACCATAGCAGATCCTATATCGCCAGCTTCCCGGTAGCGACCGACTTGGCGAACGGCGGCAGGGTGATCATTGACCAGGAGGTCGCAGTCATGGACGCTCGCCGTCTCCTCATCGGTGATGCGCACCACGAACACGCCCGTATCCCGAAGTGTGCGGGAAAGATCCTGCCAAGCTTCGCCCGCACCAGAACCGGGCGTGTGTGGGTAGTAGGGCGGATCCAGTATGACCACATCGCCCGGTCGCGAAAGCCGTTTCAACTCCGTGTCGATTTCCATCCGCGACAGAGTAGGGACAATTTGTATACGGGAGGCATCGAAAAAGAAGCCTGCAGATCCAGGGGTCATGGTGACTACCGTGGCGGCGCAGCCGATGATCTCGACTAGGGACTGCATACGCCCTAGGTGACCAAAGCCGACCTCTTTGGATCCGTCGACATGGATTATGAGTTTCGCCATACGGCTTACATTTTCCACCAGGAAAGGTTGCTGCGCGCGACCGCATCCGCGACCTTCCATTCTTCTTCCGAATCCAGATCTGTGCTGTCAATATGCCCGGTGGCGATGGGAAAAACGTTTCGCGTGTAAAAAGTCTTCTGCTCGTAAAGCGCGTCGATACGGGCATAAAAAAAGCATCCGCTCGGCGTATAAATCGGTCGTACGTCTTGCCGCCGTTCGGCAGCAACCGGCGTGCCGATCGGCGTCAGTGAGTTTTTATCGATTTCGTAGAACAGTGTACCCAGGGACCTATGGATGTCGCGTACCGCCATGACACCGTCAACGTCGGGATCGTCGAACCGGTCGTAGGCACGTCGCATCAGTGCGGGAAGCCTGAACGGGTGCGTGGGTAGCACCATCAAGCAGTAGACCAGCCTTTGTGCAGGGAGTCTCTCGATGACATCGAACGCCACATCGGGCAGGGTCGCCGTATCAGAGGCTGCCGCCGGCGATCGGAGAAACGGAACGTCGATTCCGATGTGCCTGCCGACATCCGCGATTTCCTCGTCGTCCGTGCTCAACAGACATTTCGCCGAGTCCATGCCGGCTTCGCGGATGGAACGAAAGGACCACTCGATCAGGGGGTGGCCGGCAAGCGGGCGGATATTCTTGCGTAGGATACCTTTCGATCCGCCTCGTGCCGGGATGATGATAAGTAGGTCTTCAAGCGACGGCATGGAACGCGCCCGTCACGACTGTCCCGAAGCATAGAATTGTTCGAACTCATGCGGCATGTTCGACGAAGTACCACCCCAATGGGGATCATTTTTCATTTCATCGATGATTGCCCCGAGTCCGTCCTCGAACCGGATCATGGGTTTCCAGGAAAGCGAAGTGATCTTTTCGGTGTCGAGAGCATAGCGCAAATCCTGACCAGGTCGGTTCGGAATATATTCGACCCAACTTTCGAAATCCAAACCCATCATATCGAGGACCTTTTCAATGACCTGGTTGTTGCTGAGTTCCTCGTCAGAGGCGATGTTGTAGATACTGTTCATTTCGCCCTTGGCGACAACCAGCAGAATCGCCTCGATCGCATCCCTCACGTGCAGCCAGGCCCTAATGTACGAGCCGTCGCCATGCAGTTGGGCAGGCCTGCCGCCAAGCAGCCTTAAGACCGAACGCGGGATGAGTTTCTCCGGGAACTGGCGGTTGCCGTAATTGTTGCTCATCCGCACGATCTTGTAACCAAGGTCGTAAGTTCGGGCATAGGACTTGAGAATATGTTCGGCAGCGGCCTTGCTGGCGGCGTACGGATTCGACGGATTGAGAGCATCAGTTTCGAAGTGCTTGCCCTCGACGATGTCGCCATAGACCTCGTCGGTGCTGATCTGCACGAAATAGGGGCGCATGCCTTCGTCCATCGTGCGCATCAAATCGAGTATGTTCTGGACGCCAATGACGTTGCTGAGTGTGAAATGCTTTGACGACCGGATCGAGTTGTCCACGTGCGTTTCCGCGGCGAAATTTACGATGATGTCGCATTCGGGAAGGTTGTTGATCTCCGCCACGTCGCCATGCAGGAACGAATAGTTCGAATGCGAGTAAAACCAGCTCTGTATTCTCTTATCAGCCGCATAGGTCAGCTTGTCGAGGTTGAACACCTCGTGGCCGTCTTCCAGCAACCGCGATACGAAGTATTTGCCGATAAAGCCGTTTCCGCCGGAAACGATAATTCTTTGGGGTTTGTCAAACATCTCTATTCTTTGTCATTCCATGAGATTTCGAAAGCGTGACGATGAAGATCTCCGATACAGGCGCAAATACGATCGACGGCTTCCAGATCCATCGCGTTATAGATCGGCAAACAAATCACTTCTCGCGATGCCCTTTCCGTATATTCGAGAGGGACATGGCGGCCAGTGTTGAGCTTGCGGTAGCAATCCATCTGGTGAAGGCTGGGTGAGAAGTATCGCCGCGTCTGTACGCCCTCGGTCTCCAGCGCCTTTTCGAGCATCGTGCTCGTCATGCCGAACTGCTCAGCGTCGACGAGGATCGCGATATCCTTATACGAGCTGACATCGCCCTCCCTGACCTGGGGAAAACGAATTCCAGGGACGGCTTCAAGGCCGTGTTCGTAGCGCGCCGCTATACTCTGGCGAGCCAACATATAATCGTCGAGCCGCTCGAGCTCGATCAGCCCGGCCGCCGCCGAAAATTCCGGTAGCTTGCTGCAAATGCTAATCATGTCAGCATTGTAATCGCCGCCATGGCCCCAGTTGCGAAGCCGCCGAATCCTCTCGTCGACGCCAGCATCATTCGTGGTGATGAAACCACCTTCGCCAAGCGTCGAGACAACCTTGGTGGCCGACGTCGAAAAACCCTCGGCGGTACCAAACCCGCCGATGGGATGTCCCTGGTAACTCGAGCCCAGCGCGTGCGCGGCGTCAAAAAACAGGGCGAGGCCGTGGCGGTCACAAACGGACTGCAGGCCCTGAATGTCACAGGGCGTGCCGTAGATATGCACAGCGCAAACCGCGACTGTCTGTGTCGTCACGGCAGCGGCGACGGACCGCGGGTCCAGCGTCAGCGTCTCGGGGTCGATGTCGGCAAATACCGGCTCCAGCCCCGCAAGCTTCATTGAATGCGCTGTGGCAAGGAAGGTGAAAGAGGGCAAGATCACTTCACCCCCGTCGAGTTGGGCCGCGGCCGGCATATACATCAGACCGGTCGAGAGGTTCGACAGCGTCACACAATGGCCTACGCCGAGCCGCTGCGCGATCATCTCTTCGAGACTCCTGCTATGCGGCCCGAAATTGGAGATGTAACCTGTCGATTGCAGCTCGGTGAGAACGGGCAACAATTCCTCCGGGCTCGGTACGGAGGGCCGCATGAGGGGTATCCCTTCGGAGAAGGCGGGCGGCCCGCCGAGGATCGCCGGCTTGCGGCGTTCAGCAATGTTTCCCCGCATAAGGTCGGTCATAACTCTGCTCGGTCAAGGGGACGCAGCAAAAGACTCAGCCAGCTACGTCAGCCGGTGAAAGCAGACTG
>CAYYXR010000105.1:0-3799 GCA_964475755.1 uncultured Rhodobacterales bacterium
ACGCCCCGCTGGCCATCGCCATGGCCATGCACGGCATGGCCATGCTCCGCCGCTTCTGAATCCAATCCGCGGAACTCGGCACATTTCGCTTAGGTTGCATCCGTTGGAGTACTGTTTATAAGGAGTCGAAGAAAATCCACTCCCGTGAAATTCGGTTGGAGTTGGCACAAGAGGAACACCAGCGTCCCCCACGCCCCGTTTGGATGCTTTGAACATTTCAAAAATATGGACAGTGCGGAAGCTCTGGTCCGTGAAGTTGTTCAAAATTCTTGGGACGCGCGGCGAGGAAAAGAGCAGGTAAAGGTCACGTTCACGTTGTCGAATGTGGATGCTAACATTCGGGAAAAGTACCTCCCGAGCAAAGGGAAAGGAAGTCAATTCCGTCACCTCGAAGCATGCCTCGCAGACGACGAAGAAGGGCCGATGAGGAAGTACATGGTCAATTGGGACAGGCTCAGTGACGGAGAGGGGAACTGGCTCGGAGACTCCATGCCCGTCTTGATCATCGAAGACTTTGGCACCATGGGCCTCGACGGGGCAACCAGCACGGATCCCCCCGTGAAAGGACGCTTTACTGCCTACCAGCGTGAGTGGGCGCGAAACGACAACGATGACGGAGGTGGGGCCCACGGATATGGCAAAGCCTCCCTGTCTTACGCATCCGACGCTTACGCTGTCTTCTCACTGTCGACGCGGCATAACGAGGACGGTGACCTGTCAACGGTGCTGATGGGAACCACGATTCTTGCAGCGCATGAACTCCCTGCCCCCTTGGACCCTTCTGGTAAGCATACACACTACGAATGGACGTGCATGTATGCGGAGTATGACCCAGAGGTTGAGAACGGAGAATGGCACGAGATCCTGCTTGAAAACTCAGGCCACAATGACCACGTTCGCGAATTTGCCGAAAATTTCAATCTCACCCGAACAATGGATTCGGAAGAACAGCGCGGCCTCTCCATTGTTATTCCGTACCCGCGCCAATCGATTACGCTGAAGAGGCTTGTGGAAGAGGCTGCGAGGAATTACTTCACGCTGATCCTCACAGGCAACCTTGTCGTCGAAATTCATGAAGATTCCAAACAAGTCGTTCTCGACAAGGATTCACTCCGAGACCTGCTCGAGGCGGTGAGGACATGAAGGAACCCGACTACGAGGCATTGCTCGAGGCCATCGACCTGTTCAACTCACCGACTGGATACATCGACATCGATTTGGGTGAACATCCGAAAGGCTCCGGTGAATTCAATTGGACCGACGCCTTCTCCAAACTTGATGAGTCCACCATGACGGAGCTAAAAAAGAAGACCGTGTCGGCGACTGAGCCATTCCAGCCGCTGTTTCTGAAGGTCTCATTCTCGTTCGCACGCACCAACAAGGGGGTCAGCAGCCAAGCCAAGGGCGGCTTAGTGTTGCAAATTCAAAGAACGGCGGGCAAAGGAAGCACCACTTTCTTCAGGGGTCCATGCCGCATTCTCAAACAGGAGAAGGTCTGCCCTGGTTATGTGGTTAATCTCAGCGTTCCCAAAACTTGGAACTCGACGAAGAACGAACTCCATGAATACCTTCGGCTGTGCGAGGAGCCCTCCCACGTGAGATTTGATGCTAACGAAGCCAGAGCAAAACGTCAATTTGGCTATCTTCAACAACTTATCAAGGCCGTCGTGGGATCCGCTGGGAGTTTCATCACAACGTTGGCAAGAATCGCCAAGAGCCCTCCGAAGGGAACTGGATTGATTACGGTCGTTATGCCTGGCGGAAAAAAGACCACGCCAACACCCGGTGGGACTGGCCCAGTCACGCCCGAACCAGAGCCTCCCGGACCGCCTGCGCCATTGAAGGACAAATACCCCGGAAACGGTGCTGGACGCCCAAGCGGCACCGTTGTTTTGATCCCAAGGGCTGGAACTGACGCCGGCACCGTTGCCCTCGTCCAGTTTTCGTACAAAGGGATTGGAACGAGCAAGGCCGCAGCGACAATGTTTGGACTTGACGGCAGCAAGGCCCTCGACGCTCCACACGAAAGCAACATCACCATCACCGGGGGAACCTGGGAAAAGGTACCGGGCCGACCAAACGCCCTCCGCGTGACCATTGAGGACCCGAAGACCTTCGAACTCTCCGTGTCGAACTTTGACGAACAGTATGCCTACGATGCTGATGTGAAAAAGGAGGTGGCACCATGACCACGTATGGATTCAACGACGTTGGAAAACAAACGATGGACCACAGTCAGTACAATATCGACATTGAATGGAACACACCACCCACACCGGTGGTGTTGAAGTCGATCACCTTCGACGACGTCGTCCTCGATGGGTTGGAGGGCGCGCTTTCAGACTACCAGGCATCGATTGAGGCCTCCAGACAGCATGATTTCGACCACCTTCACTTCGACTGCGGTACCCTCGACGCGCTCAAACAGCCCGAACGAAAGGACGCTGGTGGTGCTGGACGCTCGGACCTCCCCGAAGGATGGAATGAAACCACCATGTTCACCGTCCGTATTCTGAAGAAAAATCGCTCCATCCGTCGTCAGTCACACAAGACTGGACTTGGGCCAGGTGCAGATGACCTCATCCTCCTTGAAAAGAGCGAGGATGCGGGACAGGTCCAACCTTGGATCATTACATTGCTGGACAACGGGCAGGTGCTGGTGTCTGCCCATGCAGACCTTCACCATGATGTTGAGAACAAGGTGGTCCACGACCATCCGTTTGGCTACCAACTCGCAGCAGAGTGCGTTTCCTTCGTTGTGAATAAATATGCGTTGCTGCTCAAGGATCAAGACAGCAGTGACCCAAACGAAGAGCAGCGCTTCAAGCCATGGCTTCGGAAAATCACTCAGGATTGGGGGGTTGAACTTCTCCAAAAGGACGCGACGGAGGACGACATCGATGAGTTTCATTCGAACGTCCTCAACGCGCTTTCGCGGGAAAGGAAATCGGTTCAGACCATGAAGAAGGCCTTCAAGGAGGGACATGCATGAAAAAAACCGTATTGACGTTCACCGATGCTGGCATTGAAGCCTTTGAGAACGCCCTCGCAGAGCGTCGTGAGAAGAAAGACGGTCCCAGTGCAATGCCGGATCTCAACGAACCCGGCAGTAGTAACACCCACGAATTTCTCGTCAAGGGGAAGACGGTGCAGATTGAAGCACCTGGACCGGGCGCGACCCAACTCCAAGTAGCCAATGCCGTTGACAAGTTCTTCCGAGATGCTGAGCTTGACCCTTCTCTTCCTGACATCCAATCCAACAGAGGGCTCTGGTCCTACCTCGCCTACCTGCTCATCGATTCTTTGCTCCCCCCAAAGGGCAAGGCTGTCCCCAAGGATTGGTACTACATCCACAGCGGCGCGAGGTCCTCACACTATCGTCACTTCCTGTGGTCTAGCGTTTGGGGGCTTCGAAAGGGATTCCAATGTGTGAACGCTGGCGAACATGCGTGGAAAAGTGGCGAATGCCGTGAACAAATCTTCTCGGGTGGAGACCTATTGCGCAATCCGCACATCATCGAATTGATGGACGAACTCTTCCTTCGCACGGATCCCAAAGGCAAGGTCGTCTTCAAGAAAGGGGCTTTGGATAAGCATCAGGCGAGCATTCGTGCCTTCAAGCGGTACGTGAAGGCGATCGCCGAGACTTGGCACATCCCCTCCATGACAAGGGAAGAAATTCTCGACAAGCTGCCAAAACACCTCACGGTCCTTCGTACAGCAACCGAGTGCGAAGACCCCCTTGCCTGAAGCCACAGCGTCAGGCTGATGAAGCGGCGCAGCAAGCCTGCTCCAATGG
>CAYYXR010000106.1:0-3529 GCA_964475755.1 uncultured Rhodobacterales bacterium
CCGATGATGGTGAGCCCGGATCTATCGAAGTCTCGCATAAACTTGGATCGTCAATGCACGGATCTCTCTCTGACGATGGAGAAGTCGCATCAGTCTCAATACTGCCATCTTCCAAAACAGTCTCTGTAAGCAAAACTTCTTCGTCAGCTACAGGATCTATCGAAGTCTCGCATAAACTTGGATCGTCAATACATGGGTCGGTTTGGCTAGTTGCACTAGTGTTAAGCTCATCTGAGGAGAGTGCAGAAACAGTCTCTAGTACGGGCACAATACTTGTATCAACGAGATGCAAAGCTCCGTTACCGGCAGGGCCAGTTAGAGTAACCGAAGCCTCCGGATCCACGAAGATTTCCGCGCCCCTGATCGAGATATCTCCTCCCCGGTCAAGTTCATCCGTACCGCCTAAGTTAATCTCTCCTCCAACGATGACTTGTCCCTTTGGTCCTCCATCCAGCGAGATTATGCCGTTAGTATTACTTACCGTCTGCGCCTGTAATAGACCCGTCGAATTGATAACACCGCCTACTGCCGCATCGGCAAGGTCGGCTGTAATCAAAACTGACCCGCCATCGGTGTGAATGGCGCCAGAATTTAAAATCGAATAAAGTGCAGTTCGCTCATCAATTACGAAAGACAAAAGGCCTTCATCGTCGAGAGCAATCGTAAAAGCCTCGCCCGCACCAAGAACGACACTTCCTAACCGTGCCTTGATCATCCCACCGCCATTCATGGTCGACCGGTTATAGATCTGCGAGCCATTTAAAATAGCATATCCGCCATCCTGCGAAATGATCTGGCCATTATTTTCAATTGTTGCGCCGCTACCCCCTTGGAAACTATAAACGCCATTTGCTGACATAAACTGGTCTGCCGAGGCCGAAGCAGTTGAAGCCATGAAGCCCCGGGTCCGGACAACCCCACTACTGGATATAAAAATACCATTTGAGTTCAAAATCCAAACCTGGCCATTGGCAGAGAGTAAGCCACTGATTTCAGTCCGTCCCGTCCCCATGACTCGGTTCAGCGCAATAGAAGAAGCGCTAGGCTGCACAAATTGGAGCGTCTCTCTAGGTAGGACCGAGAGATCTTGCCAGTCTAGGACAACTTTCTCAGTAGACTGATTGACAGTCCTAATAGCAGTATCACTGGTTACAGAATAAGTCGCTGCTCCCCCTACAACTACCGGCTCTTGCTGCATCGATTGGGCCCGCACCATCGGTGGACATACTATTATAGAAAGATAACCAAAAAAGATTAATAGCCAGAAAAAAGTCGTGTGAAGGTAATGACTAAAGCGGCCTACATCGCAAAAGCCGACCGTTGATTTCCGAACAGTCAATGACACACCCTCCGATCAGAAGATTAGGACGCTATTAAATAGCACCCGATCTCCGCGCCTAATCGCAAACGCATCTGATTTTCTGCCACTCGCGAATTGGACATCTGCAATCAATTTTCGAAACAAAAAAGCCCTAAAACCAAAGCCAAGAGACGCCAATTTGGCCACCTGCGCAGGCTCAGCCTCATAAGCTAGCGTCTTTGCACTCGCCCAGTCACCGAAGGCATATAATTCGGGGCGATCAACGGTTCCCGACATGCCAAGCGAGCCTAGATCCCATTTGACCTCACCCAGCACGCCAAAACCCTTGTCTCCAGTTGCCGCGGAAGGATCATAACCCCTGCCGAATGCGCTCCCGCCGAAAGAGATCTGCTCGCCAGATGAGAGGCGATCTGAGGTGTACTGGGCCTGTATTTTTATCGCCGCACTCAGTTTCGGAGCCAGCGGCTGACGCCTATTTATGGCAAGACGCCACTTAGTGAATTTAGGCTCAAAGCCCTTCACCGAGGGTAGCCGCGCGTCTGATCCGTAGGCACCGAACAACTTGATTCCCCTGAAGATAGAGAGACTTGAGATCATCTCTCCGCCAAGCAAGCCCGACTGCCTCCAACTCAAGGTCAATTCTGCAACACTACTCTGATCATCAGACAATACCGAGCCAAGACCCGAAACTTTGGAGCTATTGATAACCATGCCAGCATCTAGATAAATGGAATTAGGCCTGCTTACGTAGAGGGCCCGCCTCAGGCGAGCATCAATTGAATGACTATCGGCAACGACACCGAGGGCGGCCGCCCCTCCCCCAGGCTTAGCTTTTGCAATTAAGCCGCCAAAAGAAGCCGTAATGCCCGCAATGCCAGAGGCAAATGTATAGCGAGAACTGAAAGCCTTCAGTTCCCCTAAGTCCTCACCGGCGCCAGTAAGAGTCAAATCCAACGCGCCAATACGCCCAAAGGGCTGATTGAAAGACGCCAAGGCAGTAACACTGAAGGGACCAATCGCATCGGAACCTGCATTGCTGGAACTTATGATAAAAGTGTTTGGCCTTTTATCCGCCGAGACGACAATGCGCGAGGAGCCGAGCGCATCACCTGGTCTTAGAACACTCTTCGCAGATAAGCCTGGTAACTCATTAAGCAGTACCATTTTTGTATCCAGCTCAGTGACTTTTAGCGGTCGTCGCCCGATTAGGGGCTGAATTGCGGCCTGGGCAGCCATCTTGCTGGAATTATTGGGCGCCCGAAACAGCGCATTCTCAAGGTAGCCCTCCAACACCCTGACCTTCAGCACTCCATTCTCAAGCATCTGAGGAGGGACAAAGACGCGAGTGAGCAAATATCCAGCCTCGTGATATCGATCCTCAAGAATTTCAGCGGCGGCCCTGACTTCGCTTAATTTTACGGTGCGACCCTCGAGATAACCAAAAACCTCGAAGAGCATAGCTTCACTGAACACATTCGCACCAGTCACTTGGATTTTGGTGACTTCAAAGTCCAACTCCTCAACATCTTTGGGCAAGGCGGTTTTTTCAGCATTGCGAATTCGCAACTCATAGTCGCTCTCGGGAATTTCAAGAGGCGTGGCACGCATACGGGATATGTCAGCAGACTTGGGAATAGCGATCGCTTGAGCGAAAGCGACACTTGAGAATGCAAGGGAGACTGCAGTTAGGGGGGCAAAGCACAGCCAGTTCAATAAGGGAGCCGCGCGAAAGTCTAGCATGTTTTTCGCGCTACTTTTCATCCATCACGATCCTTGAACTACAGAGGCCGGATTCCAAACGCCGATGGTGAAACTTTATCACAGCATCGTCTTCATACACCGACCTCAATTTCTCAAAAACAAGCCTAGCAGACGGGTCTTCTTCGACGAGTAGTTTGTATGCCGACTTATATGCAATTATCCTATCGGGGTCTGCGTCATCTGGGATTGGTGTATACAGTCTGGTAGCCTCAACTTTTCCTTTGAGGATAACGTCGCCTATCAGCTGAAATTTATCGATACCCACGGATACAGCGACCTCTTGAGTGGCGCAAACCCGGGTCCCAAAGTATTTGTTTACACCTTCAGTGCGCGCAGCAACATTTACAGTATCTCCAAGAGCGGTAAAATCCAAGCGGTCTTCAGACCCAAAATTTCCAATAATGGCATCGCCCCTGTGGATCCCGATCCTTGTAATTCCGAAAGGCA
>CAYYXR010000107.1:0-3460 GCA_964475755.1 uncultured Rhodobacterales bacterium
TGTCGTCGGGTTCGACGATTATTACGAAGCGGAAAAACGCTATTCGGGCGGCTGAACTCCTTATTTGACTATTTTTGAGACTCGGCGGGACCGTTAGTCTCGTCTTTATGACGGATAGTCCAGAGAGCGGCGCGCTCCAACGAACAGCCCTTTATGATATCCATCGGGCCAGCGGCGCCCGGATGGTCCCCTTCGCCGGTTTTGAAATGCCGGTGCAGTATCCTGAAGGCATTATCGCGGAACATAATCATGTCCGCGCCAGCGTTGGCTTGTTCGATATTTCGCACCTGGTGTAATGCGATCTGCCGGGTCCCGACGCGCTGGATCGGTTTGGTCCTTTGGTTGCCGGGAAACTGGAAAATCTGGCTCCCGGCCGCATGCGCTAAACGCAATTGATCAACGAGGCGGGTGGCATCATCGACGATCTGATGATGGCGCGCGGGGATGACGGACTGTTCTTTGTTCTCAATGCCGCGCGGCGCGAACGCGATCTCGCCTATCTGGCCGGGGCGCTGGGCGCGGGGGCGTTGACGGTCAGGCGGTCGGGGATGCTGGCATTGCAGGGGCCTGAGGCGGCGGCGGTGCTGTCAGAGCATATTCCGGAGACGGCCGATCTGGATTTTCTGCATTGCGGGGAATTTGAATTGAGCGGGACGGCGCTTCATATCAGCCGCAGCGGTTATACCGGTGAGGACGGTTTTGAAATATCCGTGCCGGAGGAGAAGACCGCCGATCTGTGGACTGTATTTCTGGCTGATGAACGGGTCCGGCCGGCGGGGCTGGGGGCGCGTGACACGTTGCGGCTTGAGGCCGGTTTATGTCTTTATGGCAATGATATTGATGAGGTCACATCGCCGATTGAGGCCGGTCTCGGCTGGTCGGTCGACACGGGTCGTGCCGTTGCGGGGGCGTTTCCCGGCGCAGAAAGGATTGCCCGGGAGATTGAGGCCGGGCCTCTTCGCAGGCGAGTCGGAATGATTGTCGAGGGTGCCGGCGTTCCAAGAACCGGTGCGGAAATCGTCACCAGAAACGGTGTGGCGGCGGGAATCGTGACCAGCGGTGGTTTCAGCCCGTCTTTCAAGACTCCTATTGCGATGGGGTATGTCCGTGCCGATATCCTTGAGGCGGACGTCGGCCTCGTCATACATGTTCGCAACAGGGAGCTGCCTGCTTTGATCACGGAACTTCCATTCGTTAATCACCGCTATGTGAAACGGGGAAATCGCTAAAATGAGCGAAAGATTTTACACGCGTGAACATGAATGGATCGTCGTCGCCGGCGATGCGGGAACCGTGGGTATTTCCCAATATGCTCAGGAACATCTCGGTGATGTGGTGTTCGTCGAGTTGCCGGACCCCGGCACACCGGTGACCTGGGACAAGGATTTCGCCGTTGTCGAGTCCGTCAAGGCGGCGAGCGACGTTTTCGCTCCCGTCTCCGGGAAAATCGCCGAGTGCAATAGCGAACTCGCCGAACATCCCGAATTCGTCAATCAGGACCCGCTCGGCACGGGCTGGTTCGTCAGGATCACAATTTCCGATCCGTCGGAACTGGAAACCCTGATGGATGAGGACGCATACAAGGCCTACACCAGCGGACTAGAGTGATGCGCTATCTCGGCCTGGGTGACAGTGACCGCGCGCATATGCTCAAGACCATCGGCGTCGATGTGCTGACCGAGACTTTTTTCAACGAATTCGTTGTTTGCCTGCCAGTCGCCGCCGCTCCGGTAGTTGAACGGCTTGCCCGGCAGGATGTTTTTGCGGGCATTCCGCTCGCCCGTTTGTCGCCCGGCATGCCCGGTGTGGAGAATCTCCTTCTTGTCGCGGCTACGGAAATGGTGCGCGATGCGGATATCGATCGGCTTTGCGACACCTTGTCTACGGAGATTGCGCGATGACCGGCGATATTTCGTCCCATCCGAACAAGGGCCTTCAGATTGAAGAGCCGCTATTGTCTGAACTGGGTTCGCCGGATATGTGCGGGGTGGATTTTCCCACGCCGCCGCCGCACCGGGACCGGCTTGGCGACCTGCGGCGCGATACGCCCATTGGGCTGCCCGGTCTCTCCGAACCTCGTATCATCCGGCACTTTACGCGCCTGTCGCAAAAAAATTACGGCATCGATTCCGGGTTCTACTTACTCGGGTCCTGTACGATGAAACACAATCCGCGCCTCAATGAAAAGCTGGCCCGGCTTTCCGGGTTTGCCGGACTGCATCCGCTACAACCCGTCTCGACGGCGCAGGGGGCATTGCAGCTTTTTGATACATTAGCGGATTGGCTGAAAACATTGACCGGGATGCCCGCGATAGCCATGTCGCCCGCTGCGGGCGCCCATGGCGAATTGTGCGGTACAATGATGATCCGTGCCGCGCTTGAAGCACGCGGCGACGCCCGCAAAGTGGTGCTGGTGCCCGATTCGGCGCACGGCACCAATCCGGCGACCGCGTCGATGTGCGGTTATAGCGTCGAAGCCATTCCGTCTGACGGTCGAGGCCGGGTCGATCTGGCCGCTTTGAAGACGCGTCTCGGTGACGACGTCGCCGCCTTTATGCTGACCAACCCGTCGACCTGCGGCCTGTTTGAAGATGAAATACTCGAACAGGCGCAGTCGATACACGACGCTGGCGCGTTGTTTTACTGCGACGGGGCGAATTTCAACGCGCTGGTGGGGCGTGTGCGGCCCGGCGATCTGGGTATCGATTGCATGCATCTCAACCTGCACAAGACCTTCTCCACCCCGCATGGCGGCGGCGGGCCGGGAAGCGGACCGCTGGTCATGGCTGAGGAATTGGCGCCTTTTGCGCCGCCTCCCTGGATCGTCCACGGCGCGGAAGGTTTGGACTTGGTGGATGGCGGCGAAATGGCCGCGCGTTCCATCGGGCGTCTTAAGGCGTTTCACGGTCAGTTCGGCGTATTTGTGCGCGCTCTCGCTTTCTGTCTGAGCCATGGACGGGACGGGCTGAAGCAACTCTCCGAAGACGCGGTGTTGTCGGCCAATTATCTTCTGGCGCGGCTATCGGCGTTCATGACGGCGCCCTATCCGGGCCCTTGCATGCACGAAGTCCTTTTCGATGACGGCTTCCTGAAGTGCAGCGGTGTAACGACCCTCGACATTGCCAAAAGATTGCTCGATCTCGGGATTCATCCGATGACGATTTATTTTCCGCTGCATGTCAGTGGCGCTCTATTGATTGAGCCGACGGAATCCGAAACGCTTGAATCCCTCGATCAATTCGTGGAGGCCATGCGCCAGCTCACCGGGGAGGCGGCGTCAGGCGACGCGGCGAAATTCCATGAGGCACCGATCCAGGCGCCGCGCCGCCGTTTCGATGAAACAAACGCCGCGCGGTATCCGGTGCTGCGCTGGCGTCCGGCAGACTGACTCAGCCGCTGATATAGGCGCTCATGGTCTGGTCCCTCCTTATTCAAGCCCTTGCATGATGTGTTCCTGAAA
>CAYYXR010000108.1:0-3358 GCA_964475755.1 uncultured Rhodobacterales bacterium
GTGATGGTGTCATCGCCAATCTTGAAGCCGCTTGAGAAGACGAGCGTCCTATCACCATCTGCAAAGCTTAAGGTAAGCCCCGATGTGCCAACAGGAATGGTGAAGGTCTCATTGTCTGCAGTGAGGACGACAGCCGAGCCGCTTCTCACGGCAGTGTATTGGCCTGCGTTAAGATCAAGAACGATCGTATCACCGCCCCTGTTGAAGGAGGCATCGAAGGTAAGGTCCACCCGCTCGCCAGTCGCTGCTGCCACAATGTGATTATCAGACGAACCAAACACCGCTGCGGTGCCGCCAATCGTAAGATGAGCACTTTGCCCTTCAGGCAAACCATCACCCATCACCATCGCACGGGCCTTTACCAATCCATCTAGTTGGGAAGGTAAGGAGGCCCCATCTGGGCTAGCGGTGATCTCAACGGCAGTGCTGGAAAAGGACTGCCCTCCAATCTTGAAGCCATCTGAAAAGATCAGGCTGAAAGTGCCGTTATCAAAGCTAAGGGTAATACCTGCTGTTCCAAGCGGGATAGTGGCAGTGATCGTCCCATTGGTCAGCGTTGCAGCAGAACCGCTGCGCGCGATCGTATAGTCACTTGAATTACCAGTAAGAGTAATCCCATCACCACCCCGGTTGAAGGAGGCATCAAATGTGATGTTGCCGGCTAACAGACTGACAGCTTCTGAACCGCTAGAACCAAAGACATTGCCGTCTCCTGCCACAGATCCTGACCAACCAGAAAAAGTCATCAGTCTAAACGTTGGTCCTGATGCTACAGGCTCATCGACAGCATTGACCGTGACATTAATGGTCTGTGTCGCTGTTCCGCCATTGCCGTCATCAGCGGTGACTATGAAGCTGTCTGTGCCGTTGTAGTTGGCTGCAGGCGTATAGGTGATTGTATCACCACTTACGCTCGTGGTGCCGTTCGAAGCTGAGCCGGTTACAGAGTAGGTCAGTGTGTCGCCATCAGCATCCGTTGCGCTAACCGTAACCGTCGCACTCGTATCTTCATCCAAAGTGATCGATTGCGAGGCGTCATCGTCCTTTTCGACCACATAGTAGAGACTATTGTTGACCGAGATGTCGTTCCAGAAGCCTGCATTACCAAAGCCGGCTCCATCTGCTGCTCCTTGCGGCCAGTTCTCAAGACCAAGGCCGAGATAATCTTGATTGAATGAGTTGTCAGGTTCGCTGCCCATGGCACCTGAGCCCCAATGCGTGTAACCTGAGGACAGTGCAGATCCATCATCGGCCCAGACAAAGTTCCCTTCGCTCGCCGCATCACTGGCTCCCAGCCAAATAAAGGCCGCATTCCCTCCGTCGGGCGCGCGGGTCTCGTTCAAACGATCGGATAGCGTACCCGTGCCTGCAAACTCATCAAGCAGGATCAATATCTCTGAAAATACATCTGATTGTTCTTCAGCGGAGTTGATGTGCAGCAGATAGCCGCCGAGAGCAGTCGCTTCAGCGCCAGCAGCTGTATATGACAACGCCTCAGCATAGAGCCCATAAACGTGGCCGTCGTATTGCCATTCGCGGATTGCACCTGGCAAAACTATGAACGTAGGCGAGTTATTAACGACAGTTTGATCTACAGTGACGGTATACGAACCAGTTGTGCTGCCAAAACCAGATACCTGCAGATAAAACCTTCCTGATGTCTCGGGTGAATATCGGATTTCAGAATTCAACGACCCATTCGCATCATCGTTTGATGCAACTTGAACAAGATTTTCGTTCCAAAGAACGAGGACTGTATCAAGCTCATCAGTTGTAGCGTCAGAAGTAAATGAATAAATGCCACCCTCGATGAGATCTACTGCGAAAACATCTGCATCCTCAGACACCTCAATAGCGCCCATCACGCTCCCACTATTAACAACAATAATACCCGTCGTCGCAGTGCTGTTTGGAAAATCATCCTCGACATTAGAAACCGACAATTGAGCACTCAATATATAATCCCCAGTGCCTGTATCATAGTCATAGGCAGATAGAATGTAATCTCCATCACGAGTCGCCGTGTATGTAATCTGAGAATTTAGGGAACCACCGAAATCATCGTTTGCTACTATAAAGTTGTCGTCTGGGTCATATAATTCTAAATATGGATCAAGGCGCCCTGAGGTGCGGCTAAGGACGAAGACGTAGGTTACACCCTCATCCAATGACACACGGAAGGCGTCTCCGTCGCCCGACCTTTCGATCGACCCAGCAGAGCCCTCACTATCGATGATTAAACGGCCAAGAGTATCTGCATTATTATCGAAATCATCGACAAGCTCGATAATATCGCCAGTCAACATATAACTACCCGAACTGTCTGCATAGTCCGACGCCACGAGATAAAATGTTCCCGAACGATTCGGAGAATATATTATCTGAGCATTTAGAGTATTATTAGCATCATCGTTGGATTCTAATTCTGCGAAACTATCATCCAGGAGGCGCAAATAGGGGTCTATCGTATTGGACGACGCATCCATGGAGAAAACATACGTATTCCCCTCCTCGAGCGTCACACGGAATGCATCACGGTCACCGTCAAAATTTATTTCACCCAAAGAGGGCTCAGCTCCAATAACTACTGCACCTGAGGTCTGCACATCATCCGAAAAATCGTCGTCCACTGCCCCTGAAACAGAAAATTCGAATGTAACATCTCCAGCGAGTTCATTCCCGTTCCCATCAGTAAAAGCATCCGAGGAAATAATTACAAAATAACGTTCACCCTCATCGAATTCCGATATCGGATCAATAGTGACAAAATTTTCATTGATTATCATTCTTGAGTTATTTCCCCCGCCAAACGACTCGAATAACTCTCCGACAGGACCTCCAACACGAATATCTATCAAACCGACACCGATTTCGATATTTTCAGAAAATCCGATGACAATATTAGCGTCTAGATCAATACCAAAAGCGCCATCGGAGGGGTCGATCGAAATTATATCAGGTGCCTGATTATCCTCGACTGAAGCGGTGAGAGAATAGGCCCCAGTCGTATCGCTATAACCACTAACCTGTAAGAAAAATGTACCGGTGTTATCTGGTGTAAATGAAATTTGCGAATTTATTGATCCGGAAAAATCATCATTGGAATCTAACAAATTCGTTTCAGAATCGAAAAGCGCGAGGATCGTATCTAAATCACCAGATACTCTCTCAGCAGAGAATGTGTAGGCCTCCCCTCCCAATAACTCTATGCGAAATGCATCTGCGTCACCCGACGACTCAATTTGCCCAATACTGCCCTCTGGGCCGACGACAACAAGCCCTCCTGTCGAGGTGTCGTTAGGAAAATCGTCAATCAGGTTGGCGCTCGTCGAAAAGCTGTATATCTCACTTTGAACAA
>CAYYXR010000109.1:0-2848 GCA_964475755.1 uncultured Rhodobacterales bacterium
CTTGAATGCGAAAGATCGAACCAAGATACGGATATCGCTTTACGACGGACGAAATACGCGCCCATTACGGCAGCGTGGAGGCTGCCTTTGAGGCTTGCGATTTTAATCTGGCGGGCCAGGATGCCGAAGACGGGTCGGAGATTCAGGGAATTTCCTTCGTTCTGACCGGGCTGGTGCCGAAGGGCGCCGAAATCCTCGATAAATTGTCCGATCCGTCGCCCCTGGCGCGGATTGTCAGGGCTTACGCCGCCTGGTATTCCGACGATCGCGCACAGGCGTTGGATATCCTGAAGGATGTGCCGCGCGTGGGGAAAGACAGTGTTCTCGCCGATCAGGTGGAGGCAATGATCGGCAGCGACCGGATAGATGTGTTCTGTATGGCGGCGACGCCCAACTATCCCATGCTGGGGGTCGATGGACGGGACCGCTATCACGATCCGGAATATGAACTCGGCCAGTTCTATATAAAGAATGTCGGAACGCAGCTTGAGGAAAACGCCTATCCCTATACCCACGATCAATCTTTTGCGGAATTCATAGAAAGCCTGCCCGAGAGCGAACGGCCGCAATTCACAATGAGCCTGGTGTCGCAATGGCTGACGCCCCGCGATTTCGACCAGGTCGATATCCCGCGTGTTCTATGGCATCACGATCACGACCTGTTTATTCACCGGTTCTACGACAATTATTTCGCCTATGATGTGAACATCGCCTGCACGTCGCAGGAACATTTTGAACTCTCGCAAATCTTCGGCGGGTTCGTGGCGACCCATCATTTTTCGGATGTTTTCGGCGTCCCGTTCAGTATGCCGAAACAGCGCTCAATCAGCATTGAAAAGAATATCGATGTCCTGATAACCGGCGGCGGCACCCTCGAATCGTTTTTTCGTGACAAATCCAGTTTTGCGTTCCAGCTCTCACGGCTTGGCGATGAGATTTCGTTGACCGTGGTTAATGGACATTTGCCGCGCGACGAGTATGTCGATCTTGCCGGACGGGCGAAAAGCATGCCCATTCCGAGCCGGATGTGCGGCAACCCATCGCCGCGCTGGCGGGACCCGCTGGTCCAGGGCGCGCTGCTGATCTATCCGGAAGGCACAATGTACGACAAGATCGCGGTCGGCGCCTTTCCGCATAGCAATGACGATAAATTCCCGGAAGATTTTCTTGCGCATTTGCGCAATCAGGCCAGCGATAGAAAAGGCTACCGAGCTGCTGACATTCTGTCTGACGCGACGGAAAAATTCGCCTTCAACGCCACTGATCGTGACAACCGGATGGAGCGTTTTTACAGAAACGCGGCGTTCCTGACCAAATTCCGGAATTACAAGACCCGCACGCGGCGGGAGGACGGGCTCGAGCGGCGGCATCGCATCGTCTGGCAGCTTCCCGGGCTCGATTTTGAGGTGTTTGGTGAGGAAAACGCCGTTCAAAAGATGGCGGCGCTGACAGAAGCGGTGACGGTCAGGAATTACGGTGACGATGAACAAGGCCAGAATAATCTCGCGGCGAACTGGCTTGTATTGGGCATCATGCTGGGCCATCGCCGGGGGTTCAGAATAACCGAAGATGTGCCGATTGAAATAAATTCGCAAACTAAAGCGTTTGTTTCTTCTGTTCAGCTGATTAGTGAGTTCATAAAGCGGGCATTTAGGTGCCTGAAAGATGGTGTCGAGCTGTACCCAAATTCCACAGTGCTCTTATTTAATAATATTCACTGGCGATTTTTCCTGTTGAGTGTGCTTGCCCGCCGTTATCCGGAACAGGCCGGGGCGGACGGTGATTTCTTCGCCGGTCTGGAGCCCTCAATCCGCGATTACGGGAAACGATTTATCGAGTCTTTCGAGGATTTAGAGTTCGATCCGCGTGCCGCCGATGTCGGCGTCATGTCTTTGCATGAATATGACCCGATATTCCCCTATTGGGATTACGGCTCGCTGGCGGTTTCTTTCTGCGCTCACAAAAACGGGGACGTTAATGGCAATGCCGCGGATGAACTGGACAGTATGCGGCGCATACTGCTTGGCGTTGTCCATGGCATTCTTGCCGAAATGGACTATATGACCGGCGGCCCGGGTGCCGCCATTGAAGGTTTCCGGGAAGCATATCGGATCTATCCCGACAACCCGCATTTGGCGCGACGGGCGTTCGAGGTTCTGGTTGAGTACTATGAATATTTAACTTACGAAAAGTTAGATGAATTTGATAAATTGGCGCAGTCGCGTGATAGCGTAAGAGACGATATTGTCGAAACTTTTTATAAAGCTGGAAGTCTTGATCCATCTTTTTTCATAGAAAAAATCAATAAAATATTGCCTATTGTAAAAAACATAATGAATGAAGATGAAATTCGCGAACTTTTGCGTGATTGGTACTTTTTCATAAGGTCTATTCACAATGGTGAATTAGGAAAATGTTTTGTGGAAAACGATAAATACTATGATGAAATTTGTTCTTGTAAGGAGTTTTTTCCTGATGAATTAAAAAGAAATATTAATATAATAAAAAAATATCATAAAAATAAAAATGTTTTGTATAAAATTTTTAATAAAAAATATAAAAATAGAAAACTCAATCATATTGACCTTAGAATTTATGATGCAATTAATAAATAGTTCGGTATCAAAAAATATTTATTAATTTAGGTGTTCGTCACTTTTTTTGTAAAATTTTATCTCCGGGGCATCATCCTGCTCCGGATCGAGGTTAATGGCTTTCATAAGGGGCGTTAATTCGGATGCCAGAGATTCGGAGGCTCTTTCGGTCAATTCGATTTTTTCAGAAATAACGCCGAATTTTATCTCCGGGGCATCATCCTGCTCCGGATCGAGGTTAATGGCTTTCATAA
>CAYYXR010000109.1:2948-3317 GCA_964475755.1 uncultured Rhodobacterales bacterium
GGGGCGTTAATTCGGATGTAAGGTCGGGGTTCAACCGGTCAAGACTACCGATCAGGGTCGGTGCGCGTGTGCCGTATTCCCAGCGCTCCAGGGTGTCCGCAGTGATCAGGATTCTGCCGAAAGCCCTTTTGAGCCGTGATCGATCGGCCACCGGATAGCCGATGCGCCGCATCAGATTATTGACGACAGCCACGATCGGGTTAAATCGTGCTTCAAGCCCCGCCGCCACCGGAAAGCGGCCGGTTGGGATGCGGGGTTTGCCAACGGTCCCGCGGTTCAGACGAAGGAGCGTGCGACCGATATACCGGAAAGAATTTTTCGCCAAATCGACCAGCGCGATAACCCCCAACCGTTTCGCGAGCCGGCGGG
>CAYYXR010000110.1:0-3293 GCA_964475755.1 uncultured Rhodobacterales bacterium
GAATCGGACGCCGACGAGCTGAAAAAATTCATCGAGGAAAAGGACGCGTTCTAAGCCGCCGCGCTCTTAGCTTTTATCGGGACCAGATTGTCGAAAAATTGTTCAGCACATGCCCGCCATGACCGGTTTTCGGCAAAGGAGCGGCAATCGGCCGGATCAAGCGTCAATGCCTTTTCGACCGCGCGTCCCAAATCATCATCCAGCGCACCGACTTTCGGATCGGTAATCACGTCTATCGGGCCGGTGACCGGGAAGGCGGCGACCGGTACGCCAGAAGCCAGTGCCTCCAGAAGCACATTGCCGAACGTGTCGGTGAGGCTGGGGAAAACAAACACATCTGCGGCGGCGTAAAAGGAAGCTAACTCCTCGCCGAATTTAGGTCCGAGGAAACGTACCTCAGGGTATCTGCTTTTCAGGGTTTCGAGCTGGGGGCCGTCGCCAACAACGACTTTCGTCCCCGGCGCTTTCATATCAAGAAAGGCCTGAATATTTTTTCTACCGCGACGCGCCCGACATAAAGCAGCGCCGGTCGGAGGACATCGATAAGGGATTTGTCGCCTGGTTTGAAGAGCTCGGTATCCACCCCGCGACCCCAAATCCGAAGATTTCGAAATCCGCGCCGGTCAAGTTCTTCCATTAAGGTCTTGGTCGCCACCATCGTAGAGCCTGCCGCGTTATGAAACCGCCGCACCGTTGCATAGGATATGGAAACCGGCAGGCGGCAGCGGGCGTGGATATATTCCGGAAACTTGGTGTGAAAGCTGGTTGAAAACGGAATTTTCCGTTTGATGCAGGCGCGCTGCATGCCCCAGCCGATCGGGCCTTCGGTGGCGATATGAACCCGGTCCGGATTTTCCCGGTCCAAATATTGACCAAGCTTGCCGGGGCCGGTTATCGCAAGACGAATCTCCGGATAGGTAGGGCAAGGAAAATTGGAGAACCGGTCCGGCGTCACCGTAATGACGCGGTGTCCCATCGCGGCGAGTTCCTCCGTCACGGCGCTGAGGGTACGAACGACGCCGTTGACCTGGGGACGCCAGGCATCGCTGGCGAGAAGAATTTTCATATCGGGTCCGTCAGGACGCCATCGCAAATGTCTGCTGGCGTTCGCTTGCCTGGGTCCAGTCGATGATTTCCAGACGCCCGTCGAGATGTTCCACCAGCGCGGTGCAGCTTTCGACCCAATCGCCGTCATTGCAGTAAAGAATATCGTCGATCTGACGTATTTCAGCCTTATGGATGTGTCCGCACACGACACCCTGAACGTTGCGGGATTTTGCGGCGTCGGCGACCGCGGCCTCATACTTGCTGATGAATGAAACCGCGTTCTTGACAACCTGTTTCAGCCAGGCTGACAGCGATCAGTAGGGATAGCCGAGCCGGCGGCGGAAATAGTTGAACCAGTGGTTGAGGGCAAGGGCAATGACGTAGGCCCGGTCGCCGAGATGGGCGAGCCATTTCGAGTATTTTACGACCCCGTCGAATTCATCGCCGTGAATGACGAGAAACTTTCGCCCGTCGAGCATTTCATGTGTTGCCTCGGACAGGACCTTTATGCCGCCGAATTCCAGGCCGCAATAATCGCGCGCGGCCTCATCATGATTGCCGGGAACATAGAAAACTTCGGTTCCGGACTGAGCCATATTGAGAATTCTGTGGATGACGGCGTTGTCTATTTCGCGCCAGTACCAACTCTTTCTCAAATTCCATCCGTCTATAATATCGCCGACGAGATACAAGTATTCACTACGGTTCCATTGAAGAAAATCGAGGAGCATATCGGCTTTACATTGTCTGGTGCCGATATGCGTATCCGAAATCCAGATCGTACGGTAACGCTGTACGGAGTTTTCAAAGGTCATGCTACGCTCCGGTGCTGCCGAGACACGGTGTTTACACCGGTTTTGATACGAATTCCCTAATTATTTGTACAATTAAATATTTATTACGTTGTCATATTACCGTAATAAATAAATATAAGATGCAAACCCCGGTTTACTTGTGTTTTAAATTTCTGTTTATTTTTCTTGACTGTCGAATCAAATAGCCCTCCTTCCGGTGAAGAATCGCGGAATTCCGCGGATTCAAAACGTTGGCGAGTATGTGTCGTCTATAATCCGACTGCCGGCCGGCGAAGGCAAAATCGTCTCAACGCTGTTCTGGGAGAGCTCGGACGGCAGGGTGCGATCGTCGAATTGCTCCCGACGACGGCGCCCGGAGATGCAATCCGATTCGCAGAAGAGTGCGAATCGGCAGATTGGGACGTGCTTGTGGCGGCCGGCGGTGACGGAACATTGAACGAGGTCATCAATGGCTGGCAGCCGGAAGGACCTCCGATTGCGGTTATCCCTCTCGGAACTGCAAATGTCGCCGCGATTGAAATCGGGATTCCGTCTTCACCCGCGGACATTGCCAGAATGATTCTTGAGGGAGAGGAGCGCCCGGCGTTTGTCGCGGCGATCAATGGGCGTCGGTTTTTGCTTATGTCGGGTATCGGGTTTGACGCCCATGTCGTGGATCGTATCTCGCCCCGCCTGAAGAAGCTTCTCGGAAAGGCGGCCTATGGATTGGAGGTCTTGCGCCGGATGGTCTATTTCCGGTTTCCGGATTATCGGGTTCTGATTGATGGCCGGGAGGAAATTGCGGCGTCGGCCATTATTGCCAAGGGGCACTATTAAGCGGGACCATACGTTTGCGCGCCTTCGGCGAGTTTCGATACCAAAGGGGTTTATGTATGCCTGTTCAGGACCAAGGGCCGACGGCAGGTACTCCGTTACGGCATGGCGTTGTTGAGCGGCCGGCTGCCGATACGGCCGGATGTGACGATTTTTCCAGCCAGCGAAGTGGAGATAATGGAACCGGCGGGCGAGCCGATCCAGATCGACGGCGATTCCGGGCCGAAGACACCGGCGACTGTCAGGGCGCTGGACGATCCGATACCGCTTATCCGGCCATACGATTAGTGGAAGGACTCGGTCCGAACAAATAAAACGCGGTACAAAGCGTTGTGGTCCCAACGAGAAACAGGGGGCGAAGGACGCTAATTTCCGTATAGACAACAATCGGCAAGCTTAAAAATGCAAATCCCACAAGGGCGATCGTGGCGGTTCGGTCGCCCTTGGCCGCATTCAGTGCTAACAACCAGCAAAGTGGGATCAGCAGGAGATCGTTATAAGAAAAGCGTACCGGAATTCCGAAATCGATGATCGCCAAGGTTAATAGAACCGGCAGCAAACAGATTTTCAGATGGTATCCGCCACGGTTCAGGAAATACGCGGCTCCCATTCCCGCGA
>CAYYXR010000111.1:0-3206 GCA_964475755.1 uncultured Rhodobacterales bacterium
TTCGCTCCTCTCTCACGCGCACCGACCTCAATGGGTCGGAGTCAGCTTGGTGAAATCATCTGTTACCGAGTCGGATAACATTAATTAATAGGTATGTCAAACAATCTGACGCCGTGGAGCTGCAGGCCGAACTGCGCCAGATGGTGATGGCGGATCGCACCCCTTGGCACTCCATTGGAATATTCCTGATTTTCAGGAGTCTCGTTTTCGTGGATCGGTGATCGCGCTAACGCACGCCACGGCTCCGTCAGGATCCCGCATGAGGAAGTTGATCTGGAAACGTGGCGGAAGCCATTTGAGGCAGCACTTAAGCGCGCTGCGCGCAGTCGGATGTTTCGGTCTTTGGTAGCCAGGTTGATAGGCGCTGGGGTATCCCAATGCCGCGCAACCGATGCCAGCGCTCGACGGTGCGGTCACTCCGGCACGAAAGATAACATTTGAAGCCCGACTAGAGTTGCGTCGTCGGACGAGGTATTTTATACTCATATTAAAGCATATTACTGTGATTGAGGATTGAGTGATGCTGGCATGGCAAGCGGATAAATTCGGTGAACCGCTGGATGTCCTGGAGTTGAAGGACATAGAGAAACCGGCTCCGGGTCCGGGCGAAGTGGTGATCAAGGTCCGGGCAGTCGGGCTGGGCCTACCCGATCTAATGTCGGTGCAAGGACGTTATCCTTTCGTCACTGCCCCTCCCGCGATACCGGGTCACTCGTTCTCTGGTATCATTGATTCCACGGGGCCCGGGTGTTCCTATAAGCCGGGTATGCGCGTGATGGCCCGCACAATGTACAAGAACCATGCTGGCGCACTCGCGGAATATGCGGTTGCGCGGGAATTTGATACGGTTCTGGTGCCTGATGCGCTCGATGATGCGCAGGCTGCTGGCTTCGTCGTACCATACCACACGGCTTATGTTGGCCTCGTGAGCAGAGGAAAGCTTGCCAAAGGAGAGAAACTTCTGGTTCTGGGCGGGTCAGGAGCCAGTGGGTCGGCTGCAATCGAACTCGGAAAGGCCCTCGGGGCGCAAGTCGTGGCGACCGCGCGCGGAGAGGCGAAGGCCGACTTCTGCCGCGCTCTGGGAGCGGATCATGTCATCGATACGACGGTCTCGCACATTGGCGAAGCCATGCGCGACTTTACAGACGGACATGGAGCCGACGTGATTTTTGACCCGGTCGGCGGCGAACCGAGTGACCAGGCGGTCCAGGGTATCGCGTTTGGGGGACGGCTTGTCCTGATCGGAATTTCGGCAGGCTTGCAGACTTTGAACCCGCTCGACATGATTGGACGGACCTATTCCGTGATTGGGGCCGGACTTCCCAATCGCACCGAGGCTGAGCGGAATCAGGCGATCACAGATCTGGATCGACTCGTCAGCAGTGGGAAGATCTCGGTGCCGATCGAAGGTCAGTACACTTTCGAAGAAGCACCCAAGTTGATAGCTCGCCTGGGAGGCGACATCATGGGCAGACACATTATCAATTTATGATTTCAGAACGTCGGGAACTGGCCAGTTCCCAACGCTAGCGGGCCGATACCGCCTTGATATGAATGGCAGCGGCGACTGTTGAAGTCCGGTTATTCGAAGCGCTTACGCAGTTCTCTCTTCAGAATTTTCCCATAATCGCTCTTGGGAATCTCATTGATGAATATGTAGCTCTTCGGTCTTTTGAAGCGCGCGATGTTGTCAAGGCAAATTGCATCGAGGTCGTCGTCTGTAGGTGAATGCCCCGGCCGAGGCACGACGAAAGCAACCACGTCCTCACCCCATTCGGGATGTGGGCGACCGACGACCGCCACCTCAAGAACCCCGGGATGGAGGAGAAGAACTTCTTCGATCTCGCGCGGGTAGATATTCATTCCACCAGAGATGATGAGATCTTTTGAACGATCCTTCAGAGTGAGGTATCCGTCGTCACTAACGCAGCCGACATCGCCGGTGTAGAGCCAGCCGTCGCGCAGCGTCTTGGCTGTGGCTTCCGGATTGTTCCAGTACCCCGACATGCAGACATCGCTGCGCACGATGATCTCGCCAATTTCACCGTTCGGAAGATCGTTGCCGTCTTCATCCACGATGCGGAACTCGGTGCCCGTGAACGCTATCCCGACGGACGAGAGATTTTCCTCATAACGCGGATTATCGGCATTCGCGTGCAAGCGTTTTGACAGGACCGATACCGCACACGGCACTTCACCTTGGCCGTATCCACCGACCAGCTTTGGACCGAACTTGGCCAGGGCACGCTTCAGATCCTCAAAATACATCGGCGCGCCGCCGTAGAATATCGTCTTGATTGCATCGAGATTTGCTTCGGCGAACGCAGGATCATTGACCAGCCGGCCGACTATCGTTGGCACAGCGAAGAACGTGATGTTTTTGTAGCGATGGGTCAGACCAGCGATCTCTGCCGGGTCAAAGCCGCCGCTTTCGGGGATCAGGTGATGTGAGGCTTTTGCAACGTGGGGTAACGATTCCAGGCCTGAGGCATGCGACAGCGGAGCGATATGGAGCATGCAATCGTGCTCCGTTAAGCTGTCTACATCGGAGAAATAACGAAGCATCATTCCCCTTAGAGACCGATGGGTCAAGGTTGCGCCCTTCGGGCGGCCGGTCGTGCCGCTAGTGTAGAAGATCCATGCCGGATCGAGATCCTCGACATCTGCCATCTTAATGGGCGGAGAATTGAACAGCGCGCGGTATTCATCGCTTCCGGAGATCATAACCCGCTCCAGGGAAGGCACTTGATCAATTAACGAAGAGAGTTTGCCTGCCAGTTCGTTCGAGGTGAAGAACCATCGCGCGCCTGAATTCGTGAGCGCATATTCGATCTCTCGCGGGTGCAGTTTGGCGTTCATGGGAACGGCACAAAGGCCGGCATGCCAGATGCCGAACAATATCTCGAGATATTCTGGTGCGTTACCCATCGCAATGCCGACCCGGTCTCCCTGGGCGAGCCCTTCAGACCGAAACGCCGCTGCAAGTCGGGCAGCGCGATCACCGAACTGACCGTAGGTGGCGTACAGGTTCTCACCGCACGATATCGCGGGGCGGCCTGCGAATGAACGGGCAGCGTTCTTCAGCAAGACGGCGATGTTCATGCGCCAGGTCCGTTCAGCATAGTTACGAGGGCAGCCTGAGGCCCTTGGCCCGCAAATGGCTTGGAGCCCTGTCAGGCATTTCCGCGCGCAGGGAAGCCTTGGCC
>CAYYXR010000112.1:0-3133 GCA_964475755.1 uncultured Rhodobacterales bacterium
GCCTTCTCCTTGGCTGTTCTTAACGCACCCATAGAATCCATTCTGGGTGGGGTCTGTTCCGCTCTCTAGGTAAACAAGCGCACCCGGTATAAGCCTAGCGGGCAGGGTGCTGACAGTGGGTAGCACGACCCTTCCCTCTGGGGTGAACGCCAGGCCGATAGCGTTGAACTGACGGTCTAGGTACTCCGCAATGATGGGGTCAATGCCAGACGGTACTGGCTCTGCCGCGTACCTCATCGCGCGCCCGCCGGCTGGAATTCAATGTCCATGCCTGTCAGCTTAAAAAAACCGTCTTTGCTTCTCACCTCAAAGGCGTGAAGCTCGCCCGTTGTCCTGATGTCAATCTTCCTGTCCTTTCCGGGGGTGAACTCTCTGGGGCTGCCTGCCCATGCCACTGGGCCGCCAGCGTACTGCTGGCTTCCAAATCTGAACTCAAGCTTGGCGGTACCCTCAACCTGTGGGTAGACGCGGGTGATTGTGGTGTTTGCCTCGTGGCCGCCAATGGGTATGTCGGTGCGCAAAAGCCACGTCTCGGCCCTCTTATATCCAACCCCAAGGTTTGCTTCATTCCACGCCCGGTCTATTCCATCCCAAGGCCGGATGCCCGATGGTGGCGCCGGATTGACAGCATCATCCATCGGCGTCACAGCGTTTGATGGCTCTGACGAAATGCTCATGCCGTTTTTGTTTCTGGCGACAACCGTAAACGTGTAATCGGTGCCGTTGTCGAGCCCCGTAACCTCGCAGAAAACCTGATCGGTGGTAACCTGCACCCCGCCGGGGCTGGAGGTGACAATGTAGCCAGTAATCGGAGAGCCGCCGTCTGACAGTGGTCTGGACCACCTGACGCTTGCGCCAGCATTCATAGCCTCGGCCATCACCGAGCTGGGAGCGTCGGGCGCCAAGCTGGCCCCCTCGGACCAATTGCCCTGATATTCCTCGTCCTCCCAAGTCCCGACCATCTCATCCCAGCCGAACATGTTCCCAGACATCGAACGCACCGGTGGACCGCCATCCCATGTCAGGTTGCTTTGATTTATAGCGCCGCCGTCAACGGTGGACATGGCTGGATCAAGGTCATTTATCCTTTGCGAGGAAAGGCCAAACATTACGTCTTGAAAAGGCCTATCTCCGGCCTGAGTCCACGAGCCCCTCTCCTCGTCCCAAGATGTAGCCGAAGCGTCCCATGAAACAAACGACGGCTTTGGCTCTCTGCCAGAACCTGCGTGTATTACGGGGCGCTCAAGGTCTCTGATTGACCAAGTATCGTCTTTGTAGTTGTAGCAGTAGGCGTGGCTTGCGTAGGAAGATCCACCCTCTGGGATGCCAAACCAGACCTCTCCAATGGACCTGTAGTGAGCGGCCCAAGATGCACTTGCCCGGTCGTTGTTTACATTGGCAGCCAGCCGACCTCTCAGTCTGTTGTGCATCAAGGAGCGCATGGCGTTACCGTCAAACATCAGGACGTCGTCGCCCGTAAAGAACATGTGGGAGCCCTTCACCTCGACCAACGCGTGTGGATTAACGAGGCCAGCCGTCTCGGACACGGCCCGTCTGCGCCACCCAAACGCATCTCCGGAAAAGTCCATGATATTTAGGGCTTCCTCTGAGTAGATCACGAAGCTGTCGCGCAGGCTCTCGCCGCCGACAATGGCTCCGCCACGGCCCAGACTCAGCGACCCAGCAATACTATCCGGCTGCTCAATGGTCGGCTTCCACGAGAACGGGATGCCGTTGGGCTCTGCTGGGTGTGACCAGTGCAACATGTCATTGAACTGCCCGTCAGGGGTTTTCATCCCCAGGGCGAAAAGGAAGTTCTTGTGCGACCGGATGATGTTGCACGACATCCCTGCTTCCTGCCATGTCTGAGTGGTTTGTCCAATGTGCCAAGGCAGATACGCAATGTCGCTGGGGTTGCTGCTGTTATCGTCCACCCAGTAGATGGGGTGGGCGTCTGGGTTATTGAAGAATGTCACGTTACCAATGTTGGCGCTTGTCCACTTGGTGTAGTCAACACTCAGGCCAGTGACGCCAGAGAGCAGGAAGAAGCTACTACCGTCAAACAGCATGATGGCATCATCGCCGCACACCACCCAACTACTGTTTCCGGTGAGGTCTGTGGATTGCGTTATGTGGCCTATATCTCGACCAGCATTGGCAGACACAATCTCGAAGCCGCCCGTTGTCTGTATCTTTCCAGACAGTAGACGAAAGTTCATTCCGTCAGATAAGGCGGGCGGCGGCAAGTCCCACGGGGCTATGTCAGACACAACCCCGAACTTGCCCATCTCCCTAATACTCAGTTTTGGCATTTAGTCGTTCTCGGCAACCATGAGGCAGAAGGCCATGTTCCACACAGCTTGGAATTGTCCGTTAAGATCGCTCTGCTGGAACGCAATCTCAACGTGGGTGGGGTAAATCTCGGTGATTGTGGGGAAGGCAAAACCAGCAAAGCCCAGTGAGTTATTGGCATTGGAGAATGCCGTCACTTGGATATTGATATTGGCGTCTAGCGTGCCGTTCTGCCTCGTTGAAGCACTTCTGACTGGGGAGGCAAAGTTGACTCTGGCAAACTTCCAGCCGTTCCCTTGGTCAACCCAATCAACGCTGGTGACGTTATTTGTCGTGCCAACAGTTCTGTACCCGTCATAGGTTACGGCGGCAAACAGGTTCCTCGTCGTACCAACACTGATTGAGCTAATTTCATTTTGCAGATCATTGACGTCCCTTCTCAGGTCGCCAACTGAGTTTAGGTCAGATGGCGTTGCGGTAACCGGAGCGTCCACATTAGGGAAGCTCTGCGTTACGGCGGTCTTAATCGCACGAATGTGATCGTCCCCCTCGGATATGCTCTCGCCGCCCTGTGGTGAGTCCTTTCTTAGCTGATTGATATATTGAGCGTTCTCTACTGCCATTGTTAGGTCCTCTTTAAGTTAAATCTGTCCCGCCGCCTCAAACAGCGCGTCAAGTTGATCGTCATTCATCCCCAGCGCAGTCCCTACCTCAACCACCCAAGGGTCAAGCCGGTTAATGTGGGTTGAGAAGTTCCAGTGGATCTCAAGCTCAGTGGTGTTTGTGGACTTAGCCATAGCACCCTCTACATCGCCGTATACGCCCTGATCGTTCAGTGCCA
>CAYYXR010000113.1:0-3113 GCA_964475755.1 uncultured Rhodobacterales bacterium
GGGCTCCATCGTCAATAACGGCGCGATCAATATGAACGGCGTCACCAGCCTGACCGCGCTTACCGTTACCAACAGCACCACGATTTCCGGCAGCGGCACCCTTACCCTTAATGACAATAACCAGAACGTGGTTTCCGTCGCCGCGGGTACAACGCTGACCAATGCCGCTACCCACACGATACAGGGTGGCGGCAATTTGCTGAGCAACACCGGCGGGCTGAACAACCAGGGTAAGATCATCGCAAACGATCTGACCCCGTTGACGGTCGATCCGGGCAATGCCTCGACCAATGGCGGCACAATGCGGGCCGATGGCGGGATATTGAGCCTGAGCGCCGCCACTTGGGCCAATACCGGCGGCACGATTGAGGCGATCAATGGCGGTCAGGTTCTGCTTAAAAACAACGCGTTGACCATCAATGGCGGCACCTTGTCGAGCGCGACAGGTGGTGAAATCCGGTCCACCGTCGGGACCGGCGCGACTCTTGACAGAGTGACGCTGGCGAACGGCACGGTCTTGCGGCAATAGAACACGGCCGATCTGCGCATTCAGGGTGGGATTGAAAATAACGGCACATGGAATCTGGACGGCGCGACCGGTTCCACTGTCGCCCAGTTCCTGGGCACGCAGACACTGTCTGGCACCGGCGACATCGTCATGAATGACAGCCTGCAGAATTTAGTTCAGGTCGATACCGGCAATGTCCTGACCATCGGCGCGGACCAGACAATCCGGGGCGCGGGTAATCTGGGCGGCAATTCCGGCGGCTATGTTGCCCATGGCGATATCATCCAGCAGGGAACGCAACGTCTGACCGTCGACCCAGGCGCGGCCGATGCCGGTGGCGGCGCGAATTTCATCATCAACGGCGCGTTCCGGGCGACCGGGTCCGGCGGCATCCAGATGCTGGCGGGTATCTATGACAACAACACGGCGATAGAGGCCACGGACGGTTCCTTTGTCGATCTTGCCTCCAACGCGATTGAAATCCAGGGCGGCAACCTGACCACGTCTGGCAGCGGTGAAATCCGGGCGACGGTGGGAACCGGCGCGACACTCGATGCTGTTACGCTCACCACCGGATCCAATCTGGTAATGAATAACACCGCCGATTTGCGCATCGAGAACGGTTTCGTCAATGACGGCACCATCAACATGAATGGCGCCACCAGCCAGACCCTTTTGCAATTCCTGGGCACGCAGTCGCTCTCCGGCAGTGGCGAAATCGTCATGACCGACAACGCGCAAAACACGATTCGCACCGGCCTCATCAATGACGTCCTGACGATCGGCTCCGGTCAGGAAATCCGCGGCAGCGGCGCGATCGGCGCCAATTTCGGCGGCTATGTACTCAGCGCCACCATTCTGCAGCAGGGTGCCACCACCATGACGATTGACCCGGGTACCGGTGACGCCGGCGGCGGGGCGAATTTCGTCAATAACGGCACTTTGCGCGCGGAAGGGCCCGTCGGAATCAGGCTGCAGGCGGGTATTTTCGACAACAACACCACGATCCAGGCCAATGACGGGTCGTTTATCGATTTGTTCAACAACACGGTGGAAATCCGGGGCGGCAACCTGACCTCTATCGGCAGCGGCGAAATCCGCGCGACCACGGCAACAGGCGCCATTCTGGATGCGGTGACGGTGACCGCCGGATCCACCATCGTCCAGAACAACACTGCGGATTTGCGGATCCGGAACGGCATCACGCTGGACGGAGTCTGGAACCTTAATGGAGCGACCTCCTCAACGGACATAAATTTCCAGGGCAGCCAAACGATTAACGCCTCGGTGGGCGAAACCGGTCTGATTGACCTGACCGAGACCATTCATAATCGCATCGTCACCGGCAGTGCGGATATCGTAACGATCGGGTCGCGTATCCGGGTTCAGGGCGGCGGCACCATCCTGCAGAATTCCGGCGGCATGGTGTTGAATGGTGAACTGATCCAGCAGGGCGCGGCGGCCATGACCATTGACGTCGGTACGGCGGATGCGGGCGGCGGTGCCAATTTCATCAATAACGGCGTGCTGCGGGCAGAGGGTGCCGGTGGGCTTAACCTGCTCGCGGCGACGATCCAGAACAATAGGACGATTGAGGCCAATGCCGGATCCTTCATCAATCTCGGCAGCAATGCCCTGGAGCTGATCGGCGGCAACCTGACCGGTGAAATCCGCACTAGTCTGGCGACCGGAGCTACCCTCGACAGCGTCACCATCACGGCCGGATCGACCATTGTTCAGAGCAATACCGCCGATACCCGTATCCGCAACGGGATCACGCTGAATGGTGACTGGAACGTCAATGGCGCGACCAGCACGACCGATATCAACGCGCTCAACACCCAGACCATCGGTGGGACAGGCAATATCAATTTCACGGACACGATTCACAATCGCATTATCGCGACAGCTGGTGAAACGGTGACGCTGGGGGCCGGGGTAACCGCCAGCGGGGCGGGTGCGATTCTCAGCGGTGTGGGCGGCTTTATCAATCAGGGCACGATCAACGCCAATGGCGTTACCCGCCTTCAACTCAATGCCGGGACGGAAGGGTTCAGCCAGCAGGCCAGCCTGACGGCCAGCGGCGCGGGCGGGATCGATGTCCAGAACGGCGACCGCTTCACCCAGGCGGCGGGGATCACCGATATTCAATCCGGCAGCCGTCTCGACGTCATCTTCAGCCACTATGTGCAGACCGGCGGTATCACCACCGTGAACGGTATTCTGACCACCACGAGCAGCAATTCGAATGTCGAACTGCAGGGCGGGCGACTGGAAGGCACCGGGACGATCGATTTCAACGGCACCGGTTCCCACGCCCTCAACAATACGGGCGGCACGCTGGCGGCGGGGAATTCACCAGGCATTCTGACCATCACGGACGGCGATTACATCCAGGCGACCACGGCGTCGTTCGAATATGAGCTTTTCGGCGCGGTCGCGGGTGTCGGGCACGATCTCCTCAGCATCGTAAACGGCGATGCCGATCTCGCCGGGGCGCTTGATATCGTCACCGATTTCGCCTTTGCCTCGACGCTCAATATCGGCGATCAGTTCGAGGTCATCCGGCTCGATACCGGAAGCTTCCTCGGCGTCGATTTCCTCG
>CAYYXR010000114.1:0-3045 GCA_964475755.1 uncultured Rhodobacterales bacterium
GTTCCTGTGAGGATGGTGGAGTTCATTGCCTTGGAGACATCCCTTGGGGCCTTGGCTTTTATGTTTGCAATCTCCGCGGCGTGGGCGTTGGTCTGCGCCTCCATCTTTTTCGTCAGTTCCTTGATCTGGCTCTCTAAGTCTTCGTTCTGTTGCAGGGGTGGCGGAGCGTAACTAAGAGGCTTGGACTGCCCTCCGGGGTTGCCACCACCAACAGATTGCGACTTCACGTTGTTGACGTAGCCCTGATACGCGGCTTCGGAATATTGGTCTGGGGCCCACCCGAGTTGCTTTCCTCGGGCGCTCCATTGTTCATATGTTTTCATTTTGCTTCTCAGTGAAGAGCCGAAAAGACTCGTGGACGTTTAATGCCAGAGGCGATCTGTGAGGCGTTGGTCACCATGTCTATGCTCGAGGCGAGGTATCTCATGGCATCCGCACCGTGTGACGATTTGTCGTGAACCGCCTTCTGTCGGAACACACCTTTGCGCTCATCAAACTCTCGGTGGTACTCGTATAAGCAGTTCAGCAATTTGGAGCACTTGGTGTCGTCAATCCAAACCCGGTTCATAATCGAACGCACCGCATTGATTCCGTCTTGGACTGGCATCTTAGGGACGATGTTGAAGTGGATCCCGAGTTCTGCGGCCAAGTCGATCCGACTCATGCCGGAGGACATCTCTCGGACCTTCAGGTCCCAAGGACCCCAGTGCTCACCCCAGATGTAGTCGTACTCCTGAAGAGCCCGGACGAAGTAGTCAAGGCCCTTCCCGTTCTCCTCGAGGTAGTCGATCAGGCGAATCTCATTACCCATGAACTGCGCCATGATGATGGCCGTCGAGTCGGAGACGCCTAGGTCCCAGAAGGTGTGGACTGGGAGTTTCGTCTCGTATGGCACTCGAGTGATGCGCTTCTCGAGTTCCATCTTGTTCATCTGGTCGGCGTAGTAGGCCCCACGGACCGCGGAGGTGAACTGCGCCAACATCTCCTGACCGAACTCCTCGTCTGACATGGTGGACTTCATCTGAGCCACCTCGTCGGACATCAGGGTTCCGGCTTCCTCCCAATTTATCTGGTATCTAGCCCACCCTGAGTGACCTTCCCCGGCGTGTTTCCACTTCTCGAAGAAGTCGTTCCCTTTACCGTTGGGAGTGCCGGAGAACATACAGAACCCCCGGCGGTCAGCAAGGGCAGGACGGATGACCTTATCGAACGCACCGTGTGGGAACATCCCGTACTCATCCAAGACACAGCCGTCAAAATACTGACCGCGAATAGCGTCAGGGTTATCCACACCGTATAGGCGAATCCGAGAACCGTTAGGAAGATCACAACGCAACTCGCCCTCGTGGTATTTGACCATCGGGACGACACGGCTAAATTCCTTGAGATAGTCCCACGCAATGCTTTTAGACATCTTGAGTTGCGGAGCAATGTAGGCAAAACGTGATCTCCCATCCGTTGCGCTCAAGGCTTTCGCCAGTAGGTGATTAATAGCAGCGACGGTCTTGCCAGAGCGTCGAGCCGCCACCACGATGGTGAATCTGTTCTCATCCATCAGGCGGTGCATCTCGCGTTGATGGGGATACGGTCGGTAAGGTATGGTGATCTGCTTGACCTTACCCTTCTTGAAGTCTCCGGTCTTTACGCCACCACTGGACTGAACCCCATCGTCGAAGGCGTCCTTGTGTTTTCGTGACTTCGGATTGGTCGCCATTACTTATTGTTGTTCCGGCCGCGGTTCTTTTTGACCGACATCAGGCGAAGGTTTTTAGCCGAGTTGTTCCGAGTGTTCCCGTCCTTGTGATCCACGTCCTTGCCCGCGACAGCACTCGCCCCGAGCCTCTTTGTCAGCAGTGTGCGAGCCGCATTGCGACCGGCTCTGCGTTTGATCTGCTCCGGTTTCCCGTGGTATTCCCGATATTCCTTCTTGTAATCTCTTGGTTTCGCCATTGGTCTTGGTTCCTTCGTAAACGGCCATCAGTCGCCTTCCCACTTAAAGGAGAGGGCGATGGGTTGGTCATCAGAGGTGATCTCCACAGCCTTCACTTGGGGGACCATGTATTTCGCTACGTCGCGGTGGCACTCGAGGCGAACCGCCACAGGGGTGGACTGGTCATTGGCAATCTCCGCGATGGCTACGATGGGGTCGTATCCGGGGACTGCGTCGTTAACCTTGTCTCTGAGTGTCTGTGCGCCGACAGGAGCGGCTTTCTGAGCCACCCTTGCCGATACAGCGACTTCTGGGTTTTTCTTCATAGCGACAGCCACAGGCGTTTGTGGATGCTTTAACTTGTAGAAGGCACCAGCCCTACCCCTGTTCACGACCTTCAGTGTGGGGCGAATCTCTTTGGTAGCGGCATGAAAATAGCGGAACAGGATGCCATGTTCCTCGAAGATGTCCTTGAACTCTGAGGAATGGTGTTCAGCGCCATCGGAGAGGACCTCATTTACAATGTCGATGGAGTCCCGCACCTTCTTCGGGATTGGTGTTACTGGCTCCCAGTGCTTGATATTGGGTCCGTTCTTTTTGCTGAACGCGGGTTGGGTCATGAGGTTTTTGTTTAGCCTTTCTAAATTTTGAAATTTTGGGTGTGGAGGTTCCTTTGTTCTTGCGGCCGGCCGGGGTTTTTTTGGCCCCACCCCCTCTCAAATGCGAATCGTTCTCATTTGCATCAACACGCAGAGATTCGTCGAGACTGTCTTGAATGCGACATCATAATTTCTTATGTCGCTAACTCATTGATTTCATTGAGTTTGGGAGTTCGTTTAATCGTGATTATGTAAAGTAGACCACCAGTCGGCCCATAAGGATCGCTGATACAGCCCAAGTTGCACCAAAATGGTGCGGAATCTAGTCGGCGGCGCGTGTCGAGGCTCCACCATCTCTCCACCCCTTCCGTAAGCCTCTCCCCTACCCCATCGAGCACGCAGAGCCTGTAATAGCAGTCCCGGATTCAGCGTCCCAGTAATGCGATCAGATGTGTTACGTTTCGTAACACTTGCCCGTACTTCCCTTATGGTCGAGCAGAGAACCATAAGCGATTC
>CAYYXR010000115.1:0-3040 GCA_964475755.1 uncultured Rhodobacterales bacterium
TCTCCCTGAACCAATGGGGGCCCTTGTGCACAGATACGTACACAACCCTACCCAAGTGTGAGATGCCTGTTGGATGGGGGACCGTTGCAATTATCACTCTAATAGAGATGGCTGGGCATGGTCAAGAAGGTCTTCACCATCAATACAGAAATCGCAAAGGCGGAACTGGGTATTCCAAACGTTGACTTCCCGAAGTATACCACACAAATCATCAATTTGGCAGGTTCTAACTCAGGAGCGACACGCCCGAAGGTTGTCGGCCAAATGAGCGATCTTATCGTCGAATCCGAGGCGAAGTCTTTGGATGATTGGCGTGGATTCTACCTCAATCGACGACCAGATGCTTCCAAAGCGGCGGGGGACAAAATCGAAGCGATGGTGGAAAACCTTCGAGAAGCGATGGAATACATTGATCGTGATATGATTGACAAATGGGTTGATGATCTTCTTATCAACAAGACATACTACGGTTTTGCAGCCCAAACCATTGTACTCGAACAACTGGCCCTGCGACTTGATTTGCCTCTTCAACAAGCAACGCCTGAAGACGAATCTCAGGGAATCGACGGCTATCTTGGCGGGCAGCCTGTGTCTGTAAAGCCAACCACCTACAAGCAGAAGGCTCTCTCTGAGACCATCTCATGTCCCATCATCTACTACGAAAAGAAGTCAAATGGAATTCGAGTTGATGCGTCGGAGATGAGTTGAATGCCTGAAATTGTGATTGAGTACTCGGATCCTGAACTTGATGCATTTATCCAGCGACAAATACTGATTCGCCCCGGAAGAGGCCATTTGCGACGCGGGTATAAGATCCAATTACCAGACCAGTCTTCAGTAAAGGTATACCAGGATCTCATTAACGCCGGTGAAAATTCTCGTGCATTTAGACCAGAGAACATTGGTTCAATCAATGAAACCTTTCAAGAGCACAGCCCTGAGACCATCGCAGAATTTCGAGCTGCCCATTTCGCTTTACACACCGATAGACGCAATCATGCCCAGAACTTGATCGTCGCCCGTCTCCAGTTTCAAAATCAAAAGGTTCAGACTATTCTAAATGTGCCAGATATACCAATTAAGAGAGAAATGACGGTCTTGGGAGCTGAATTAGAGGTATTAGGTCGGCACTTGGATGAAGGAACGTTCGAAAACCTGTCAAGTGGATTACTGCACGATTTGAGGAGATCTGGATATCACATTCACTTGAGATCCTCAACAAGCAATACTCTGAGTGGATTGAGATTGAGAGTCAACAGCTGCACCCCAGGAGCGGCAATACAATCTGAAGAAGTAGGTGGCGAGATAATCACGGATTCTGACGAAGGTCCGCCTCAGCCGGAAAATGTTCATCCGATCATTATCGAATTTGTGAATGATGTTATTGGCGGTGATTCATTTTTGGGAAAAACCATTGAAATCCGAATTCTACAGGACATTGCCACAAGAAGTGGATTGACATACAATCCTCCTACAAACGAGCAAGAGTCAAACAATATTGACGGGGCTGTTGGAGAATCCCTTTACTCAGTCAAACCTGCGACCTGGAGAGGATGGAATGGCTCTGCGTTGAACATGGTCGGTGAGGTGAATTTCGTTGGTTATCACATAGAGCACTTCGAACCAGGCTCACTTAGAATCGTATACCAAGACGATGTGCACGTCGCAATGGAATTATATGGCCGGTGAATCCGTAATAACTAGCTCTTTTTCTTGAGAAGTCATCACCTTCACTTGGTGATGTTCGTTGAAGTGTTTGAGGGTCTTTCCGCTTGCTTCTCTTGCAGTGACGAATGTTATGTGATCATCTAAGCGTTGTTGCTGACGTTGCCTTCCCCATTCAACGGCTGCAATTTTTGTTTGTTCGATGGTTTCGGCGAATGTTGGGTCTATTTCGTAGCCGACGCTGTTTCGTTGTAGTGCAATGGCTGCAGCGTGTGTGCTCCCTGTTCCCATGAACGGGTCAAGAACGGTGTCTCCACGCACTGAAAGCATGGCGATGAGTCGGAATGGGAGTTCAAACGGATAGGCCGCACTTCGCTCTCGATTCTCCTTTCCTACGAGTTTCTGCTTCGTTCCCTTCAATTCCCAGAGGTCAGAGAACCAAACATTGCGTTCTTCCCAGAAAAATGCTGACTCACGACGATTTTGTTTCTCTTCCTTCGTTTTGAATTGACGCTTTCCACCTTTGCGATAAATGGCGATGTATTCGTGTTCGTATGTCACGTATGCCCCTGCTGGAAGCATACCAGATCCCATGAATTTGTTTGGTGCGTTTGATTGTTTTCGCCACAGAATATCTGGTAGTGGAGTGAACCCAAGTTCTCTCATCTTGACATCAATTCTTGCTCGATTCGTGTACAAGGCGAACTCGCCTCCAACTGTTCGCGTAGCGTCTCCGATGTTGATGCAAACGAATCCTCCGTCTGAAGTCACTCGAAAACACTCGGTCCATGTCTTGTCGAGTATCTGGTGCATCGCTTCGAATGCACCCCATCCGTCGCCTGACTCGATCATCTCCAAAATCTTAGGATTGGATTGGGCAAAGATTCCATCCCACATCTCAATCATCGGATAGGGCGGCGAAGTGACAACCAAATTCACATCACCATCTTTGAGTTGATGCATACTCGATGCATCACAAAAATGGGTGTCGTGCTCGGTCGCCATCTGTATGGTCTCGCGTCAACCCCACATAAACAAACGGATTAGGTCCGATGCCAAGGCTTTGACCCCCACCAATCAGGTGCTGTGAATTTGAGTCGGTTTGTATGGAAGTCATTGCCAATGGTTCTGGTGATGGAATTGCCCTGCCATTTCCCGCCTCGCTTGCCTGTGATGCCTCGTTTATTGAGCGACCTTGCGACAGCTGCCGTGGCCATTCCGTTGTGTTCAACTTGCCAGGCCATGTAGTCAATGATGTCCTGTTCAAACCAATTCGGAATGAACATTCCATTGCGGTTGACATCCCATCCGAAGATGGACTTCGTGAATTGCTTGTTCGTTGCTCGGAGTTGATTCATGGCTTCCGTGGTTCGCT
>CAYYXR010000116.1:0-2995 GCA_964475755.1 uncultured Rhodobacterales bacterium
AAGGTGGTCCGTGGTTTGCTGCCAGATGCGCCCCGGTTCCACACAAGGTGGTCCGTGGTTTGCTGCCATGGGTAGATCGGCACTGCGGGAAATTAGCTTCAGTAGAGTTCTAATTGGTGCTAATTTTGAAGCTATACACTTCAATGAAATATGACTTCAGACTCTTTCATGAACCAAACATAACGTTGAATGAAAGCCACTGTGGCTAGCATTTTCTCTCCAGTCCAATCGAACTGCGCGGAGTCGTGCATTTTTTTGTGCCATTCGACCAAGGTCTTATTTGAGATTAGTATTGGGTTACCCCCTCCGAGAACCTCTCCCAGTAAATGAGATCCAAGCACGATAGAATCCGAAAACCCATCTTGTCTGAATTCAGCCAAGACCGGAGTAGTATCAAGGAGAAGGTCGTTAGCATTCGGCTTCCAACCAATCCCCGCCGACGGAGGAAGTTTGTAGAAAGTGGCCCGATCAGCAGACGCCAACCCCCACCTCCCTCCCTTTGACTTCTGAAAGAGAGATTGTCTCAGCATACGATCTCTCCAACTTTTTCCGGACAGGCCCCAAATCATGTTCCCGAGAATTTCTTGCCCTTTCACTCCATAATTCGAAATTTTATTATCGCAGAATTCATCCATGAAAACTAACCATGAGCGCAGGCATGGGGCACTATCAGTCCAAGATTCAGCGTTCAGGCCTGAGACATTTCGAGACATGGCCGCCTCATTTCGAGGGATATCATTTCCAATCATTTTCCAAAAAAATTCGACATAGTTGTTATTGATTTGAAGCTCGGATTGAAAGGAATTGGCGTATTTAAGATTGCCAAGCCTCTCCCCATTCGGCTCCAATCCACAATTTAGACACTCGTACTCAGTAGATGCCGAATTACATCCGCAATTTCCACACTTTTCCTCATCGGTTAAAATATCAAACTTCGCTCCGAACATTTTGTGCTTCTCAAGGGGCAAAGAAGATCGGCCAATTTTAAAAAAAGGCAACATTCTTGCGATTTGCCGCCCCCGAAAAACAGGCTCGAAGAGGACTTTTTCGCTTGTTAGAGCGGAAGGGCTGGGGAGCCCGGGGTCTTTTTCGAACACATTGAATGCTGAACCCTTAAGCCAGGCAAGATCGTACGCCAAGCCATCGATTTTTCCTTGCACATTCCTGGTTCCTTCGAGTTGACGAGGTTTTGATATGGGCATCATGCGTGCCTCAAACTTGTGCTGAGTTAATGCTTCGAATCCGTGTCGCCTGTAGAGTTCAAGCGCATATTTATCTTCATTGTTGAAGTCATCCACGGTTAAAATTTGGGTCATGCTTCGTGTCGGAGAAAACTCTTTTCCATTCATATCAATTCATCAAACCGATATCTTATATTTTTTATTAAGCTAATGATTTCTCTGCCCTTTTCTGAATCCGTGCACCTTTTTGCTTCTTCAACGGCCGCGTCCAGATTGAAGAATAGAATTCGACCCGCATCATGCGGGTATGCAAGGCGAAAGAACTCATTCGCGGCAACAATATCCTGACGAGTCGCGCTAGTTTCAAGTTCCGAATTCGGGATAGGCACGCCGCGTTTTCGGCGAACAATGTGGTCGTGCAATGAATTCGGGGGAGGATAGGGGAACTTTTGGAAATTTATTCCAACACCCACTCCCAAGCGGTGCAGATCGACAAGGCCCGAATCCCAATTTCTGCTGCCCACGCTGAAAACATCCCATTCTGCATACCCAATTGTTTGCTTACGTGAAAAGATCCGAAACTCCTCTTGAATAGATGGAGGGATCTTTGTTGTGGATAATTTTTCGAACGAGTAGGCGTTTGCAAGGGCCTCCTCAAGAGGGTACCCATAGAACGATCTTGAAGGGGCTTCAGTGCAACCAAAGTGCTGTTTTAATTTAGGCACGCGATCTGTCAAAAGCAGAGAGGCATATGCGTAAGTCGAATATTTGCTGTCGAAACAATCGCCAAATCTTGTGCAGTGATGCAAAGCGCCACGGTATTTTTCGTAACCTGCGACGCTGGAGAAAGCAGAATATACGATAGAATGGAATGATTCATGGAAAAATGCCCAGATGAGAAAAGAATGGTACTTCTTCACATCCACAACGGCGAAATTTTCCTTTACAACCTTCAGGCAATGTTCAAGGTCAATCGCGATGCCACCTCCTTTAAGATGCGAAAAAAAACCGACACTATTTTCCATCACCCAATCCAATCCCCCGAGACAATATCTGACTTCCTTTCGAAGTTCACCCAACTCGTTCTTCCTAGGCGATGATAGGATTTCAAACACCTTTTTTCTGGTAAAATTTTCATTTGATCGCCCGATAGAAAGGTATTCTGAGAGGATGAAAGCGATGACGCTATCTTGAGATCTGATGATGGCGTGCCCGAATTCTTCCCCACTCAATAATTCGGATGGAGGTTCATCGCGAATGTTTACGTCGCCATCTTCGTCAGAAGCATCTGGCTCATTTAATCGGTGCCCGGATTTATCCAGATTATTCTGTTCTGAGATCGCTGGTACCTCACCCGGTTCATATCGAATAAAAAGTTCATCAAATCTACGACTAAGGTTTTGTTCAGCTACAAGGTTTCGAAGCCGCTGTTCTGCTTCAGAGCCTTCAAAACGTTCAGAAAATTGCTGTCGCTCGGTGACATAGTCGTTCCTAGTCACCTCAATTGAAGGACGCCTTAACAACTCAAAAATTTCTTCAACATCGGCCCAGTTTTGTTTGATTTCTTCCAACCACTTCAGAGTGATGACATCGTCAAGTGTCCGGGACTTTTGTTCCGCCTCTGCTCGGAAATTCTCAATCACGTTGCGATTGAAGTGAATTTTTCGTGGGTGCCGATTGCCTTCCTTCCACACCCGATTTGATCGACGAAAGGATTTCATGGACCGATTCTAATTTGAGAGAGTTGATGAAACCATCTATGCGAATCATTCAAGACGGCTCCGCGGTGGTTCAGACCATGGCGGCCAAGCCTC
>CAYYXR010000117.1:0-2907 GCA_964475755.1 uncultured Rhodobacterales bacterium
TCTTGAAGATGGGCGGCTACGGCTTCCTGCGCTTCTCGCTGCCTATGCTGCCTGATGCGAGCGTCTACTTTACGCCCTTGGTGTACGCGCTCTCGATTATCGCGATTGTGTACACCTCGCTGGTGGCCCTGGTGCAGCAGGACATGAAGAAGCTCATTGCCTATTCGTCCGTGGCGCATATGGGATTTGTCACCGTGGGCACATTCGCAGCCACGCAACAGGCCGTGGAGGGCGCAATCTTCCAGATGCTGTCTCACGGCGTCGTGTCGGCCGCGCTCTTCCTTTGTGTCGGTGTGGTGTATGACCGCCTGCACACCCGTGAGATCGATCGCTACGGTGGACTCGTGAACAACATGCCCAAGTACGCCTTGGTATTCATGGTGTTCATGCTGGCCTCAGTCGGCTTGCCGGGCACATCGGGCTTTGTCGGCGAGTTTCTCATTCTGACCGGCGTGTTCCAGGTCAATACCTGGGTCTCGCTCCTGGCCGCGACCGGGGTCATCCTGGGCGCGACGTATATGCTCTTTTTGTACCGCCGGGTCGTCTACGGAGAACTGACCAAGGATGACGTCAAGGCGATGCTCGACCTGAGCCCGCGAGAAATCGCGATTTTTGCGCCGCTGGTTTTTGTGGTGATGTGGATGGGCGTGTATCCGCTGCCGTTCCTGGATGTCATGAGTCAGTCCGTCACAAATCTTCTCAACAACTTCCACGCCGATTTGGCCCGCAGCGCGAGTGATGTCGCGCCGCTTGGAAGTCAGTTCTTTGCGTTTCTGAAGTAGGGAGGGGATTAGATTATGACAACTTTTCCCGCACTTGCGCCTGCCATGCCGGAAATATTCATGGCCCTCGCGGCCATGGCGCTTCTGATGCTTGGCGTGTTCCAGAAAAAGGATGCGACCAATTTGATCACTGGACTTGCCGTCGCCGTGATGGTGATTGCCGGCGTGCTCGTTCTGCGTGGGCCAGAGGAAGGCTTGACGTTCAATGATCTGTTTATCGTCAACGGATTCACCAGTTTCACGAAAATACTGACCCTGCTTGCCGCGGGCACGACTTTGCTCCTCATCAACAACTGGGCCAACGCGGTTAAGGTCGCGCGTTTCGAGCTGCCCTTGTTAGTTCTGTTCGCTACCCTTGGTATAATGATGATGCTCTCGGCCAACGATCTCATCTCGTTGTACCTGGGTTTGGAACTTCAAAGCCTTTCGCTTTATGTGCTCGCGGCGTTTCAGCGTGAAAACCAACGCGCTACGGAAGCCGGCGTGAAGTACTTCGTGCTCGGCGCCCTGGCGTCGGGATTGCTCTTATACGGTTCCTCGCTTGTATACGGATTCTCAGGCACGACGACCTTCAGCGGTATCGCAGAGGCTATGCAGTCCGGTGAGCAATACGTCGGTGTCGTTATCGGTATTGTGTTCGTGGTGTCGGGGCTGGCGTTCAAGGTCTCGGCGGTGCCGTTCCACATGTGGACGCCGGACGTGTACCAAGGTGCGCCTACGCCGATTACGGCCTTTTTCTCCATCGCCCCTAAAATTGCGGCTCTGTGCTTGTTTCTGCGCGTTCTCGTCGGCCCATTTGAGCCCATGATCGAGGAATGGCAGCAAGTGGTCATGCTGATCTCCATTCTGTCGATGCTTTGGGGATCGATCGCGGCCATTGCGCAGACCAACGTCAAACCCCTTATGGCCTACAGCTCGATCGGCCATGTGGGTTACGCGCTGATTGGCTTGGTTGTTGGCAATGAGGAAGGTGCACGTGGGCTGCTCGTGTACCTGTTGATCTACCTGTTTATGAACGCCGGCACTTTCGCGGTGATCCTCTCGATGCGTGTGAAGGGCGAGTTCGTCGAACAGATCAGTGACCTCTCCGGGCTCTCAAAAAGCCGCCCGGGAATGGCGCTGGCCCTTGGCGCGTTGATGTTCTCCATGGCGGGCATTCCGCCGATGGCCGGGTTCCTGGGCAAGTTCTATATTTTTGTTGCAGCCGTGAACGCAGGTTTCGTGCCGCTCGCAATCATCGGTGTGCTCGCGAGCGTTATCGGCGCTTTCTATTACCTGCGGATCATCAAGATCATGTTCTTCGATGAGCCTGCCGAAGCCATTGATCCCCCGACCTTGATTCCCGGTGCGATCTTTGCGATTTCCAGCTTTCTTATGGTGATTATGTTCATTGTTCCTGCGCCGCTCGTACGCGGTGCGGAGGCGGCAGCCCGCACCCTTTTCCTGGGGTAAGACGGTCCTCCCGTGGTGAAAAGAGGGCAGGGGTGTGACCCAAGCCTATTTTACGTCCGCACAGCCGCAGTCTGAACCGCATATGCCTCCCGGCTGGCGGGTCATGAAGTTCGATTCACTCGACGGTACCAATGCGGCGTTGCGCCGGATTGTCGAAATCGAGGGCGATGCGGTTGAAGGCCTGACCCTTATGGCCAAGACGCAAACCGCCGGTCGTGGACGCATGCAAAGAACGTGGGAAAGTCCGGAGGGTAATGTCTATGCCTCCGTTCTTATAAAAGCCCCATCCGCCGAAGCCTCATCTCCGCAAATTGGCTTTGTAGCCGCCATAGCAATCGCAGATGCTGTCCTCGAAATGCCCCGGCACAACGCCCCGCCGCCTGACGTTACATACAAGTGGCCGAATGATCTCTTGGTTGGCGGGGGCAAGGTCTGTGGAATATTGCCTGAACTTGTTTCGGGAGTGGATGGCGACCGGTGGATCGTTGTGGGATTTGGCGTGAACTTAATCGAAGTGAAAGTCGAGGACGCAGCCTATCCCGTGGGTGCTTTGTCCGCCCAAAACATCGATACAACACCGGAACACGCGATGACTCTCATTTGCCGCGCCTTGTCCGATAGATTGACGGAGTGGCGAGACAAAGGCTTTCAACACATCAGGCAAGTGTGGCTT
>CAYYXR010000118.1:0-2864 GCA_964475755.1 uncultured Rhodobacterales bacterium
TCGGGGCGATTCCCTGCCCGCCGGAGCACGCCGAGGAGGACCTCGCCGACCTGCGTGAGGCACTCGACCTGCCCGAGGCGTGGGCGCGCTACGACCCCGCACACCAGCGCATCGAGTTCCCCTTGGCCGCGGCCGAGGCCATCGCCGAGGGCATGGACGTGCCCGTGGTGGCGATGGAGGTGCACCCGACGCACGACCGGCTTGAGGTCGGGATGGTCCACCTCAACGACCACCGCTGAAGCTGTCATTTTTGCTGGATTTGCCCCCGGACGACTTGGTTGAACGGGCATACGTCGGCGGAAAGTATGTGTTCGATTGGACCACATCGGCTCACATGCGCCCCTCTGCTCGTCGCAGCGCTGTTGTTTCTTGCCTCGGGATGCTCGGCCTGTTGCTTCTTCAGATCCTCGCAACATCATTGCCAGCATTGGTTGATCCTTCAAATCCTGAGTTGAATGAGACTTCGCGTGTTCATCATGTTGGTCTTTCGAATGAGATTGTGGTTCATTCGGGGACATTGCTCGGACTTGACCGCACGAAGATGACCCTCGCGACTAGCGAAAATGGAACGAGCGGCGTTGTAATGAATTGGAAATATTACTCGTCGAATACCGGTCTTGTCACGCCTCGGCTTCAGTGGTGGTCCACAACTGGAATTGGTGGCGGCTATCCCTCCCCAAACTTCCTCGGTAGCGGTCAGGTCGTTGTCGATCGAACTGTGATACTGGACACGAATTTCTCTCATTTCCAGAGCTGTGCGTCGACCTTTGTCCAATCATTAATCTTGTTGAAATGTGGTGGTCAAAATTCAAATGTCGACGAATCGTTTGATTTGCAACTCGGCTCGCTCACTCTAAACGTGCCTCTGACTTCTCTATTCTTTGCGAGTTTCGAGTCCAATGGAAATGTTTCAAACGCTTGGCTGATGAATACCTCTTCGTCAAACGATCTCAATACCTACCATCACCAACTGTTCGGCGGGATTCAAAACCGCACGTTCCAGCTGTCTTACATTACAGATTCGTCAACGGTGGAGGTTAATGGTACCACAATGTCATGTCCCTCTTCAAATGCCTGCTATCTCATTCACAGTGTGAACGCGTACGGTCAAGTGTTGAATTGGATGACAACCAATTCTGGGCCATCCAAATTCAAAATCTCAGGTGACGGAATTCTCACGTTCTATCAGTCGAATGGAAACGGTTACGCCTCCGACGGTAGTTCCCTCTATGGAGTGGGCAACAACGGGGGATTCGTAGGTCTCGATTCTAACCTCTCGTCCGTGCGAACGTTGAGTCGAATGATTTGTAACTCTAACTACAATGCATACATCCGAGATGTGGTCTTTACCCAAAACGCTTCATTTTACGTGGCAACGAAAGATTCTGGACACTATTGTGGTTCTTCGAGTTGGGATACCAGCGCTTCGCAGTACTTTGGCGCCAACATCACTTCCCAGCCAGCTTCAATCGGAGCGTTCAGTCTAGGTAAGCTTCACATGAATGGTACACGGGCTTGGGCGAACACGTGGAGGATGTCTTCGAGTGACTGGTATGTTTTACAGGGGGGATTTGTTGTGTTGAATAACTCAATACTCACTTTAGGAACGAGTAACGGTTGGTGCTCTGGGAGTTGTGGATATCTCTTCAATGAATATTCTCCGATAGAAAACGGTCAATTTCCATCGCTTGGAATTGATACAGTTGACTCTCCTAGTGTGGTATTCAACTCAACGACGGGTGTTGTTGAGAATTTCTTCGAAACACATCACCGATGTTATGTATACGATTCCAACAGAAGGCACTCCGAAATTGTAGCATCCTCGACACACCTCTCTTGCTCAGCGGATTGGTTCGATGTGGATGCTGACGGAGATGGAGCAGGTGAGCGTGCTGATGCATTTCCATTCTTGGCAACAGAAGTGCGCGATAGCGACCTCGATGGATTCGGCGATAACCAAGACGACTGCCAAACCCAATCGGGTACGTCGACGATAGATCTCACCGGATGTCCAGATTTTGATACAGATGGCGTTTCCAATGACGGTGATGCCTTCCCCCTTGATTCAACGCAGTCTTTGGACAGCGACCTTGATGGGTACGGAGACAATCCGAATGGAACCCGAGGAGATAACTGCCCGGGGACGTTTGGGACTTCCTCCATGATGCTGCTTGGTTGCCCTGACTCGGATGGAGACGGATGGGCGGACCAGTCCGACACCTTCCCCGACGACCTCTCACAGTGGAACGACACGGACGGCGACGGCTACGGTGACTCCATCATCGGTTTCGAGGGCGATGCGTGTCCACAGACAGCAGGCAACTCCACCGTGGATCGTTTCGGATGCCTGGACGCCGACGGTGACGGAACCTCAGACCTGAACGACGCCTTCACGACCAACCCAACCCAGCAAAGCGACCGTGACGGTGACGGCTACGGTGACAACCAGACCGTTGGTGCCACTCAGGTCGACATGTTCCCGTCCGACGGCACGCAGTGGAACGACACCGACGGTGACGGCCACGGGGACAACCCCTTCGGCTCACAAGGTGACTGGTTCCCGAACGACCCATCCAGGTGGCAGGACACCGACCAAGACGGCGTGGCGGACGAGGACGACGCGTTCCCCAACGATGCCAGCCAAGCCGAGGACCGAGACGGTGACGGCTTTGGGGACGACATCAACGGATCACGGGCGGACGCCTTCCCGGATGATCCGCTCGAGTGGTCGGACCCCGACGGCGACGGTTACGGAAGCAACGGTGACGCCTTCCCGAACGACGGCACGCAATGGAACGACACGGACGGAGACGGCCACGGGGACAACCCCGGCGGCACGGCCGCCGACCGCTTCCCGAACGACC
>CAYYXR010000119.1:0-2855 GCA_964475755.1 uncultured Rhodobacterales bacterium
TGCCACACCCGTCACGCCGTATTCCCGATACGCTGCTAAAGAGGATGACGCCGGCTGGACAACGCTCCGCAGACAGCGATCATCATGTTGATCGCCTATACGATTTTGCCACCGACTTTTCCTCGTCGATGCTCATCGCGAATTATTCCCGCTATGTCATAGATCTCAATCGCGACCCGGCCGGAAAGCCACTCTATGGCGATAGAAACAATACCGAGCTATGCCCGCTTACAACATTCGATAATGAGCCAATTTACCTTCAAGGTTTGGAACCGGACGCGATTGAGATTGCCGAAAGGACCGAAAGATATTGGAGGCCCTATCACCGGAAACTTCAGGAAGAATTGTGCAGGATCCAACAAAAATTCGGTGCCGCCATACTCTTCGACGCCCATTCCATCAGATCGCTGGTGCCACGTTTTCATGAAGGACCGATTCCTGATCTGAATTTGGGAACGGCGAATGGAAGGAGCACCGACGATGCCCCCGCTAAGATCGCATATGAAATTCTCTCAACATCCGGCTTGGATCTGGCGCTGAACGGCGTCTTCGCGGGCGGCTTCATTACCCGGCATTATGGAGTTCCACGTAACAATATACATGCCCTGCAGCTCGAACTTACCTGGCGCAACTATATGGATGAGGAGAGCCACGAATATACGCCGCAGAGAGCAAACCGTCTTCAGTCAACCCTGCGCGAACTTCTCACGCGACTGATCGCGTGGGCTGAACAAAAGCAGTAAACTCCCTTAGCGCCCGTTCTCAATTGACCAACCCAGATCGAATTTCCCCCTCCATAAACCCCGCCGCGCCTGCTTAGACTCCGTTTCGACATCTATCAGGGGGCTATTTTTCCGGGGATAGGGAAGCGCCCAGCCGGTATTAACCATGTTCCGTGAAAGGTCGAACCCGTTCACCGTGCAAATCGCACTCTGGACGGTCGAACCATTCTTCTTTGCCGCGAGCCGGCAACGAACCCGGGCACCGGCAGTCAAATCCTGTAACGCGGTTCGGGCTATCACGGCGCAGTCATAAGGTTTGCCGTTTGACAGAAAACAGGGAGCCTTCGGGCCAGGCACCCTAATGCCAGACAACTTGACAATTTGTTCACCGATGACGAGCCGGTCGCCGGAAAGAACCCGTGCTTTTCCGCTCAACCATGTATCCGCCGCCAAGCCACTTGCTGAAATCGACGACCACAGGGTGAAACACGCCACCCAACTGAATAACTTCATCCCATGCCGCATTTCATCACCAGGCGGAGATACTCTCTCTGACACTATTACGATGACAGACAATAAGCCATTTCGTAAATTGGTTGAATTGCCGCCAAGTCGATTTGTCATGGGATCACGTTTTCTTTTTTTTGCATTGTCGGGGATTGTTTTGCTCTCCCCACTCCCTATCGGCGCTATATCTGAGTGGGCGTGGATGACGATCGCAACCGCGACCGCAATTCTTCTCATCCTCTTCACAATTCATGGCGTGATTGCAGAGCACCCCGTTCTCTTGCCATTCCGGCGAATCGCCGTTTTCGCGGTGCCATATCTTTTGGTTTGTCTCTGGGTTTATCTACAATCCGTCTCCTGGACACCCACGGCATTGCACCATCCTGCCTGGCAGGCCGCATCCGCCGGAATCGAAGAAGCATTGGTCTCCAGCATTTCAATTGCACCTTTCGATTCAATCGACCAGCTCATTCGGATGCTCTGTTATGCGGGTATTTTCTGGCTGGCCTTGCAGATATGTCGCGAAAGCCGAAACGCGGAAATGATGACGCGTCTCTTTATTGCGGCAGCTTCCATTTACGCGATATACGGGCTGAGCGTCGAATTCAGTGGTTCGAAATCTATTCTCTGGTTCGAAAAACTCGAATATCGAGACAATCTTACCAGCACGTTCCGTTATAAAAACGCCTATGCCACTTTTGCGGGGTTCGGTCTTATCCTGACAATGCTGGCGCTGGTTGACGGGATAAACAGGAGAACCAGCAGTGCATTCGGACCACGTGAATCGATGCGCGTCGCGATCCTCTGGATCACTGAAAAGGGCTGGCAGTACCTCCTGGCAGCGGCCCTGATATTTTCTTCTCTGGTTCTGTCGGATTCACGGGGCGGGTTGATATTTTCGATTATCGCCACAATCTTCGCTCTTTTCGCATACAGAATGGCCGCCGGACGAAAGATTCCGTATCTCATGCTCATCGATGCGGCAAGGAACCTGCCCGCCCCCATCAAGCGCGTTAGAGTTCACTGGGAGGATGCCGAATTTGATACCCGTCAGGGCGAAACGAAAACCGCGTCCGTGCATGTTTCTCCCATATTGGATGTTTTCCCTCACATCTGGTCGATAATCCGAACCGTCGGAGTCATCCCTCCGTTGAAGTACGCCGGGATCCACATTGACCCCAACAGCGGCGCGGTTACCGTCGATTTGACGGATGACGCGGCCCACGTCAGCACTTCATATTCTGCGACGATCAATCGTCAGGGCACGGCACGCAAAAGGATCGTCGAAATTCTATGTTGGGACGGATCAGTTAACGAGATCGATTTTTCGGTCGAGCCAGGTACCGTAACCCTGGACGGCACTTCTTTTGCTGCGCTTTGGGATCCGGGGAACCCACCACTCGATCAGGAAATTGAAACTTTTTTACAGGCCTTAACAGGGGCCGATTTGGACGAGAGAATTGACGCTGGCAAATCAGCGGAATGTTTCGAATTGACCGCATTGGCCGAAACACAGTTCGAGAAAACGGAAACAGAGCTGATAATAGGGAGTCTTCGGGCCTCCGTTCACCTGGGATTAGCTGCCAGGCTAACCGGCGAAAAACTGCTAAGGGAGGCGGCGAAAAA
>CAYYXR010000120.1:0-2820 GCA_964475755.1 uncultured Rhodobacterales bacterium
CGGAAATGGCCTATTTCGAGTGCCTGCACGAGGTCAAGCTGATCGTCGACCTGATGTACGAGGGCGGCATGGCCGACATGCGCTACTCGATCTCCAACACCGCTGAATACGGCGACTATGTCTCCGGACCGCGGGTGATCGATCCGTCGGTTAAGGAGCGCATGAAGGGCGTGCTCGAGGATATCCAGGACGGCCGCTTCGTGCGTGACTGGATGGCCGAATGCCAGGCTGGCCAGCCGAGCTTCAAGGCCACCCGCCGCCGCTGGGCCGAGCACCCGATCGAAGAGGTCGGCCAGAACCTCCGCTCCATGATGCCGTGGATCGGCGGCGACAAGAAGCTGGTCGACAAATCTCGCAACTAACGCCTCTAACCGGCTGAAAAAAAGGGGGCTTTCGGCCCCCTTTTTTGTGCGCTTCACCGCAATTTAACCATTTTTCGTGCTAAATTATTGACTCCAGGGGTGGAACGTACTTTTTAAGGACCGTACGGCGGTCTCGGGGTCGGCCCGAGGCGGCATTTGAGTAAGGATTAGCAGGTGATCTATCCGGTCACGACCACGCAAAAGCTAAGCATTTCTGCGGTATTGGCCGCGGAAACGGCGGCGCGTGGGCGTGTCTCCGGCCTCTTCGGCCTGCTTCTCATCGACCGGGGTCTGCGACTTAACACCCCCTGAGCGTCGTCTAAGTCTATTGAGCGACGGACGTTCAGGGGATCAAGCGCAGCACAGTTGTCGCTCGAACGAGCCTTTTTTACCGAAACCCCAGTCGTGAGACAGACACATGAACACCAACCGCGTCATCATTTTTGACACCACTTTGCGCGACGGCGAGCAATCGCCCGGCGCATCCATGAACCGTGAGGAAAAGGTCCGCATTGCCCGATTGCTGGAGCAGATGCAGGTCGACGTCATCGAAGCCGGCTTCGCGATTGCCTCCCAGGGCGATTTCGAAGGCGTGAAAGCCGTCGCCGAGACTGTGACCGAGTCAACCGTTGCCAGCTTGTGCCGCGCGGCCAAGGGCGACATTGAGCGCGCCGCCGAGGCGCTCAAGCCGGCCAAGCGTAGCCGCATCCACACCTTTATCTCCACTTCGCCGCTGCATATGAAATACAAGCTGCAGATGGAGCCGGAGGCGGTTTATCAGGCGGCAATCGATAGTATTAAGTTTGCTCGCCGATTTACCGACGATGTGGAATGGTCGCCAGAAGACGGAACGCGAACCGAGCACGATTTCCTGTGCCGCTGCGTCGAGGCGGCGATCGATGCCGGGGCGCGCACCATCAACATCCCCGACACGGTCGGCTACACCGTGCCCGACGAGTTCCATGCTCTGATCAGCATGCTGTTCAATCGCGTGCCCAACATCGACAAGGCAGTCATCTCCGTGCACTGCCACAACGACCTAGGACTGGCCGTGGCCAATTCCTTGGCGGCTGTGCAGGCCGGGGCGCGTCAGGTCGAGTGCACGATTAACGGTCTGGGAGAGCGCGCAGGTAACTGCGCCTTGGAAGAAGTCGTCATGGCTTTGCGCACGCGCAAGGATCACATGCCGTTCGACACCGGCGTGAAGACCGAGCTGATCACCAAGGCCTCGCACATGGTCTCGACCATTACCGGGTTTCCGGTGCAGCCCAACAAGGCCATTGTCGGCGCCAACGCGTTTGCCCACGAGTCCGGGATTCACCAGGACGGCGTTCTCAAACACGCCGAGACCTACGAGATCATGACGCCTGAATCCGTCGGGCTGGTGAAGTCGAACCTGGTGATGGGCAAGCACTCCGGCCGCCACGCTTTCCGCGAAAAGCTGAAGGAACTGGGCTACGAGCTGGGCGACAACGCCATGAATGACGCGTTCAAGCGGTTCAAGGATCTGGCCGATAAGAAGAAAGACGTCTACGACGAGGACATCGTCGCCCTGGTGGATGAAGAGGTGCGTGATAACGACCGCATCAAATTCGTCTCCCTGCAAGTGGTGTGCGGCTCCAAGGTCGAGCACCAGACGGCGGAGTTGGAGCTGGAATTCGACGGCGAGCTGGTGTCCACCAAGGCGGAGGGCGATGGCCCAGTCGATGCCACGTTCAACGCCATCAAGGCGCTGACCTCCGATACCCAGCATTTGCAGCTGTATCAGGTGCATGCGGTGACCCAGGGCACGGATGCCCAGGCCGAAGTGACGGTGCGGCTGGAAGAGAACGGCAAGACGGTGATGGGGCAAGGTGCCGACACAGACACGCTGGTCGCGTCGGCCCGGGCCTACATCAATGCGCTGAACAAGCTGCTGGTGAAGCGCGAAAAGACAGCGCCTGCGGCGATGGCGGTATGAGCGGGTTTATATCTCTCGGGCCGCCCGTTGACGCAGGTCGGAATTAGGAAGATACACGGACCGTCCGGTGGCTCGGGCAACCGCAGCCATCCGGACGGTTCAGACGTTTAACACATGAGACGCTGGGGCGATGTCGCGCCGGCGGATGGGATAGAGAGACACCTAATATGTTTGCCAGTTTGACCGGATGGCTTTCCGCCGACATGGCCATTGACCTCGGCACCGCCAATACCCTGGTTTACGTCAAGGGCCGCGGCATTGTGCTGAATGAGCCATCTGTGGTGGCGCTTCAAGAGGAGAAGGGCCGTAAAATCGTGCGCGCCGTCGGCAACGAGGCCAAGCAGATGCTCGGCCGTACGCCCGGCACCATCCAGGCCATCCGTCCTCTGCGCGACGGCGTTATCGCTGACTTCGAAGTCGCCGAGGAAATGATCAAGCACTTCATTCGCAAAGTGCATAACCGCAAGGGCTGGGCCAGCCCGATGGTGGTGATCTGTG
>CAYYXR010000121.1:0-2367 GCA_964475755.1 uncultured Rhodobacterales bacterium
GCACAATGCAAGACGAACTGGAAGAGTTCTGGTTACCCGAATGCGGGTGGGTTTGGTTTTGCCCAAACTGTGCGCCTTAGATGCCGCACTGACCTGCAACGGTCGAGATGACTTGCGTCTGGTCGAGTACGAGATACGCGACCGCATAGGCCATGCCATAGGACTTGACGTGTAGCACGAACCGTGAGAGAGGGAGAACCACGCCGGCCGGAAGGCTTACCGGCGTGGCCTCTGGAACCTCACTCACTTGCGCGACCTCCGGCGGGAGGTCTTGCGCTTGTTGGTCTTCCGAGGCTTGCGCTTCGGCATGATTGGCGACCAACTCTCGACATCGACGCTGACCGTCAGCCGAGTGTCCTGAGTCTGACCCTCGCTGTCGTCCACCATGCTGGTGTCGATGTCGAGGGCGATCAATCCGCACATGGCGTAAATCGGCCCGTGCAACTTGTCCGTGTTCGTCCAAGTTCCCCAGTCGCCCAGCGAGCCTGCGTCGTCGTAGGCTCCGGCTGCTGCGACTTGGAACCGCAGAGCGTTCATGTCGGTCGATGCATGTCCCTCCTGATAGAACGTGTTGTCCTGGTCAGTGAAGTCGAGATCACCGACTCCAATACCAGGAATATCAAACGGAGTTCCGAACCCGTTGTAATCCGGGTCGACGGGCAACGACGCGTCCATAAGACGGTCGTTGTGGACAGTGAAGATAGAGTTCTGACCATCTGGGTGGTATCCAAGAACCAGATGTTGATTCTGATCGCGAATCCACGCGTTCCAATCGACAGTATCCCATGTGGTGTTCCCTCGGAACCCCACACGAAAGTCGTAGCCTTTCGCCTGAATGCCAAGCAGCTTCCGGTGTTGCTGAACCGCCCGGAACGCAGCCTTCCATGCGTTCTTGCGGTTCTGCGTCGGGTGGTAGTAATACACATCACCCGCGGCCGCCATCGCAATGTCTTGCAACGTCGTGTTCGGATTCTCAAGTCCGAACTGGATGCTTCGCACCTTGACCACGTTGCCCTGGCGGATCAACTTACCATAGAGTTGAGACAAGTCCTTCGTCAAGTCCATGAGGTAGCGGACGTTGCCCGCTCCATCACTGAATTGACTGAAATCTACAGAGTAGTTCAGGTGGGGCATGCACCTCTCCTTTCGTCGAGGGTATTTGAAAACACGCCTCACGGCTTTATCGGGGGGTGACCCCCCGTGTCCCCCAATGGTCCAACCAAATGTTGTCCCCTTACAACAAGTAAAGATGAATCCCCACCCCTCCGGATGGGGCTTCGTGTGCGAGGACTGCGCACACATCCCGCCTCGCGGGGGCGAGCCGGACTACGTCACCGTGGACCGCCGTGTAACCCTCCCTGGAGGCGACACGGCCGTCGTGCAGGCCACGGTAGGCCTTCACTACCCTCACAGGTGTCGAGCCTGTGAGAGAGCCAAGAAACGCTTCCAGCGTATGCGCAAGCGCGTCGAACGGGTGTTCGATGTCGCATGGGCTCAAGGCTCGTCCGTCTATCGACGACCGAAACTCATCACCTTCGCTATGCCCTCGTCCATGACCCATGATCGAGAGGATAGGAATGTTGAGTTGGCTGCGCTTGAGAAGCGCCTTCCTCGTGCTCGAACAATTTTGTTCGAACACGGAATTCGCGGTGGGACCTACGTCACCGAAGTGACCTCGAGGTCCTACCTGCCTCCGTTCGATTTCCTCGAACTCGGCGAATCCTTGCGCGTGTGGAAGCATCACGCTCACATCCACATGGTGGCTGTTGCTCCTTTCATGCAAAAGAAGCGATTGATTGAGTTCTCGAAGTGCCTCATGCCGATCGGCCTTGGCCGTATCAACTACGAGGCTCCTCGAGGTTCGAAGAAAGATGCGAGCAAACGAGTCGCTCGCTACATCTCCAAGTACCTGGTCAAGGATGGAATGACCAGCAGAACTTGGGGGGTGATGAGAAAATGACCTACGGAGAATGCGACTGCTGCACACTTACGAATGTGCTCGAACAATTCTGGTTCCCAGAATGCGGCTGGGTTTGGTTCTGCCCAAACTGTGCGCCTTAGATTCCGCACTGACCAGCAACGGTCGAGATGACCTGCGTTTGGTCGAGTATCAAATACGCGACAGCATAGGCCATGCCATAGGACTTGACGTGGAGCACGAACCGTGAGAGAGGGAGAACCACGCCGGCCGGGAGGACATCCGGCGTGGCCTCTGGAACCTCACTCACTTGCGCGACCTCCGGCTGGAGGTCTTGCGCTTCTTCGAAGACATCTTCGAAGATCTTCGAGACTTGCGAGGCTTGAGAATCGGTGACCAACTCTCGACATCGACGCTGACCGTCAGCCGAGTGTCCTGAGTCTGACCCT
>CAYYXR010000121.1:2467-2808 GCA_964475755.1 uncultured Rhodobacterales bacterium
CCATGACCCATGATCGAGAGGATAGGAATGTTGAGTTGGCTGCGCTTGAGAAGCGGCTTCCCGCGGCCCGCCGTATTCTCTCAGAGAACGGCATCCGCGGTGGAACGTATGTCACCGAAGTGACCTCCCGTTCTTACCTCCCCCCATTCGACTTCGTCGACCTGGGCGAAGGTCTGCGCGTGTGGAAGCACCACGCACACATCCACATGGTGGCTGTTGCTCCTTTCATGCAAAAGAAGCGACTGATTGAGTTCTCCACGTGTCTCGTTCCGATCGGCCTCGGTCGTATCAACTACGAGGCTCCACGTGGTTCAAAGAAAGATGCGAGCAAACGAGTCGCT
>CAYYXR010000122.1:0-2688 GCA_964475755.1 uncultured Rhodobacterales bacterium
CAATTCCAGAATCAGGGTCATCTGATCGGCTTCATAGACCTCTATCCCGCCGATCGGGGTACGCCAGGTCATCAGGGTGATAATCAACCCGTAGATCAGATTGCCGAGAAAATCGAAAAAAGACTGAAAGCGTTTTGAGGTATGACTCAAAAAGAAATCGACGATCACGTTTTCCCGCATCAACTGACAAAACGGCAAAAACGCGAACACCGCGATACCTGTGCCCATGCCGATAAGTTCAAAATCGCCGGTGATGGGTGAATTGAAAAAATAGCGCCCGCTGACGCTGACCGTTGTGACCAGCGCCATGGCGCACAGGACCAGCCCGCCCAACAGGGCCAGCCAGTATGTCAGTACATAAAGGAACCGGCCCACCGGATCGGTGGGCCGGCCGGAGTTGGATTGTTGCTCAGCCATGGATTTGGAAAATGGCGGGCAAAAATTCCGTCATCACTTGCTGTGTTTGGCGATCATCGCCCGCGCATCCTTGAGAAGCGCTTCGCCGTCGATGCCCCTTTTCTTCATCTGGGCGACCCAGCGATCAATTGCGGGCTTGGCAGCTGCCTTGAACTTGGCGACTTCCGCGGCCGGGATGGTGTGGAACTTGTTCTTCTTTTTCGACGCCATCACGCCGCGGGCGGGGTTTTCGATATCCGCCCAGTTCTTGCCGGCGATCGGTGCCAGCGCGCGGCCCGAGTTATTGTCGATGACCTTTTTCAGATCGGCCGGCAGCTTCGCATAGCTGTTCTTGTTCATCAGAAAAGCGAAGGTCGAGGTATTCATACGCGGCTGATCGCCTGCCAGAACGCTGAAATTGCTGACCAGTTGCTGCATCTTGATCGCCGGGGCGATTTCAAACGGCAGCAAGGCGCCTTCGATGACGCCCTTGGACAGCATCTGCGGAATGGCCGGCAGCGGCGCCCCGATCGGCACGGCGCCGATGGATTTCAGATACCAGCCGCCCGCGCGCGTCGCGGTCCGGATCTTGAGACCCTTCACATCCGTAAACTTGCGGATCGGTTTCTTGGTCTGGAAAAGAGACCCCGCATGGCAATGCAGCAACAGAACGTGATAGTCCTTGAACTCTTCCTTCAGATGCTTGTCGTAGAAATCCTGGATCGCCAACGTGGTGGCGACCGGCGAGGTGTGGACGAACGGCAACTCGAACACTTCCAGTTTGGGAAACCGGCCGGCGGTATAGCCGGGTAATGTCCAGACGATATCGACAATGCCGTCCTTGACCTGATCAACCAGCTGGGTCGGTTTGCCGCCCAGCTGCATCGACGGGTAAAGCTCGATCTTCAGCTTTCCGCCTGATTCCTTCTCGACCTTCTTGGCCCAAGGCGCCAGAAACGTCTTGAACGGGTTTGCCGGGGGCGGCACGAAAACATGCAGCTTGAGCGTCACCGCCTGAGCGATGGCGGACGGCGCGGACAAAACCGCGGCGCCTGAAATCGCGGCCGCGACACCGGCCAGCATCAGAAATCTCTTCATTTTTCTCTCCCTGGGCCGCATCGTTCCGGCCGCAAAATTCCTAACCTTGAATCGAACCAAAAGGCCGATCCGGCAAAGGATTGCATTTTCGAACTGATTCAAGCAACCACCGGTCAGACGGCTGTGACAAAAAAACCGGCGCCCCCATCGGGAGCGCCGGTCTCTCTTGATATCGAAGTGGAGCTTAGCTGCTCTTCTTCTTGCTGTAGATTTCCTTGATCTTCTTGACCACATCCGGGGTCGCGGCGGCGAACCCGTCAGAGATCAGCTTCTTGATCTGTGTGGACGTCACCGGTGAATATTCAATCCGGCGTTCTTCGATCATCTTCTTCAGGGCCGGATCGGCCAGCATGGCGTCAAACGCCTTCTGGAATTTAGAGACGGTTGCCTTCGGCGTTCCCGGCGGCAGATAGAAGGCCTGACCGACTTCGAAGTTCATCCCGATCACGTCATAGGCTTTCTGCTCAACCGAACCGTCTTTCAACAGATCGCGGAAATGCGGAACGCCCTTGAGCTGCGGATCACGCGGACCCGTCGCGATGAACGGAACAATTTTCTTCTCGGGGATCCAGGTCGGACGGACGCCAGTGAAACCGGAACGGAAATTCCAGCGGCCCATCGCCTCGCCCTGTTCGATCGCGAGGTTCATCGCCCCGCCGCCCTTATAGCCATAAATCAGCTTCAGCTTGGTGCCGAGGAAGGCGTTGACCATACGCGGGATAACCGAACCGGCGGAAGCGAAACCGCTGGTCGCGATCTTGATTTCGCGTTTCTTGACGTCATCGATCGATTTGACGCCATGCGTATGCCAGACCCAGATGGCCGACGACCGCGCGCCCGGCGCACCCAGCCATTCGAACTTACGCGCATCAAACTTGACCTTGCGCCAGAGCGGCACAGTTATGGTGCCTGGCGCAACCATGGCGATGACCGAGCCGTTCTTCGGCGCGGCGTTTGCCATAAAGGAAGCCGACTTCGCCCCGCCGGCACCCGGCAGGTTCTGGATCAGCATTTGCGTACCGCCCGGCAAATGACGGCCGAGATTCTGCTGAACCACCTGGCAATAGACATGATAGGTACCGCCGGAACCCGACGGAACCTGAACCGTAACGGTTTTTTGCGCCATCGCGCCCATCGGCGCCATGGCGAAGCCGAGCGCGGCAACCGCGCCCAATTTCAGAATATGCTTTGTCA
>CAYYXR010000123.1:0-2585 GCA_964475755.1 uncultured Rhodobacterales bacterium
GCTGGTCATCTCGCGCGCTCGAAGGGACTCGAACCCCTAACCTTTTGATCCGTAGGACTCGATAACGAGGCCCAAGTCGGTCTGTAGGGCTCCAGAAGTCCTGGATGTCTGCAGTAACGGTTTCCAGCGGGTTCAGCTGGGTTCGGGAAATTCTTGTCGGACTACTGACCGAAGTACTGACCTGAGGCTCAAGTTGGAGCGAAGTCCACTCCCAAACGTTTGGCGTGCGTCGCTTTAGGGAGCGAGAGGCAAGTCCGATAGTGGCAAGAGCACCGACAAGGGCTCCGAGGCCGGGAACTGGGCCTCGGGGCGGGGATCTCGCTCGGGCACGTCCCGAGCCGAGAAGGGGCTGACAATCCCGGGTCGGAAACCCCTGTTCAGGGTGCATTTTTCCCCTTCGTCAAAAAATCTTGAGAAATGCGCGAGACGGGGCGCATTGAGGGCTCTTGCCTGGCATGAACGCCACGACCTTCACCCGCTCGATCCTCTCCCTCATCGGCCTGGCCGTCATTGGTTTCTCCACGGTGGCATGCCAGGTGATCGATGCTCCGGCCCACGAGCTCCAGGTCGCTGCAGCCTTCGCTGGTCCGGCTGTCGAGGTGGCCACCCAGACGATCGAGACCGAGGTCGAAGACACCATCGTGCGTGGCCGCAAAGTGTTCGATCCGCAGGCCGGGGCTCGTCACATCGTCGAGACCTACACCGCTCCGGCGGCAACGTTCGCTGGCCTCTACGGCCCCGAGGCCCACCAGATCTTCAAGGTCTTCACCCCCGCCGGATGGACCGCTTCGGATCGCCGTGACCTGGTGGTGTTCGTTCACGGTGGTGCTTGGAGCTTCGGTTCGGCTGACGAAGTCGAGTCGGTGTCGATGGATCTGCTCGCTCAGGGAGCCGTGATCGTGTCGATCGAGTACGAGTTGGAAGTTCCGGCCTTCGATCAGATCGCCGACGTCGTGGCAGCCGTTCGCTGGGCGCAGGCCAACGCAGACGGACTGGGTGCCGACATCGACCGCACCTTCTTGGTGGGTCACTCGGCCGGAGCTCACCTGAGTCTGCTCACCGCCGTCGCTCCCAACGAGGTGCGAGGCGGCGACTTCCTTCGGCCGGTGATCGGCGTGATCGGCATCGCCGGACCGTACGGAATCAACGATGCGAACTACGACCCCGAGATCGTCGGACTTCGAGTTCAAGAGATCGTGGCCCACGTGAACCGCTGCGAGGCCGTCGAATGTTCGGCCGAGATCCTGGATTCGCTGGCACCGTCGACCTACGTCGATGCCAACGACCCGGCGGTGTACATGATCGCTGGTGAACTCGACGATCTGGCACCCGCCAGTCATGCCTGGCAGGTCGAGGCAGCGTATGCCGCCGCGGGAATCGGCGATCGAGTGTGGGTCGACGAAGTCGAGGGTGCTGGCCACCAGCCGGGGTTCGGAGCCAACGCTGCGTCGATCGCCGAGTTCATGACCATCGCAGGTTCGATCTGAGATGACGGCTCAACGTTCTACACCACTCGACGGTATTCGAGGAGTAGCACTCGCGTGCCCGATCGTCGTCCACCTTGGTCTCGTCGGGTCGGACCGCGGACTGTGGTTGGCAATCGGCATGTTCTTCACATTGTCGGCGTTCCTCGTGACCTCGCTTGCTCTGAAGGAATTCGAGGCGACCGGAAACTTCGGTCTGAAGAAATTTTGGATTCGTCGGCTTCGTCGATTGATGCCGGCGTCGCTCGTGGTTCTCGCCGCAACGGTCGTCGTTGCCGTTGCCATCGAATGGCCGGGACTGGCGGCCTTGCGAGGCGACGTTCTCTCGGCGCTGGCCTGGGGAGCGAACTGGGAGCAACTGCATGGTGGTGGCTATTGGGACGCCTTCTCGCCCAGTTTGACCCATCACTTCTGGTCGCTGTCATTCGAAGAGCAGGTGTACGTCATTTTTCCGTTACTGGTGATCGTCCTCGTGCTGATGCGCCGGCTGTCGATACTCCGGTGGCCACTCGCCCGGATGCTCGGGGTGGCGGCCGTCGTGATGATCGGACTGTCGTGGACGTTCTTGTGGACCATCGACGACCCGTCGACGCTGTATCTCAGTACCTGGTCGCGTCTCGGTGAGATCGGGTGGGGCATCGTCGCCGCTTGCTGGAGTCACGCGTCGACGAAGCGCAGATTGACGACACGGCAAGCAACCGTTCTCCTGCTTGTGGCGATGGCGATGGCTGCACCCTGGTGGGTCGAGGCAGCTGGTGACACGACGGCTGGGATTCGTTGGGGGATCACGTGGGCGACACCACCGACCGCGGTCGTGATCGCCATGTTGTGGCGGTATCCGAACACATGGATCTCACGCGGATTCTCACTGTCGATTCCGGTGTGGCTCGGTCGACGTTCCTATGGCATCTATTTGTTGCATCTTCCGATCATCGAACTCTTGGCGTTCCATCTCCGGAGCGAGCGTCTCCCGGTCTGGGGAATGATCAGTGCGGTCGTAGCGACCGTTGTCGGTGCGGAGGCAATGTTTCGATTCATCGAAGAACCATTTCGAATCGGACGGCGTATTCCGATCGACCGGAGGTTCGCGGGTGCACTCGT